>CAYSSU010000012.1:0-72734 GCA_964433895.1 uncultured Prevotella sp.
TACAAGTGTCATGGCACAAAACAAGATTGCCTACAGCTATGATGAAGCTGGGAATAGAGTTAAACGTGAAATCGTAATGACTGTACAAAAGTCACGGTCTAAGAATGCCATGTCGGATTCTTCCTATTATTCAGATATGGTAAACAGCCACTCTATAAAAATATATCCAAATCCTACGGAGGGAAGACTTAATATAAGCATCAATGCCGATATGACAAAAAGTAGTTGCAAACTGGAAATCTATTCAATACTGGGTGCAAGAATTTTAGTTCAAAATATCGCTTCAGACAATACGGCTATCGATATCAGTAACCAGCCAAATGGAATTTATCTGCTGAGTATTACGATAAATAAAGAAACAACCACATGGAAAATTATAAAGAAATGAACTCACGGTTTATATTTAAACGCTTTTTGACAGCACTGTCTTTAATGCTTGCTTTTCTCATTTATTCAGAGCATATAAGCGCACAGTCAACCAATCATGCTGTTGGAACTCCCAAAGGTACATTCTGTGTAAGTAATACGGGAGCAGCAACTTATAATGTAGGCATTGATGTTCCTGATGGAGGAAAACTGACACCGGGCATCAGTATTAACTATAGCAGTCAGTCTGGTAACGGTCTGGCAGGATACGGCTTCAACATTTCCGGACTGTCCTGTATTACACGCGGATGCAAAGACCTTTTTCATGATGGTTTTACTTCGGGGAATAATTATTCCGGCAACACTGCATTCTTCCTTAACGGACAACGATTAATCTTACGTTCAGGCTCTTATGGCTACACTGCGTCCGAATATTCTCCGGAAGGTGATCCCTTTACCAGAATCACCCTTCACGGCACAGCTTCAGGAAGTACATGTTGGTTTAGTGTGTCTGCGCCTGATGGCAAAGTATATGAACTGGGTAATACTGCCGATTCCCGTCTTTCCTTTACAAGTCGCAACAATATCAGCCACGTAGCAGCATGGTATATCAATAAGGTTTGCGATGAGCATAACAATTATGCAAATTACCACTATACTACCACTAATTATAATATCCGCCCTATTAATATTGAATACGGGCTTAATAGTACCAGAAGCCGCGGTATCATAAATACGATAAGTTTCAACTACAATACCATTACCGGAACTTCTGCAATCCCCTTTGCCATAGGTGACCGGCAAGGTAAAATGGATGTTTGTCTTGCACACGTAACAAGTTCCTGCAATGGACACATCTTCCGCAAATATAATTTTTCTTACAATAACACTTCAGATGGAACAGATTGCAAATATAATCGTTTAGTTAAAGTTGAATTAGAAAATGGTAACGGAGAATCATTAAATCCTATTAATATCCTCTGGAATTATTTGCCATCATCCAACTTTAACTATAAGAAACTTAATATACCCGTCAAGTCATCCAACAGTATGATAGAAGAAGACTCCAAGACATTCATTGCTGTTGATATAAACAATGACGGAATCAGTGATATTATTCGTCTTTCTCCAGGTAACTACGTAATTCATTCTGGCAACAGCACCCATAAAACTGGTAAAACATTTCTCTTCGTCAGCCTAAGCAAGAAAGACATCTATGGCAATGTATCTTATGGAACACCCAAACAATTTGACTTGCCACCATCATTTTCCATGGATGACTTAAAAAATGTGATAGGTGGTATTCAGGCAATGGACTTTGATGGTGACGGCTACAATGATCTTATAATTCCATATTATTGTGGTTATAAAGACAAATATGCAGAACGCTATACTATGATTTTCGGAAAAGCCATAATAAATGGTGGGAGCATTAAGGAAATAGGTGGTAGAATGGTTAATTGTGACCATACCCCCCTGCTTACGGTCTTTGATTCTAATGGCGATGGCAGAGATGACATTTTTTATCTTGAAGACAGAGCCAAGGATGGCTATTATAACGGTGCAATTCTCCGCTATAAGGACTTGACAAGTCTTAAAACTACTCAATTGAAATTAAAACTCAACAAAGACCCTAAAAAAATATTTGTCGGAGATTACAATAGTGACGGGTTAACTGATATTCTTGCTCTTTACGATGGAGGTTACAAAATATTTTTCAATAATGGAGGAATTGAAGACTCAAACAAGTACTCTGATACAAATTCAAAAACCGGTACAAATATTGGAGACAAATTTCGTATCATACAAGGAGATTTTAATGGTGATGGTCGTATCGATTTCGTTTATCACAATGGAGAATGGGACTATGGATTGGCTATAAACAATGGAGACGGCACGTTCTCCATCAATGACAAGGCTGCCCATCTGAGCATTACAAATCAAAATACCAACAAAGATGATAATCGCTTTAATATATTGGCATACGATTTCGACCATGACGGCAAATGTGACTTTGTTGTCACCAAAGCCAATTACGTGTTTCATGGTGGATTCCGCTCTAGATATTATTATAAAAACACAGAAACTGTTTGGGCGAAATCTACAGGAACAGCTTTTGTATCGGCAAAAGACATCATTACGAATCAGGAGAAAGATGCAGAACCAAACAATATTTTTATGGGAGACTTCTATGGTAATGGTGATGTGCAGGTGGCTAATTTCGGTAAAAACCTGCTTACGCCAAATAATAACATTGAAGATGCATTATATACATACCACATAAGCAAAGAGCCTGGCAGTGGCAAGGTATCTTCCATTACAGACGGATTAAATCACACCACTTACATCTATTACAAAAGCGGTACAAATCCTTCTGTATACAACCAAGGGGCTGGCAGCAGTTACCCTGTTAACAACTATACTCTCCCAATGCCATTGGTTTCAAGCATATCTGATGATGGAGGCGCAGCCGGTTCACAATATATTAAGTACACTTATGGAGGTCTTAAACTACACGTGGCAGGGAAAGGTATGCTTGGTTTTACCAACATGTCAATTGATAATACAACCATTGGCTCAAAAACGACAACAACTATAGATAAGTGGGATTCCGGCAAATGGATTCCTCTGCAAACAACCTATGCAACTTTAGTAGACAACAGCTCTTCCAAAATAATTTCTACGACATCCATATCCGATATTGCCGGCACCAATAACTACTTTGCATATACTTCAAAAAAAGAGACTACCGACCTTGACGGCAATACTGCAGAAACATGCACAGCCTATGATATATCAAAAGGTGTCCCAGTCCAGGAAATTGTAAAGAATGACGGCAACAACATGTACAAACAAGTGGATTACAGCGGTTACGTGCAGAAAGCCGGCAGATGGATGCCGACTACTGTTGTAAGAAGTCAGAAACACAAAGATGATGCCGGAATTTTCTCCACAACAACGTCTTATACTTATGACGACAAGGGAAATACCACAGCGACAACAGAAAACGATGGACAGCCTCTGAAGAAAAAGACCGTCGCCTCTTATGATACTTATGGCAATGTAATATCTTCTCAGACCGGCGGCTACGGTATCAAGCCTATAGCTAAATACAATATTTACGATACCAGCGGACGCTTTGTGGTCAAAACCTATGAAACACCTTCTTCTGCCATAAACACTTTCAGTTATGATCTATGGGGAAATGTACTCACCGAGAATGACGTTACCAATCCTTCTGCTATTCTGACCACAAAAAACAGCTATGACAACTGGGGAACATTAAAAAGCACAGTGGACGCAGACGGAACACAGACAACCTATGACATAGGATGGGGAACTGACAACACAAAGAAATATTATGTCAGGAAGTCTACAGACAATGCACCGTGGGTAAAGACATGGTACGACAACTGTGGGCATGAAACACTGTCTGAATCTGTTGGCATAAACGGACTATCCATAACAAAAGCTACCGGTTACAACACGAAAGGGCAGGTTTCCAGAGTGGAAAACAAAAATGGGAATCTTACAGTCACAGAAAATCTCACATACGATGGAAGAGGCAGAGTACTTACAGATGTATCAAGTTCAGGGAAATCCACATCTTACAGTTATGGTAACCGTTCTGTAACATCTGTTGTGGCAGGGCGCAGCTACACTAAAACTTATGACGCATGGGGAAACATTGTCACTTCTGTTGATCCCCTTTCAAAAGTCAGCTACACTTATGCTGCTGTCGGCAAGCCAGGCAGGATAACAACCAATGGATCTGAAGTAACGGCAAAATATGACGAAGTGGGAAATCAGATTTCTCTTACTGATCCGGATGCCGGAACTTCTACTTATGAATACGCCGCAGACGGGAAACTGCTAAAAGAGACAGACGGAAGAGGTATTGAAACTGTAAACACGTATGATGAACTGGGGCGCATAGCTTCAACCAAAACAGGCAATAATACTGTCACAAATACTTATGGCACAATTGGCAATGAAAAACTAAGACTGGCCAAGATGTCCATGGGCAACAATTCCATTGAATACACTCATGACAAATATGGACGTGTGATAACTGAAAAAAGAAACGTGTCAGGAAAGGGTACATATAATTTTTCATACAGTTACAATGATAAGAATCAACTTTCAAAAACTTCTTATCCGGAAGGATTAGACGTAACATATCTGTATGACAACTACGGTTTCAGAACTAAGGCTACTGCAGGTGATGATGTCATATACAGTGTAGGCTCAGACAATGGACTTGTAAGTATGACTGCGTTTAAAAATATAATAAGAACAGTACATATACTTGATGCCCGTGGATATGAGAACGGTATAAAGTTATTGCATGGAGCAACGACAATTGAATCATTTGACGAAAATTATGAGGGTGCTACTGGTAATCTACTTTCACGCAAACGGAACAGCTCTGATACTGAGACTTTCAGTTATGACAATCTGGACCGTCTCATATCTGTGAAAAGCGGTCAGACTGAAACCATGAAAATTTCTTATGGCACCAATGGCAATATTTTATATAAAACGGGCGTTGGTAATTATAGCTACAGTGAGACCGGCAAACCACATGCTGTTGTCTCTGTAGAAAATGCGGACGGCAAAATATCCGGTTCACCGCAGACAGTCAGGTACAATGCCTTTGGCAAGGCTGAGACCATAGAAGACGAAGATTCAAATTGCAAGATGGATATTGTATATGGTCCTGACGGTGAGCGTTGGAGTTCGGAGCTTTCTGTTAACGGGAAACTGACAAGGTCTGCCGTTTATGCGGGTGACTATGAACAGATAACAGAGAATGGCGTTACCCGGGATTTCTATTATCTCGATGGCAATTCCATTGTAATAAAGAAAGGAGGCAGTTTTAAATCATACGTAGCCTTTACTGATAATTTGGGCAGCGTTTTATCGGTAGTAGACGAAAACGGCAGCAAGTTCTTCGATGCGTCATATAACGCATGGGGAAGACAGACGGTAAAACTTAACACAATAGGGCTGCACCGTGGCTACTGCGGTCATGAGATGCTGAATGAGTTCTGTCTCATCAATATGAACGGCAGAATATATGACCCTGTACTGGGCAGTTTCCTGAGCCCGGACAATTATGTGCAGATGCCTGATAACAGTCAGAACTTCAATCGCTACAGCTATTGTCTGAACAACCCGTTGAAATATACGGATCCCAGCGGAAACCTCTTTGGATTGGATGATGCCTTTGTTGCTTTTGCACTCTTCAACATGGCAAGTAGCATGATGCAAGCCTCATTCAACGGAGAGAACGTATGGAAGGCAGGTGCGCTCAGTCTTCTTTCCTCTGCCGCGAGTTATGGCATCGGTTCAGCATTTGGCGGCCCCGGTAACTTTGGGCACGAGCTTCTGCGTGCCGGTGCACACGGAATATCAAGCGGTGTGTTTAATGCATTAGATGGAGGAAACTTCAGCAGTGGTTTTATGTCGGGAGCATCTGCATCCGGAATTGGCTCGTATGCTCAGAGTGCAAATATAAATACAGAACTTATGTTGGCTTCAACAACAGCTATGGGAGGCGTTGCAGCATGGGCTATGGGAGAAAATTTCCTCCAAGGAGCAATACAGGGGATGAAAATAGGATTGTTCAACCATGCTCTACATAATGACGATAAAGAGATTAAGTACTATGAAGATCAGAATGGAAATTTATGTGGAGATATCCCAGAAGTAGAATGTAGAGCATCAAGAACAAACAGCATCTTGACAACAGCAATGACAATAAACACAGTCATTGACTGTGCTGGAGTATCATTAAAGCAAAATGGAGGTAATTCTACTTTAGGAAGCAATTATAAGTTCTATTTCCATGCTAGAGGAGAACGTGAATTCTATGGAAATCAATATGTAAAAACCATTAAGCTTACCAAAATAGGGACTGTTATTAATAAAGGAACAGGTTCTGTAGGAATATTGTTAAATGTAAATGAAATTTATATGGGTTATGAACAGGATGGATTACAAATTGGTTATAATACAGTCAAAGCAACAGCGGATGTCATTGGTGGTTGGGCATGTGCAACAGCTGGTTTGAAAATTGGTGGTACTATCGGTTTTTCCATAGGAGCTATTCCCGGTTCAATAATTGGTGGAACTATAGGCGGAATCGCAGGATCATTTGGTGGTAGTTGGCTAGGTACTAATATTATTGATGCTATATACGAAAAATAAGTAAAAACAAATAGAATGATTAGTAATAAATTTGAATACTTTCTGAATGCAGTGCATTACTGCCTATACAAAGAAGAAGTATGGTCCAATAGAAAAATTGAAAAAAGAGTATGGCAGGTATTCCATTATGTTTCCAAACTTTTTGGCTTTGAAAAGTTTTACAGAAAGAGAAAGGATGTATGTAGCAAAGATAGTGAATCACAAGAATATATGTATGGTAAGAAGTGGGGACAATCCATAGGTTTGGCTCATCATTGGTTCGGCTATTTTTATTCTGGATATCCGACATTTTTCTCGTTTGTTCTTCTTGGCATAGCAACTAAAAAATTAGGTAGTTTAAGTGAAGTCCTGGTCATTATACTAGCGGCAATCCCTATTGGGTTATGCTATATTCCTGCATACAAAGCCGTCTTTACAAAAGACAGATATCTGAAATACTTCAAGCAATTCGAAAAAGAAGACGAACAATGGCACAAAAAATGGAAAAGAATAACTATTGCATTCTGTATAGGTTCTGTAATTGTGATGCTATTAGGTATAGTAGCTCTTTGGGGGGTCTCATTACTCTAAATTTTAAATGGCATCGAAACAGATATGAGAAATTATCAAAATGGTTATACTGATGGATACAACACAATTAGAGCAACAGCTGATATTGCCGGCGGTTGGGCTGGCGCAACAGCTGGTTTGAAAATTGGTGGTACTATTGGTTTTTCCATAGGAGCTATTCCCGGTTCAATAATTGGTGGAACTATAGGCGGAATCGCAGGATCATTTGGTGGTAGTTGGCTAGGTACTAATATTATTGATGCTATATACGAAAAATAAGTAAAAACAAATAGAATGATTAGTAATAAATTTGAATACTTTCTGAATGCAGTGCATTACTGCCTATACAAAGAAGAAGTATGGTCCAATAGAAAAATTGAAAAAAGAGTATGGCAGGTATTCCATTATGTTTCCAGACTTTTTGGCTTTGAAAAGTTTTACATAAGAAGAAAGGATATATGTAGCAAAGATAACGAATCACAAGAATATATGTATGGTAAGAATTGGGGACAATCTATAGGCTTGGCTCATCATTGGTACGGTTTCTTTTATTCTGGGTATCTTGCTTTGTTTTCGTTTATTCTTCTAGGTTTAGTAGAGAAAAGGTTCGGAGATTTAAGTAATGCTCTGGGAATTCTATTGATAGCAATCCCTACTGGGTTATGCTATATCCCTGCATACAAAGCAGTCTTTACAAAGAACCGTTATTTAAAATTCTTCAAGCAATTTGAAAAAGAAGACGAACAATGGCACAAAAAATGGAAATGGATAACTATTGCATTCTGCATAGGATCAGTAGTGACTTTTTTTTCCGGAATATTTATTGGGGGTACAATTGCACATTCTTAAAGACTGCAATGATGATTACGTTACCCGAGATTATACTATTATCTTGATTGAAATTCCATTGTAATGAAGAAAGGAGGCAGTTTTAAATCATACGTAGCCTTTACTGATAATTTGGGCAGTATATTGTTAGTTGTGGACGAAAACGGCAGCAAGTTCTTCGATGCGTCATATAGCGCATGGGGAAGAAAGACTGTAAAACTTAACACGATAGGTCTTCACCGTGGCTACTGCGGTCATGAGATGCTGAATGAGTTCAACCTCATCAATATGAACGGCAGAATATATGACCCTGTACTGGGCAGTTTCCTGAGCCCGGACAATTATGTGCAGATGCCTGATAACAGTCAGAACTTCAATCGGTACAGCTATTGTCTGAACAACCCGTTTAAATATACGGATTTTGATGCCTTAGATAAAGGCACCAACTTTTGGACAGGAAATACCCATTTAGATTTAGAGGGTGCTTATTCATGCATCGATTGGGACCCAGAGGGGTTGGTAAATAAATTAAAGAA
This sequence comes from uncultured Prevotella sp., assembly GCA_964433895.1. Taxonomy (GTDB): domain Bacteria; phylum Bacteroidota; class Bacteroidia; order Bacteroidales; family Bacteroidaceae; genus Prevotella. Next base: position 8,493 of record CAYSSU010000012.1, read on the forward strand.
TAAGACAGATAATATAGTAGGGAAATATGTAGGGAATTTCGAAGGTCAGAATGTTTATGAAAGCGAGTTGTTAGGAACATATTCGAAAGGGAATTACTCAGGTTTCACGCTTCCAGACCGAGGAATATGTGTAGGTAGAGGGGTGTTTACGAGTTGCACTAAGAATGGACGCGCAATGATGCAGCACGAATTTGGTCATGTTCTTCAGTACAGAATAGTAGGCGAAAGAAAATATTATACTGTTATTGCGAAAGAAAGTTTGATTAATTGTACGTTGGAGCCATCAACGCATGATACTTTTTGGACAGAAACATGGGCGAACTATCTATCAAAGCAACACTTCGGAACAAAATGGTATGGATTTGAATACTTTAAGTATTCGAACCGGTACAGATACTACCCGTCAAAAAATATAAATAAGGTACTTATGAAAGAAAAATTTGGTATGTAATCATTCTAATACCGTCAATCAATTATTACCTAAATATACATACATTATGAACATAAAGAACATAAAAAGAGCAAGTAGAATATTGTTTCTTCTATTCACAACATGCTTTATACTTAATTCTTGTATTTTTGACACAAAATCAGGTTATGGTATCAGAAATTGCACAAATGATACTTTGCTGATTGAACTAACAGAATCCGACACTCTTGATGATGAAATATACTGGGATAAAGATTCTAAGGATACTATAGAAATACTCCAACCTGATGACACTACGGGAATTCACGTACGTGGAGAAAAAGTAGTTTTATGGAAATGTTACTACGCATTGCCCGATTCAGTACTAGGTTTTGGACCTAACTTGTCAGACCTCAAAGACACTTGTTACATTTATGCCATAAAGTGGCAGGTAGCGACGCACTATACGTTGGATGAAATTCGTAAGAAAAAGCTATATGATAGGCAAGCTATAACTGATAAGGATTTTCATAAACGTTTATTCGAGTACAAACCTGGAAATTCTGCCGGAGACTTTTAATGCTTAACTTTCCTTGATTATTATGAATACAAGCAAGAAATAGTCCCAATTTAACATCTAATCAAAATAAGATGAAGTAAATGCTATCTATGTTTTTTTTCGCTTTCATCTGTCATCTGTCATAAATCGCCCCACTCGCCCTGTGTTTATCGGCATTCCAGGCAATGACAGATACTATGACAGATGACAGATAAACAGGTAAAAACTGCGAATTTCAATGTTTTTATAGCGTTTTTTACCGAATTTTCCATAGGATATATTTGCAGCTATTTTATCCTAAAAACATATTAATGGTCAAAGAATAAAGGTATCCTCTCCTAATTACAATTATCATGACATTATGCTTAAGGAATCTGTTAACGATTGGACTTTTTGCAATACGTCAATTTAAAATCAGTACAAACGCTATGTACTGTGAATATATACGCAATGTATTCGCAGTATTTATGCTATATATTCACAGTACAAAGGCTTTAGACAACGAATACAGAAATTGAATACGATTTTCTGTAATGTTATTCAGCAACATTCTTTCATGCTCCATGGAACAGATATTCCTGTTGTATATCTGCTGTCATGCGGGTAAAAAGTTCATTCTGCAAATCATCGGCAACTTGCAGAGCATGAGTTAGAATATCATCAGAGAACTTCTGCAAAAGGTCTTGAGCCTTCATCGGACTAGCCTTGTACAATTTCAGATACTCTGCTTCCATCTCTTTCTGCCTCTGGTCGTTTTCTGCCTCTAAAGCAGCATAAGTCTCCTTTATTATCGGTGCGTAGGCATTGTAATTTGTCATGCCCAATGTCATTACCTTGCGAAATTTCCAATACGCAGAGTCACTACTGGCATGACCATTGCTACAACTGTAAGCCTCAGGAAAAGTTCTGACGCCCTGATACAATGGCAAAAACAGTCCCAAGTCTGCCATCCCCAATGCTTCATACATCACTCCGCCTATTGCGCGCGGCAGTTCCGGGCGAATCTGTATTATATGCGTCTGCAGCGTGCGGAATATTGATATAGGGCGAAAAGGCTCTTTCGGATTGCGGTGCAGATAAGGATCATGCTCCGTATTATCATAGTGAGAGCGGAATGCCTTCCTTAAATCTGTTATAGTGACAGGTTGTTCAGCCTCGGCAAACACAGGAAACGTATTTTTGGCAACATCATTCTTTATACTTGGCGAAAACATCTGCTGCAATGCCCACACACGAGGATAGTTATAAGTGGTGTCCAACTTCTCATCGCGTTGATAAACCTCATGGAAATCAAACTTATCTTTCGGATTATAAAGACCATGAGAAGCAGCAAACTCTATAAGACCTTCTGAAGCTATGAAATTGTCATAGTCATCAGGATTATAATCACGGAAACGACTCTGGTTGCCCGTAACAAAATATTTGTCATCGGGAATGCGCTGCGCCAGCCATCTGTGCCCGCAGGCATTCTCAAGATACCATGCCTCATCACCATCAACAAACTGAATGCCGAAGCCTTCGGCTGAACCATATTCATCTATCAGTCTGCCCAATCGCTCCACACCCTCGCGGGCAGTATGGATATAAGGCAACACGATGTTGAACACACAGTTCTCTGCCAATCCGGATGCTACAAGCGGATCAGCAGCCAATGCTTTATCACTGCTAAAGATACTCTCAGTACTGCTCATTGCCACCCCTGCTGTATTGAAGCCGGCACTGCCCCACTCTCCGGGGAACTCATAGCCCGGAGTTGCAGTATAGCCCAGAGCCTCAGCAGGCAACGGACAACGAAAACTGCTGTCTTTAGCTATAAATTCAGTCGGTCCGAACTTAGTATCTCTGTAAACTTCAAAGTTAATGGCATTCATGGCGTCCCAGTCCATAGAACGCGAAATGATGCGTGAACCGTCTGCAGTCTGTCTGCTGCCAACGATTATTGACGTACATTCAGAAGGCAATTTGCCCATATTCTCTTTTTTCTCCATAATAATTATAATGTTATATAAATCAATTTCAATATAAAAAATAACAGCCTCCGTCACTGCCACAATACTTACGCAGCAACTCCTGTATATATCTGGCATTCGCCTCCACACTATCACGGTTACCGTCATATCCGTTTATCAGAACTAAAAGGTGACGCGTGGCTATGGAAATCTTAGTGCGTTCATTGTCACTTGTAGGAGTCCCCACTCCACCCACAGCGTCACGATATACAGGCAGTCCGGCAATGTTTATCATTCCCCTGCCTATACCTTCGTATGGTTCACCTTCCCTACCAACTCCAAGAATCAGCGTGTCACCCTCAAACTTATCTGCATCAAAACCACCTATACTGTATCCATAGGCAATACTGGCCAGATTAATCAAATCTACCAAAGTATCTATATGATAAAGTTTCTTATTGGTGAGCTGCCGGCGAATAAGAGCCTCGCTTGCCGGACGATAGCGTGACGGATCTTTTCCACAAGCCTTATACACACGGCGTGTGGCAGCAATTCCACTCATACTCTTCAATGTCTCTGTGTTGAGAGTCTGCCGGTAATATTCACCCATGGCATCTATCTCTTGCCACAAAGGTGCTGAATACCCGGTATTTTCAACCTCAGCCTCAACGTATGCCCCCACAAAAGCCGGGCACACATTTTCTATTTCCTTACTTACTATTATCTTCATATATACAATATTTTAACATAAGAGGGCATTCCGTGGGCTGCAACAGCACTGCAGCATATCTGAAAGATAACCTTTCAGCACTTGCGCCTATATTCCAACGGAGTCATACCCGTGAGCCGCTTGAAATATTTATTGAAAAAACTATAGTTTGGAAAATACAGTCTGTCTGATATACTGCTCACCTGAAGGTCACTGTGTCTGAGCATCAGTTTAGCCTGAGTTATTAGCGCACTGTCTATCCATTCCTTTGCCGTAGAACCACTTGCCACTCTTACAGCCGTACCGAGATAACGACCGCTTATAGCCATTTTGTCTGCATAGAAAGACAACTGATGATGCTCCTTGCAGTTATTGTTTACCAGATATATGAATCTGTCGAATATCCTTCGTTCATTAGTATATTGCTTACCCAGCGAATATTCAGAATCTGTGAAAAGTGTGTCATACTGGTTTATTATTGCTGCCACAAGACTACATATAACCTGACGTGCCTCCTTTTGCTTTTTCACTACATCTATCAGCAGGCTGAACATATCCTGTATTATATTCAGCAGTTCCTGAGATATTACCAGTCTGCCGTCTGTCATGTTCCCATTGAACATGGCAGGGAAATGACCGCCAAGTGACAATTGCAACATCTCCGGAGACAGAGCCATACCGGTGAGATTGAAGTCATCGCTAGCATATATCGGCTGTACTATAGACCCGGGAGTGACAAATACTATCATACCGGTATGTATTTCTCTCTCCACAAGATTGAGCCGTACACGAGCCGAACCCGACCTTACAAATCCACAACGGAAATCAGGTATTTGAAACAGACTCTCACTGCCTAAAACCATTCTGATTACCGACTGCACATTTATTATAATAGATAAGTCGTCACCCAATAACATTCTCGGATTGCTGTCTATGTCTATAGAAGAAAGCAAATCACGCATACGGTCTATTGTCAGTTTTTCAGGTTTCTTTTGCATAATTCATTACTGATAATACGACACAAAGATAATAACATTATGCCAGATTATGTTCTTTTTTATATCAAAAAATACAAAAAGAACATTTTTTCAATATTAAAGGTAACAAGATTTATAATATTATGGCATATCTTTGCAGCAGAAAAAAAATATAAGAAACATGAGAAAAATCATATTTATAGCAATGCTTTTATTGCAGACAACGGCTAATGCGCAGGTTCTTGCGTTGGACGAATGCAAACAGTTGGCTCACGACAACTATCCCGCCATTAAGCAATACGACTTAATAGAGCAAACGGGCAGTTTCACAATAGAAAACGCAAAGAAAGCCTGGTTACCACAAATCAGTGCCAGTATCAACGGTATGGCATTTACAGACGTGCTGAACATGAACAGTCAGATGGAGCAAATGGGCATAGACATAAAAAACATGATGGCTTCAGGGAGCATCACTGTTAACCAGAACATCTATGACGGAGGTCAGACTAAAGCACAAAACAAGGTAACATCGGCACAGACTGAAATGAAGAAACAACAACTTAATGTTTCAATGTACGACCTGAACCAGCGCATTGAACAGCTTTACTTCGGCATACTTACACTTGACGAGCAGATTACGCAGACCATTCTGCTACAAAAAGACCTGGCGCTGAGCAATTCCACAGTGTCATCAATGATGAAAGGCGGTATAGCCAATCAAAGTGATTTGGACAACATAAAAGTGGAACAGCTGAAGGCAATGCAGTCTCTTGATGCTCAAAAGGCTTCAAGGACCGCATACCTCAAAATGCTTGGAATATTCATTGGTAAGCAACTCAACGGCAGTACCACTCTGCAGAAACCAGCCTTTGTGGAATGTGGCAGCAGCAATGCCCGTCCGGAACTGGACTATTACCAATCGCAAAGCAAGCTGATTGATGCACAGCGCAATCAACTGGACAGCAAACTGATGCCCAGACTTTCCGCATTCGGCATGGGAACATATCACACAAAGGTAACCGACCTGATAAAATCAGGATTACTTGCAGGAGGAGTAACTCTGAGCTGGAACATAGGAGCCCTCTATACACGCAAAAGCGATATAAGGAAACTGGAATTGCAACGGCAGCAAGTAGAATCACAGCGGGAAACATTCTTATTCAACAACAGTCTGCAGAATGAAAGTACAAACGGAAATATAGAATCTCTGAAACAGCAGATTTCCAGAGACGGAGAGATAGTAAGTTTGCGAGAGAGCATACGTTCCAAAAGTGAAAAGAAGGTAGAACTGGGCACAGAAAGCGTGAACGAGATGCTGCGCGACATAAATGCCGTAAGTCAGGCACGGCAGCAGAAGGCTCTGCACGAACTGCAGTTACTTAAAGAAATATATTCACTGAAAACAAATAATAATAATTAGAGATATGAAACATACAATCATTCTGGCAACTGCCGCTTTCACATTGGCAAGTTGCGGAAACAATGGAGACAAGTATGATGCTACCGGAACCTTCGAGGCTACAGAAGTTACAGTGTCGGCAGAACAGACCGGCAGACTGATGCAACTAGACATAGAAGAAGGCAGTAACGTGGAATCCGGCATACAGGTGGGGCTCATTGATACTGTCCAACTCTATCTAAAGGCTAGGCAGGCAGGCGCAACAAAACTGGTATATTCAGCCCAGAAGCCTGAAACGCAAAAACAGATAGGAGCTTTGAAACAGCAAATAGTCAAAGCAAGACAAGATGTAAGCAGATATTCAGGACTTGTGAAAGATGGTGCTGCCAACCGCAAGATGCTTGATGATGCCCGCAGCCAACTGCAAGTGCTGCAGCGACAACTTACTGCGCAAACTTCATCACTCTCTAATTCCACGAGAAGTCTTGATGCGCAAATGGGAACAACAGACGTGCAAAAACTGCAAATTGCCGACCAATTGCAGAAATGCCACATATACTCTCCAATAAGTGGCACCATATTGGAGAAATACGTAGAACAAGGTGAATTTGCAACTGTAGGCAAACCTCTGTTCAAAGTTGCCGACATCAACAATATGTTCATGCGCGCCTACATTACAAGTGCACAGTTGAAGAAAGTGAAGATAGGTCAAAAAGTGAAAGTATTCAGCGACTATGGCAATGGTGAGCACAGACAATATGCCGGAACCGTGACATGGATAAGCAGCAAGAGTGAATTCACGCCTAAGACCATTCTAACTGATGACGAACGCGCCGACCTTGTATATGCCATAAAGATTGCCGTGAAAAACGACGGATACATTAAAATAGGCATGTATGGAGAAATGGCATTATAAATGCAATATGGAGAGTGAACATACAGACAAATATGCCGTATCTGCTTCGGGAATATCCAAGAAATACGGTAAGGTACAGGCACTGAAGGATGTTACCTTCAATGTCAGCAACGGTGAAATATTCGGATTCATCGGACCTGACGGCGCAGGTAAGACCACTCTTTTCCGTATTCTAGCCTCACTTATACTTCAGGATGAAGGCAAGGCTGAGGTATGCGGATTTGACGTGATAAAGGATATGAGCTACATTCGCAAATGCGTGGGATATATGCCGGGTAAGTTCTCTTTATATCAGGACCTGAGCATTCAGGAAAATCTGAAGTTCTTTGCCACTCTTTTCGGAACTACGATAGAAGAAGGATATGAGCTAATAGCTCCCATATACTCACAGATAGAGAAATTCAAGGACCGTAGGGCAGGAGCATTATCAGGCGGTATGAAACAGAAACTGGCATTAAGTTGCGCACTGGTACACCAGCCTAAGGTGTTGTTTCTTGATGAACCTACCACCGGTGTAGACCCTGTAAGCCGCAAGGAATTCTGGGAAATGCTCCAGACATTAAGGAAGCGCGACATCACTATCATTGCCGCAACTCCATATCTTGACGAAGTGAGACAATGTGACCGCGTGGCTTTCCTTAATCACGGAGAAGTGGCAGGCATAGGAAAACCTGAAGACATACTGGAAGAATTCAAAGATATATTCAATCCTCCGGCACTGGACAGAAAGGCTCTGGCATCATCTGACGACAACGAAAATGTGATTACTGTTTCACATCTTGTAAAGGCATTCGGCTCTTTCCACGCCGTAGACGATATTTCTTTCAACGTAAATAGAGGTGAGATATTCGGTTTCCTTGGTGCCAACGGCGCAGGCAAGACCACCGCCATGCACATACTCACAGGACTTAACCAGCCTACAAGTGGTAACGGAAAGGTGGCAGGTTTTGACATATCTACAGAATATGAGAAGATAAAGAAGCACATAGGATACATGAGCCAGAAATTTACTCTGTATGAAGACCTGACAGTGGCTGAAAACATACGGCTCTTTGCCGGCATATACGGAATGAAAGACTCTGACATAAAGAAAAAGACAGATGAGGTTCTCGCAGAACTTCACTTTTCGGAACACAAGAACGACATTGTTTCGTCACTGCCATTAGGGTGGAAACAGAAGCTGGCTTTCTCTGTAAGCATATTTCACAACCCCGATATTGTGTTTCTTGATGAACCTACGGGAGGCGTAGACCCAGCCACCCGGCGACAATTCTGGGAACTGATATACAAAGCCTCAGCACGGGGAATAACCGTCTTTGTAACAACTCACTATATGGACGAGGCCGAATACTGCAACCGCATATCCATCATGGTAGACGGAAAGATAAGCGCACTAGGAGCTCCGGATGAGTTGAAACATAAATACAACAAGACAAGCATGGACGAAGTTTTCACTTATCTCGCAAGACAGGCTAAACGTTCAGACAACTAACATGAAACAGTTTATATCATTCATAATAAAGGAATCCCATCACATTCTGCGTGATGTACGTACAATGATGATGTTGTTCGTAATGCCGATAGTGCTGATGCTGCTGTTTGGCTTTGCAATATCCACCGACGTGCGCAATGTAAGGACTATAGTAGTAATGTCTTCTACCGACTACAAGACGCAGCAACTTATTGAAAAACTGGACCAGTCTGAATACTTCGACATCTGCTACACCGTAAACACTCCTGCTGAAGCTGAAAGACTGATACGCAACCAGAAGGCTGACATAGGCATTGTTTTCACACCTGACTTTGCAAGCAAGAAGAACGGTCTACAGATAATAGCCGACGGAGCAGACCCGAATATGGCACAGCAATATGCCAACTATGCTACACAGATAATATTAAGCGACCGACAGAATATATCGGCTCCATTCACCATACATTCGTCTCTGCTTTACAACCCGCAGATGAAAAGCTCCTATAACTTTGTACCGGGAATAATGGGCATGCTGCTAATGCTCATCTGTGCCATGATGACCTCTATAAGTATTGTGAAAGAAAAGGAGAAAGGCACAATGGAAGTGCTTCTGGTGTCTCCGGTAAGACCTATAATGATAATCATTGCCAAGGCTGTTCCATATATGGTTATGGCATTCATCGTGCTCATCTCCATACTGCTGATGTCGAAGTTTGTACTCAACGTGCCATTGTCTGGCAGTCTGATACTCATCCTCGGCGTGTCTACACTATACATACTTCTTGCCCTGTCACTGGGTCTACTGATAAGCACGGTGGCAAAGACACAACTTGTGGCACTTATCGTATCGGCAGTAATGCTGCTGATGCCAAGCGTGCTGCTCAGCGGAATGATGTTTCCCATAGAGAGCATGCCGGAGATACTGCAATGGGTATCTGCCATAATGCCTCCGAGATACTACATATCAGCCATGCGCAAACTCATGATTATGGGAACTGACTTCGGCAGCATCACGCACGAAGTTGCCGTACTAGCCCTTATGACCATAATACTGCTATCTGCCGCATTATTGAAGTTTAATAAACGATTAGAATAACATGACTCTGAAATATCTCATACATAAGGAATTTCTGCAGATAAAGCGCAATCCCTTTATCCCCAAATTCATTCTGGTATTCCCTATTGCCATAATGTGCATAATGCCCTGGGTGATGAACATGGAAGTAAAGAATATCAAGGTTGACGTTGTAGACAGCGATCGTTCCTCTTTCTCCCAGCAACTGGTTCACCGCATCGAAGCCAGCAATTATTTCATATTCAACGGTCAGAAAGCCACATATCAAGATGCCATAAAGGATATAGAGCACAACAATGCTGATATTATTGTAGATATACCACAGGGATTCAGCAAAGACCATATTAATGGAACCAATCCCCAAGTGCTCATTGCCACCAATGCCGTAAACGGAACCAAAGGCAGCATGGGTAATTCTTATATGTCACAGATAGTGTCTGAAAGTCTGTCTGTACCTGTTTCCGATTCCGCCGGACAGGGTGTAAGGGTGCTGTATCTATACAACAAAAACCTGAACTATAAGCTCTTTATGATTCCGGCACTTATGGCAATACTCATAATGCTGACATGCGGCGCACTCCCTGCCCTTAACATTGTAGGAGAAAAGGAGACCGGAACCATTGAGGCTATTAACGTAACGCCGGTGAGCAAATGGACATTTATACTTGCCAAACTTATTCCTTATTGGATTATAGGAGTAATAATAATGACCTTATGCTTTGGACTTTCATGGCTCATATACGGCATTACTTCTGCCGGCAATCTGGGGCTGGTTTATCTGCTGGCACTTCTGTTGGCATTCATAATAAGCGGTTTCGGACTCGTAATATCCAACTATAACCAGACTATGCAGCAGGCAATGTTTGTACTTTGGTTTTTCGTGATGATACTTCTGCTTATGAGCGGACTGTTTACCCCTGTGCGCTCAATGCCCGACTGGGCACAGCTCACCACATATATCAATCCTATGCATTACTTTATCGATGCCATACGCACCGTGTTTGTACGCGGCGGCGACTTCCAGAGCATCCGTTCTCAGGTATGCGCACTGTCTGTAATAGCAGTGATAATGAATGGTTGGGCTATATTCAGCTACAAAAAGAATTCATAGCAGAAAGACATAATATCTTTCAACGGCATACACAAAAGACTATGTATGTCATAAAGTTCCGTTTTTATACAAATTGATGAATTTTTTATCAAAAACGGAACTTTTTTTCTTTATTTCGCTGAAAATCATTTCCTTTGCAAGCGTATGAGACAGATTCAGCCGATACTTACCATTACCGGCTCCGACGGAACTGGCGTTTCAGGAGTCCAGGCAGACATCAATACGATTTCCGGATTGGGAGGCTATGCCGTATCGGTATTCACTTCCATCACAATGCAGAACACATTGGGTATTCAGGATTTCTTTGATGTACCGGCAGAAGTGGTATCCCGGCAGATAGAAGCCATAGTGAATGATGTGGAACCACGTATCGTAAAGATAGGTATGATACGTAGCACAGACACTCTGGCAGTGGTAATAGACGCATTGGTGAAATATCATCCACAATATGTAATCTACGACCCGGTGATATTCTCTGTACAGGGGGATGCCCTGATGGATGAAGAAGTGGTGAGTCTGATAAAGAACAGACTGCTGCCCCTTTGCAGTATCGTCGTGGCAAGAAAGGAAGACAGCGACTATCTGCTGCAGAACGCAAGCGGAATAAACACTTATCTGCTTGACAATAGCAATACTCACGGAATAATAAACCACTTCTCAAGTGCGCTCGCCGTGTATCTCAGTCAGGGAAGCAACATTGATGAAGCCATTGCCAAAGCCAGTGACTACATCCGTCAGCAAAAGGCACGTGAGGGCGACTACCCTGTTAAGGGGCGCAGTCAGGAACTCTATCAGCAGTTTCTCAGCGAAGTGCTCAATTACTGCAAGACCTATAGCGACGTGCTTTTCTATGCCGAGCAACTTAATGTATCAAGCCGTTATCTGGCTCAGGTAACCAGACGCATATCTGGCAAGACACCAAAGATGATAATAGACGAGCATATCGTCAAAGAAATAGAGTTGCAACTTACTACAACAAGTAAAAACATTCAGGAGATAGCCAATGACTTCGGATTCTCTTCGCAGGCACATCTTACAAAATTCTTTCGCAAGATGCGCGGAGCTACCCCAAGTCAGTTCCGGAAGGGCTATACATCTGATAACATAAAAGATTAAAATAAAATGGCACAAGACAGACAAACTCTGAATCGCAATTTGGCACAGATGCTGAAGGGCGGAGTGATTATGGACGTAACATCACCTGAACAGGCTAAGATTGCCGAGCAAGCAGGAGCATGCGCAGTGATGGCACTGGAGAGAATTCCGGCAGACATACGCGCAGCCGGCGGAGTATCGCGCATGAGCGACCCAAAAATGATTAAGGGCATTCAGGCTGCCGTATCAATACCCGTAATGGCAAAATGCCGTATCGGACATATTGCGGAAGCACAGATTCTCCAGGCTGTTGAAATCGACTATATAGATGAAAGTGAAGTGCTCTCACCTGCCGATGACGTTTATCACATAGACAAGACTAAGTTTGAAGTGCCTTTCGTCTGCGGAGCCCGCAATCTGGGAGAAGCCCTTCGACGCATAGCAGAAGGCGCAACGATGATAAGAACCAAGGGGGAACCGGGAACTGGCGACGTTGTTCAGGCAGTAAGCCACATGAGACAGATGCAGAGCGAGATACGCCGCGTAGCTTCTATGGCTGAAGATGAACTATATGAAGCTGCCAAACAGTTACAGGTACCTTACGACCTGGTTAAATATGTACACGACAACGGAAAGTTACCTGTGGTGAACTTTGCAGCCGGAGGCGTGGCTACCCCTTCTGATGCCGCACTGATGATGCAGCTTGGTGCTGAAGGCGTATTCGTGGGCAGCGGTATCTTCAAGAGCGGAAATCCGGCAAAGCGTGCTGCCGCTATCGTGCAGGCTGTAACCAATTACAATGACCCGAAGAAACTGGCTGAACTCAGCGAAGACCTCGGTGAAGCAATGGTAGGCATCAACGAGCAGGAGATAAAACTACTTATGGCTGAAAGAGGTAAATAATGAGCAAACGAATAGCTATACTGGCATTACAGGGCGCGTTTGCCGAGCATCGCAAGATGTTTGGCAAGCTCGGCGCTGAAAGCTTTGAAATAAGACAACTCACTGATTGGAATCAGCCTAAGGACGGACTGATTATTCCTGGTGGAGAAAGCACCACAATGAAGAAACTATTAGGCGACTTGCAATTGCTTCAACCTATAAGAGACGCTATAAAAAGCGGACTGCCTGTATTCGGCACATGCGCAGGACTGATACTGCTTGCCAAAAGACTAAGCGGTAAGGAAAACAACGGAGCAATTGCCACAATGGATATTGACGTATGCAGGAACGCATACGGCAGACAACTGGGCAGTTTCATTGCAGAAACTTCGTTTAAGGGTATAAAAGAGAATATTCCAATGACATTCATAAGAGCTCCTTACATTAAGGGAGTAACGGCTGATACAGAAATTCTGTCTACTGTTGACGGCAATGCTGTTGCCGCCAGACAGGGAAACCAACTGGTAACGGCTTTCCACCCAGAACTTACTGATAACACAAGAGTTCACGAATATTTTCTCAGCATGATAAAATAGGAATCACTGCATTCCTATTTTTCTAACACTTTGTTCAAACTCATCACGATTGCCGGCGGCGGCATTTTTGGTACGTGTGCGATAATTATAAATAGTATTCACACTATAATGAAGGAAATCAGCTATCTTTGAACTGTCATTTATCCCAAGACGAATAAGAGCAAAGATACGAAGAGTTGTTGTCATATTGCCATTTTCGGTAAGGCTTATCTGCTCTTCTGGACGAAGAAGAACATTGAAGTCTGTAACAAAATTAGGAAACAGATGCAAAAATGCTTTGTCAAACTGCTCATAGAATTCACCAAGCTCCTTATCTTTAAATTCAGAAGGGCTTGTTATCTTATAAATAACATCATACTCATGATTTTTTAAAAGTCTGTTTACCTGTTTTCTAAAACTATCCTGTTTGTCTATATTTATAGAACAGATACGCATGAACCTACCCAGATATTCATCTTTAACCTTATTGGACTCTGCTAATTTGCCATTTACCAAAGACATCTGATTATTAAGAGATGATAACTGTTCATTGGCTTCTTTCATTTTTCTATTGCTTTCAGAAAGCTGACTATTTCTGACACTCAGCGTGCGTCGTGCCAAAGCAAGTTTTTTCCGCTGCTTGTTCACATGGTAAAGCAGCAGCAATGACAACAGAGCCAAAAAACTTATAATGGTTAATGTCCACTGCAACTGGCGGGTACGTTCTTCGTTCAGCTCTTTATAATTCCGTGCTATCTCTGCCAAAAGCGGAGTCATCTGCCATGAACGCTGACGAGAACCAAACTTTATTGCACAGGCACTGGTATAACTTATATAATTGTATGCATGGTCTATATCGCCAAGCGGGACAAGCAGATTTGCCAGTTCCCATAAAGCCGCTTGGTCCATTACACCATTACGAACATCAGACAAAGCTGACTCTGTAATCCATTGAATCATTCCGGACGTGTCTACAAGTGCCTCGTATTCCTGATACCGATAAAAAGCTATCAAAGCATAGCGGTGAGACCCCTTCTCTGCTGTTCTCATCCATTCGGTATTCACCGCCATAGACTCTTTTAGCCGTCTGCTGTCACGTAATCGAATTTCACGAGCAAGAAACACAGCATCATCATTTGGACTTTTTACAGCCAACATTTTATCCTCATAAAATCTGTTTCTCTGACGATAAACCCCTAACATAGAATCTATATGACAATAATACGCCAGTTCACCATATATATTCCGTTGTGCATCGTAATACACTCCCAAGGCCTTATTATCAATGACTTTTGGATTAATAGTAGCAAGGATGCGTTGAGACTCATCATACATACCTGTGGCACTACAACGAAACGCTATCATTGCCTGATATTCTGCTACCCTTGACGGCAGTTTCATAGTTTTGGCATACCCTGCACACTTGCGAAGATAGTATATTGCAGAGTCATTTATGTACGGTTTATATTCTTCATAAAGTCTAAAAGCAGCACGCAACCTTTCAGGTAATGCAGATGTCTGTTGAAACTGTTTGCGCAACATGACAATACGCAGCCTTTTCTTGGCTACGTATTCATCCTGATGCGCTATAGCCTCATCGAGCGGTTGCAGGATGCGATCATAGTCATTCTTTGCATTTACCGTTAATACAGAGATAACTGTAATGACAGACATAATTATGTATCTTTGCATGATATAGTTCTTTTATTAGGCAAAAATAACATAAATCACATAAATTTCAAAACATTTTCTTGCTTTTTTATTTTAAAGTCAATTTTACAGAATTCAAATCATTGCTGTTTGAACCAATCATTACATCAAATTCTCCGGAGTCTAGCATTTCTTTGCCATTACCATCATAATACTTCAATGATTCTTTGTTGATATTAAATGTAACTGTCTTACTTTCACCCGCCTTTATATGTATACGCTGGAATCCCTTGAGTTCCTTAACTGGTCTTGCTATCGATGCCAAGATATCGTGAATATAGAGTTGCACCGTTTCATCAGCATCACGGGAACCTATATTAGTTACTGTTACCGATGCCTCAACAGAACCGTTCCTATCCATTGTATCACTGCTTAATGATATATCAGAATAAGAAAATCTGGTATAGCTCAAACCATAACCAAAGGGATAAAGCGGTTCGTTACGCACATCAAGATAGTTACTGCGATACTTATAATATCTGTCGGCATCTGCCGGTACAGGACGACCTGTATTAAGATGATTGTAATAAACAGGTATCTGCCCTACACTCTGAGGCATTGTGACAGTAAGTCTACCAGAAGGTACCTTATCACCAAAGAGTACATCGCATATCGCGTCACCGGTTTCACTGCCTCCAAACCATACATTCATGATGGATGGCACATGCTTTGATTCCCATGTCATGACAGTAGGACGACCTGCAAAATTCAACAGCACTACCGGTTTGCCAGTGTTAAGAAGATCCACCAGCAATTCATGCTGACAAGAAGGCAAAGACAGGTCGCTGCGACTTGAACTTTCTCCACTCATCTCAGCCATTTCTCCAAGTGCGGCAACTATAACATCAGCCTTTGCAGCTACCTTCAGAGCTTCAGCCTTTGCCTTTTCTGCGTCAACACGCTGTATTGCCCTGCCGAAAGTAGCCCCAGCCTGTGTCATTGAATCATCATAGATGTTGCATCCTTGAGCATACAGCACGGTTGCATTCTTGCCTAATGCACGCTGCATAGCTTCTTTAAGCGTACTATATTTTTCCGGAGTATCGCCTGTAGACCAACATCCTACAATATTGTTTCTGGTATCAGCAAGAGGACCGACCAGAGCTATCGTGCCCTGTTTTTTAAGCGGCAACATATCATTCTGGTTTTTAAGCAAAACAAATGTCTCTGCAGCCATGTCACGTGCAGCCTTGCGGTTTTCCGCATTATATAAGTCTGTCTTCAACCGCTTACTGTTGCAGAAACGATAAGGGTCATCAAACAATCCCAGTTTATATTTAGCTTCAAGAACCTTTCGGCAGGCACGGTCTATCTCCTCCATCTTCACACTTCCGTCATTCAGACATTCTTTCAATTTCTTAGTATAAGCCGAAGAACACATATCCATATCTGTACCGGCATTGATTGCCAGTGCCGTACATGTTTTGCTGTCACCCAAGCCATGAACTGTCATTTCATCTATTGAACCGTAATCTGTTACAATAAAGCCGTCAAACTTCCACTGGTTACGAAGTACGTCTGTAAGAAGCCATTTGTTTGCCGTGGCATGCTGACCGTCTACAAGATTGAAAGAACTCATAAAAGAACCAGCTCCGGCTTCTGCCGCTGCTTTGTATGGAGGAAAATACTGATTATACATTCTCACATGGCTCATATCCACTGTATTATAGTCGCGACCTGCCTCAACTGCTCCATAGAGAGCATAATGCTTTACACAAGCCATGACATTCTCTTTTCCATAGTTACCCTGGAAGCCCCTGACCATAGCCGCGCCTATGCACGAGCCAAGATAAGGATCCTCACCGTTACCTTCAGCTATTCGCCCCCAGCGTGGGTCAAGAGCAATATCAACCATAGGACTGTAAACCCAGTTTATACCCTGTGCAGAAGCTTCTTTCGCAGCAATTCTTGCACTGTTTTCTATAGCAGGGATGTCCCATGAACATGACAGAGCCAACGGAATAGGAAATACAGTCTGGTAACCGTGAATCACGTCTTGACCAAACAGCAAAGGAATACCCAACCGACTTTTTTTTACTGCAGCCTGCTGTAAAGCCTTGATTTTATCAAGTCCTTTAACATTGAGTATGGCTCCAAGTTGTCCCTTGCCTGCCAATTCAGCAAGTGGACTGTTCATTACAGCACCGGTGGTAATGTCTCCACCTGGCAGAAGATTCAACTGACCAATTTTCTCATCAACCGTCATCTTTGCCATAAGATTATCTACATAATCTTTCATCTTAGTGTTTTGGGCATTACATACAACAGTTACTGAAATCATCAATAAAGAGAATAAAATCTTTTTCATAGGTTATTTAAGAATAAATTTTACTTTTGACATGATATTATCGGAAGAGTTACCAATAAGAGCCTCAAAATTACCAGGCTCAGCCACCCATTGTTTGCGGCTATCATCATAATAACTCAATGCCTCAAGGCCTATTGTTATCGTAACATCCTTACTTTCACCCGGTTGCAAAAATACTTTTTTGAACCCCTTAAGTTCTTTTTCAGGACGTGGCAATGATGACTGCATATCCTTTATATACAACTGCACGACTTCAGCACCGGCACTCTTTCCTGTATTCTTAACGCTTACGGTAAAAGATATATTGCCTTCAGATGAAATTTCATGTCTGTCGGCAATCAATTTGCCCACTTGGAATGTAGTATAACTCAAACCATGACCAAAAGCAAATAAAGGTACTATATGCTGTGATTTACTATCAGTATTTGCGTTTACATAATCTATCCAACGATAACCTACATATATGTCTTCTTTATATTCTTCATCTATAATATTATGGTCGGCACGCCAAGTACCAGGATAGCTGCCCGTAGCATTGGCACCGCAGTCGTTCAACTTGGCATACCACGTATAAGGCAACTTTCCTGAAGGATTAACTTTCCCACTAAGCACATCAGCCAAGGCTTCCCCACTCTCAGAACCGAGAAACCATCCCTGCAATATAGCCGGGACTTTATCTTTCCAAGGCATTGCCACAGCATTACCGGATATATTCACATAGACTAAATTTCCGTTTACCTTTGCCAAGGCATCAATAAGTTTGTCCTGATTATAAGGCAAGCTATAATTTTTACGGTCATGCCCTTCACAATCCTGATAGTCACTTTTATTAAGTCCACCAAAAAATATCACATAGTCTGCATTCTTGGCTTTATTAACAGCTTCAGTTATAAGTTCTTCTGCAGAACGCTTTTCAGCAATGCTACGACCAATAGTTACACCATTATAGCTCTGTACCGTATCGCCTACATATCCGCGCGCATAGTCACATCTGATATTATATTTTCCGCAAAGTTTGTTTATACCGTCTAATGGCAATATCTCCATCTGTACCTTAAGAGAAGAAGAGCCACCTCCAACTGTCATCATCTTTACGGCATTCTCTCCCACTACAAGAATTCGTTTGGCTTTCTTCATATTCAATGGCAATATATTACATTTATTCTGCAACAGCACTATCCCTTCATCGGCAATATTCCTTGCTGTCTCATAATGACTTTCAGAGCATAAGAAGCCTTGCACACGGTTTCTGTTCATTGTTGTCCGATAAAAAAGGCGCAACACACGGCGCACCTTGTAATCAAGTTCTTTAGTTGTCAGTTCTCCAGTCTGTATCTTTTTCTGATAAGCGTTTGCCATAAAATAGTTGTCATAGGCATTCGTTGCCCCCATGGCAAGTCCGTCAGTCCATGTACCAAACTCCATGTCAAGTCCGTTTTTCACAGCCTCATCAGTATCATGCGTGCCACCCCAGTCACTTACCACCACTCCATCAAAACGCCAATCGCCCTTAAGAATTTTATTGAGCAGAATCTCATTTTCACAGTTATGCTGATTCTTGTATAAGTTATATGCTCCCATTATTGCCCAGGCTTTGCCTTCTGTTACTGCAGCCTTGAAAGCGGGCAGATATATTTCATGTAGGGCACGGTCACTCACAATGACATTCACCTGATGACGGTATTCCTCATCATTATTAAGAGCGTAATGCTTAACACAAGCCGACACGCCAGTCTGCTGCAATCCCTGCACATAAGGCACAACCATTCTTGAAGCAAGAAAAGGATCTTCTCCCATATACTCAAAGTTACGTCCATTCAGTGGAGTACGATTTATATTCACCCCCGGTCCTAGCATCATATCCTTACCACGATAACGAGCTTCTTCGCCCAAACTTTTTCCATATTGCAAGGCCAATTCTGGATTCCAAGAAGCAGCCAGACATGTAAGAGCGGGGAATGCCACACAAGAGTCATTAGTCTGACCAGCCTGTTCCCATTCATCCCAAAGCACATCTGGGCGCACGCCATGAGGGCCGTCATCTGTCCAGAAATCAGGAAATCCGAGACGCTTTACACCAGGAGATGAGAATTTAGATTGAGCATGTATTACAGCTATTTTCTCATTCAAAGTCATACGTGAGAGAGCATCCTCTACCCTTTGCTCAATAGACTTCGAATAATCCAGGTACACAGGCAACTGTTGGGCATGCAAATTATGCATACCCAATAGAGCCAGACAAATTATAAAAAGTTTCTTCATATTCGACTTTTTTATTGTTTTATGGTTTCAATCCCATAGACTCTATATACCCGCTTTGCGGTACACAGTTCTTGGTTTTACAGTTTTCTATATATTCATTTAAAATGGCTTTTACTTTCTGCTGGTCAGGACGTGCCTCACGCCATGCCTTATAAGTATTACGGTCTATTTCTGAATATTTTACGACTACACCCTCCCAGTCTATCGGTCTTTTTATAGCCATCATGCAAGAACCATCCAGTTTCTTATAAGGCCAGAAAGTATAACCTATATTATTTTCACGCATCACCTTGCAGAAATCAGATTGCCACTTGTCGGTGTTATGTCCTATCTCTCCCATATACATAGGCAACCCTGTCCGGTTCCGGAAATCTATCAGTGATTGTATAGCAGCCTTACTTGCTTCACCACCATACCGATGACAAGTGTACATTATTTTGTTGTCAAAATTCCAATCGTTAAACATATCAAAATTACCATTCCACTGAGCTCCACCAAGAAGCAATATATGATTTTTGTCTACCCTCCTTATCGCTTTTACTACACGCTTATAAAGAGGTTGCAGTTTGCTGTTCAGTTCAGCCTTATTATCAAAGTAAGTTGCTATCGGCTCATTCATAAGTTCATATCCAAGCACTGTCGTCTCATCAGAATAATGTTTTGCTATCTTCTGCCATATATCACAGAACAGTTGCTGAGATACCTCACTTTCAAAGAGCCATGGATAACCAAAGCCGTCATCTATATTATCCCCAGTCTGTCCGTTTGGACAGTCATGCATATCAAGAATAAGATAAAGATGATTGTCACGGCACCATTTCACAACATTATCTATACGTTCAAAACCATCTCCCCGGCATGTAAGTCCCATATAATCCTCATCAGTGAAGAGTTTGTAATTGAATGGCAAACGAATAGTATTGGCTCCAGTAGAAGCTATGTATTTAATATCATCCTCGGTTATATAGCTGTCTTTAAACTTCTTCCAGAATTCGGCTGTAGCATCTGTACCTATCATTTGACACAACATATTATCAATCATCCATTCACTGTTGGTTTTGGAAAATCCGAACATATATCCTTCCGGATTGAGCCAATTTCCAAGATTCGTACCAACTATATACAATCTGGCACCATCAGGCTGGATAAGATTCTCACCGTCAATCCTGACAAACCTGCCTTGAGATTTGGCTGAGAATGCAAGACTAACGGTGATGAACATGAATAGTAAAGTTATTTTTTTCATCAGTTTTAAAAGAAGATATAAATAATGGTTTAGGAAGACGACATTACTATCGTCTCCCTTATCTTTCACACAAACATTAATATGCATTCTGTGTTATTGTACCTTTAGCAGCCTCTATTTCAGACTGTGGAATAGGCAAATACTTTTTATTCTCGGTCCACTGCACTCGCTCAGGGATACCGTCTTTAGTATAGCTGCCACCTTTTTTGTCAAGGACCTTACCTCCTTTAGCAGTAAGAACTTCTGAGGCTTTGCCAAATCTGACTAAGTCAAAATAGCGTTTACCTTCACCAACGAATTCACGGTGACGCTCTTTTAATATATTATCCAACGTTGGTTCAATAGAACCGACACCTGCACGCGTACGCACTTCATCCATATAAGTCTTAGCCATACCTGTATCACCAAGTCTAATAGAAAGTTCTGCTGCATTCAGCAATGTCTCTGCATAACGGTATATACGCAAATTGTTGTCCCAGTTCAAATCAGCATCACCTATACAACCGGTGTTACCTCCAATTCTCCCCAAGTATTTACGAAGGAAATAACCTGTGTTCTGATAACGGCCACCATAAGTAACGGTTACACCTTTTTTCTTATTATCTGCGATATATTTGTCAATATCCAAAATACCTATATCACGACGTAAGTCACCATCCTCATAGGCATCATGAGCTTCCTTTGAAACAGGTTCAAATCCCCATCCTCCTACATAATCAGGACTTCCACTAAGACCATCAATACCTATCATTGCAGGAAGAACCGTACCGCCTGTAAGATTCGCACTTCCCCATGTTCTCTTTCCACCTGTAGAAATATAGTTAATATCAAAAATTGTTTCATCATTCCATTCATACTTAGACTCCCAAAGATTTTGATATGGCTGCAAAGAATACTTTTTAGACTCTATTATTTTAGTCATATACCCCAAAGCCTTGTTATACTTAGTCTCATCTTTTTGATACATAACATACTCTGCATAAAGCATAGAAGCCATAGCTTGAGTCACGTGACCGGCTTTGGTTGCAGTCTGCTTCATTGGTAATACATTGCTGTCAATGACCTCTGCCAAGTCAGCTTCCATAAGGTCATATATTTCCTTCTCTGATTTCTGGGGGGCTACATAAGGATTCGTAAGATTAACATTATAGAAAGGTACATTTCCCCATAGCTTCCATAAAACAGAGTAATAAAAAGCACGAAGTACACGAGCCTCAGCAACGTATGCTTTCTGGTCTGCTTCCGACAAACCGGAACCGGGGGCATCGGCTATAACATTATTAGAACGGTTGATACCTGAATAACAAGTAGTCCATGCACCATCAATACTATTAGTAGGATCTGATTTAAATTGAGATATCAAGTGTATTTGGCTTTGGTCAGTCGTGCTGCCGCCACCTACATAAACATCATCACTCATACTATCATAAACGAAACTCAAAGGAGCCCAACCTCCAAAATAATCAAACCATTCCAATGGGTCATAAGCTGCTGTCAAAGCCTCATCCATTCTGCTTGATGTATTATAATAACCATCTATAGCAACACTACTGGCAGGTTCTACCGACAAGAAGTCATCTCCACATGATGTTGTACCTAATACGGTTGCAACTGCGACGCAAGTAGTTAATAATATTCTTTTCATATTGTGTTCGTATTTAATAATTTAGAAACCAAGATTAAAACCAAAAGTTATGGTTCTTGCCTGTGGATAGTTACCTCTATCAATTCCGGAAGACTTGTCTGAGTATGAAATTTCAGGATCAAATCCCTTATATCCGGTGAATGTCAACAAGTTCTCTGCCGCAACAAACAAACGCAGATTTGAAATAAACACTTTCGACATCAATTGCTTAGGAAGGGTATATCCCAATTGAATATTTTTAAGTCTAAGATATGAACCACTCTTAATATACAAATCAGACACACGATAATTATCATTATTATTTGTCCATGTGAAACGAGGGATTGAATTCGATGTACCCTCTCCATGCCAGCGGCCTAACATTTCTTCCGGCAAATTCACGTATCTGAGGTCTATACGACGTGTAGCATCAAAGATATCATTTCCGATAGATCCTGCAAACAAAGCACTGAAATCAAAGTTCTTATAAGCTGCCTGAATATTGAAGCCGTAAGTCCAGTCAGGAGTACCTTTACCAATCTTTGTTCTGTCTGCATCAGAAATTGAACCATTGCCGTCTACATCTACAAAGATAACATCTCCGGGTACTGCATTAGGCTGCAATTTCTCACCCTTACTGTTAACGTAAGCGTCAATCTGTGCCTGTGTCTGGAAAATACCGGCTGTCTTGTAACCGTAGAAGAAAGGATAAGGCTGCCCGTTTTCTGCACGGCTGACGTTACCTAACTGATGAACATTGTCACTCATCTCGAAACCATCGGCATTACCTAAGTTAATAAGTTTATTCTTCAAATAACTCAGATTACCGCCAACTTTAAAGTTAAAATCGCCACTAACAAACTTGTAAGATGCATCAAACTCTACACCGGAGTTTTCCATATCACCTACATTACCCCAAGGTTTTGATTCACCAAGATATGAAGGGATTGCCATCTCTTTCAACATGCCATTGGTCTTTTTCTTATACCAGTCTACACTTAAAGTAAGTGCACTGTCAAAGAAACCAAAATCCATACCAACATCATATTGCTCAGACTCTTCCCACTTTAAATCTGCATTTGGAGTTCCAGACGGCTTGCTTCCGTTTACAATCACTTGGTTAGAACCATCACCGAATACATAATTGTTACCATTAGAAACATTAGCAGTATAACGGAATTGACCAATATTCTCATTACCATTCTTACCCCAAGACAAGCGAAGCTTTGCAAAAGACAGCCAATTCGGTCTGTTTTCCAAAAACTTTTCATTTGTTATATTCCAACCAACAGACAAAGAAGGGAATGTAGCCCACTTATGATTAGGTCCAAAATTAGAAGAACCATCACGACGTACCGTAACTTGCAGCATATAACGCTCTGCATAGTTATAACTTAAACGACCAAAATAAGACGCCAATGTAGAAGGAGAACTAAGACTACCGCTTGCCGTCTGTTTGCCATCAGATGCCAAACCTGTAGTAAAATCAATATTAGCCTTATCTGAGTTCAGTTCTATCATATCATAACCCTGACCTCTCAGATAGCGGCCGGTAGTCTTCTTTGCAGACTGTCCAAGGACCACTGAAAAAGAGTGGTTGCCAAAAGTCTTGTCATAAATCAGGATATTTTCCAACTGCCAGACTGCCCCACGATGCATTTCCGACCAAACACTTGACTTATTATTATGAGAATTTGCACCAAGATAATAAGGTTCTTCCCAACCATCTGTACCCCAGAAGGCAAGATCAGCACCGTAAGAAGTCTTAAATTTCAAATTATCCCAAAGAGTAATCTCGGCAAAGAAATTAGTAACCAACTTATCCGAATTATACTGTTCGCCCGGCAATGACAGATAACCTAACGGATTAGTTATCTCGTTAAAATCCTTACTTGGAATATTCAATAGTTTGCCATTCTTCTGGTCTCTAACTAGATTTCCATATTGGCTGATGTTCTGTGCATTTGCAGCTATCAAAGCATCTTCGTCAGCAGCATACACATCCATAAGAGGAGATAAGAACATAGCATTGCCAAGAGCAGACCCGGTCAGATTATTAGTCTCTACTGATGTATTTTTAATTCTTGTATATGCAAGATTCACACCAATGTGAAGTTTGTTCAACCAATTTCTGGTTTTACTCTCATCAAAAATTGTATAATTGGTATTAGAACGCATGGTCATCCTTTTGTAGTTAGAACGTCCATAGTCTCCTCCAACAATACCTTCCTGATTATAATAACCTAGTGAAAGGTAATAGTTTATCTTTTCAGAGGCACCACTTACACTTACCTGATGATTCACTACAGGCGCGTCATAGTTGAATAATTCTTTCTGCCAGTTGGTACCGGTACCATACTGAGACGGATTACTATAAATAGTTCCTTCTCCTGCGGCATTACTTGCTTCATTCATCAATGTAGCATAATCGGTTCCATTAAGCATACTTTTCTCTCTCCATGGGCGTTGCATTCCATAAGAGAAATCATAAGTAACCTTTACTTTACCAAGTTTACCACTTTTTGTTGTTACTAACACCACACCATTTGCTGCACGTGTACCATATACTGCACCAGAAGCTGCATCCTTAAGTACTTCGATACTTGCAATATCGTTTGGATTCAGATAGTCAATGCCACCTTCAATCACCATACCATCAACGATGTACAATGGATCTGAGTTGTTTATTGTTCCAATACCACGGATTCTAATCTTAGCACTTGCACCGGGCTGACCAGATGTTGTTGTTACCTGAACTCCTGAAGCCAAGCCTTTAAGTGCATTATCTACACGTACCGGGGCTCCGATTTCCAATTCATCAGAAGATACCTTTGCGATAGAAGCTGTTACGACACTCTTCTTCTGAACACCGTAACCCACGACCACGACTTCATCCAACACCTTTTGGTCTGTCTGAAGCACAACTTTCATGTTATTGCCTGCCGATAACATTTGATTTTTGTAACCTATATACGATATTTCCAGCTTAGTACCGGGTTCCACATTAATGGAAAAGTTACCATCCAAATCAGTAATTACACCGGTAGAAGAACCTGGGATTTTCACTGTAGCACCAATGATGGGTTCACCATTATTGTCAAGCACAGTACCGGAATAGTTTTTCTGCTGTGCAAACATTGATAATGAAAGCATCAAGGCTGCCGATAAAATCATTAACCTACATTTTTTCATGTTTCTTATAAGTTTAGGTTTTGTTATTAATAATATATTTATATTCTTGATTCCTTAAGTACTTAGGTTTCATTTCTTTTATAAATACCTTTCGTCACCTGTTTTTGTGTTTCCAGATATGGAGCGATATTAAATTTTCTGACGGCAAAGTTAACTAAAAAGAAACCTATTTACTTCTAGCTATAAATAAAAAGTAGATTAGAGCTTCCATCATTAGAAACTAGAGCGCTGATTATCAACGACTTGTATTTTTAAGCATTCATAAAAAGAGTAGACTAAATATAATTGGATGTTTGACACTTATCTGCGTTTTTTATTATTTATAGTAAATAATATCTACAAAACTCTCTAATTAAGCACATACACTTTTCTAAATTTATATTCTAAAAATTGATTAATTTTACAAGTGACTTGAAACTCATGCAAGATATTTTTCATACCTTCGCAGAATAAATCAACCGTAGAAAAAAATTAAGGTATAGTAATAATGAACAGAACTTTATCAAATCTTATGGTTGCAATGGCTGAATATGACCATGGTGACGCTATGCGCATACAGCACTTTGTAAAAGTACATGATTTTGCCTTAACAATAGGTACGCTAGAAGGATTGGACGAACAGACCTTATTTATACTAGAGGCTGCTGCATTGGTACATGACATTGGCATTCATGCCAGTGAAGCCAAATATGGCAACAGCCATGGCAAACACCAGGAAGAACTTGGTCCCGACGAAGCTCGTAAATTACTCAGCTCTCTGAATGGATTCAGCAACGAGGTTATTGAGAGGGTATGTTATCTGGTGGGACACCATCATACATACACAGATATTGACAGCATAGATTATCAAATATTGGTAGAAGCTGACTTTTTGGTAAACATCTATGAAGATAATGTTTCACAGAATGGGGCTCTGCACGCAAAGAAAAATATATTCAAGACCGAAACCGGGAAAAGGCTGTTTGATGCACAATATAGCGGAAAAACAAGAACTAACATAATTTGTAATAATAAGTAATTCAATAGTATTTTTTTATATTTCATTTTTTTGCATTACCTTTGCAATCGTTTTGCAACTAAGCAAAACTATATGAATATATTTAAATGTACAAAACAATTTTCAACAAGCGCAGTAGCCTGAAGTTCAAACACTTCTCACGCAAAAGCTACTCACTCTTTAATGTGTTGGGAAAGGAAGTACTCGTTGGGACACTCAGTGTCGCTACTTTAAGCCACGCAAGGGCTGAAGGTATTAGCACTGACAACACCAAAGTGAACTCTGACTCTACCATCACTTACAGAGAGACACTTGATGAAGTAGACATTACTGCATCAAGAGCGCCGCTGACAAGAGGTCAGCAAGCGAGAATGGTAACTGTACTGAGCCATGAAGACATTCAGGCGGCTCCTGTACAAAGTATCAATGATTTGCTAAAGTATGCCGTGGGCGTAGATGTACGTCAGAGAGGACCGATTGGTGCTCAGACCGATGTAAGTGTACGCGGTGGCAACTATGAGCAAGTAACTATTCTGCTTAACGGCATTAACATCTGTGATCCGCAGACCGGGCATAATGCATTTGATTTCCCTGTTGACATTTCTGAAATCGAACGCATTGAAATTCTTGAAGGGCCTGCCGGACGAGTTTACGGAACTTCTTCACTCCTCGGTGCTATCAACATCGTAACCAGAACACCACAGCAAAGCAGCATCTCTGCTCACGTTGATGGCGGCAGCTATGGCTATCTGTCAACCGGAGCAAGAATTAACTATGCCAAAGGCAAATGGAACAATCAGGTGTCGGGGTCTTACACCAGAAGTGACGGACACAGCAGAAACAATGCTGGCAGTCTGAACTCTGACTATGAAGGTGGCAAGATGTTCTATCAGGGCAATTACAACGATGATGACATCGCTGTGAAATGGCATGCCGGACTAAGTACAAAGGGCTGGGGAAGCAATTCATTCTACAGCAGTTACTCTGATGACCAATACGAGCACACTCTGAAGACCTACACTGCCATTCAGGGAGAAAACAAAAAGGGAAAGGTGCATTTTCATCCATCCATATACTGGAACCGCAATATGGACAGATTTGAGCTATTCCGCGACAATGCCGATGCCTATCCCTTCAATTACCACCGCACAGATGTCTACGGAGTGAACCTTAACGGATATTTCGACTGGTTCCTGGGGCGTACGGCTTTCGGGGCAGAACTGAGGAATGAAGATTTGGTAAGCGGTAATCTTGGAGAAAAGCTCAGTACACCAAAGCATATACACGGAACAAACCGAGACTATGAATATGGGTTGAACCGGACAAACATACAGTTTGTACTGGAACACAATATTCTGCTGGAGCGTTTCACTCTTTCTATGGGAATAGTTGCCGTGAAAAACAGTTGGGCGGAAACGAACATGAAAGTATATCCTAGTGTTGACGCAAGCTACAGAATAGGCAACAACTGGAAAATATATGCATCATACAATACTTCCCTGAGAATGCCATCTGTCACAGAACTGTATTATAATTCAAAAGGATACAATGCCAACAGAAACCTGAAACCGGAAGAACTTTCTTCCGTGGAACTGGGAACGAAATATCAGTCAAAAGGGTTTCAAGGCGATGTATGCGTATATTATAACCACACAAAGAATCTGATAGACTGGATAATAGACAACAACGCTGATTCTGCGGTGTTGACGACAACAAACTTCGGAAAGATAAACTCTATCGGAGTGGAAGCTAATATGACTCTGGATTTCAGGGAACTGCTACCCTATCAGCATTTCCTTAAAACGTTGAATGTGGCTTACGCATATATCAATCAGGACCAGAAGAAATATGAAGGCATAACAAGCCAATACGTACTGGAATATCTGCGCCATAAAGTGGTGGCAAACCTGCAGATGAATATTTGGAAGAACCTAGATTTGGGTATAAACTACAGATACCAGAAAAGGAATGGTTCGTATGCTATAGGATATGATGATGCCACAAAGACAAATATTCTGAAGAAATATTCACCATACAGTCTGGTAGATGCCCGTCTGTCATGGAACACTCAGAAATATAATATATATGTAGAGGCTAACAACCTTTTCAATCACACTTACGTAGACTTCGGACGTCTGCCACAACCAGGAATATGGATAATGGCAGGAACCTCGATAAACATAAATCTATGATTAAGCAAACTCTTATCATAACCCTGTTCGCCTTTATGGCGATACAGGGTTTTTGCCAGTCTCCGGTATCTAAATTCATAAAAGGTCTACGCGAGGGAGATTTGATGTTCTGCATAAGCAACAAGGGCAATGCCATAACCGATGTTACCCATGGCATAAACAACTTGAATATCAGTCATGTAGCAATATTCCATAAGAACAGGACTGGCATATACGCATTGGAAGCTACACATAAAGGAGTCTGCATGAATCCGATTGACAGTTTTATACACAAAGGAGAGACCGTGGTCATCGGAAGAGTTGCCTCTGCCGATATTTCCGGAAGCATCAAGAATGCATTGAAACAACTCAACAAACCATATGATTTCTATTTTGAGACTGGAGACAGCGCCATATACTGTAGTGAACTTGTGCAGATATCTTATATTGACAAATCCGGGCAATTAGTTTTTCCAGCCATTCCAATGAGCTTTCATGATGCAAGCAATAATATAACAGACTTCTGGAAAGCATATTATGCAAAGGCAGGTAAAACCGTACCTGAAGGTGCCCCCGGAAGCAATCCCGGCGAAATGTCCAGAAGAAAAGAAGTTAAAATCATAAAGGTTTGGTATTTCGAATAAAAAAGAGTATTTTTGCCAAAAATTTCTAATAGCCTGTCTTAGAGCTGAGAACAAAAGAAATTATATGGTATTAAATTATATTTGGATTGCCTTTTTCGTTATTGCATTCATCTTTGCGGTAATAGGCCTACTTATGGGAGACACCACTGTCTTCCAAAAAATTGTTGACTCCACCTTTGACTCTTCAAAGAATGCTTTTGAGATTTCACTCGGACTTACAGGCGTACTTGCCCTGTGGCTGGGCATAATGAAAATCGGAGAAAGAGCAGGAGCAGTAAATGTATTGGCAAGAGCTCTCAGCCCGATATTCACGAAACTTTTTCCTGACATTCCAAAGAATCATCCTGTAATGGGCAGCATCTTCATGAACATAGCATCCAACATGCTGGGACTGGATAATGCAGCTACTCCTACCGGATTAAAGGCAATGCAGCAGATGCAGGAACTGAATAAGAAAAAAGACACTGCGACAAACCCCATGATAATGTTTCTGGTGCTCAACACCAGCGGATTGTGCATAATACCTACGACAATTCTTGCATTCAGAGCATCTTATGGAGCAGCCACGCCTACCGATGTATTCATCCCTATCCTTCTGGCTACAACCGTGGCAACTCTAACCGGAATGATAATCACGGCTCTGTGGCAGCACATAAATATATTCCAACCTGTATTACTGGCCACATTAGGCGGACTGATAGCTTTTGTAGGACTTGTGATATGGGGATTCGGACAAATGGATAAAGACACTATGGCTACTACGACAAGTGTGGCAAGTAACCTGATATTATTTGGTGTCATCCTAAGTTTCATTTTAGCCGGATTCATCAAAAAAGTCAATGTCTATGACGCTTTCATAGAAGGTGCCAAAGAAGGTTTCACCACAGCCGTGAAGATAATACCATATCTGGTTGCAATACTTGTAGGAATCGGAGTTTTCCGTGCCTCCGGGGCAATGGACATGCTTATAAACGGTATATCATGGTGTGTTGAGCAATGCGGACTGAGAACAGACTTTGTAGGTGCCTTACCTACCGCATTCATGAAACCGCTTTCAGGAAGTGGGGCCCGAGGCTTGATGCTGGAAGCTATGAAAAACTATGGACCGGACAGTTTTGTAGGTCGCTTAAGCTGCATTTTCCAGGGTAGCACCGACACCACATTCTACATTCTTGCAGTATATTTCGGCAGTGTAAACATTAAGTACACCCGCCATGCAGTGGCATGCGGATTGCTTGCCGACCTCGCAGGAGTAATATCAGCAATAGCTATAGCATATATATTTTTCTCATAAAATATGGCAAATTTAAAATCATTGGCAAAGGATACCGCTATTTACGGATTAAGCAGTATCATGGCACGGTTCGTGAATTATCTTCTCGTGCCTATTCAGACAGCAAAATTCAATGCTGCTGGAGGACAATACGGAATCATCACAAACGTGTATGCATACGTAGCCCTGCTCATCATAATTCTGACATACGGCATGGAGACTACCTTCTTCCGCTTTATGAGCAAAGATGGTGAAGATCCAACCAAAGTATATTCTACAACTCTGAAAACAGTAGGAATAACATCTATGCTCTTTGCATTGGTCGTTATTCTGTTTTATCAGCAGATAGCAGATTTATTAGGCTATGCAGACCATCCGGAATACATAGTAATAATGTATCTCACCGTAGCCATAGACGCATTCACGGCAATACCATTTGCTTACCTGAGATGCAAGCACCGACCTATAAAATTCGCCACACTGAAGATGCTGAACATCACGTTCAACATTGTTCTTAACTTACTGTACCTTATCGTATTACCAGCTTTGAAGCTGAATGTGTTCGGTATATATGACAAGAACTTCACCCTTGACGTGGTATGGGTATTCTATATTAACATATTCTGCTCTGCAGCAACATTACTTATGTTGTGCAAGGAACTTAAAGGAATGAAAAATCCTTTTGACTGGGGAACGTGCAAAAGGATGCTTTCTTACACATGGCCTTTGCTGGTTATGGGATTGGCAGGACAACTCAACCAATGTGCTTCCCAGATTATTTTTCCATACGTATTTGATGGTAATGCGGCAGATGCACGTACACAACTGGGTATTTACGGAGCCTGCATCAAAATTGCCATGATCATGGTAATGATTACACAAGCTTTCCGATATGCATACGAACCGTTTGTATTCGGCAAATCAAAAGAAAAAGACAACAAGAACACGTATGCCCAGGCAATGAAATTCTATATAATCTTCACCTTGTTGGCATTCCTTTGCGTAATGGGGTATATGGACATACTGCGGCATATTGTGGGCAGAAGTTATTGGGAAGGATTGGAGATTGTACCTATCGTAATGGCAGCGGAAATAATGTTCGGAATATTCTTCAACCTAAGTTTCTGGTATAAGCTCACCGACAGAACAATATGGGGAGCTTATTTCAGCGGCATAGGTGCCGTGATACTTATTGTAATTGACATTCTGCTTATCCCGCGTTTCAGTTACTGGGCATGCGCATGGGCAGGATTCATTTCATACGCTGTGAGCATGATACTGAGCTATTTCTTCGGGCAGAAATATTATCCTATAAACTATCCGCTTAAGGACATTGCCTTCTATACCGTTTTTGCAGCAGTTCTTTTTGTCTGCATGCAACTTGCAAGCAGCAACATGCCTTCATGGGCAGCACTCTGCACAAACACTCTGATGATAATAGTTTTCATAATCGTTATTGTCAAGAGAGACTTTCCTCTGAAAAGTCTTCCTATAATTGGAAAGTATTTTAGAAAATAACATAAACGCTTATATGAAAAAATCAATTTTATTACTAGCTGCTCTTGCCGTAACCTCTCTGGCTCATGCCGACGAAGGTATGTGGACACTATACAACTTGCCTAAAGCTGTATATGAGCAGATGCAGGCTGAAGGATTCAAGGTTCCATACGATGGATTATACAACAGTGATAATGCCATCAAAAATACTGTAGTTAACTTTTCAGGTTATTGTTCCGGTGTTGTGGTTTCACCAAACGGACTGGTATTTACCAATCATCATTGCGGTTTTGAAGCCATACGCAGCCACTCTACCGTAGACCATGACTATATGCTGAATGGATTCGTAGCCAACAGTTACGAAGAAGAACTGCCAAACGAAAATATGTTCGTTAGTTTCATGATTAAGCAAGATGATGTCACAAACAAAATCCAGCAACTGGGATTAGACACTCTCACCAGCGACAAGAAGGGAGCATTGCTGGATTCTCTGCAGAATGCGTATACTGCACAGGCTAAAGCTCAAGACTCTACATTACACGTAGACATCGATGCTTTCTATGAAGGCAATAAATGGTTTGCCACCACATATCAGGATTTCACCGATTTGAGACTTGTATTCGCAGCACCTAAGAGCATGGGTAAATTTGGTGGAGAAACAGACAACTGGATGTGGCCACGCCAGACATGCGATTTCTCTGTATTCCGCATATATGCCAATCCTAAGACAAATGGTCCGGCTGCCTACAATAAAGACAATGTACCTTACAAGCCAAAACACTGGGCACAAGTTTCCGTCCAAGGATATAAAGACGGTGATTATGCTATGACTATGGGATACCCCGGCAGTACAAGCAGATATCTGTCAAGCTATGGAATAAAGGTACGACGCGATGCACAGAACACTCCCCGTGCTCAAGTACGTGGTGTTAAACAGGACGTAATGACAAAACACATGCGTGCTGACGAGGCTGTGCGTATCAAATATGATTCTAAATTTGCACAGAGCGCAAACTATTGGAAAAATTCCATCGGTATGAACAAATGTATTGACTCCATCGGCATTATAAACCAGAAACAGCAATACGAACAGCGCATCAAGGCATGGCAGGATTCTACCGGTTATCTTAAAGATAAACTTGACTTTGCTAAAATGGAACGTCTTTACAATAAGATAGCAGAACCTGTGACAGCTTTCATGTACTTCTATGAAACGTTCCGAGGTACAGGAGAATTCAATAACCGCGCCCTTAAATCAAACAAGATAGAAGTTGCAGGAAAAGGCAAGAAAGAATATGTTGAGTTTACCGACAACAGCGACTCTTGGGATGCCGCACTTGACAAAGAGGTGCAGGCAACTCTACTTAAGAACTACCGTGAGCATGTGGACAAGAAATATTTGCCTGCATTCTATACAACCATAGACAAGAAATTCGGCGGTGACTACACTAAATTCGTAGATTACCTCTGGAATAAATCTGTTTTAATGGAAAGCGGAAAGAAAATCTACATACACAAAAAGAGCTATCTTAAAGATCCGGGCGTGAACTATGGCATTGACCTGATTGAAGTTATGGCAGACCTTAGAAATCAGATAAGCACTATAAACGATAGCATTTCCGAACAGGAGAAATACTTGTGTGCAGCCAAACTGCGCATGGAAGAGGATATGCCACACTACAGTGATGCCAACTTCACTATGCGTCTAAGTTATGGACAGGTAGGCGGTTTCGATCTTGGAGGCAAACCTTCAGGATATTACACTACAGCCGAAAGCATTGTAGAAAAAATGAATAAGGGCGATAAGGTTGTGGATTACTTTGCAGAACCTGTAATGCACGAACTTCTTTCACAGAAAGACTTCGGAAAATACACAGACAAGACAACAGGTAAAATGCAACTTTGTTTCCTCACCAACAATGATATCACAGGTGGTAATTCCGGCAGTCCAATGTTTGACGGCAACGGCAATCTCATCGGATTAGCCTTCGACGGCAACTGGGACAGTCTGGCAAGTGACATCAATTTCGACCGCCATCTTGCTCGCTGCATAGGAGTGGACATCCGCTACGTGCTCTTCATGATAGACAAATGGGGACATGCCGACAGACTTCTCAAGGAAATCAACGCAAAATAATATACAATGAGAAAGACAATCTTAATATCTATATTTACACTTTTGGGTCTCAATGCAGGGGCCCAAAAGTTGTTTTTGTCAGGACCATGGACTGTAACCACAGACAAAACTTACACCGTAAACCTGCCCGGTACCACCGATGAATGGCACATAGGCAGCAAACCACAGAACACAACCGAAACTACTCACCTCACAAGACTATACAGTTATAAAGGGGCTGCCAGTTACCGGCGCACTATCGACATTCCAAAAACATGGAAGAATAAAGACATCACTCTGTTTCTTGAAAGGACAAAACCAACATGGGTGTATCTTGACGGCAGGTTCATTGATTCATGCAATAATATAAGCACGCCACAGAGATACACATTGAAAAAAGTCAAGACCGGCAAACACCAACTGAAAATCATAGTAGACAACAGTAAGGGAGTTCCGGAACAGGTATATGGCAGCAGTCATGCATATACAGAAGACACACAGACCAACTGGAACGGTATCATAGGCAATATATATCTGCAACCGACTGCAGAAGCCGATAAACCCACATATAAAGGAAATACAAGAGACTGTTTCAAGAACTTTCATGCCGACCGACACCATTTCTATGCCAACGGAAATATCATTTTTCTGCGCGGAAAGCACGATGCTTGCGTCTGGCCACTAACAGGTCATGTGCCAATGGATAAAGCCTCATGGGCAAAGTATTTAGGAAACTGCGCGGAATATGGCATTAATCATATAAGGTTTCATTCATGGTGTCCTCCTGAAGCTGCATTTGCCGTTGCTGACTCTATAGGCATCTATCTGCAACCTGAACTTCCTTTCTGGGGCGATTTCAATGTCAAGGATTCCGTGCTTATGGCATTCTTACACAAAGAAGGTGTCAACATACTTAAGGAATACGCTCAGCATCCGTCATTTGTTATGATGGCTCTGGGCAACGAGTTATGGGGAAGCATTGAAAAGATGAAAGAGTTCACCGATGACTTCCGCAGAATAGCTCCCAATATTCTATATACCTTTGGCAGCAACTACTATCTGGGTTATCAGGGCATAAAGCCGGGCATGGACTATTTCACCACATGCAGAATAGGCGGAGAAAAGTGGGGCAGCTACAATACTCACACCCGCGGTTCTTTCTCGTTTGCCGATGCTTACGAGGGAGGAATGATAAACCATTTCTATCCCAACTCAACTATGAACTTCGATGAAGCCTGTGATAATGCCTCCGTGCCTGTAATAAGTCATGAAACAGGGCAGTTCCAGACTTACCCTGATTTCAACGAGATAAAGAAATACACCGGGGTTCTCTATCCATATAATATGGAAGTGTTCCGCAAAAGACTTGAAGATATCGGTATGCTCAGCCAGACAGGAGATTTCCATAAGGCAAGTGGACTGTGGAGCGCATTGCTGTATAAGGCTGATATAGAAATGGACTTACGTACAAAGAATATGGCAGGGTTCCAGTTGCTCGATATTCAGGACTATCCAGGTCAGGGAAGCGCATACGTCGGCATTCTGGATGCCTTTATGGATAGTAAAGGCATTGTTTCCAAAGACAGATGGAAGCAATGGTGCAGTCCGGTTGTGCCACTTCTTATAACCGACAGATTCTGTTTCAGCAACAACGAGCATCTGAAAGCATCCATCAAGGTTGCCAATTATTCCGGCAGCCACTTCAATAATACGCAAGTGTATTGCCGTCTGAAACAGGACAGCAAAACCGTTTATTCCCAGACATTGGGCGGATTCATAAAAGAAGGACTGGATTCTATCGGTAACATAGACATTGATTTGTCAGGTCTACATAAGCCGACTTGTCTTACAATGGAACTGGGGTTCCTCGATGATACAGGCATGGAGCAAAGAGGAATAGGATATAACACTTACCAAATATGGGTGTATCCTGATGAGAATAATACAGAACAATTGAAAAAAGGACTCATCATAACTAATGAGATGACCGATGAAATCAGCCGTAAACTATCAAAAGGTGCCAAGGTACTGCTTATGCCGGATTCCACAGAAATTGTAAAATATAAGGTTGACGGACTGTTCATGACTGATTACTGGAACTACCGTATGTTCAAGACTATATGTGAGAACAACAAAAAGACTGTTTCTCCGGGCACACTTGGAATACTCACCAATCCGGAACATCCTATATTCAACTCCTTCCCTACAGAGATGCACACCAATTGGCAATGGTTCCCGATAATCAAAGCATCTCATCCGGCAATACTGGACAATATGGACAAGGAATACAAGCCAATAGTACAGGTGATAGACAATATAGAGCGGAACCACAAACTGGGACTGATATTCGAGTTCCAAATAGGCAAAGGCAAGCTACTTGTATGTATGAGTAACTTGGAAAAGACAACACAGTATCCAGAAGGCAGAGCCTTTTATCAGAGTATATTACGTTATATGCATTCAGATAAGTTCTGCCCTGATACACATTTCTCAGATATAAATGTACTGAAAGCGATACTGCAACAGAAACCGGAAAATAAAGATATGGATAAACTTAACAATATATCACAGTATTAATAATAAGGGCTGCCTTTTGGCAGCCCTTATTATTATCTTTCATATTTTTCATTCACACATGCTTCTTTGCATTTATTCTCGATTTCATCGACCTTATCGTACTGCTACTCACGCCCATTATATCCTCCACCACCTTATCATCCTTACTCATTCTGTTCACCATTATCATATACAGAATTTGTCTGGGAGTAAGTTTGCCGTATTCCTCTTCTAAACCAGACACATACGGCAGGTCCATCAGACTGTAATAGTCTATGAAGTTACGAAAGTCCTGCACCTTCCATTTCACTATACTATTGTCTGACCTTATTGCCTCATAGCACCGTTTTCCATTGAACAGAGTCTTTGCCTCTGCACTTTCCAGATTACTCACCTTCTTTTTAAGTTCCTTTATCTGCATTGTCGAATCACTATGTTCCTTCTCCATTTCCGTGATTTTATCGGTATATTCATTTATCAGCAACCGGTTCTGCATCATGTCATGTCGCATTTTTGTCACCCTATATTTTTGACGGAACATAAAGGACAATACCAAGAGCGTCAGCAACACTAATCCGCCAACAATATACACCATACGGGTTTCAAATTCCTGAGCAGCACGTTCACGGTCGAATTTTGCCTGTATCTCATTCAGATTTTGATGTTCCTTCACGCTATCCATTGCATGGTTAAACACAATTATGGAATCAGCAATATCAAGTGCCTGCTTATAATCTTCCGACTTTCTGTTTATATCATATAACGTGGATAACACTTTATGTTTTGCAATGTCTGTTATCGGAACTGGGACTTTTTCCATTAATTCTTTCGCCTTAGTATATTTTCCATTCTTAATATATATATCAGCAATAATAGAATAAGCATAAGCAGTCGGTAACATTTTAAATGCTTTCTTAAGGTATTCTTCAGCCTTTTCTATATTCCCCTTTTCAAAATAATATTCACCAATATTTCCAAGTAATATGCTTTGATTTTGTTTATTATAATATTTCATAAAAGGTAACGCTTTCAGATAATACTGCATTGCATAGTCTTCCATCCCCAAAGCAGAATAAGAATCAGACACATAACATATATCATACGCAATACTTAAAGAATCTTTCATTTGATTAGCGTAATACAGAGCCTTTTTACCATATTTCAAGGCTATTTCATAATTTTGTCCATCAAAATTAACTACAGATATATTTTCAAACAACTGTTGGTTATGTCTACCGTAATTTTTCACAGTAGCAATGGATTCGCCTTTTTTCAAACAAATAATTGCTTCTTTTATCTTTTTCTGATCATAATAAAGTGTCATGGCCTTATAATTGTAAGCCTCTAAAAGACGTTTTTGATTATCACTCTGCTCATAGTAAAACACAGCATAATCTATGGAATCATTCTTCACGGGAATATATTTCTTATATTTTGTCTCCGTATACAATAATGTATACAGAGCGATGTCTTCCTTATTTTCCAACATGTCAGCATCAATATTCTTCAATATATTATAAGCGGAATCTATCTGATTATGATTAAGATAGGCATCTGCTAGTTGTAATCGTTTGTTTATATTATCATGACAAGACGATATAAACAATACTATAAATATAATCGTTAATAACTTAATACTGTATCTCATTTTATTTTCACTTCTTATATAACGCAAAGATAATAATTTTCTTCCAATAAAAAGGTTACTATATTTATGTTTTTCGCGTTAAAAAACATCTTAAAGTCAATTTTTGTCTTGAATGCAGGGTCGTTTTTGTTGCATTTTGACTGCTATGGAAATGCAACAATTGGATTAACAAGCTGATACATAAACTTTTACACAAAAATAGCACTGCAACAAGCAATATAACTTTTCCGCTAAAATATTTGGCGGAGAAAAATACTCTTTCTAACTTTGTAGTGCCGAAAAACAAGAAATAATTCAAAAAAACAAATAAATAGAGATAATATGAAAAAGAAGTTTTTTACACTTACTATGATTCTGCTAATAGGATCAATCTGTATTAATACTTTTGCCGTTGCCCCTGACAATGACGAAACAAATTCTACAGGAGAACCGAAAGTTCCTATTCATAAATCAGTACACCAAACATATATAATTAGCTCTTTAGAGAATGGAGTATACACATTGACCTTTAAGAAAGCACTATCAAATACAGAAATTAAGATTTATCAAGATGGTATTCTCGTTGAATACTATAACTGTTCCTTTAATGCAGGGCAGATATATACTACAGACTTGCAAGGATATGGTAATGGTGAATATACCATAGAAGTGTATAGTGATGAAAATAAGATATTCAGCGGTTTTGAAGAAATATAAACATGACATAATTAAGTCGACAAAATTATATCCAGACCTTACTGGTAAAAAGGAGCTCTGCCGACGGCTAATTTTAAAGTGAGGCAAATAAATTTTTAAGCAAAATGGAAGAATTAAAAATTAGAGATGAAAAAATGGAACTTCTATGTTTTCATTAGAACCAATAAGTTTTTCTGAACTATCAGAGGTCTTAGGTGGCAAAGTTGACCATAAAGGTCTTGGGGATAGTGGTCATGCTGGCGGTCTAGTATGTTGGTGCTAAGTTAGACTTGGATAGACTAGATATCTAGATTTAATATCCTTCATATCTAGTCTTAAAAATTAATACGACATTTATATGAATTGTAATAATTTGCATGTTTTCAAAGAAAAGCAATATGACATTGCGTATTCTTGTAAGGATTTTAATTTGTATATCATAGATGATACGAAACAAAATCATAAATATATAAAAGAACAAGATAAGAATGATAAAATTGACAATACGTTTAATTCTTCTATAAATAAGAAAACCGACATTGTTAAGAATTATAAACATAGAACCATAAAACGTATTACTCTTTGTATTTCCAACGATTGTAATTTACGTTGTAAATATTGCTATGCCCAAGGAGGTAGTTATGGAAAAGACAGACAATTGATGAATAAAGAGACGGCTATAGCTTTTGTTGATTTTTGTTATAAAGAATTTACAGACATAAAGGAAATTCTGTTTTTCGGAGGAGAACCATTGCTAAATTGGAAAATAATCAATATGATATGCAATATGTTTAAAATAAAAAGAACAGAGGGAGGTAAACTTAATCCGAAGTTCTCTATAATAACGAATGGCACTTGCATCTCTGAGTCAATAATAAAACTCATAAATGAATATATAGACACTATTACAGTAAGCATTGATGGAAACAAAGAAATGAATGATGCAAATAGAGTCTTTCAATCAGGAAAAGGAACATTTGACAATATATCATATTTCATTGATAAAATAAGATCTTCTACTAAAGTTTCTATAACATTTGAGGCAACTTATACTAATCAACATATAAAAGCAAAAATCAACAGATATGATGTCAAAAAGTTTTTAACTGAAAAATTTGGCATTAAAGGAATTGTAGTTGACGAAGATAGCATTGATAAATATGATATATACCGGAATTTGGATAATTTGACAAAAAAAGATATTATAGAATCTAATTTTGAATGTTTGCCTATGGATTTCTGGCAAATACTTTTTGCTATAACAGAAAAAAAAGAAAATAAACTTTGTCCAATCATACAAGATAGAATAACAATATCCACAACAGGTGATATTTACGCATGCCAAATGGTAAATGGGAAGGAAAGCTGCAATCTTGGGGATATACAAGACAAAGATATTATGAATAAACTATGGAATGTTAAGAATATTGATAAAGATAATGATAAATGTAACAATTGTTGGTGCAATAGATTATGTGGCGGATGTACCGTTCAAAAATTTTTTGATAAAGAAACTAAAAGTTTCAAATATATTCCAAATAATTCCTTTTGTGATTTTCAAAGAATATATATAGAAAAACTGTTGTATATAATTTGTACTGTCAGAATTGACAGTGAATTATGGGAACAAATTATTACAGTTGTTAAAAATAAGAATATATAAAATAGAAACAATATGAAAAAAATACTTTTGTATATATTGTGCAGCCTATGTTTTGTATTGCCATCAATGGGACAAAATCATTTTGGAAGAGTTTTGGATAACAGTCATAATCCTATAGTTGGTGCTGAAATTATGTTGTTAACAAAGGATACAATTTTCATTTCTAGTACAATTGCCGATGAAAACGGTGCTTTCTCTATTGCAAGTAACATAAACGGGAATCTGTTGAAAATATCTTCGATAGGATATAAAAACAAATACCTAAAGATATCAACCTTTGTTAATAATGATGTTCTTTTAGATGAAGACACTAATCTATTATCAGAGATTACAGTCACAGGAGAACGCCCAAAATCTTTTATGGGTAAAGAAGGTCTTGTAACACAAATACATGGGACAGCTTTAAGTAAAGTAGGAACAGCCGGAGAACTGTTGACATATCTGCCAAACGTTATTGAAACCGACGGTGTATATTCAGTTTTTGGAAGTCAAGGAGCCCCTCTTATTTACATAAATGGGAAAAAAGTAAGAAATAACAAAGAATTACAATTGCTAAAGTCATCAGATATTCAGTCTGTAGAAATTATATTTTCACCGAGTGCTAAATATGATGCTACTGTAAACTCCATTATAAAAATAAAAACGATTAAGCCAATAGGTGATGGGCTCAGTGGTTCTGTTGAAACTCAGATAAGTCAGGCACATAAGCTGAACTCTTATGAAGATATTAATTTAAACTACCGAATTAAAGGATTAGACATATCTACGGATTTATCACATGAATATTCGGACAGATATCAGAGCCAGACATCCATCTTGGAAATGTC
Source organism: uncultured Prevotella sp. (assembly GCA_964433895.1). Classification (GTDB taxonomy): domain Bacteria; phylum Bacteroidota; class Bacteroidia; order Bacteroidales; family Bacteroidaceae; genus Prevotella. The sequence continues at coordinate 50,029 of CAYSSU010000012.1, forward strand.
CAAAATAGCCAACCGCTCCCTTGATGGCAATATCACTAGTTGTACAAACGACTGGTACGGACAATTTAGGACAAATTATACATTTAATGATAGGCATTGCCTTGGCATTACATATGAAATAGAACGGCAGCAACTTGACGGATACGCAAATCTCAAAAGTTATGTGATAAAGCCAAATTCAACAGTAGAAAATCTTTCATATAATAATTTAATTAACACCAATAAAGGTACTGACCATTCTCTTGGGATTTATTACAATGGAATGCTTGGCGAGTTAAACATTGATTTGAACGCAGATTATCTATATAGTCCACAAAATACCACTCACAACATATCTATAGAAGATCAGCCAACACATCGTCAAGTATCATCCAGTAATCCCGAAAGCAATAGACTGCTTGCTGCAAAACTAGACATGTCATACCCGATAGGTAACGGTCAGTTGTCTTGGGGTTACGAACAGACCAATACCAAAAGAAAAGACAAATTCATAAGTTCTGGAGGTATCGAATCTAATTCTAATTACGATATTCATGAAAATAGTTTATCAGGATATGCAGAATACAAGTTTGAAATAAAACATTTTTCAACTTCTGCAGGATTACGCTATGAATATACTCATGCAAATTATTGGCAATTAAATGAAAACGGCAATGATATTAACAACTCTTACCATGGCATATATCCTAATATCTCTATGCTCTACTCCGCAAAATCATTTATGTCAAGAATTATATTTTCAATCAAAACACAACGTCCGAGCTATGGGAATCTGTCTGCTGACAGACAATATGATGATGATTATCTTTATGAAGGAGGCAATCCATACCTTCTACCATCAAAAACAACAGATATAGCATTGGAATCAAAATATCGATGTTTATTTGTGAGAGCTTCTTTTTCTTCCATTCATAATGATATAATGATGTTTGACCAGATATATGGAGATAAAGCCGCTCTTATTACGTACATAAATCTTCCAAACCGAGAGAAAATCAATTTCAATTTCGGCATAAATAAAACGATAGGGATATGGACACCTAATTACAGCATAGCTTTAGACAAGCAATTTCTAAATGTAAATACTTTAGGATTATCACATAAGTTTAATGATCCAATATGGATGATGAAATTCTATAATCATCTACAATTACCATATAATATTGATTTGTATGTAAACTTTCTATATATGAGTAAAGGGGATAATTATAATATGATTTCGCAAGAAAAAAACAGATTCTCTGTTATGCTTCAAAAATCATTTTTCAATAATAGCTTGAACATAAAAATAAAAGCAGATGATATTTTCAAAGGATATTATAATAAAGTTGAATACTATGGAGCCAACATTTATTTTAACAAAAATAATTATTCTGATACAAGGAATGTGAGCATTACTGTTTCATATAATTTTAATTCTGATGATAGCAAGTACAAGGGTACTGGTGCCGGTAATGACGAGAAAAACAGATTATAATATATGTCCCATTTTCCTATAATCAGACAACACGACTGTATGCAGTGTGGCATAGCCTGCCTGCAGATGGTATGCAGATACTTCGGCAGAGAGTATTCTCTCTCTTCTCTGTCGAAGCTCTGCTTTGCTACTGCCGAAGGCGTGTCAATGCTTGGCATCAGTGAAGCAGCAGGAGTTCTTGGACTTCATTCTGTATGCGGAAGAGTGGACATTGCTTCTCTATCTGAAGCACCACTTCCCTGCATACTTCATTGGAACCAGAATCATTTTGTAGTGCTGTATAAGGTAAAGAAAAACCGCAAATTCTATATTGCCGACCCCGGCAAAGGACTTGTTGCCTATTCCTTGGAAGAATTCAAAAGCCACTGGATAAGCACATTGTCAAAAGGTGAGGACAAAGGTGTTGCAATGTTTTTGGAAACGACTCCGGAATTCTTCAGGCACAAGACAGACCGAGAAAACAATAAGGAACAGCGCTCCTTCCGCTTCCTCTTTGGATACGTAAAAAAGTACCGACGCTATTTCGGACAGATTGTAATCGGACTCACTGTTGGCAGTCTGCTTCAACTCGTACTGCCTTTCCTCACCCAGTCCATAGTAGACGTGGGTATAAAGAATCAGGACATAGGATTTATATGGCTCATACTACTGGGACAGTTGATGCTCACCGTGAGTCGCACCGCCATTGACTTCATACGCCGATGGCTGCTGCTACACATCAGTATGAGAGTGAACATATCACTGGTGAGCGACTTCTTTATAAAACTGCTGAAGCTGCCTATGTCTTTCTTCGATACCAAACTTATGGGCGACCTCATGCAGAGGATGAACGACCACACAAGGGTGAACAACTTCCTCACACAACAGTCACTGAGCATAATGTTCTCCATGCTGACATTCATTGTATTCAGTGTGGTACTATTCTTCTACAACAGTATTGTTTTCCTGATATTCACCATCGGCAGCATTGCCTACGGAGCATGGATGACGCTGTTTCTCAGGCGGAGAAAGGTACTGGACTATGAGTTGTTTGAGCAGCAGGCAACAAACAACAACAAAACCTACGAGTTCATAACATCAATGCAGGAGATAAAACTGCAAGACTGTGAGCAACGACGACGGTGGGAATGGGAAGACGTGCAGGCTGACCTCTTCGGGGTTCAGATGAAATCACTGAAACTGAAGCAGACACAAGAAGCCGGCAGCATCTTCATAAATGAGATAAAGAACATGGTGATAACGGTGGTGGCGGCAACTGCCGTAATTCATGGTCAAATGACGTTGGGCATGATGCTTGCCGTGCAGTATATAATAGGTCAGCTTAATTCTCCGGTGGAACAACTGATGAATTTCTTCTATTCTCTGCAAGACGTAAAAATAAGTCTGGAACGCATAAACGAAATTCATACTGTGGATAATGAGAACAACAAGGGAAAACTTGTGACTTCTCTTGAAGACAAGGAAAAAGGAATACATATAGACAAAATAATGTTCAAATATGACCCGCATGCTCTGAGAAAAACTCTTGACGATGTTGACATACATATACCGCAGGGAAAGGTTATTGCCATAGTAGGAGCTTCGGGCAGCGGAAAGACAACACTGATAAAGCTGATGCTGGGTTATTATCCGGTACTGGAGGGACGGATAACGGTAGGCGGAACAGACATCAACAGTTTGGACAAAAAGTGGTGGCGCAGACAGTGTGGAGTTGTGATGCAGGAAGGAGTGATATTCTCTGAATCCATAGCACGAAACATAGCCGTCGGTGACGGTGATATAGACAGTGAAAGATTACTCAGGGCTTCTGAAATTGCCTGTATAAAGGACTATGTGATGTCGCTGCCACTGAAGTTCAACACGAAGATAGGACGTGACGGAATAGGACTAAGTCTGGGACAGAAGCAGAGGATTCTCATCGCAAGAGCTGTGTACAAGAATCCAGACTACATATTCCTTGACGAGGCAACAAACTCTTTGGACGCAAGCAATGAAAGGGCTATAGTGGAGAATCTGGACCGGTTTTATGCCGGGCGCACAGTGGTAATCGTTGCCCACAGACTGAGCACGGTGAGAAACGCTGACAAGATAATAGCAATAGAAGGAGGCAAGGTGGCGGAAAGCGGCAGTCATGATGAACTTATTGCCAAACGGGGAGTATATTATAATCTGATTAAGAATCAGTTGGAACTGGGCAACTGACAAAACAAATGATATGGAAGACAAGGATAATATAGAACTGAGAAGTGAAAAGGTGAGGAAGATAATAGGCAGAGTTCCTCCACATCTAATACGCACCGGCACTGCCGTAATAACTCTGCTTGTAATCGGCATGATATGGGCTACAACAAGAATACACTTTCCCATAACCATTGAAGGACAGGGAAGTGTGAATTATTTTGAGTTGGGAAACAGAGATTTCTATTTCGCCAACATAGAAATACCTTACAAATACCTTTATATGTTCAATAATCAGAAAAGGACCTACAGAGTTGTCTTCGAGGGATTACCTGACGGCGTATGTTATAGTTCTAAGCCAGGCAAAGAAATAGACTCGAATATAAAGAAGCATAACGGCGAAAATTTTTTCACTGTATTTGTGCGGATAGATAATTCATGGGCACGACATCACAGATTAAAAATGAATCAGGGAGCAAAAGCGATAACCGTGGTGAGCGACAAGACTTTATGGAATCTTGTATTCAAAAAACAACCTTTTTAACTATAATAAAGATACACATTCTAAAATGTAGCACAGCAAGTCATTTGCAAAATAGGCTGTTTCGGCTTCCGTTTTAAGCCATATTATAACACAATACAAGCTAAAACACAGAGCAATTTAGCCTATATCACAAGAGCAAAAAACACTACAATATAAGTATATGTTTTTCGTTCAGCTCTTCAGTTATAAATAGTGATAATGCAAAAAATAATGTTATGCAATATAGGAAATGACACATTACACAGCCTGAGATGATATATTGCAGTGCAAAAGATAATGAATAACTAACTCCGGCTCCAACTTTTTAAACTTATCCGGAACATGTTTCACCATAAATCATTGATTCATAACTCTTTGCCGTGAAAGAGAATTACACATAAACAGGCACTTGAAAGATTAGCAAAATGTTTTGTGATTTTCTGATTCCGGCAAACGAGAAATTCCCGACAAGTGTGAAAGACGGCAAAAGACAAGTCTCATTCACAGGAAGTCACTGATAATACGCACTTTACTGTGAAGGGTGAAACAGAAAACTTTTTTTCATTTTACATTAAGATTTCTCCATATCCACCTGGGAATACACTTCCACAAAGCCGTGAGAACTGTATATTTCCAGTCTATCACCTTGACATGCTTTCTGCGGTAAATAGCCTTGACAATATTACGGGCTGTTTCCGATTTATCCATTAGCATGGGATATTTTCTGTCACCATTAAGCAAATCTGTATTCACAAAACCGGGACGAATATCGGTAAAAGTAATGCCAAGACGGCGCATTGCCGAAAGTTGCTCTAATGCCTCTATATATGTATTCTGAAAAGCCTTTGTTGCTGAATAAGATGGTGCGGCTCCTAATCCTTTGGTTCCGGCTATGGAACTTATCACCGCAATATGTCCTCCCCCATGCACAGCCATCCAGTTGAATGCCGTACACACCATTCGGGTAAAGCCCAGAGAATTTGTCATCACAGTGTTCTCCTCTATGAAACTTTCCAACTGCATATTCTGTCTGCCTACACCGGAAACATGGATATATAGATCCATACCTCCCAAACGTTCTATGAGACCAAGAAGTTTTTCAGACGCATCCGCACCGGTAACGTCTATTGATTCGGCTAAGACTATCTGCCGGTCATTGCATTTGATTTTCTCCAGTCTGTCAAGTCTCCTTGCTGCCACACCTATGCTCCAACCATCGGCAAGCAGAAGTCGGCTTATCTCAAAGCCCATACCGGAAGAAGCACCGACAATAATGGCTTTTCTGTTATTGTTCATCATAAAAGAAAAAATGTATTATCCATAGAAACGCAGAAATCAAATGATTATTATCTATAACACAAATAAAGGCGCATTCAAAAAAAACATATTTTTGAAATGCGCCTCGATAAAAATCCATTAATCCAATCAGTTCTTTAGTGGTCTCTTTCTGTTCTAGAAGAGAGAGATATTATTTACTTTAAATATTTTATCGATAAATCAAGCAATTTCTGCTGATAAGAATCACCACTGTTCTTTTTCATCTCTGTTAATTCATCTTTTACTATCTTTTTTTCATCAGAATCCAACACCCGGCTATAATCCTTGCACAGATTCATTATCTTGCTTATAACAGAAGACCGGATAAAAGCATTGCCATCTTTACCAACATTTTTACTATAATAAAGACTGCGATAAGAACCGAAACGGTTGAGAAACCGACCGGAGTCTTTAATGCTGTCTGAACCAAAGGGGTAATTAGAATCAGAAAAAGACGTGGTGCCAAAACTTGAAGGATAATTGTATATTGTCATATTACCGGTATTCTTCTTCGGATTATCACCATAAATCATCCATACAGAACCTTCAATGGTTTTCTTGTCTTCTTTCCATACCAATGCATATACAGAACGCTTCAAGTCATTATCACCGTCTCTGAAAAACATAAGCTTATAGTTCCGGTCCTTATATGAGCCAAAGCCCACGCTTTCCCTGCTCCTTTTACCTATTCCTACAGACACAGTTTTATCTTCATCTGCCCCTTTAGCCTTTTCGAATATCTCATAGGCTTCACCCTTGTCATGTGCGAAAGCCTTGATAATTCGGTCTATATACGATTTCTTTTTTGCAGGCATCGAGAAATATACATTCTGACAGTTATAGCCATCACCACTTTCCTTCTTTGTAGAAGTGAAATATTCGGTAAGCGAACCATTGTTAAAGAATTCACTCATAGCCTTCTTCAAATATGTCTGCGCATTGGCATCTATAACACAAAAAACCATGGCACACAGACATTACTTTCTGTCTTACCGATGCGGCTATATTTTCGAATTCAGCTTGTTTCATTCTTATCTGTTTTCACTTATAAAACGCAAAGTTACATGATTTATCAACAAGATTAACCGATGTTAACATTGCGAAGGAATCATTGCAAATAACATTTTAATATAAAAAAGAGACTCTCTTAATAAGAATTTTACTAACTTTGCAAAGAATTATATCTGTCAGTTATGAGAAAGAACGTTATTCCTGCTGAGGAACAATACAAATATATGGTGCCTGAATGGCCAGAAGGGTTCAACAAAGAAAATGCACGGGTATTGCTGCACGCTTGTTGCGCTCCTTGTTCGGGTGCAATTGTAGAATGTCTGTTGCACAATGGGGTGAAACCCGTTGTTTTCTTTTCCAATTCCAACATCTATCCTTTAGAGGAATACAACATAAGGAAAGAAGAACTGAAAAGATTTCTTAAGGTGCAGAATGTGGAATACGTAGAGGACGAATACGACCACCAAGAATGGCAAAAGACAATAAAAGGACTGGAACATGAGCCTGAACGCGGTTCAAGATGTTCTGCATGCTTCCTTTTCAGATTGGGAAGAGCAGCCAGATATGCGAAAGAAAACGGCTTCAACATTCTTACCACTACCCTAGCCTCATCACGCTGGAAAGTATTGCCACAGATAAATGATGCCGGAAGAAAAGCCGTGGATCTTTATCCGGAAGTAACATTCTGGGAACAGAACTGGCGAAAAGGCGGATTGCAACTGAGACGGGGCGAACTAATAAAGATAAACAATTTCTACAACCAACTGTTCTGTGGCTGCGAATACAGCAATCCCAATCTTTGATAATATTCTTTATATATGGGAACATTAAGTAATGTTGCCATAAAGATAATAAAAAACATGGGGAAATAAAAAATCTTTCGTACTTTTGCATCATAATGGAAAAACTACTGCATTATGTATGGAAACACAAAATGCTTCCTTTAGGTGAACTCAAAACCACAGACGGACTAAACATCGAAGTGATTGACCCCGGACTGCACAATATGAATGCCGGACCTGATTTCTTTAACGCTAAAGTCAAGATTGACGGCACTCTATGGGTGGGCAACGTTGAAATACACGACAAAGCATCCGACTGGTATACGCACGGTCATGACAAGGATGAACACTATGACAACGTTATTCTGCATGTATGCGGAGAAATTGATACAGAAGTGAAAACACATGGAGGAATTTCTCTGCCACAAGTGAAACTAAACGTACCTGATTCGGTGATGCAGAACTATAAGCAACTGCTAAGTGTTGACCAATATCCCCCATGCTATAAAATCATTCCTGACCTGACAAAGTTGATGGTTCATTCATGGATGAGTGCCCTGCAGACTGAACGTCTGGAACAGAAGACAGAGGCCATACTGGGAAGAGTGGATAAATGCAACGGTGACTGGGAAGCCGGATATTTCATGACATTGGCACGGAACTATGGTTTCGGCATAAATGGAGATGCTTTTGAACAATGGGCTGCAAACGTGCCTTTGCATGATGTAGACCATCATCGTGACAATCTGTTCCAGATAGAAGCTATATTCATGGGGCAGGCAGGACTACTGGAACAGGATGCCATTCCGGAAAGATATCGGAAAGATGCTATGGATGAAGGGTATTTCTCAAAACTGAGAAACGAGTATCTGTATATGCGGCATAAATTCAATCTGCAGCCAATGGAACATAAACTATGGAGGTTTCTTAGACTTAGACCACAGAATTTTCCACATATCAGAATTTCCCAACTGGCAAACCTTTATTATCAGCGCAAAGCAGGACTAAGTGACATTGTGGACTGTGACACCGTGAAGAAAGCTACAGAACTGCTAAAAACAAATGTCACACCATATTGGGAAACCCATTACACCTTTGGAAGTGAAAGCGGTAACAATCAAAAAAATCTATCCCCTTTCTCTCTGAACCTGATAATGATAAACACGGTGATTCCAATGCTATTTGCATACGGCAGACACAAAAGCAACGATGCTTACTGTGACCGTGCGTTTGATTTCCTGGAACAGTTGAAAGCTGAAAACAACTACATTGTACGGATGTGGAAAGAATGTGGACTTAATGTTGAGAATGCAGGTGACAGCCAGGCTCTCGTTCAATTGAAAAAGGAATACTGTGACAAGAAAGACTGTCTGAGATGCAGAATAGGATACGAATACTTGAAACGACAACAATAATTTCTTATAAAGATGAAATATATATTTGAAACCAGAATGGAAGTGCGCGACTATGAATGCGACATTGAAGGAATAGTGAACAATGCCAATTACCTGCACTATACAGAACATACCCGTCATAGATTTCTGAAAGATGCCGGACTAAGTTTTGCTGATATGCACGAGAAAGGGACAGATGCCGTGGTGGCAAGGATGAACTTGCAGTTCAAGACTCCATTGAAATGTGATGATGAATTCATATCACGCATGGGACTTAAGAAAGAGGGGGTGCGCTATATATTCACACATGACATATACCGCGCCAATGACGAGCGTCTGTGTTTCCATGCAACAGTAGACTTGGTGTGCCTTATCAACGGTAAGTTGGGCAACAGTGAAGACTATGACCGGGCCTTCGCACCATATTTAACAGACAAATAAAGATGCCGGACAGCAAGGAAATTCTATATACTTTGGTTCTGTCACGAATAAACTACTTCAGCATTGCCGGAATGCTTGAACTATACAGACGCGTGGGCAGTGCCACGGCTGTATTGGAACACAAAAACGACATAAAGGATATTATACCGGATGCAACACCGCGTCTGATAAACGCTTTCAAGGATATAGACGAAGCACAGCGCAGGGCAGAAGCTGAAATGGAATGGGACGAACACAACAACGTGGTTCCACTTACAATGAATGATGACAGGTATCCTCAACGTCTGAAAGAATGTGACGATGCTCCTCTGGCTCTGTATTATCTTGGGAATGCTGACCTGAACCAGGCTAGAATAATAAGTATAGTGGGCACACGCCGATGCACTATGTACGGACAGGACCTGATACGCAGATTTACAAGAGAGATGAAACAATATTGCCCACAGGTACTTATTGTGAGTGGGCTTGCATACGGCGTTGACATAAACGCCCACCGCAATGCTCTGGAAAACGGATACGAAACCGTGGGAGTACTGGCGCATGGATTAGACTATCTTTATCCTCAGGCACACAAGAATGATGCTGCAAAAATGATAAAACAAGGTGGACTGCTGACCGAGTTCATGACATGCACCAATGCAGACAAAGTGAACTTTGTACGTCGCAACCGTATAGTTGCCGGCATGTGTGACGCAACATTACTGGTGGAAAGTGCCTCGCATGGCGGCGGGCTTATAACTACACGCATAGCCAGGGATTACGGCAGGGACGTATTTGCATTTCCGGGACCTGTGGGAGCCCAATACAGTGAAGGATGCAACAATCTGATACGTGACAACGGTGCCGGGCTGATTACATGTGCCAATGACTTTGCAAAAGCCATGGGATGGGTTGCTGACAGTAAATTACATGAGGCCAAGAAAAAAGGTATTGAAAGACAGTTGTTTCCTGACGTGTCACCGGAAGAAAAGAAAGTAATAACTGCCTTGCAAAAGATAAACGACCTGCAGATAAATATGCTCAGCATACAAGCCGGCATACCTATAGCTCACCTCACGGCACTGCTATTCTCAATGGAAATGAAAGGCATTGTGAAAACTCTGCCGGGTGGCATATACCATCTGCTCTCATAAAGTTAAATCAAGTATTTGGAACAATTTGAAGTTTTTTGATTAACTTTGCACCCATGAAAATAGGTAATATAGATTTTGGAGAGAAGCCGTTGTTTCTCGCTCCCATGGAAGATGTCACCGACATTGGATTCCGTATGCTCTGCAAACGGTTTGGCGCAGCTATGGTGTACACTGAGTTCGTTTCTGCCGATGCCATAATAAGAAGTATAAAATCTACCTTGGGCAAAATGAATATCAATGAGGAGGAGCGCCCCGTTGGTATACAGATATACGGAAAAGACGTTGACTCAATGGTAGAGGCCGCCAAAATCGTAGAGCAAGTAAAACCAGACATTATTGACCTGAACTTCGGCTGCCCCGTAAAAAAGGTAGCCGGCAAAGGTGCCGGAGCAGGAATGCTAAAAAACATACCCCTATTATTGGATATTACACGAAACGTTGTAAAGGCTGTAAATACACCTGTAACGGTGAAAACGCGTCTGGGATGGGACCAGGATAATCTTATCATCACGGACTTGGCTGAACAGTTGCAGGATTGCGGCATACAGGCACTGACCATACACGGGCGCACCCGCAGCCAGATGTATACAGGTGACGCAGACTGGACTCTGATAGGAGAGGTGAAGAAAAATCCACGCATACATATTCCTATAATTGGAAACGGTGACATAACAACTCCAGACAGAGCCAAAGAGGCTTTCGACAAATATGGAGTAGATGCTGTTATGGTGGGAAGAGCCACCTTCGGACGCCCTTGGATATTCCGGGAGATGAAAGGCGGACCGGAACTGAGTCTGGATGAAAAGATTGACATCCTGGAAGAACAGTTGCGTATAAACGTTGAGAGAATAGATGAATACCGGGGTATTCTGCATACAAGACGCCACTTGGCTGCCAGTCCTGTGTTCAAGGGAATACCCGACTTCAAGCAAACCCGTATCGCCATGCTCCGTGCTACAAAAGTAGAAGAACTAACAGCGATACTGGAAGACTGCAGAATTAAACTGAAAAGTTAATACCTGCCATGAATATGATCCCATTTCAGGTAAATCCCGGCTAGGATAGTTCCTGAAATGCTATGCCATACACAACTGATTGCACATGGAAGCACAGCTAGCGGCTGAGCTGCAAAAAATGTGCCGGCAAGCACCGTGGCAAGACCGGCATTCTGCATACCGACTTCTATGGATATTGTGCGCTTTTTGGCAATATTGAACTTAGCCAGCATACCTGCCACCCAGCCCAACAGATACCCCAGTGTGTTATGGCAGAATACAACTGCAAATGTCCAGAAGAACAGCATGAAACCACGTGCCACCAAATCATCATGAACAGTGGATATCACACCACCGACTATAATTGCAAGACAAGTCACACTTACACCGGGCATAAGACTCCTGACAGTAGGAAAGCTGGCACGCTTACTGTAAAAATAATTAAGAGCACAGCCTATAGCTACAGGAATAATTGTAACAATAAGGATATTAATAAACATCCCCACAGCATCAATTTCAATGATTTCACCCGCCACAATCTTCATGAGTAACGGTGTCATTACCGGTGCAAGAAGAGTGGAAGCACAAGTCATACCGACAGAAAAAGCAACATCGCCATGACAAAGATAACTCATAATATTGCTGGAAACGCCCCCCGGGCAACAGCCCACCAAAAGAATGCCTAGAGCCAAAGCTGAATCCAGATGCCACACATGCACCAGCAAACATGCTACACAAGGCATAATGATAAACTGCGCACAGGCTCCGATAAAAATATCAAGGGGACGACTTACAAGAATCTTAAAATCATTGGTTGTAAGGGTCAATCCCATTGTAAGCATTATCACACCTAGAATAACAGTTTGAGTCGTTCCACGTACCCAATCAAATATATGCGGGAAAAAGAACGTGATTACCGCAATACTGATAATAAAAACAGACGTATAATTTGCCAACCAACGGCTGACAGCCTGCAATAACTTTAACATAATGATAACTTATTTAAAAATCTCTATGGCGGCAAAATTACACATTATTGAAGAATTGAGCAAACAAATCACATTTTTTCTTTTATCGGACGGTATCTCAATATTTTTGCCTAAATTTGCAGCAAATAAAGAAAATGAAGTTAGATGGCAGAAGACTTTGACATAAGAGAAGATAACCTTTCCTCAGCTGAAAAGGAATTTGAGAATGCCTTGCGCCCACTGAGATTCTCTGATTTCAACGGTCAAAAGAAGGTGGTGGAGAATCTGGAAATATTCGTTGAAGCGGCTAAATACCGTGGCGAACCTCTAGACCACACTTTGCTATATGGACCTCCGGGACTTGGAAAGACTACTCTTAGCAATATCATTGCCAACGAATTGGGGGTGGGATTTAAAATAACAAGCGGACCTGTATTGGACAAACCGGGCGATTTGGCTGGCATCCTAACATCTCTGGAATCTAATGACGTATTGTTTATCGATGAAATCCACAGACTGTCACCGGTGGTAGAAGAATATCTCTATTCGGCAATGGAAGACTACAGAATAGATATCATGATAGACAAGGGACCTTCTGCACGCAGTATTCAGATAGACTTAAATCCATTCACACTTATCGGAGCTACTACCCGCAGCGGTATGCTTACGGCTCCTTTACGTGCAAGATTCGGCATTAACATGCATCTGGAATATTACGCACCTGAAATCTTACAGAAAATTATAAAGCGTAGTGCCATGCTGCTGAAAGTGCCTATAGATGACGAAGCTGCCATTGAAATAAGCCGCAGAAGCAGAGGAACACCTAGAATCGCCAACTCTCTATTACGCCGTGTACGTGACTTTGCACAAGTGAAAGGCAATGGCACCATTACCCATAGCATCGCTACAATGGCTCTGCAGGCTCTTAATATTGACCAATATGGTCTGGACGAAATAGACAACAAGATTCTATTGACCATCATTGACAAATTCCGAGGAGGTCCCGTAGGGGTATCAACTATCGCAACCGCTATCGGAGAAGACGCAGGAACGGTAGAGGATGTATATGAACCTTTCCTTATCATGGAGGGATTCATAAAGAGAACACCACGTGGCCGTATGGCAACAAAGCTGGCTTATGACCATCTTGGCAAGAATCCATACACCGGAGACGCAATGCAACCGGACTTATTCGGATAGTTTTTAATTCTTCAGATATGAAAACAGGACTATTTACAGGAACATTTGATCCTTTCACCATTGGTCATGACTCTATCGTGAGACGTGCGCTGCCCATTTTTGACAGACTGGTAATTGCTGTAGCGGTGAGTAAACAGAAGCATACAAGCGAAGAAATCAGCCTCAGAGTGGAAAATATAAAGGATTTATATGGTGACGAACCAAAGATTGAAGTAAAATCATACAATGACCTTACAATTGACATGGCAAAAAGAGAAGGTGCCGGATATATAGTAAGGGGTGTAAGGAGCATAAAGGATTTTGAATATGAACGTGAACAGGCTGACATTAACAAGCGGCTTGGGAACATAGAAACATTACTGCTGTTCAGTGAACCGGAAATGCAGAGCATTAGCAGTACACTGGTCAGAGAACTGCAGTTTTTTGGTAAAGACGCATCTGAATTTATTGCTAAAAAGAAATAAGGAGGTAAAAATATGATAACATACAATGCTGAAGAGGTGAAGATGCCGGATATAAAGAAGCGCTTCACAAACAAATGGATAAAAGCCGTAACGGCAACTTACGGCAGAAAAGTAGGAGAAATAGGATATATGTTTGTCAATGATGACAAGATGCTTGAAGTGAACAACGAGTATCTGGGACATGACTATTATACAGATATCATAACTTTCGACTATGATGAAGACAACGTGATAAACGGTGACCTTGTTATCAGTCTGGATACAATCCGCACCAATGCAGAAAAGTTCCACAAAGATTATAACGAAGAACTGCACCGTGTAATTATTCATGGCATACTGCATCTGTGCGGAATAAACGACAAAGGTCCGGGAGAACGGGAAATAATGGAGGCTAATGAAGACAAGGCCCTTACTCTGCTCAGGAAAATGAAAGAGGAAAAAGAATAAGAGGAAAAGAACATTATGTACTATTAGAAAAAGCATGCTACCAATCTCTGGCAACATGCTTTTATTTTTTTAGATTCATTTTTAAAATCTATAACCTGATTTTTTTACTCTCTAATCATACATTTTTTATGAATGTGAAAAAAAATATTTCACCCTCACGGGTTACTCTTCTCAAAGTTGAGTATAATTAGTCTAAACTTAAACCTTCGAGTGCAAAAGTATTAAGAATTGCTCATATAACATATCACAAAACGTAACTTGTTATCACATTTCTTAATTTTCTTCGATTTTATCGTTGTTTTTTATTATAATTCTTCTAAAATCAGAAGGGGTCACTCCAAACTTATCCGAGAAATTGCGATAAAAAGTCTGGGATATAGGCATGCCACATTTTTCACCAATTGCCTCTATTGTATATTCAGGATTATCGCGAAGTAGTCTGGCAGCATATTCCAGACGCAAATCATTTATATACTTGTTAAATGTAGTACCGGCATATTTAGAAAACAACTGGGCAAACTTATTATGTGGCACATATACTTCACTGATAACGTCATCTCTGGTAAGTCGCGGATTCAGATATAGATTTTTCTTTATTATAGTACGAATCACTCTTTTATAGAGTTCTTCGTCTGAATCAAATTCTTTCTGCATCTGTAAATCTTTCATCTCACCAAATTCACTGTTATTGCCAACTTCTTTCTTTGACTCTTTATCCATCCTTTCAACAATATCACGATATTTAAGCAATATGTTAATATTAGCTACGGCAGAAGCATTTTTTCTTGTTATGGCACGATTATACCTGACAATACGAAACACAATGAAAACAAGCAAAAGCAATATCACAGAAGCAAATACCAATATCATGCGCATCATTACAATCTCATTTTGCTGTTGCTTATGTTTAAGCTCAAGTATAGAAGTTTCACTGCTCTTAGCCAACTTAAACGCAGATCTGGGCATGAAACCGAAAATACTGTTCTGACCGGCAACAACACTAGTTGAATCCTGCCCCATTGAAAGTTTCAGAATTGAAGCATTAAGGTCTGGGAGCATTCTCTTTATTTCATCATAATTTCCATAACTCTGCATTGCCAAAGTTATGTTTAGCATTGTATACACTTTCTGATACAGAGCCTCATCATGCGCAGAAGTTGAATCCATATCACTATATATGGAGATTGTTCTGTGAAAATATGGAACTGCATTGTCATAATCGCCAATATTGACTTTATTTACACCTATGAGAAATGACAATATGGCCTCATAATTGCTATTTCGCTTTTCCAAAGCCTTTCCCAGAGCTATATAAGAATACTCCATACTTGCCTGATTCTCACCTTCCAGATAACTGGCATAGGCTATCTTGGTTATTGCTCTGAAATATGCATCACTGCTACTGGCGGTATCAGCAATTTCCTTAGATACGTCCTTGGCATTCTGCCTGTGTCTGGAACATGATGTAAAAGTAACCAGCGCAATAACAAAAGCCATTAAAAACAAATTCCGCTTACTCATAAGAATTCCAATTGCTTATATTTATTGCATAAGAGAGACCGCTTTCATCACAACCTGATTGGTTTCATTTATCACCTGAAAATATTCACTCATATCCCATAAATCACGGGCTACAAGAGCCTTCAACTGGAGTTTCAACTGTGGCATAGTTGCTTTAAGTTCTGCCTCATCTTTTGGTTTTATATTCTGTTTCTCAGCTTCCTTAAGCACATCGTCCAAGAATGACTGAGGTACTTTATATTCAGCACTAAACTGTTCGAAAGAAGGGTAAGCCTTAACCAGTTGCCTACGGTTATTGTCCACGTATTTAAGATTTGCGTTAATGATTATACTGCGAGCTGCCAACTGACGATGAAACCGGGTATATTGTGCTGTATCAAGAGGTACGAAATAATCCGGCATAATACCACCACCACCATAAACAATACGTTTGAGCTTCAAAGTCTTATATTTCAGTGAATCAGCGAAATGTATGCTGTCGGCACTATAAAGTTCACCATGCTCAAAACGTTTCTCTATATCCATTGCATAATCCATCTGATCTCCTTTTTTATACGGTTTCTGAATACAACGTCCTGAAGGAGTGTAATAATGTGCTATCGTGAGGCGTATCATGCTTCCGTCACTGAACTCAACAGGACGCTGTACCAGTCCCTTGCCAAAAGAACGGCGACCGACAACCATTCCGCGATCCTGATCCTGTATAGCACCTGTCACGATTTCGGCTGCAGAAGCAGTATATTCATTGATTAGCACCATTACTTTACCGTCTAGCAGTTTTCCATTGCCCTGAGCACGATATTCCTGTCGTTTCGAACTACGACCGGATGTATAGACAATAAGGTCGTTCTTGCTGAGAAATTCATTGGCTATCTGCACTGCAGCCATAAGATATCCGCCCCCATTTTCTTCCAAATCAAGAATCATATTCTTCATACCTTTCTTTTTCAGCCCTGACACTGCTTCCATAAATTCATCATACGTAGTGGCACCAAAGCTTCCAATACGTATATATCCCAACTGAGGACGAATCATATAGGCTGCATCCAAAGTTTTAACCGGTATCTTGTCACGAGTAACAGTAAAAGAAAGTTTATCGGATATACCTCGCCGCACTATTCCCAAACGCACCTTAGAGCCCTTAGGACCACGCAAGCGTTTCATTATTTCCTCTTTGCTCATTTTGACTCCGGCAATAGCAGTGTCATTTACAGTTACAATACGGTCACCAGCCAGGATACCAACTTTTTCAGAAGGTCCGTTTGTCACTGGCTGAATAACAAGGAGCGTATCCTGGACTACATTAAACTGAACGCCGATACCATCAAAAGACCCTTGAAGGGGTTCATTCATAGCCTTAGTCTCCTTTGCTGTAGAATAAGCAGAATGAGGGTCTAGCTTCTCTATCATGCCACGGATTCCATCCTCTACAAGTTTCTGTTCATCAACAGAATCAACATACAGGTTGTTTATAGCCATCTCCGCAATCTGGAGTTTGCGCATAGGGCTATCGTTCCCCATATTCAGATGAATTTGTGCACTTGCTGTGAGAGCCACAGCGGAAAATATAAATGAAAACAGAAAAAATTTCTTCATAATTAGTCTATAGGATCTGTATCTTCAGGCAAGTCTTCTTCGATAACCAGATTATCAATGATAAAATTCTGGCGTTCCATAGAATTTTTGCCCATATAATATTCAAGTAACTTCTGTACTTGATCGTTTTTATGCAATGTAACCTGTTCCAGGCGCATATCCGGTCCGATAAAATGGACAAATTCATCAGGACTGATTTCTCCAAGCCCCTTGAATCGTGTTATTTCCGGATCCGGACCTAAATCACGGATAGCCTGCACACGTTCTTCATCTGTATAGCAATATCGAGTGATGAAATCACTCTTTTTTTCTTTCTTTTCCAATTTTGTATCATACTCCTCTATAATTTTCCGGTTCTTTATCTTAGTACGTTTGTTGCGCACACGGAAAAGAGGAGTCTGGAGTACATATACATGCCCTTTCTTAATAAGTTCCGGGAAGAACTGGAGAAAGAACGTGATGATGAGCAAGCGTATGTGCATGCCATCCACATCGGCATCAGTAGCCACAATGACCTTATTGTAACGAAGAGAATCCAGTCCGTCTTCTATATCAAGAGCAGCCTGAAGAAGATTGAATTCTTCATTCTCATATACCACTTTCTTTGTAAGTCCAAAGGAGTTGAGTGGCTTTCCACGCAAAGAAAAAACAGCCTGGGTATTTACATCACGGCTCTTAGTGATACTTCCACTTGCAGAATCTCCCTCTGTAATAAAGATACTAGACTCTTCCTTACGATCATTCTTTGCCTCGCAGAAATGAACCCTACAGTCACGCAGTTTACGGTTATGAAGATTTGCCTTCTTAGCCCGTTCACGTGCCAGTTTGGTTACACCAGCCATAGCTTTGCGTTCACGTTCACTCTCCTTCACCTTGTTTTCAATAACCTCAGCAACATCCTGATTCTTGTGCATATAGTTATCTACATTCTCTTTGATAAAGTCGCCAATATATTTGTTGATGCTTTCTCCATCCGGAGCCATCTGGGTAGAACCCAATTTTATTTTGGTCTGAGACTCAAACACTGGTTCTTCTACATTGATAGCTATTGCCGCCACAATGCCATTACGCAAATCAGTATATTCATAGCTTTTACTGAAAAACTCTTTCAACGTTTTTGCAATATGTTCCTTAAATGCGCTCTGATGCGTACCACCCTGAGTGGTATGCTGACCATTTACAAAACTATGATATTCTTCACCATACTGATTGGTGTGGGTAAAGGCAATTTCTATATCTTCACCGATAAGATGAACTATAGGATAAAGCCCGTCATTGGTCATATTATCATTAAGGAGATCTTCCAGACCATTACGGCTCTTTATTCTGCGACCATTATACATTATAGTGAGTCCGCTGTTCAGATATGTATAATTGCGCAACATAGTTTCTATTATATCATCATGGAAACTATAGTTCTGAAACAGAGTGCTATCCGGTTCAAAAAAGATAAATGTTCCATTCTCATCACTTGACTTATGAGAACCATCACTTTTCTTAACTCCTTTTTCAAACGCAAGTTCACGTACTTTTCCATCACGGAACGACTTAACTTCAAAATGAGAACTCAAAGCATTCACAGCCTTGACACCCACTCCATTAAGTCCAACACTTTTCTTAAATGCCTTGCTGTCGTATTTACCTCCGGTGTTAAGCATACTGACAGCCTCAACAAGTTTGCCTTGAGGTATGCCACGACCGTAATCACGCACACTGACGCGAAGGTTATCTTCTATATCAACCTCAATGCGGTCGCCGGCATTCATTTTAAACTCGTCAATAGAATTATCAATTACCTCCTTTAGAAGTACATATATTCCATCCTCCGGCAGAGAACCGTCGCCCAGACGTCCGATATACATACCCGGACGTGTCCGAACATGTTCCATATCACTTAAGTGACGGATATTGTCATCTGTGTACTCAACAGGTTGCTGGGAAACAGCCTGTGACTGACTTTCGTTGTCTAAAACATTATTATCTTCCGGCATTTTTGAAAATTTAAAAGTTAAAAATCCAGTGAAGTCACCGGCTTTAGTATCTTCTGATTCTACTTCAGAATTTTCTTATAGCATTTACGGCGCTTATGAAGAATAGGATTCAACGGTCCCCACTGGTCTTGTACCTTTTCATTGGTCTCCAACTCAACCTGGGTTTCTCCCCACTCAAAGCCGTATGCCTGATAGCGGGGAATCAAGTCGCTGAAAATCAGTGCATTCGCACCTTTTGAACGATATTCCGGCAAGATGCCAATCAGAAGAAGGTCTATTATCTTTGTTTTATGAAACTTCACTGCTCTCAAGACATGCCACCAGCCAAAAGGAAACAATCTGCCACGGTTGCATTTCTGTAATGCCAATGACAGTGACGGCATTGAAATACCCAAACCTATCACTTTCTTCTCATCATTGCTCCAGTCTTCCAATATTGTAACAAGATTCAAATCAAGCACTTTGAAATACATATCAACATATTGGTCTATCTGCTTCTGAGTAAGTTCAGAATAACCATAAAGATCCTTATATGTATCATTGATTATCTTAAACACTTTCTGCCCGTAACCATCCTTAAATATATCTTTTCTGGTAAGTTTCTTCACATGCAGATTATAGCGTTTTTCTATCATTGCAGCTATCTTGGTATATCTTTCCGGTATCTCTTCAGGCACCATTAATTTAAACTCAACATAACTATTGTCAACCTCAAATCCATTAAAAGATTCTATATGTTCAGGATAATATGGATAATTGTATATTGTTGGCATCGTACCCAATTGGTCAAATCCCCAAGTGAGCATTCCCTCAGGGTCCATATCTGTAAATCCCAACGGACCAACCATCTGCGTCATGCCCTTGGAACGACCGTAATCTTCCACAGCCTTAAAAAGTGCAGAAGATACTTCTTTGTCATCTATGAAATCAATCCAACCAAAGCGCACAGACTTCAGATTCCATTTTTCATTGGCCTTGTTATTGATTATAGCAGCAACACGCCCCACCACTTTATTATCCATGTAGGCGAGATAGTATTCTGCCTCACAGAACTCAAAAGCGGCGTTTTTATCCTTGCTCAGGGTATTTAAATCGTCACTATAAAGATTAGGTACATCGTAAGCATTACCCTTGTACAAGTCGTAATGAAAATCTATAAAAGTTCGGAGATCCTTTTTAGTCTCAACCTTTCTAATTTCAACTGATGACATTATATTGCAATATATTTTAGTCTTTAAAACATGCAAATTTAATTAAAATCAGTGACAACACCAAATTTACATTAACTTTTTGCACATTATTAAGGAGTGAGCACCATTTTCCATAGTGGTGGCAAAGATATAAGTGTCACCACCTTCCTTGATTTTCAACTTTTTGCGAAGTTCCGCAACACTCATTGGGAAATTGCGTGTCGTAATATTAGCTTTGGAGATTTCTGCCAATGATTTGCGCAGTTCTTTCTTATTCATAGATAACATAGATACGATCTTAAATCTGCGCCCCGGAAATTCATCGATTTCTTTATCTGAAAAGTAAAGATGACTGTTATCACCTATTGCCTTAACCGGATAGCGTGCGGAAAGGAGCGCAAAACATCCGGCTTTCATTATGGAAGCATTAGGCTCATATAGATATTCCGGTTCTGCCCGGTACGTAGCCTGGCAAATATCTTCATTTTCCGAATAACTGAATATATCCTTGTTATTAACGCAATAAATACGATATTCCACGGCTTTCTTGCTCAATACGAGCAACAACTCCTTACATTCGTTATCCACACTTACTATATGAACTTCTGCCACGCAGCCCAACTTCCGGCAAGCCTCATGCCAGTCTAGCATCGGAGACAGTTTTATTATCACCCAAGAAGCCTTATCCAGCAATTCATCCCTAAGTCTGACCACATCAGGAGTACAATCTTCTATGGCGTATGTCTTTGCTCCATTTTCATCTCTCCTGGCAGGATCCAGATATATGGCATCCACATGCTCTATATGATGGAGATATTCCACTCCGTCACCACATATCACTTTTGCATTGCCAAGTTTCAAAGAATAAAAGTTATGCATGGCATTGTCACACAACAAATGCTGGCGTTCTACATAAACAGACTGTTTGAAACTACGACACATAAAAGAGAAATCCACTCCCAGACCTCCAGTCAAATCTACAAAACTGCCGGTTTCTTTCACCAACCGTTCTATAAGTTTCTGTTTATACATTGCTGTTACCTCCGAAGAACACTGTTCCATAGACAAGTGTGGCGGATAGATAATGCCGTCTGTCAGCGACCATGACGGGAGTTTCTTCTTAGCAGTCTGCCATCCCCTTATCTGGTCCAATGCGTAAGGCATGTCTATATCCGGATATTTGCCTGCCTGCAGAGCAAGTTGGCGAACATCATCAGAACGGTGAACACGCAGAAAATCTTCCAACAGCATAAACTCTATATTTGTTATTTTATTACCTTATAGTACTTCTTTGCCACGGCACGCGAACACTTGTTAAAATGCCACCACTCTGTTCTGAGCGGTTTAAACCCTCCATATCGCATTACTTTGCGCAGCAACACCCTGTTCTGCAAGGCATGCCTGCTTATTCTACCATATAAAACAAGTTCATTTTCCTTGTCTATATGTGCGGCAGCCCCCATATAATCCACCTTTGTCCCCATATCTATGGTGTCGCCATTTAGTTTACACAGGGTAATATCTACCGCCATACCATAATTATGCATTCCTCCGCCATGAGCAGGATTACTCACATAGATATCCTTACTGGTATTCTTAACCTTATTCCACATTTTCTGCTGTATGGTCATAGGTCGGGCAGCATCATAAACTTTCAGACTCAAATCCGGGCGAAACTTCTTAAGATATTCCTGAGCTTTTTTCAAAGCCTTCATTGCTTCAGGGTGCAGATATGCTTCCCGAAGATCATCATAAAGCACCACGCCACAGAAATTATCCGGACGCGAATACATCAGACTTACATGTATGGAAGGATCAGCCGCCTGAACATTCACATAGCCATGACTTTCAAGAGAACGCGCCGTCTTGCTTAACGGTTTATTCTTTTGTGCTGCTGCGGAAAGAGAAAGCAACAGCAGCATAAACAGACACAATTTCTTCATGCGTGCAAATTTACATAAAATTTTCGAGAATTCATGGTCAAAGGTTTATATGTTCCAATATTTGTCCCAAATAATATTGATTTTTCTGTACTAAGTCAAAACACTAAATACCAACATTTTACGGTGAAACATAAA
>CAYSSU010000013.1:0-70570 GCA_964433895.1 uncultured Prevotella sp.
GACAGATTCAGAGATACATGAACAAAATAAGCGGTCCACTACTAGACCGCATAGATATCCAATGCGAAATAACTCCGGTTCCATTCAAGGACATATCAAAAGCAGCGCCAGGTGAGTCTAGTGAAAAAATCAGAGAAAGAGTTATCACTGCAAGACAGATACAAGAACAGCGATTCAAAGACATAAATGGAATGCACTGCAATGCTCAAATGAGTGAAAGAATGATTCATGAATTTGCAGAACCTGATGAAGCAGGAATCGAACTACTGAGAGTTGCTATGGAGAAACTCAGCCTCAGTGCAAGAGCATATAGTCGAATTCTAAAGGTTGCACGTACAATTGCCGACCTTACCGGGAGTGATAAAGTAACTTCAGAACATCTTGCCGAATCCATAAGTTATCGTACTCTGGATAGAGGCGACTGGGCTGAAAGAGGCTGACAAATACAACTAATATTACCAAAAAAGAAATATTTTCTTTTGTATTTCGCCCAAATTATTGTAATTTTGCGCAAAGAATTAAAAATCAACGAATTAGATGGAAGAAAAGAAATTCAAACGTACCACTGTTACAGCAGCTCTGCCGTATGCCAATGGTGGTGTACATATCGGTCATCTCGCCGGTGTATATGTTCCTGCCGACATCTACGTCCGTTATCTTCGCCTGAAGAAACAGGACGTAATATTCATCGGTGGTAGTGACGAGCATGGAGTGCCTATCACCATCCGTGCTAAGAAAGAAGGTATTACACCACAAGATGTTGTAGACCGCTATCATACAATGATAAAGGACAGTTTCAAGGATTTTGGAATTTCATTTGATATATATAGCCGCACGACTTCCCAAACACACAATAAATTTGCTTCTGACTTCTTTAAGAAGATGTACGAAGAGGGAAAATTAGTTGAAAAAGAATCAGAACAATATTATGACGAAGAAGCTCATCAGTTTCTTGCAGACAGATATATAATGGGGGAATGTCCACACTGCCACAACCTAAACGCTTATGGCGACCAATGTGAAAAATGCGGCAGTGACCTAAGTCCTATGGAACTTATTAATCCTCATTCTACTATAAGCGGAAGCAAACCTGTTATTAAAAAAACCAAAAACTGGTATCTACCGCTTAACCAATATCAAGAATGGCTGAAAAAATGGATATTGGAAGGACACAAGGAATGGCGTCCTAACGTATACGGACAATGCAAGAGTTGGTTGGATATGGACCTCCAGCCACGTGCCATGACTCGCGATTTGAATTGGGGTATTCCAGTTCCCGTGGAAGGTGCAGATGGCAAAGTACTATACGTATGGTTTGATGCACCTATTGGCTACATCAGTAATACAAAAGAACTATGCGAAAATGAACCTGAGAAATGGGGCTCTTGGGAAAAATGGTGGAAAGATGAAGACACACGTCTTATTCATTTCATAGGAAAAGACAACATCGTATTCCACTGCATCATATTCCCAACTATGCTAAAGGCTCACGGTGGATATATCCTACCTGATAACGTTCCTGCCAATGAATTTCTTAATCTTGAAGATGACAAAATTTCTACATCACGCAACTGGGCTGTATGGCTTCATGAATATCTTGAAGATATGCCTGGGAAACAAGATGTACTAAGATATGTGCTAACTGCAAATGCACCGGAAACAAAAGACAACAACTTCACTTGGAAAGACTATCAGGAACGCAATAACTCTGAGTTGGTTGCCATATATGGCAACTTTGTAAACCGTGCTCTTCAACTTACAAAAAAATATTGGAACTGCGTGGTTCCTGAATGTGGTGAACTTACTGATGTTGACAAAACTGCAATTGCTGAATTTACAGACGTAAAGACAAAGGTTGAACAATATCTTGACGTATTCAAATTCCGTGAGGCACAGAAGGAAGCAATGAATCTTGCACGTATTGGAAATAAATACATAACTGAATGTGAGCCTTGGAAAGTCTGGAAAACAGACCCTAAAAGAGTAGAAACTATCCTAAATATCTCACTACAACTTGTTGCCAATCTGGCTATCGCATTCGAGCCATTCCTACCATTCTCTTCTGAGAAACTGCGCAAGATGATAAATATGGATAAATTTGATTGGGCGCAACTTGGCAGTACTGATTTGCTAAAAGCAGGTCATCAGTTGGCAGAGCCTCAACTGCTATTCGAAAAAATTGAAGACGATGTAATCGACAGGCAATTAAAGAAACTTGCTGACACAAAAAAAGCAAATGAAGCTGCTGCATACAAAACAGATGCTATAAAGCCTAATGTTGACTTCAACGAATGGGAGAAGCTTGATATTCGTGTAGGTCATATTCTTAATTGTGAAAAGGTAAAGAAGAGCAATAAACTCCTTAAATTTACTATAGACGATGGCAGTGGAAAAGAACGGATTATATGTTCCGGCATTGCCAAATTCTATAAGCCGGAAGAATTAATTGGTAAAGACGTCCTATTTATTGCCAACCTTGCACCACGTAAGTTAATGGGAATTGAGAGTCAAGGAATGATTTTGTCGGCAGAGAACTATAACGGTGATTTAAGTGTTACAACTATTCTAAAAGGAGTGAAACCTGGTAGCAAAGTTTGCTAAATTAATATATAATAAGGTGGAAACAGAATTTCCACCTTTTATTTTTCTTTTTGGTTAAAGATTATAAATTAGTAATCATAAAGAATACCCTTTTTACAGGATAAGACGTATAAATAGTAAGAATTCATAAATTATAAGGGAGACTAATTACAAATGAAAAGAGCTATTACTCTGACCATGATGCTGATAACAGTTATTCTGGTCAATGCACAAATGCTGAATCCGGTGAAGTTTTCATCACAATTAAAAACTAACGGAAGTGCTGAAGCGGAAATTATCTTCAGCGGAACTATTTCTAAAGGATGGCACGTTTATTCAACTAACTTAGGCAGTGACGGACCGATACAAGCAACATTCAACGTTTCAAAGATTGACGGTATTGAACTTGTAGGTAAATTAACTCATAAAGGAAACGAGATTTCAAAATACGATCAACTCTTCGGAATGAAATTACGTTACTTTGAAAACAGTGTACAATTCATACAAAAAGTTCGTTTTACCAAACCAAATTATACTATAGATGCCTATTTGGAATACGGTGCATGCAATGACCAAAATTGTATGCCACCCACATCTGTAGACTTTAAGAATAGCGGAAAAAGCCCGGCTTCAGCAAATTCAGCAAGCAAAGAAACAGCTTCCAACGAAATAAAAGCCACAAGCATAGATCCCGCAATTGCTCTCGCTGCTGCAAAAGGCGACCCGGAGGCAGAAGCAGCATTGTCTAAATTCAAAGCAGATTCTATTTTAAAGGCTCAGGCTGACTCAACTGCAAGAATTGACTCTGCAGCCAGTGCCAACCTTTCCACTAGCGATAAAGAACAACTTTGGAAACCGGTCGTAAAGGAGTTACAGGCTTTTGGAGGTGCCAACAATATTGCCAATCACTCACTCTTCTATATATTTATAATGGGACTCATTGGCGGACTTCTTGCATTGGTTATGCCTTGTATATGGCCTATTATACCAATGACTATAAGTTTTTTCCTGAAACGAGCTAAAAATGACAAGAAAAAAGGAGTGCGTGATGCCGTTACTTATGGCATCTCTATTGTTGCAATATATTTAGGATTAGGTCTTCTCATTACAGCCATCTTCGGTCCTAGCAAACTCAATGAACTTTCTACAAGTGCAGTTTTCAATATAATTCTATTCATATTATTGATTGCCTTTGCATTCAGTTTCTTTGGTTGGTTCGAAATAAAACTTCCAGATAGTTGGGCTAATTCTGTAGATACAAAGGCAAGTAATGCCACTGGAGTTATCTCTATTTTTCTTATGGCATTTACACTTGTGTTGGTATCATTCTCATGCACTGCACCAATAATAGGATTGCTCCTCGTAGAAACAGTAACATCAGGCAATTGGGTGGCACCAACAGTGGGCATGCTAGGATTTGCCCTTTCCCTTGCAATACCATTCACGATATTTGCATTATTTCCATCATTGCTCAAATCTGCTCCAAAATCTGGTTCATGGATGAACACCATAAAAATTGTATTAGGGTTTGTAGAACTGGCATTTTCTCTGAAATTTCTATCAGTGGCAGATCTTGCTTACGGATGGCATATAATGGATCGCGAAGTATTTCTTTCTCTCTGGATAGTAATATTTGGTGCACTGGGCATGTATCTCATAGGCAAGCTCAAATTCCAGGTAGATACCATAGGTGGTGAAATAGACAAACCTATGCCTGTTGTATGTATTATGACAGGACTATGTTCTATCGCTTTTGCAATATATATGATTCCAGGACTATGGGGCGCACCTTGCAAAGCAGTAAGTGCTTTTGCGCCACCTATCAATACTCAAGATTTTAATTTGAATACAAAAACTATAGAAGCAAAATACACCAATTACGAAGAAGGTATGGCAGCAGCCAAAGCCCAAGGCAAACCTGCGCTCATAGACTTCACGGGATTCGGCTGTGTAAACTGCCGCAAAATGGAAGCTTCGGTATGGACAGATCCGCAAGTTGCAGACAAACTTACCAAAGACTATGTTTTGATTTCACTCTTTGTAGATGACAAAACTCCTTTAGCTGAGCCTATGAAAGTAACTCAAAATGGACAAGAGCGCACACTACGCACCATTGGTGACAAATGGAGTTATCTGCAAAGTAGTAAATTTGGTGCCAACGCACAACCTTTCTATGTCGCAGTAGACAACGAAGGCAGACCTCTTACTAGTAGTTTTTCTTACAAAGAAGATATCCCCGCATATCTTGAATTCCTCAATAAAGGACAAGACAAATACAACGCAAAATAATCTGCATCATCATGCTGGATAATAAAACAAGAAATCAGATACTTTCTCTTATAAACAAGGAGGTTGTCCCAGCCGTTGGCTGCACAGAGCCGATGGCTGTGGCCCTCTGTACTGCCAAGGCTGCAGAGTGCCTTGGCAAACGACCTATGAAGATAACAGCTGCATTAAGTGCCAACATTTTGAAGAATGCCATGGGAGTTGGTATTCCCGGAACCGGAATGATAGGTCTGCCAATAGCAATATCCTTAGGTGCTATTATAGGTAAAAGCAAGTATCAACTTGAGGTTATCAAAGACCTCACACATAATACACTTGAAGAAGGCAAGAGATATATAGAAGAAAACAGAATAAACATACAGTTGAAACAGAATATAACGGAAAAACTCTATATTGAAGTTACATGTGAATCAGGTATGGATAAGGCTACTGTAGTAATAGCCAAAAGCCATACTAATTTCGTATATGAAGAACGCAATGGGGAAATCCTGTTAGATAAACGTATGTGCATAGATAAAGACGAAGATGACGATGAAATACAGTTAAATCTGAAAACTGTATGGGATTTTGCTTCAACAACTCCACTTGATGAAATACGCTTTATCCTCAAGACAAAAGAATATAACATAAAGGCTGCAGAAGAAAGCATCAAAGGCAACTATGGTCACTGTCTCGGCAAAACTATGGACCGACCGCTAAGCCGTGGAATCTTCGGCAACAGTATTTTCTCACATATAATCTCTAAAACTGCTTCCGCATGTGATGCACGTATGGGAGGGGCTATGATTCCGGTTATGAGCAATAGTGGTTCCGGCAACCAGGGCATCTGTGCTACCAATCCGGTAGCAGTGTATGCTGAAGAAAACGAAAATACAGAAGAAGAACTTATACGTGCATTGACACTAAGTCACCTCACGGCTATATATATCAAACAGAGTCTTGGCAAACTGTCTGCATTATGTGGTTGTGTGGTAGCAAGTATCGGCAGTAGTTGCGGTATAACATATCTTATGGGAGGTGATTATAACAAAATCTGCAACGCTGTGAAAAATATGATTGCTAACCTTACAGGCATGATTTGTGATGGCGCCAAGCCCAGTTGTGCCTTAAAAATCAGCAGCGGAGTCTCTACTGCTTTATTATCAGCTCTACTCAGTATGGAGGGCAAATGCGTAACTGAGGCAGAAGGCATAATAGACAACGATGTAGACCAATCAATACACAACCTCACATGTATCGGGAAAGAAGCCATGTGTGCTACAGATGACATGGTTTTAAACATAATGACACACAAAAGCAGTTGCTAATCGGCAACTGCTTTTTTATTGTTCAAAATTTTGTTTGTTCAATTATTTACACTACCTTTGTAGACCGAATACCCATTGCTCCCATAGTTCAATGGATAGAACGTAGGTTTCCTAAACCTTTGATCCGGGTTCGATTCCCGGTGGGAGTACAATATTAATCTAAAACTTTTGATACCATGATTGGAGCAATAATCGGCAACATAATTGGTTCGCGCTTTGATTCCAAGCATCAACCATCCAGAAACTTTGATTTATTCACTGGTAATTGTACATATACTGATGCCACTATATGTACAGTAGCATTTGCAGATGCCATTCTTAATGCCAGGAGTTACCAAGACTCACTGCTAGATTGGTGCAAAAGATATCCTTGTCCACAAGGAGGATACAGTAGTAATATGCAAAAATGGCTCGATAGTCCAAAGCATCTCCCTTATAATAGTTTTGGATGCGGTTCGGCAATGCGGATAAGTCCTATAGGCTGGCTTTTCAATGATTATGATAAAATATTAGATGAATCCAGGCTCTCTGCCGAAATAACCCATAACCATGCTGAGGGCATAAAAGGAGCACAATGCATAGCCACACTTATATATTGGTTACGTACCTGTAGAGTTACAAAAGAAAAGATTGAGAATGCAGTAAAGCGAAATTTCGGGTATAGAATAGACCGACTTTCTGATATCTACAAGATTGGAAGTGAGGGTCATATTGATGATATATGCCAGGAAACTGTTCCATACGCAATAAGTTGCTTTCTGGAAAGTGACAGTTTTGAAGAATCCATCCGCATTGCTGTAGCAGCCGGAGGCAATATAGATACCAAAGCAAGTATTGTCGGTGCTATTTCTGAAGCATATTATGAAATACCTGAAGACATGGTAAAAAAGGCATGCAGCTATCTACCTGATGACATGGTAAACATAATAGAACAGTCATGCAGCTATATATCTCACGAACTTAAAGACTAATCTTTTATTATTAAAATATAAAAATCCCCGTTTGTTAATACAAACGGGGATTTTTATATTTATATACTTATATATATATATCAAGCCTTAACAGCTTCTGTTTCTTCAACCATTCTGCGGTCACGAATAGTCTTTCCCATTACAAGATATGCAATAGGAGAAGCAATGAAGATAGAACTCATAGTACCGAAAACTACACCCAAAGTCATTGCGAATACAAATGGTTGAATACTCTTGCCACCAAGGAAGAGAATTACAATCAAAACTATCAACGTAGACACTGATGTATTAATGGTACGAGCCAAAGTCTGATTAATTGAATCATTGAATACGACCTGTATATCTTCCTTTGGATGAAGTTTCAAGTTCTCACGTATACGGTCAAATACAACCACTTTATCATTGATGGAATAACCAATCACCGTAAGCACAGCTCCAATGAACGTCTGATCTATCTCTAAAGAGAATGGCAGACAACCTTGAAGTAACGAGAACAAACCGATAACTGTCAAAGCATCAAATGCAAGTGCCAATGTAGAACCAACAGAGAATGCGACATTACGGAACCGTATTAATATATAGACGAAAATAGCAGCCAATGCAATAATCACACTTATGATAGCTCCATAAGTCACATCTTTAGCTATTGATGGACCTACCTTAGAAGAACTTATAATAGAGCCACCTGTACGCACGTCTGGATTCTTGAAAGCCTCAACATTCTTCTGACTTACCATACCGGCTTTCTTTAAACCATCATAAAGTCTTGTTTCTGCTTCATCATCAACAGCTGCACTGTTAGACTCTATCTTATAGTTGGTTGAAATACGTATAGTCTTATTATCTGTACCAAGAGACAATGCACTGGATGTACAACCTGGGAATATGCCGTCAAGTACTTCACGCACCTGCTCTGGCTGAGTAGACTTCTCAAACTGGACAACATAGTTACGACCACCGGTGAAATCTATGCTTCGAGAAAGACCACGTACAAAGAAACTGCCAATAAACACAATAACAGCAATACCTGCAACGGTAAATGTACCCTTGTACATTGACATAAACTTATAGTTGGTTCCCTGCATAAGATTCTTTGACACTCCAGTCCAGAACTTCAGGTTCATCCACTTGTCATGGTTCAATTTATACTCATAGACAAGACGTGTCAAGAATACAGCAGAGAAGAATGAACATACAATACCGATTATCCAAGTTGTTGCAAATCCCTGAATAGGACCTGTACCAAATATATAAAGGATTAC
This sequence comes from uncultured Prevotella sp., assembly GCA_964433895.1. Taxonomy (GTDB): domain Bacteria; phylum Bacteroidota; class Bacteroidia; order Bacteroidales; family Bacteroidaceae; genus Prevotella. The sequence continues at coordinate 8,407 of CAYSSU010000013.1, forward strand.
ACCTGTAAGCAATGATGTAACATTTGAGTCAAATATTGCAGAGAATGCGTTACTGTAACCGGCAGCAACAGCCTGTTTCATACCTTTACCTGAGCGAAGTTCTTCCTTGATACGCTCGTAGATAAGTACGTTGGCATCCACAGCAGTACCCAGAGACAACACCATACCGGCTATACCACTCATGGTAAGAGCCGCCTGGAACGACGTCAGAATACCAAGGGTAAAGAATACATTCACCACTAGAGCACCATTTGCTATCATACCCGGTATAAAATTATACATCAATACCATGTAGATAATCAACAGAATAAATGCGATTACGAATGAGATAACACCCTGCTGAATAGACTGAGCACCCAGTGTAGGTCCCACAACTTCTTCCTGAACAATACGGGCTGGAGCCGGCATACGACCAGACTTCAATGTGTTGGCAAGGTCTTTTGTCATTTCAATAGTGAAGTTACCAGATATAGAACTCTGACCACCGTCAATTTCACCATTTACGCGAGGAGCTGAATAAACCGCATCATCAAGAACAATTGCTATTGCCTTACCGACATTGGCCTTGGTCATTGCAGCCCAACGACGTGCGCCTTCAGTGTTCATGCTCATGCTAACTTCCGGCTGACCTGTAACATTATCAAACTGGTCCTTAGCTTCAGTAACAACATCACCCTCAAGCGGAGCACGCCCTGTAGAGGTAGTTACCTTTATGGCATATAGACCAAAGATATTCTTTGCAGAGATTCCATCTTCAGGAGTTGCACTCCATAACAGTTTAACGTCTGTAGGTAAAACCTGCTTAGCCACCTTGCTATAGATGATTTTATTGATAGAAGCTGTATCACGTACACTGGCATATCCCACAAGAGCAAGAGAATTCTGACCTGTTGTCTGAAGCATAGACAGCAACGGATGCTGTTTCTTTGCAGCTTCAACCTGAGCATTGCTCTTTTCTGTCACGTCATTTTTCTTACTGTTATTAAGTTTGAACTTAGGTTCTGCCTTTGCAACATTCTTCTTGGCAGCAACAGAATCCTTAGCTTTACCATCAGTAGTTTCTTCACCTCCATTGGCAAGTCTGGTATCAAGTTGATTCAAATAAGGAACCACCTCTTCTGCATTATATGTTTCCCAGAATTCCAAATTTGCACTTCCCTGAAGAAGTTTGCGCATACGTTCCGGCTCCTTGATTCCTGGCATTTCTACCATGATACGTCCTTCCTGACCTTCAAGTTTCTGAATATTCGGCTGGACAACTCCAAACTTGTCTATACGTGTACGCACAACGTTGAATGAGTTATCAATAGCATTCTGAACTTCCTGGCGAAGCACTTTCTCTACTTCAGAGTCAGAACTCTGAGGAGAAACCTTGCCCTGGAGCTGCTGAGTTGCAAAAATTTCAGCAAGACGATGTCCCGGAGCATTCTGATGATAATACTTAACGAAGAGAGAGATGAAATCACTCTGACTAGTTTCCTCCTCGGCTCTAGCCTGCTTCATTGACTTTGTGAAAGCTACGTCTGTCTTGTGATCAGCAAGAGTTTCAACAACATCTGGTACTGATATTTCAAGAATGACGTTCATACCGCCCTTAAGGTCTAGACCAAGACCAATCTGAGTCTCCAGGCACTTCTGATAAGAATAAATACCCATATACTTAACAGAATCCTTATAATCCTGCTGCGCAATAGGGTCTTTAATCTTTGCAGCCTCGTTGTCATAGTAACGTGTGGCAAACGAGAACGACAGATAGAAAATGCTTGCAAGTGTCAGAAGGACAGCTGTACAAATTACAATTCCTTTGTTTTGCATTTTTTTATTATGTTATTAATTTGTTGTTTTTCTAAGATTTACTCTTAACCTACAAAACAATATGTAGACGTGCAAAAATACTAATTTTTTATCATTCTGGAAAATTTATAGCCATTAAATATGCTTTTTTCCTTGTTTTCAGCGCTTTTTCAACAAACAAGAGATTGGATAATGGTCAGAATCCTTAATTTTATCATCCACTTTGCAATTATACGACCTCCAGTCTTCAGAACACATTATGTTGTCTATTCTGACATAAAACCCTGAATGATGATAACTTATACCCGGTCCGTTGCCAGATTCCACATAACAGTCTATAAGATTTTTTGCTATTACACGATGAACATACGAAATTGGGCTGTCATTGAAATCTCCACATAAAATGATGCTTCTACCCTCATGCATACTGAGATAACGTTCCACGGCTTCCGCTTCCGGTGCCCGTTTTACAGAAGCTTCTCCTAGTTTTTCAACCAACAACTTTGATGTATGTTCTGCCGACTTGCTTTTCATTTCCCCCTTAAGCATAGTTTTGAACTGACTTCTCTCTTCATTTGAAAGTCCGGTTGTTTCCAAATGATTGTTCACCACAAGCACCGTATCATTGCCTATTTTCACGCCATACGCCATGCTTAAATTTCCTTTGGACTTATAATAAATTCTCTCCCGTGAAAGAATCGGAAACTTACTGTACAAAGCAATACAGTCACCCCCGGGAGAACTCATTGCAGTATCTTTATACTGATATATACTGTCCATCACAGCATCCAACCTTGCCTTGCCCAATTCCCCAGCATTAGCCTCCTGCAAACATACAATATCAGCATTCTGTTCCCGAATATATTCCAATATAGGGTTCTTTCCATCTGCATTGCGTTCTCCTCCCGCAAAACACCAGACATTATACGACAACACCTTTATGCTCCCTGTAGGAGCATCAGAAGACACGTTAAACGGGATATAAGTGCGCATAGGAAAATAACAAAGCAGAAATCCGGCTACAGGTATTATCACTCCACGCCATTTAAAGCAAATCCAAAAAACAAGAAAGCAAAAATTCAATAGCAGAAATACAGGAAATACCAGACCGACATTGGCAATTATAGGATGCTCCACAGGGTTCACCCTGTCTGAATATCCTATAAAAAGCATCAATATGATTGTGGCAATGTTGGCTCCGGCAATAAATTGCAGTGTAATATTCTTTACTTTCCTGAACATATATACCTCTCCGCAGTTAATTTTTATTGCTGCTGTCAAAAAGTTTTCTCTTTTCTTCCGCAGACAGGCTGTCATATCCACTCTTTCTTATTTTATCCAATATGGCATCCACCTCATCCTGCTCAGCCTTCTTTTTAGCATTATAATTCCAGTCGGCATTAAAATCTCCATGTACATCCCCATTATTCACATTATTGCTACGTCCAAAACCTGAGGATTTTTTATTGGAATGCCTGTCCCACCGATTTTTCAGGTTATCAAAGAACTGTTGTCCATGAAACTGTCCGCCATATCCCTTACCGGAATGTCCACGCCAGTATCTTATCATAAAGAATCCTACGACCATACCGCCGAGATGAGCAAGATGGGCAACATTATCCCCGGTTGTAGCCATTGCGGAAACCAGCTCGATGACAGCGTAAATCATCACAAACCACTTTGCCTTTATTGGAATTGGAATAGGAATAATAAACAACCGTTCATTAGGGAATATCATTCCGAATGCCAGCAATATAGCATAAATAGCTCCAGAAGCTCCAACTGTTGTCCATGAATTAAGCACACTGCCCAATTGGGATGTAACTTCCGGCAACATCGTCAGCGTGAAATTTGGAACCTGTTCTGATATCGTAAAATAAAAAGAACAAAACTGCGCCAACTCCTGAAACACACCGGCACCGATACCACACGAAATGTAATAAAAAAGAAACTTTTTCGGTCCCCACACATTTTCCACCACAGTACCAAACATCCACAATGCAAACATATTGAAAAAAATATGCTCAAAGTTGGCATGCATAAACATATAAGTTACCAACTGATATATGTGGAAATCCGGAGCCAGAAAAAAGTGAAGCCCAAGCACGTCATTAAGATCAAGTGGAGCCCCACCAATCACGACAGCATATTTAAAAGCGAGCATGGCAAGGAAAGCCAGCGCGTTAATTATAAGCAAGTTCTTTGTTACTGTGGGAATACGCATCATACGCTATAATTCTATTTGTTAGTTCTACAATTGTTTTCGGACACAAAATTACGAAAAATATCCCATTCACAATAGTAAAAAGACACAATTACTACAATTTTTCAAAAAATAGAGAACTTTTTTTGTTTTTTTGTTTGATTTATAAAACTAAAAAACTATATTTGTCCCGAAAAAAGATAATTTTATTCACAAATAACTATTTAATAATAAGAATTATGAACAAGACAGAATTAATCGACAAGATTGCTGAAGGCGCAGGCTTAAGCAAGGCAGATTCTAAAAAGGCACTTGATGCCACAGTTGCAGCTATCAAAGATGCTCTCGTCGCAGGTGATAAGATTCAGTTAATCGGTTTCGGTACATTCGCTGTGAGCGAGCGTCCTGCCCGTGAAGGTATCAACCCTGCTACAAAGCAGAAAATCCAGATTGCAGCAAAGAAAGTTGCTAAGTTTAAAGCTGGTGCTGAACTTGCTGATGCAGTTAATAAATAATTGTAAATAATTATTTAAGATAAAAGGCGACTCTTACGAGCCGCCTTTTTGTTTATTTTGGTTGCTTACCAATATAAGCCAGAATACCTCCATCCACATATAAAACGTGACCATTTACAAAGTCACTTGCATCTGAAGCCAAGAATACAGCCGGTCCCATAAGGTCTTCAGGTGTACCCCAACGGGCAGCAGGGGTCTTGCTAACAATGAAACTATCAAAAGGATGACGACTTCCGTCTGCCTGACGCTCACGAAGAGGAGCTGTCTGCGGAGTAGCTATGTAGCCGGGACCGATGCCATTGCACTGGATATTATACTCTCCAAACTCAGAACAGATATTACGTGTGAGCATCTTCAGACCACCTTTTGCGGCAGCGTATGCAGAAACCGTCTCACGTCCCAGTTCACTCATCATGGAACAAATATTGATAATTTTGCCATGTCCCTTTTTCTTCATTCCTGGAATCACAGCCTTGCTTACGATAAACGGTGCATTCAGGTCTATATCTATAACCTGACGGAAATCCTCCACGCTCATTTCATCCATAGGAATACGTTTGATAATACCGGCATTGTTTACCAGAATATCAATCACTCCCAGTTCTTTTTCTATCTTTGCCACAAGACTCTTCACCTGAGCCTCATCTGTAACGTCGGCAATATAGCCATTTGCGTCAATGCCCTTTGCCTTATAATCAGCAAGAGCCTGGTCCAAATGTTTCTGACTACGACAGTTGAAAGCAATTTTTGCTCCTGCCTTTGCGTAGGCCTCTGCGATGGCAAAACCTATACCATAGGCTGCACCTGTTACAAGGGCAACCTTACCTTCTAAAGAAAAGTTTTTTGAAAATGTATCCATTTCTTAGTTTTTAATATTATTTTAAATCAGTTATTTCGTAAAAATCCTGGTCACCATAGTCCAGATTTTCTCCTCCCATACCCCAGATAAAGGTATAGTTATGAGTAGCAGCAGCACTATGTATGCTCCATTCCGGTGACAACACAGCTTCATCTCCTTTCATCCAGATGTGGCGCGTTTCCTGAGGTTCACCCATCAAATGACACACAGCCTGACCTTCAGGCACTTCAAAATAGAAATATGCTTCCATTCTTCTGCTGTGTACATGTGCCGGCATAGTGTTCCATACACTTCCCACTGCAAGTTCTGTCATTCCCATCTGCAATTGACAAGTTGGCAACACCTGATTCACCATCATTTTGTTTATAGTGCGCTCATTGCTCATTTCCAATGACCCTGTACGCACACTTATCGCATCAGCTTTTGTAAGTTTTCTGCATGGGTACGATGTATGAGCTGTAGTACTGTTGATATAGAATTTAGCAGGATTATCAGCATCATCACTTATAAACAATACGTCCCGTTCACCTTTTCCTACGTAAAGCGCTTCTTTGAAATTCAGTTCAAAAATTTCATCACCAACAATCACTTTACCTTTACCGCCTACATTATATATTCCTATTTCCCTACGGGTTGTAAAATAAGGAGATTTAAGCGGGTCTATAGCTTCTAGTTTCAGTTTTTCATCCACAGGCATAGCACCACCAACAATCATCCTGTCATACATAGAATATACCATGTTGACTTCATTATTTACAAAAAGACCTTCTATCAGAAAATCTTTTCTCAGTCTTGCTGTATCGTATGATTTTGCGTCTACAGGATTAGAAGCGTAGCGCAGTTCATAATTAGTTTTCATGTTTCTTCGATTTGTTTCGTTGCAAAGATAAAACAAATCAAAGAGAATTCAAAATAAAACAGATAAAAAATACTATTTAGAATTTGAAAACCAGGCATTCTCTATCTGACGTTTTTTTTCATTTTCATCTGTCATCTGTCATAAATAGCTCCGCTCACCCAGTGTTTATAGGCGTTGCGAGCAATGACAGATACTATGACAGATGACAGATAGATGGGCAAAAACAGCGAAAAACACTACATTTTTAGCGTTTTTACCAGATATTCAGTGACATTTACGGTGCATTTTTGCCTTAAATTCGCAAGTTTTGATAAATCATTGCTTAAAGTGATAGCGTTTTTGGACTTAAAATCGCTATCAATGTGGTGTTTTATCTGATTTTGGAATTAGTACAGAATACCATACACATATTTTGTATTCGTTGTCTAAAGGCTTTGTACTGTCAATATATAGCATAAATACTGCAAGTATTCAGCATAAATACTGCGAATACAAAGCCTTTGTACTGTTCTTAAAATGCACGTTCAGGCTCCGTGCTGCCTCACACCCATGCGGGCTTCGACCACGTTCACCACATAATCACTGAGTTTTTCACATTCCTGAATAATGTCCATATACATTGTTCCTATGGCGTATGTGTACATGTGACCGTTCACATCATTGATGTTCTGGCTCTTGAGCTGATTACGGTAATTGTTTATTTCGTTTTCAATATTGAAAGAATGATTGGCGTCAATGTCACCTTTGTGACCTACCAGAGTAACGGTCATTTGTGACAGAGCCTGATTGGTGAGTTCAAACATCTGATGTATATGCTCATATTGCTGAGTGGTAAATTCTTCCTTTCCGTTTCTCTTACGGTTAACGGTGCGGGCAATGTTATAGCAACTGTCACCTATACTCTCTATTTCTGAGATTTCACGTAGCATGGCGCGTATCTTAGCCTTAGTTTCATCACTCAGATGAGCATCACTAACCTGATCAAGATAGTTTGCTATTTCTATTTCCATATTGTCGGCAATGCCCTCGTATTTCTCAATTCTGGAGAACAGCTTCACGAATTTGTCATTATTATTTTCCTTCAGCAAGTCACGCACCATATTGAACATACGCTGTATGCGCTCTGCAAAAGAATGTATTTCTTTCTGTGCTTCCAACACTGATATCTCCGGAGTCTTGATGATTCCCGTCTGGATGAAGCGCAAACGGAAATCGTCATCATCGGCATTCTTCTTTGGCTTGATTATTCTGCATACTAATTTCTCTATCTGCGGGATAAACCATACCAAGATGAAAGTGTTGGTTATATTAAATGTGGTGTGGAAGGCTGCAAGAACAAAACTCAGACGCGCTGTGTTTCTAAGGAATCCGGCATCAGACTTTACCATGTCTACATCGTAACCCACCCAACTGCAAATCATGTCTATGAAAGGCTTGAACACGCACAACACCCATATAACTCCGAAAATATTGAAAACAAAATGCGCCATTGCCGCCCTTCGTGCCTGCGTGTTGGCTGTATATGCCACTATGTTGGATGTTACCGTGGTGCCTATGTTTTCGCCCATTACCAACGCTATACCCTGATATATAGGGAGAACACCCGTGCTGCACAGAATCATCGTAATTGCCATTATTGCGGCGGAACTCTGCACACACATTGTTAATATACTGCCAATGAGCAGAAATACTATTGTGGTGAAAAAGCTGTTGGGATCAAAACTGGAGAAAAATTCAAGAATAGGTTGGTTGTGAGCCAGGTCCATGTCAATACCTGTTTGGCGCAGAGTTCCAAGACCGAGGAACATGAAAGAAATGCCAAATATAAAATCGCCTACTATCTTACGTTTTTTGTTGTAGATTAAGATTATAGCTATGAAGAAAGCGGGCCACACAAAATCTGTGATATTGAATGAAAAACCTGCGCTCATTATCCACGCTGTCATCGTTGTTCCGATGTTGGCACCCATTATAACGGATATGGCCTGAGCAAGTGTCAGCAGACCGGCGTTTACAAATGAGACCGTCATCACGGTGGTTGCAGTGGAAGATTGGACTGCTGCGGTTATGAACATACCCGACAGAATGCCGGTAAATCTGTTGGTAGTCATCGTTCCTAACACGTGTCTGAGCTGTGGTCCTGCCATCTTCTGCAAGCTGTCACTCATTGATTTCATACCAAACATAAGCAGAGCCAATGCTCCAATCAGCCTAAAAAATATCCAAATCGACATATTTTTGTATAATTTATATTTTAAAACCCCAGTCGTTCTGAGATTTCTTCGTATCTTTACACGAAGTTTGTGAAATGCACATTATGTAACATTAATGAAATTAAAATGAAACAAGTAATACAAATCCGTTGCAAAAATAATAAAAAAACTCAAAACGTTGCTATCGGAAGCACACTTTCTGAAGTTTTTTCTCAAATTGGACTAAAAATGCAGTATGGTCCGGTGTGTGCAAGAGTAAATAATAAGGTGGAGGGTATGCATTATCGTGTGTACCATAATAAAGATGTGGAATATCTTGATATGACCACCGGAAGTGGTTCAAGGACTTATACCAGAACTCTGTTTCTGGTGCTGTGCAAGGCGGTTCATGACATTTACCCTGTCAGCAATGTGATAATAGACGTTCCTGTGAGCAATGGCTATTATGTGAATTTGAAATTAGGACATACTGTGGGGCTAGAGGATGTAGACCGTATAAGAACGCGAATGCAGGAAATTATAGATGCCCAGATGCCTATTACATATCATGAGGCACCTACGGACGAGGCTGCACGGATGTTTGAGGAACGTGGCGACACAGTAAAAGCTAAGCTCTTGCGCAGCACGGGGAAACTGTATTCTACGTATTATCAGCTTGATGACTACATAGACTATTATTACGGCAGACTGATAATAAATACCAAATATCTGTATCTGTTCGGACTGGAGAAGTTTTATGGTGGCATGTTGCTGCGTATACCTTCTCTTAAAGATCCGGGCGTGCTGCCTGAAATGGCAAGGCAGGATAAGATGTTTGAGGTGTTCAAGGAGCATCTAGCATGGCAGAATATCATTGGGGTTCGCACTGTGGGTGATTTCAATGACGCTGTGACAAAGGGATACACAACCAGTCTGATTAATGTGTCGGAGGCTTTGCAAGAGAAGAAAATCATAAAGATTGCGGATGACATTGCTAACAGAAACGGAGTGAAGTTGGTGTTGCTTGCCGGTCCTTCATCAAGTGGAAAGACCACTACCTGCAAGCGTCTTTCTGTGCAGTTGATGGCTAATGGGATAAAACCTCTGCAGATTTCGCTTGATAATTATTTCGTTAATAGGGAACAGACACCAAAGGATGAAAATGGAGAACTGGACTATGAAAGTATATATGCATTGAATCTTAAACTCATAAACGAACAGTTTAATGCTCTTTTCCGCGGCGAAGAGGTGGAATTGCCAAAATATAATTTCCAAAAGGGAATGGGTGAGAAAAGCGGAAAGAAGCTGAAAATGGAAGCTAATAATGTGCTGGTTGTGGAGGGAATACATGCTCTTAATCCTGAACTTACCAGACAGATACCGGCAGAGCAGATATATCGCGTTTATGCTTCTGCGCTCACAACGATTCTTCTTGATGACCATAATTATATTCCTACAACAGACAACCGCCTGCTGCGTCGCATTGTGCGTGACTATAAATATAGAGGTGTAAATGCTCAGGAAACCATACATCGCTGGCCGTCTGTGCGGGCAGGAGAAAACAAGTGGATATTTCCTTATCAGGAAAATGCTGATGCCATGTTCAACAGTGCAATGCTTTTTGAAATAGCAGTACTGAAAGTTCAGGCAGAGCCTCTGCTTCAGCAAGTGCGTGAAGACTGTGTGGAATACAGTGAGGCGTGCAGACTGCTGCGCTTCTTAAGTTATTTCCAATCTATTGGTGTACGAGATGTTCCACCAACCAGTCTGCTACGGGAATTCCTCGGAGGAAGTTCTTTTAAATATTGACAGTGGAAAAGTCCGGAATTTCCGGACTTTTTTCAGTCTGTTTTGCAACCAAAACAAAGGTCACCGGCATCTCCAAAGCCCGGAATTATGTATTTATGCTCGTTCATTCCCGGATCAATGGCAGCGCACCAGATGGTTGTATTGCTCTCTGGGAATGTGGCTTTTACGCGCTCAATACCCTCAGGAGTGGCAATGACGCTGCAAACGTGCACATGTTCAGGAATGCCTTTTGTGATGAGAACCTTATACCCCAATTCCATGCTTCCACCGGTGGCAAGCATTGGGTCCGCAATAATCAGCGTCTTGTTATCCAGCCCCGGAGTGGCAAGATATTCAATATGAATATCCACTTCACTTTGTTCGGTATTTTTATATTTCCTGTAAGCACTAACGAAAGCATTGTCAGCATGGTCAAATACTTTCATGAAACCGTTGTGAAAAGGAAGTCCAGCACGCAAGATGGTAGCCAGGACAATATCATTTGTCGGTAAATTTATTGTAGATTTGCCCAGTGGCGTCGTAATAGTCTTTTCTTCATAGCTAAGAGTCTTTGAAATTTCAAAAGCCTCAAATTCACCAATGCGTTGAATGTTGTTGCGGAAGAGCAGTCTGTTGCCCTGGTATTGAACGTCGCGTATTTCAGCCAGATAGCGGTTGATGATGCTGTCGTGGTCAGAAAAATTGATTATTTCCATTTTGTACATATATATATAAATTGGGTGCAAAGGTAAAAAATCAAATTGATTTTTGCAAAGTCTGAATTACAAATGCCTTGCAGATTGGGTGTATTTTAGCTTCTTTAACCTAAAAAGATTTTAGATTCTAGATTTTTATTTGGCGAAAGTTGGAAGTTTTATACATTTTACTTATCTTTGCGGGCGGTTTTTTAAGGTAAACTTCAATTAAGAATTAATTCACAACTTAAATACATTTAGCAAAATGGCAAAGTTTGACAAGTCAGTTTTAGAGCAGTACGGAATCACAGGTACTACTGAGGTTCTTTACAATCCTTCTTATGAAGTATTGTTCAACGAAGAGACAAAACCAGGTCTCGAGGGTTATGACAAGGGTCAAGAGACAGAACTTGGCGCTATCAACGTAATGACAGGTGTTTACACAGGTCGTTCTCCTAAAGATAAGTTCATCGTTGATGATGAGAATTCTCATGATACAGTATGGTGGGATTCTGAGGAATATCACAACGATAACCATCGCGCAAGCAAGGAAGCTTGGGCTGCTGTTAAGGAAATCGCAAAGAAAGAGCTTTCTAACAAGAAACTTTATGTTGTTGATGGCTTCTGCGGTACTCATAAGGACACCCGTATGAAGGTTCGCTTCATCGTGGAAGTTGCTTGGCAGGCTCACTTCGTTACAAATATGTTCATCCGTCCTCAGAGCGAGGCTGAATTCGATCAGGAGCCGGATTTCATCGTTTACAATGCTTCTAAGGGTAAGGTTGCTAACTGGAAAGAACTTGGTCTTCACAGTGAGACTGCAGTTTTGTTCAACGTAACTTCTAAAGAGCAGGTTATCATCAATACATGGTATGGTGGTGAGATGAAGAAGGGTATGTTCTCTATGCAGAACTATTTCTTGCCATTGAAGGGCATCGCTTCTATGCACTGCTCTGCAAATACAGATATGAACGGAGAAAACACAGCTATCTTCTTCGGTCTGTCAGGTACAGGTAAGACAACTTTGTCTACAGACCCTAAGCGTAAGCTTATCGGTGATGATGAACACGGATGGGATGATGAAGGCGTATTCAACCTCGAAGGTGGTTGCTATGCTAAGGTTATCAACCTTGACGGTGAGGCAGAGCCTGATATCTATGGTGCTATCCGTCGTGATGCTCTTCTTGAGAATGTTACAGTAGCCAAAGATGGCAAGATAGATTTCGCTGACAAGACAGTTACAGAGAATACTCGTGTGTCTTATCCTATCTATCATATCAAGAATATCCAGCGTCCTTATTCTCAGGGTCCGGCTGCAAAGCAGGTTATCTTCCTGAGTGCTGATGCTTTCGGAGTTCTTCCTCCAGTATCTATCCTTAACGCAGAGCAGACTAAGTATTACTTCCTCTCTGGTTTCACAGCTAAACTTGCTGGTACAGAGCGTGGTATCACAGAGCCAACTCCTACATTCTCAGCTTGTTTCGGTCAGGCTTTCCTTGAGCTTCAACCAACAAAGTATGCTGAAGAACTGGTTAAGAAGATGCAGAAGAGCGGTGCTAAGGCTTACTTGGTAAATACAGGTTGGAACGGTACAGGCAAGCGTATCTCTATCCGCGATACACGTGGTATCATTGACGCCATCCTTGACCACTCTATCGACGCAGCTCCTACAAAGACAATCCCTTACTTCGATTTCGTAGTTCCTACACAGTTGGAAGGTGTTGATCCTAAGATTCTTGATCCTCGTGACACTTATGCAAGTGCTGCTCAGTGGGAAGAGAAAGCAAAGGATTTGGCAGCTCGCTTTATCAAGAACTTCAAGAAGTATGAGAGCAACGAGTCTGGTAAGTCTCTTGTTGCAGCTGGTCCTAAGCTCTAATTGAAAATTCAGGCAATAATAATCGTTGCCTATATTATAAAAAAGGTCTGAAATTAATAGTTTCGGACCTTTTTTATGTTAGTACGTTTTCGGGCAACTTATTTTTTTAAGTAAAACAAACTTAAAAAACAATGGGATAATCATTATTTTACATAATAAAAGATAGAAATATTGTCCTATTTAAGTATTTCTGATTAAATTTGCAGGCAAATTATTGTGGAGATTATTTCTCTGCTGCTAAATTAATATATTAATAGAGTGTAAATGAAAAGGATCTTTCTTTCCTTAGCCGTATTGTTATCGGCTGTTTTTGTGTTTACGTCATGCCTTAACAGTGATGATAACGCAACTTACTATGGTGATACAGCTATAACGAGTTTTTCGATGAGTAATTCACTTACTTATTATAAACATACAATATCTTCTGTTGGCACCGACAGTATTTCTGACACGACGACTGTAACGTCGAGCAATTATAAATTTAATATAGATCAGTCTAAGGGTGAGATATACAATCAGGACTCTTTGCCTTATGGGACCAAGGTGGATCGTATTCTGATATCTGCTTCTTCTTATAACAGTGGAACCATCACTGTGAAGAATGTAGATAGTGATACCCTTTTGTATTATAGCAGCAGCGATTCTCTGGATTTCACCGAACCTAGAATATTCCGCGTTTACAGTCAAGATGGGACTTCTTTCCGCAATTATACTGTGAAGGTGAATGTGCATAAGCAAAATGGAGATTTGTTCAATTGGAGCGGTCAAGCTGTAAATGCAAAACTTGCTGCTCTTACGGCAATGAAGGGTGTGGCTTTTAACGGCAAAATATTTGTTGCCGGTTTGCTTTCCGGACAAACCAAACTGTATGCTACATCTGAGAATGACGTGAACGGATGGAATGAGATAACACCAAATATAACTCTTAACGCAAATGCCTATAATAATATGGTTGCCAACAGCAATTATATTTATACTTATAATGACGGAAACATTGTAAAAAGTAAGGATGGCGAAACTTGGGAAACTGTTGCATCTGTAAGTATTACGCAACTGATTGGTGCTACGGATAATCGCCTTTACGCAATTGCTGACGGTACGATGAAAAGTTCTACAGATGATGGAGCAACATGGTCAGAAGATGGTGTTGAAGACGAATCAGAATATTTACCTTCGCAGAATATAAATATGGTGTCATTGGCAGCAGTTACAAACAAGAATACCAATGATGTTATTATGGTGGGCAACCGTGCCAATTCTTACACACAAGACAGTGTAGCTGTTGTTTGGAAGAAAGTTGAAGAAAATTCTTCAGACTCAGAAAATCAGAAATGGTATTATTATAATAGCCTTTCTAATGAAAACAGATATAGTATGCCGAGACTTAAAAATCTTCAGGTCGTAAAATTTGGAGATAACCTTATTGCTTTTGGAGGTGAAGGCTTTGGTGCAAGTACGGCAAAAGCATATAGCAAGTTCTATGTAAGTGGGGATGAAGGAACTACATGGAAGAAATCATCAAATGTGTTGCCGCCATCGGGATTCTCTGCCGGAGACGCTTTCACAATGATATCTGACAGTAATAACTTTATCTGGGTGATTTGCGGACAAAGTGGTCAGGTCTGGAAAGGAAGGCTCAACAGTCTTGGCTGGGCTAAAAGTCAGACCGCATTTACAGAATAATCGGGTATAAAGGGAAATGCAGAAATTCGTCATGATGATAATAATGATTATCTCTGCTGCGGATGTAAGTGCGCAGACTGATGACGAATATCGTATGGAAATAGGTGCAGGTATAGGATTCTGCGGATATCTTGGAGACTTTAATGATAATCTTACGAAGAATCTAAAGCCAATGACTTCTCTGATTCTGAGAAGGAATTTCAATCCTTATATGGGATTAAGACTTTCTGCAGGTTATGGTAAATTAGAAGGTTCGTCAAAGAATCTGAAAACATATTATCCTGATTACGCAGAGAAATATTATGAGTTTGATAACTCTTTAATAGATATAAGTCTTACTTATGAATATAATTTTTGGCCTTATGGGACAGGATTTGATTACAGAGGAACAAAAAAAATCACCCCGTTTGTGTTTGGAGGTATCGGGGCTACTTATGTAAATGGAGATTCTGAGAATTTCTTTACGGCAAATATACCTTTAGGTCTTGGATTCAAATATAAAATAGGTGAACGGTTAAATCTGACCATGGAATGGGCGATGCATTTTTCGCTGAGTGACAAACTGGATGGGATAAAAGATCCCTATGGAATAAAGAGTAGCGGATTATTTAAGAATACAGACAGCTATTCGGTATTGCAATTTGTCATTACATATAGTTTTATGCCACGGTGCAGTACATGTAATAAAGAATATTGATTAATAGTATATGACAGAGCTAGATATGAGTCGCATACCACAGCACATCGCCATCATTATGGATGGTAATGGAAGATGGGCAACAGAAAGAGGCAAGGAGCGTAGCTTCGGGCATCAGGCTGGCGTAGAGGCTGTGCGCAGAATAACTTCTGAATGTGTAAGACTTGGAGTGAAATACCTTACACTGTACACTTTCAGTACAGAGAACTGGAATCGTCCGGCAGATGAGATTTCTGCATTGATGGGATTGGTCCTATCTTCGTTGGAAGATGAAATATTCATGAAGAACAATGTGCGTTTCCGTGTGATAGGTGATATTGCGCGATTACCACAGAATGTGCAGGATAAACTGTGTGAGACTGAAGAGCATACTGCCGGAAATGGCGCAATGACAATGGTTGTTGCTCTTAGTTATTCTTCACGTTGGGAAATTACCAGTGCTGTAAAGAATATCATAGTTGATATTAACAATGAATATGAAGATGAGCCTGTTGATATAGACAAAGTTATTACCGAAGAACTCCTAAGCAGGAATATGACTACTAGTTTTATGCCGGATCCTGATTTACTGATTCGTACTGGTGGAGAAAAGCGTATCTCTAATTATTTGCTATGGCAGATTGCTTATTCTGAGTTGTACTTCTGTGATACATATTGGCCGGATTTCAATGAAGAGAATCTGCGTCTGGCAATAAAGGATTATCAGACTAGACAGCGACGGTTTGGAAAAACCGAAGAACAAGTTGAAGGAGATGACAATAAATAATAATTAGATAGAAAACTTCTATATAGATGAATAATATTAAAAAGGTATTTTTGCTTACTATTGGCTTCGGCATTGGACTTTCTGCTGAGGCTCAGGACAAAATTCTGAATCCTGACATATCTTATGCCGGTACTCCCCGTACATGTATTGTTGGTGGTATTAACATCAGTGGTGTTGAAGGGTATGAGGATTATATGCTAAGTGGTATCTCCGGACTCCAAATAGGACAGGAAATCACGGTTCCGGGCCAAGAGATTACAAATGCTTTGAAGCGTTATTGGCGTCATGGATTGTTTTCGCAAGTGAATATTTCGGCTGATTCTATTGTCGGCAGAAAAATTTATCTTCATATAGATTTGCGTACTCGCCCACGAGTGTCTACTATTAACTACGAAGGACTGAAGAAAAGTGAACGTGAGGACATGGAGAATAAGTTGGGACTGCTCAAGGGAAGTCAGATTACTCCTAACATGATAGACCGTGCCAAGATTCTGGCTAAGAAATACTTTGATGACAAGGGTTTCAAAAATGCTGATATTCAAATTGTGCAGAGAGATGACGTGGCAAGTAAGAATCAAGTGATTCTTGATGTCATTGTTGATAAAAAGGAGAAAATGAAAGTCCGCACAATTACTATAGAAGGCAACAATGCTTTGAAATCAGGCAAAATTAAAGGTGGTCTGTTTAAAAAGGGTGCATTTGCCAAAACTCATGAAGCAGGAAAAGCATCTTCTTTCTTAAAGTCGAAGAAATTTACCCCTGAGCGTTGGACTACAGACAAGAAAAACCTAATAGATAAATATAATGAGTTGGGTTACCGTGATGCTGTGATTCTCAAAGACAGCGTATGGAATAATGATCCAAAGCATGTTAATATATATATTAAGGTAGATGAAGGTCAGAAATATTATTTAAGGAATGTTTCTTGGGCTGGTAATACTGTATATACTACAGATTATCTGAATGCAATATTGGATATGAAGAAAGGTGATGTGTATAATCAGAAACTCTTGAATAAACGTTTGAAAGAGGATGATGATGCCGCAGGTAACCTTTATTATAACAATGGTTATGTATTTTCTAATATTGAACCTACTGAAATAAATATTGTCGGTGATTCTATTGACTTGGAAATGCGTGTTACAGAAGGTCCACAGGCTCATTTAAGTCATGTTCGCATCAATGGTAATGATCGTCTGTACGAAAATGTGGTTCGTCGTGAACTTCGTACAAAACCGGGCGATCTGTTCTCGAAAGAGGCTTTGCAGCGTTCTGCACGTGAATTGGCATCTATGGGACATTTTGATCCTGAAAAAGTCAATCCTGATATTAAGCCTGATTATGAGAATGGTACTGTAGACGTAAACTGGAATCTGGAGCAGAAAAGCAACGACCAGGTTGAATTCTCTCTTGGTTGGGGACAGACAGGTGTGATTGGTAAAGTGGGACTGAAACTGAACAACTTCTCTATGGCGAATTTATTCAATAAGAATAAAGAGCATCGCGGAATAATGCCTATTGGTGATGGAGAGCAGCTGAGTCTTGGTGTTCAGACCAATGGTACTTATTACCAGAGTTATAATGCCAGTTATTCTACTAACTGGTTTGGTGGCAAGCGTCCAATACAGTTCAGCGTAAGTGTGTATTTCAGTAAACAGACTGATGTATCCAGTACATATTATAATAGTAGCTACATGAATAATTATAGTAGTTATCTCTATGGTTATAGTAATTATTCTTATAACAATTATGAGAATTATTATGATCCTGATAAATATATCAAGTTATATGGTATCAGTTTAGGCTGGGGTAAACGTTTGCGTTGGCCGGATGATTACTTCACTTTGTCTGCACAACTTTCATATCAGCGTTATGTGTTGAAGAACTGGAGTTATTTCCTTATGACGAATGGTTCTGCTAACAACTTGAACTTGAATCTTACATTGAGCCGTACATCTACAGATAACCAACTCTTCCCACGCAGAGGTTCTGAGTTCGCTGCCAGTGTCACTCTTACTCCGCCTTGGAGTGCATTTAATCATAAGGACTATAAGAATTTAGCTACAGACCCTTATTCTTCTACTTACTCTCAAGAGCAACAGGAGAAATACCGTTGGGTTGAATATCACAAATGGAAGTTCAAGGCTAAGACATACACAGCTCTTTCAGGAGGTCAGAAATGTTTCGTGCTGATGACGCGTGTTGAGATGGGATTACTTGGCAGTTACAATAAATATAACAAGAGTCCGTTTGAAACATATTATGTCGGTGGTGACGGTATGAGCGGATATTCTACAGGATATGCCGAGGAAACAATCGGACTTCGTGGTTATGAGAATGGTTCTCTGGCATATAATGGTTATGCGTATGACCGTTTCACGTTGGAACTCCGTTATCCGTTTATGTTGGGTAATACTACTATTTACGGACTTACATTCCTGGAAGGTGGTAATGCATGGACTGATACAAAGAACTTTAATCCGTTTGATATGAAGCGCAGTGCCGGTATCGGTGTCAGAATCTATTTGCCAATGGTTGGTCTTATGGGTATAGACTGGGCTTATGGTTTCGACAAGGATAATGTTAATGGAACAAAGGGTGGAAGTCAGTTCCACTTCATTCTTGGTCAGGAATTCTAATTATATGTTATGCTGTTTTAATTTTTAATTAGGCTGTCTATGAAAAAGATAATGTTGGTTTTAGTGCTGACAATGTCGGTACTGACGATGAGCGCACAGAAATTTGCACTCATGGATATGGAATATATTTTAAAGAACGTTCCTGCTTATGAACGTGCCAATGAACAGTTGGAACAGATTAGTAAGAAATGGCAAGCTGAAGTTGAGGCATTGAATACTGAGTCAAGTACAATGTATAAGAACTATCAGAATGAACTGGTGTTTTTGTCTCAAGAACAGAAGAAAACCAAGCAGGAACAAATCATGAGTAAAGAGAAAGAAGCCTCTGACTTAAAAAAGAAATATTTCGGACCTGAGGGTGAACTCTTCAAGAAGCGTCAGGCTTTGATGTCTCCTATACAAGAAGAAGTATATAATGTGGTAAAGGAAATTTCTGAATCACGTGGATACAGCTTGGTCTTGGATCGCTCTAGTGATCAGGGTATTATTTTTGGAAGTCCTAAGATTGATATATCAAATGAAGTACTCCAAAAACTTGGTTATGCCAAATGATTGTATGCATGTTGCAACATGCAGAATAGAATAAATCAATTAATAATTAAAATAAAAACTTGGAACAATGAAAAAAGTAATGATGCTTTTAGTGTTGGCAATGACAACACTTACGATGAGCGCACAGAAGTTCGGTCATCTTAATGCTCAGGAAGTAATGTCTCAGATGCCTGAATTCATTAAGGCACGTGGTGAGATGGAAGCAACTGCAAAACAATATGAGAATGACCTCAAGGCTATGCAGGATGAACTCACCCGTAAAAGTCAGGAGTATGACAAAACAAAGTCTACAATGAATGCCACAAAGCAGAAAGATACAGAAACTGAACTTCAGAACATGTATCAGAAAATTCAGCAGACATATCAAGATAACCAGCAGGCTCTTAGTAAGTCTCAGCAGGAAAAAATGCAGCCTATTACAACTAAGCTTTTGAATGCAATCAAGGCTGTGGGTAAAGTTGGCGGTTATGTTTATATCATGGATGTTTCTGCCGGTATTCCTTACATCAGTGACACTTTAAGTAAAGATGTTACTGCTGATGTAAAGGCTCAGTTGAATAAATTGAAGTAATTTTTGCTTCCCAATAATATTAGGGACAGAATGATAAAGTTCTGTCCCTAATTGTCTATAATCGTTTATATTTACAATAAAGGTGTTGTATATGAAAAAACTATTTAGTGTTCTTGTTTTCTTAATGGTTTCTTTTGTTGTTGATGCTCAGACAATGAAGTTTGGTTATTTTAGTTTTGATACCGTTCTTAAATCAATGCCTGAGTATGTTGTTGCCCAACGTGACCTTGCGGATTTAAGAAGTAAATATATTTTAGAGGCTAAACGTGTAGAGGATGAATTTAACAAAAAGTATGAACAATTCCTTGATGGGCAACGTGATTTCGCTCCTTCTATTTTGCGAAAAAGACAAGCCGAGTTGCAGGAACTTATGGATAAGAACGTAACGTTTAAGCAAGACTCAAAACACCTCTTAGAACAGGCAGAGAATGATATGCTTACTCCGTTAAAAAATAAACTTAGCGCAGCAGTAAAGAAAATAGGAGCTGAACATGGATATGCTTTTGTATTGAACACAGATGGCGATGCTGTCCCTTATGTTGACAGTTCGTTTGGTGAAGATATAAATGTATTGGTTAAAGATGCTTTAAAATAAATATGACTGATTTTTCTCTCCCCGTAACTCCAGGTCCTATTGGAGTTTTTGATTCCGGATATGGTGGACTTACCATTCTGCATGGTATTAGGCAATTATTGCCACAGTATGATTATTTGTATTTAGGTGATAATGCGCGTGCGCCTTATGGTACGCGCTCTTTCGATGTTGTATATCAGTTTACGCGTCAGGCTGTTATAAAGATGTTTGAAATGGGATGCCATCTTGTTATATTAGGATGCAATACAGCTTCTGCAAAGGCTCTTAGGAGCATTCAACAACGTGACTTGCCAGAACTGGCCCCAGAACGTCGGGTACTGGGCGTTATTCGTCCTACAGCAGAGATAATTGGCAATCTTACAAACAATAATCATGTGGGATTGCTTGCTACGGAAGGAACCGTGAAAAGTCATAGCTACGATATGGAAATTAAAAAGCTATGGCCTGATATTAAGGTTAGTGGTGTGGCTTGTCCTTTTTGGGTACCGTTAGTGGAATATAATGAAGCTGACAGTCCTGGGGCTGATTACTTCGTAAAGAAGCGTATAGATGAACTGATGCGTAAAGATCCTGAGATAGACGCAATAATTCTTGGATGTACTCATTATCCGATACTTATGCCCAAGATACTTAAATACACAAAGCCTGGTATCAGAATTATTCCACAGGGAGAATATGTGGCTGAAAGTCTCAAGACTTATCTGCAACGACATAAGGGCATTGAGCAGGAAATCACACGTGGTGCGGACTGTAGTTATTATACAACAGAGAATCCTGATAAGTTTAAGGAAAGCGCGCAAATATTCTTACATGAAGAAGTGTGTGTCAATCATGTAGATTTCGAATAAAATATCTTACCGGATACCATACTGCAAGCCATCCTACAGCTATAACCGTCACGAAGATTATAGCTACATCACTGTAATGTACACTTACGGGATAGGCATTTACTACAAAGTTGCCACTGCTGTTTCCCATTGACACAATGCCGTATCGCTGTTGAATCCAGCATAGCAGCAAGCCGATGCCTATACCAATAATAGCTCCGATAGCTGATATCATTCTTCCTTCAAAAAGAAATATGTGAGTAATCTGTTTGTCATTTGCACCAAGATTACGTAAAGTATCAACATCTTTCTTTTTGTCAATAATAAGCATGGAAAGACTTCCAATTATATTGAAACAGGCAACTATCAGAATGAATGTAAGAAAGATATACGCAATGACTTTTTCTATCTGCATAATCTTAAATGTGTCGGCTTGTTGTTCAAATCTGTCCAGAACTTTATATTTTTTGCCGGCAATATTCTGCATTTCAGCTTTTACGTCATCAAGATCACTCCCATCTTTTAATCTTATTTCCAGATTAGACAACATACCTTGTTGTCCGAATAGGTTTCTTGCGAAAGATATAGGAGCTATTATGTAGTTTTTGTCATATTTGCTTTGGTTTACGGCAAATACAACTCCAGGAGACAAAAGGGAGTCCACAACAAAACCACTTTCAGGATTTGTGGCGTCAAACTGTCCTTCTTTTACAGGAGCATATATTTTCAGATAATCTCCGAATCTTGCTCCTGCGCCAAGAATATTGGCAAGCCTTATTCCCATTATTCCATATTGCAGATTACCAGCTTCCAAGTCATAATTACCATCACCATATAAAATATCCTTGATATGTGTAAGTTGGTCAAAGTTATTGTCCACTCCTTTAACTTTTACCATAGCCTGTTTGTCTCCGTATATGGCAAGAGCCATATCTTCTACACATTCAGTTGCAACATCCACCTGTGGTAAATGTTTTATCTTCGTAATAATAGGATCATCTGCTGCAGTAGTTTTTCCTGTTGCAGGTACAATCTCTATTTGCGGATCAAAACTGGTAAAGAAAGAAGCCACCAAATCGTGGAAACCATTAAATACACTAAGTACTATTATCAATGCTGTTGTGGCTACAGTAACACCGATAACAGAAATGACAGAAATGACATTAATGGCATTAGTGCTCTTTTTAGAGAACAGATAACGTCGTGCAATATAGAAAGGAAAGTTCATTTACTTCTTAAGTAGCTCGTCTATATGTTCTATATAATCGAGACTGTCGTCTATGAAAAAGCGCAGTTCCGGAATTATTCTTAACTGGTTGTGCACCCGTTTTCCCAATTCATAGCGTATAGTCTTTTCACTGGCATTGATATTCTTGAGCAAATCCTCTCCCTTATCAGAAGGGAAGATACTTAGATATGCAGTGCAGATACTTAGGTCTGGACTGATGCGCACACGTGTGACACTGACCATAACTCCATGCATAAGGCGAGTCTGTCCCTGAAATATTGTAGCCAACTCTTTCTGTAGAAGGCGTGATATGCGGTTTTGTCTTGTTTCTTGCATAATATATTTTGTTTATTGGTGCAAAATTAATACTTTTATCTGATAATAGAAAATTATTTCTTCCTAATCAGTGTTAATCCGTCTCTCAATGGCAATATGACCTTTTCCACTCTTTCGTCTTTCACTATAAAGTCATTGAATTCTCTTATGCCTATAGTCTGATGGTCTCTGTCGTATGCTGAATCTATAACATGACCGTCCCATAGAGTGTTATCAGCAAGTATAAAGCCACCTTTACGAAGTATACTGAGCACCATTTCGTAAGTTTGGAGATAGGTACGTTTGTTGCCGTCAACGAAAGCCATGTCGAATGTCACTCCCAACTTGGGAGCTTCTGTAATAGCATCACCAATGCGAAAATCAATTTTATCAGCTACGCTACTGCCTTCTATCCATGGACGTGTGAAATCTTCCATCTCGTCATTGATTTCAAAGGTGTAGAGTTTCCCATTTTCTTCGAGTCCCTCAGCCATGCAGATGGCACTATATCCACTGAAAGTTCCGATTTCAAGAATGTTTTTAGGGCAAATCATGTGTACCAGCATTTTCAGGAGTCTTCCCTGAACGTGTCCACTTGCCATGCGCCCGTGAATGGTATGGATGTTAGTTGCTCTGTACAGGCGATATAAATATTCTCCTTCAGAGTCTATATGCTCATTTATGTAGTTGTCTATCTTTTCGGTTTCCAGCATCACTTATTTGCTAATATTCCCTGTATAGCCATGTCGTAGCCGGCAAGTCCAAAGCCACAGATTACACCAAGGCAGGCAGGAGAAAGATATGAATGATGGCGAAATTCCTCTCGTTTGTGAACGTTACTGATATGTACCTCTACAACGGGACATTTCAGACTTCGTATACAGTCTTGCAAAGCGATACTGGTATGGGTGTATGCTCCGGCGTTCAGCACAATACCATCATAGCTGAATCCCACGTTCTGCATTTTGTCTATCAGTTCGCCTTCAATATTGCTCTGATAGTATTCAATATCAATATCAGGATATTTCGCCTTAAGTTTTGGCAAATAGCTTTCAAAAGAATTGCTGCCATATATGCCGGGTTCGCGTACTCCAAGAAGATTGAGATTCGGACCGTTGATGATTTGTATTTTCATATTCCAAATAATTTTTCTAACTTTGTCACCGCAAAGATATGAAAATAAATGGAAAAAGACAAGAATTCAACATCTAATATTGTTAAAGCTTATCAGAGGTATCTGAAATTGGAGCGTAATTACTCTGAAAATACCCTTGATGCTTATAGACATGATTTAAAATGGCTGTTGGATTACTGTGACAAAGAATATAAAAAAGTGATTGAACTTGGATTGGAAGATCTTCAGCATTTTGCGGCTTCATTGCATGAAAATAATATTGGACCAGCTTCTCAGGCACGCATCCTCAGTGGCGTGCGTTCTTTTTACCGGTATCTTTTGCTTGACGGATATATAGAGAACGACCCTACTGAATTGTTAGAATCACCAGTTTTGGGACAGCATCTGCCGGAGGTTCTGTCTACTGCTGAGGTTGATATTCTTGAAGGTAGCATAGACTTAAGTAAACCGGAAGGTCAGCGTAACAAGGCGATTATAGAAGTGTTGTTTTCATGTGGATTGCGTGTATCAGAACTGATAAACCTTAAATTGTCTGATTTATATCTGGATGAAAAATTTGTAAGGGTGATGGGAAAAGGCAGCAAGGAACGTCTTGTTCCCATTTCCGGTGAAGCAATAAAAGAACTTCGACTGTGGTTTACTGACCGTGTGCATTTAAACATAAAGTCAGGAGAAGAGGATTATGTATTCCTAAATCGTAGGGGGCATCACCTTACACGCACAATGATACTTATAATGATAAAGCGGCAGGCTGAAGAGGCTGGTATAAAGAAAACTATTTCACCTCATACCTTACGTCACAGTTTCGCGACAGCACTTCTTGAGGGCGGTGCTGATCTTCGTGCCATACAGGCTATGTTGGGGCATTCAGATATAGGAACCACAGAAATATATACACATATAGATACCACTACACTGCGCGAAGAAATATTACATCATCATCCGCGCAATATTAAATAATGTGGTTTTATGCATGTTTATAATATTTTTTATACCTTTGCATCATTAATTTAGAATTTAACTATTTAAAAAGATGATATGAGACTTAAAACTTTTTTTGTAGCATTTATGTTGCTTGTCGTCGGTATGGCACAAGCGCAGATGATGCAGTTGCCTGTAGACAAAGATGTGAGAATTGGAAAATTATCCAATGGACTTACTTATTACATTCGTTACAACAATTGGCCGGAACATCGCGCAAATTTTTATATTGCGCAGAAAGTTGGTTCTATTCAGGAAAATGAAAATCAGCGTGGTCTGGCTCATTTCCTAGAGCACATGGCTTTCAATGGTTCAGATAATTTCAAGGGCAATGCTCTTATCCGTTATTGCGAAAACATTGGTGTGCAGTTTGGCGGCGACCTGAATGCCTACACAAGTATAGACCAGACGGTTTACAACATAGACAATGTTCCGACAAAGAATATAAATTCTATAGATTCATGTATTCTGATTCTTAGAGACTGGTCTACCGGTCTTTCCTTAGAACAGGACGAAATCAATAAGGAACGTGGGGTTATTCATGAGGAATGGCGTTTGCGCACTAGTGCTTCCAGTCGCATGTTTGAACGTAATCTTCCTAAATTGTATCCCGGCAGCAAGTATGGTTTGCGTTATCCGATTGGATTGATGAGTGTTGTTGACAACTTCAAACGTCAGGAATTAGTAGATTATTACAAGAAATGGTATCATCCGTCTCATCAGGGACTTATCATTGTGGGTGATATTGATGTAGACCATGTTGAAACTCAGATTAAAAAGCTGTTCTCTGGAATACAGAATCCAAAGAATGAAGCTCCCATTGTAGACGAGCCTGTTCCAGACAATGCAGTGCCTATCGTCGTGATAGATAAGGACAAAGAACAGCAGAACAGTATTGTAGAACTGATGGTGAAGACAGATGCTTTCCCTGATTCTCTTAAGAATGATGCTCAGTATCTGGTATTGAAGTATATGCTAGGTGCCGCAACGGCAATGCTTAATAACCGTTTTGCAGAAGTGGCAGAAAATGCAGACTGTCCGTTTGTGGGTGCCGGTGCGCAGTATGGCAATTATATCTTTGCAAAGACCAAGGATGCTTTTAACATTTCTGTAGCTTCTAAAGACATTACCAAGACGGCAGATGCTCTCAAGGCAGCTTATCTGGAAGCCAGACGTGCTGCTGAATTCGGTTTTGTTGCCACAGAATATAAGCGCTATCAGGCAGATTATCTGTCATCTCTGGACAAGATTTATAGCAATAAGGATAAGAGATATAGTTCTCAGTTCTATAATGAATATAAGGGTAAATTCCTTAACAATGAGCCTATTCCTTCTATTGATGATGAATATCAGCTTATGAAGCAGATTGTTCCAGCAATACCTGTAGAGGCTGTAAATCAACTTATGAAGCAGTTGCTTCCTGCCAATGACAGTAATATGGTTATTGTAAATTTCAATAACGAGAAGGAAGGTAACGTGTATCCTACCGAAACTCAGCTCCTTGGTGCTGTGAAAGATGCCCGAGCAGAAAAGATAACAGCTTATGTAGATAAGGTCAAAGACGAACCTTTGATGACCTCAATGCCTAAAGCAGGTAAGATAAAGAAAGAAGAGAAAAACGCAAAGTTCGGTTATACAGTACTTACTCTGTCCAATGGTGCTAAAGTGGTATTCAAGCAGACTGATTTCAAAAAAGACCAGGTTATCCTTCAGGGTCGTGGTGAAGGCGGTGCCTCTTTTTATGGCAATAATGAACTTGCCAACATCAATGCCTTTGATGATGTCATTTCAGCCAGTGGATTAGGAAACTTCTCAAACACAGAACTTACAAAGGCTCTTGCCGGTAAAATAGCTGACGCGTCACTTACCATGAATGGCAAGCGTATGGGAATAAGCGGCAGTTCTACCCCTAAGGATATAGAAACGTTGTTACAGTTGGTTTATCTTAAGATGACCGCCATCAACAAGGACCAGAAGTCTTTTGATAACCTGATTAATAATTATAAAGTATCTCTTAAGAATCGTGACCTCAACCCTAGTACAGCCTTCAGCGACAGTGTTACGGCAACTCTTTATGATCACAATCCCCGTGTAGCCCCATTCAAGTATGACGACATAAAAAATGTAAGTTATGACCGCATTCTTCAGATGGCAAAAGAGCGTACCGCAAATGCCGCCGGTTGGACTTTTACTTTGATTGGTAATTTTGACGAGGCTGCAATTCGCCCTCTTATCGAGAAATATATTGCATCATTGCCGTCAAATAAAAAAATACAGACAGGAAAGCGTCTTGCATTCATCTCTGCAAAGAATGTGGATAATACTTTTGTAAGAAAGATGGAGACTCCAAAGGCTAATGCCTTAATGTATTGGACAACAACCAAAATGCCTTGGAATCTGGAACATGAAATTCAGGCAGATATAGCCGGACAGGTACTTTCTATGGTTTATCTTAAGGAAATCCGTGAGGAAGCAAGCGCAGCTTATTCATGTGGAGCGCAGGGCAGTTTCTCTTATGATGAAGATGAAAACCGTGCCGTTCTGTTAGGCGTATGCCCAATGAAACCTGAAAAGAAAGATGTTGCCATGAAGATAATGTCTGATGAAGTTTCCAAACTTGCCAAGACTTGTGACCCTTCAATGCTCGCGAAAGTAAAGGAACTCATGCTCAAACAGGCAGATGACGCTTTGAAGCAGAATAATTACTGGCTAGGACTTATCAATTCCAATTATCGGTATGGTCAGGACAACCTCACTGATTATAAGAAACTCATAGAGGCTCAGACACCGGAGAAGATAAGTTTGTTTGTAGCAGAAATTTTGAAGACTGCCAATAAACTTCAAGTCGTAATGTTGCCTCAGAAATAATAAATACTAAAAAGATACGGATATTTTTGTTATTATCTAAAATAGCCGTATCTTTGCGCATTCAATCAAGGTTTTACAATATAAATATAAATCGGAATATGGCATATTTGTTTTCTTCAGAATCTGTTTCAGAAGGACATCCTGATAAGGTGTCAGACCAGATATCGGATGCGTTACTGGATCAGTTCCTTGCTTATGATAAAAATTCTCATTGTGCAATAGAAACATTCTGCACAACCGGACAGGTTGTGATAATGGGTGAAGTGCGTTCTTCAGAATATGTAGATTTGCAGACTGTTGCCCGCAACACAATAAAGAAAATTGGTTATACTAAATCCGAATATCAGTTTGACGGTGATTCCTGCGGTATTCTCACAGCCATTCACGAACAGAGTGATGACATCAACCGTGGAGTGAGTCGTGATGATGAGGAAAATCAGGGCGCAGGAGACCAAGGCATGATGTTTGGATATGCAACGAATGAAACCGAAAATTATATGCCTGTTTCTCTTGATTTGTCTCATCTCTTAATGAGTACGCTGGCAGATATTCGCCGCGAAGGCAAGTTCATGACATACCTTCGTCCGGATGCTAAGAGTCAGGTTACGATAGAATATAATGATGACAACATTCCGCAGCGCATAGACACCATTGTTGTGAGTACGCAGCATGATGATTTTGACATTGATGACGACCGCATGCTTGCTAAGATAAAGGAAGATGTCGTCAATATTCTTATTCCGCGTGTCAAGGCTAAACTTGGCGGTAAAGTGCTTGCTTTGTTCAATGATGACATAAAGTATTTTGTCAATCCCACAGGCAAGTTTGTCATTGGAGGTCCTCATGGCGACACAGGTCTTACAGGACGTAAGATAATTGTTGATACTTATGGCGGTAAGGGTGCCCATGGTGGCGGTGCTTTCTCAGGGAAAGACCCGAGCAAAGTAGACCGTAGTGCGGCATACGCAGCCCGTTATATCGCCAAGAATATGGTTGCAGCCGGTGTAGCAGATGAAATTCTGGTTCAGTTGGCCTATGCCATAGGTGTAGCGCAGCCCGTAAGCGTGTATGTCAACACATACGGACGCAGCAATGTTGCTATGACAGATGGAGAAATAGCAGGAAAGATAAAGAATATGTTCGACCTTCGCCCTAAAGCTATAGAGCGCATGTTGAATCTGCGTCAGCCTATGTATCTGGAAACAGCAGCGTATGGACACATGGGACGTAAAAATGAAATTGTGAAGAAAACATTTACAAGTCGCTATCATGAGTCAAAGACCATAGAGGTAGAACTCTTCACATGGGAGAAACTTGATAAGATTGATGAAATAAAGAAAGCATTTAATATTTAATGCTACAGGCCGATTCTATATTAAATACAGAAAATACTGAAGGTGTTGCGTCACAGCAGCACCTTCATGTGCATAAGCAACTTACTCCCGCACAGGTGTTGAGTTGGTTGCCGGCAAGTGCCACTCCCGAGCAGCAGGATTCTGCCATTCAGGCACATATCAAGCCCAGTGTCATTCATTGGAGCAATCGTCCGGATACGCTTCATCTGCCGGGACAGCCGGTTGGAAAAAGTTGGCGTGACGTTAATCTTCCTACTTACTATAAAGAGTCATTTTTTTCAGACAGTCCGATGTTTCACCCCGAATTGTCAGGAGGACGTTTGGGTGTTGCCGGAGACCCTGTGCCTTATACAGTTGCCGGAGACAATCTGATTACGGGCATCTTGCTAGGCTGTTTTCTTTTGGCTACCTTTTCTTTTGCCCAGTCAGGCAGATTCATAGCCCGCCAGGTAAAGAATTTCTTTCATGCACGTAGTGGCAACGTTGCAGATTTTTCAGAAACAACCAGTGAGATGTGGTTTCAGCTCTTTCTTGTGTTGCAAACTTGTCTGATTTCATCACTTATGTTTTTCTTTTATTCAATGGGCATAGGTAGCGACACGTTTGTTTTAGAGCAATATCAGATAATAGGTATATATACCGCAGTGATTTCAGGTTATTTCATATCTAAGATTTTTTTATATTTATTTGTAGATTGGACTCTGTTTGACAAACGTAGAAACAGACCGTGGTTTGAATCATTTTTATTTATAGTTTCCACAGAGGGAGTTCTACTTTTTCCAATGGTAATGCTGATTTCTTATTTTGGACTTAGCCTGGAAAGCGGAATAATATATTCTATATTTGTAATTATTATTTTCAAAATAATGTCTTTTTATAAGACATATATCATCTTTTTCCGCCAAAAGGGCGCTATTATGCAAAATATTTTGTACTTTTGTGCGCTTGAAGTAATGCCGTTACTCATATTGTGGGGCGGGCTTATAAGGCTGAATAGTTTTTTGAAAATAAATTTTTAGGACAATGATAAAGAAGATTTTAGTATCTCAACCAAAACCTGCAAGTGATAAATCTCCATATTTTGACATTGCAAACGAATTTGGAGTAGAGATGGTTTTCCGTCCTTTCTTCAAAGTAGAAGGAATCACAAGCAAGGAGTTCCGTCAGCAGAAAGTAAGTATATTAGGACATACTGCAGTAGTTTTCACATCTCGCCATGCCATAGACAATTATTTCAAGTTGGCAAAAGAGATGCGTATCACGATACCTGAAGATATGAAATATTTCTGTCTTATAGAAACCATTGCTTTGTATATTCAGAAATATGTTCAGTACAGAAAGCGTAAGGTCTTCTTTGGTGAAACCGGCAAGATAGACGGTCTTATTCCGGTGATGATGAAACATAAGGCAGAAAAATATCTTGTTCCGTTAAGCAGTGTGCATAATGATGACATCCAAAAGTTGTTAGACTCAAAAGGACTTAACCATACCGAATGTACAATGTATCGTACCGTGAGCCATGACTTTTCTGCGGAAGAAAAAGAATCATTTGATTATGATATGCTTATATTCTTCAGTCCTACAGGAGTTAGGGCTCTGAAAAAGAATTTTCCGGACTTTGTTCAAGGTGATATCAAAATAGCAGCTTTCGGTCCTGCCACGGCAAAAAAAGTAGAAGCTCAGGGACTGCGTCTTGATTTAGAAGCTCCATGCAAGGAATATCCGTCAATGCCAGGTGCTTTAAGAGCATTTCTTAAGAAAAATAACAAGTAAATTTTAAAAATATAATGTCTGATTCTCAGGCTCAAACACTCACAAAGCAAGAGCGGGTTTGTAGCAGAATTGTTATAGACAAGCTCTTTAAAGGAGGTAAAAGTCATTCACTGTCTGCTTATCCGCTTAGGGTCGTATATATGTTGCAGCGTAATGATGAGAATACAGATGTCAGGCAACCGAAACTCCAGTTTCTTGTCAGCGTGCCCAAGAAGTGCTTCAAGAGAGCTGTAAAGCGCAACCGTGTAAAGCGTCAGGTGCGTGAAGCTTACAGGAAAAACAAGGCACGGCTTGACAATCTGCCTGATAATGAAAGTCTGGTTATGGCTTTTATTTGGCTTGACGATAAGACACGCAGCTCTGCTGATGTAGAAACAGATGTGGTCAGTCTTATAAACAGGATTGGCGAGCGTATATGAAATTCCTTAAGGCTATATGGCATTGCGTGTCGAAAGTCCTTGTGTGGATTCTCGTTTTGCCCATTGTGTTTTATCAGAAGTTTATCACTCCCTATACTCCTCCCTCTTGCCGTTTCACCCCCACATGTTCTGAGTATGCCCGGCAGGCAATAATCAAGCATGGTCCCATAAAAGGTTTGTGGTTGGCAGTTTGGAGGATATTAAGATGTAACCCATGGGGTGGCAGCG
Source organism: uncultured Prevotella sp. (assembly GCA_964433895.1). Taxonomy (GTDB): domain Bacteria; phylum Bacteroidota; class Bacteroidia; order Bacteroidales; family Bacteroidaceae; genus Prevotella. Next base: position 39,823 of record CAYSSU010000013.1, read on the forward strand.
GATATGATCCGGTGCCGTAAGTTTCCTTTTAGAAGGGCCCCGATAAATTATATACTAATATAATAATATTTTATTGCGATGGCAAAAAACTTTGTTGAAGAATTGAAATGGCGTGGTATGTTGGCTCAGATTATGCCGGGTACAGAGGAATATCTCAACACCCACATGGTGTCTGCTTATCTTGGTACTGACCCTACTGCTGACTCTTTGCATATAGGTCATCTTTGTGGCATCATGATGCTGCGTCATTTGCAGCGTTGTGGGCATAAGCCTTATCTGCTTGTTGGCGGTGCTACCGGTATGATTGGCGACCCTTCCGGTAAAAGTCAGGAAAGAAACCTTCTTGATTCAGAAACTCTTTATCATAATCAGGAAGCCATTAAGAATCAGGTTTCAAAGTTCCTTGATTTCGATGGCACTGAGCCTAATAAGGCAGAAATGGTGAACAACTATGACTGGATGAAGAACTTCACGTTCTTGGATTTCGCCCGTGAAGTAGGCAAGCATATCACGGTGAACTATATGATGGCAAAGGACAGCGTGCAGAAACGTCTTAATGGTGAGGCACGTGACGGACTTTCTTTCACAGAATTCACTTATCAGTTGCTTCAGGGTTATGATTTTCTTTATCAGTATCAGCACTATGGCGTGCGCCTGCAGTTGGGCGGCAACGACCAATGGGGCAATATGACAACCGGTACAGAACTTATTCGCCGCACGCTTGGCAATGAGTCAGAAGCCTTCTGTCTTACATGTCCGCTTATCACAAAGGCAGACGGCAAGAAATTCGGTAAGACAGAAAGTGGCAATGTGTGGCTCGACCGTAACCGCACCACTCCATACGCATTCTATCAGTTCTGGCTTAATGTAAGTGACAGCGATGCCGAGAAATATATCAAGATATTTACAGACCTTGATAAGGAAACAGTAAGTGCTCTTGTAGAAGAGCATAAGCAGGACCCAGGTCGTCGCATTCTTCAGAAACGCCTTGCCGAGGAAGTAACGGTAATGGTTCATTCAAAAGAAGATTTGGATATGGCAATTGCTGCCAGTAACATTCTTTTCGGTAAGGCAACAAAAGACAGTCTTGCCAGTCTTGATGAAGCTACGCTGAATGATGTGTTCAAGGATGTTCCCCATTATGAAATAAGCAAGGACGAACTTGGAGGCGCAGCTGTAGATTTGTTTAATGAGGAGGGAATGGAAATATTCCCAAGTAAGAGCGAGATGCGCAAACTTGTTAAAGGTGGCGGTGTGAGTCTTAATAAAGAAAAACTTGCGACCTTTGATCAAGCAATTACATCTGAAGACCTTATTGACGGTAAATATCTTCTTGTTCAGCGTGGCAAGAAAAACTATTATTTGATTACCGTAAAGTAAAAATATAGCATAAAATTTGGTAGTGGAGCAAAAATCCACTACCTTTGCAGGCAGATTGTCCCATGGTGTAATGGTAGCACTACAGTTTTTGGTTCTGTCAGTGGTGGTTCGAATCCGCCTAGGACAACATAATAAGTCAGTTCATTAAGTTTTAATGGTCTGGCTTTTTTTAATACTCCTTACCTTATTTTATTATGATCGGTAGTCAGTTTAAGAACAGTACAAAGGCTTTGTATTCGCAATATTTATGCTGAATACTTGCAGTATTTATGCTATATATTGACAGTACAAAGCCTTTAGACAACGAATACAAAATTTGTGTATGGCATTCTTGACTTGTGTTTTTTTAGGGATTTCCCCATTTAAGAATAGGAATTTATCTTCTTCATAATGCTTTGCTTTGAGTTATCTTTGCAGCATAAAACTTAAAATCATGAAATTATGAAGAAGTCTTTTTTAATAACATTGGCAAGTGTGCTGCTCATAGCGGCTCCTGCATCAGCACAGTATTATTCTGACGGAAGACCTATACCTCCACGTCATCGCAAAGCATATTGTAAAAATAATCGTAGCAATAACCATTATTTAGGTTCTACTTATTTCGGCTTTCGATTAGGACTTGGCGTGTCTACAGTAAACAGTGACTCTCCGGTGCTGAATGGCAATGATGCCAAGGCAGGACTAAATGTAGGTTTCGCTGTAGGAACACAGTTAACAAGTTATGCTCCTCTCTTCTTTGAAACCGGACTTTATTATAATGAGAAGGGCGGTAAAAGCACCTACAATGGGAATAAGTTTACCTACGGACTGGACTATCTGGAAGTGCCGCTGCTGCTGAAATATAAGGTTTATGCCAACAGTGATGTTACCATTGAACCTTTCCTAGGCGGTTATCTGGCTTATGGTGTAGGTGGTAAGATAAAGGATTACGATTCCCGTAAGGCATATAACAGTTTCGACGGTGATTACAATGATACGTTCAAACGTTTTGACGGCGGCATACGATTAGGCTGTGGTTTTGGTTTCCAAATGATGTATCTTGAAGCCAGTTACGACATCGGACTTGCCAATGTGGGCAAAGATGATTTCGACGATACGCATACCGGATGCCTGAACCTCACATTGGGAGTGAATTTTTAAACATTATAACATACTTGATTCGTATAGTTTCGGGAGTGTAAGGTATAAAACCTTTCACTCCCGAACTGTCATTTACGGCAGGTCTTCAGGATATCTGCCTTACCGTCGTTAACCAATTTCAATATCAGTTCACCAAACAATGTGTTCTGCCATGCAAACCATGGGCGCGTATAGTTGTCGGCATTGTCTTTATTGAAACTCTCATGTATCACGCCTGTACCTGCGTCCGTGTCCATAAGCATCTGCACACACTGTTTTATTTCTTTGTCATCCTGACTCGTAAATGCCCTCATCATTATGCTCATGGGCCATGGATTGGACTGGATGCCGATATGCGGTCCGCCTACCCCTTCTCCGGCTTTGCCACGAAAGAAATAAGGATTGTCCTCACTCCATATAAAGCGTCGGGTATTCTGATATATCGGGTCGTTGATGTCTACATCTCCCAGATATGGCATTGCCAGCAGACTGGGCACATTGGCATCATCCATAATTAGTTGGTTGCCGAATCCGTCTACTTCAAAGGCATATATCTTTCCGTATTTAGGATGATTGTATATGGCATATTTCATCAATGCGCCGTGTACCTCTGTTGCGAGGTCTGTGCATTGTTTTGCCAAATCTGTTCTGCCATTCACCTCTTTAAGTATCTCGGCACTCTTATTAAGACAGGTTACTGCCATGAAGTTTGAAGGCACAAGAAACAAGAATGTAGTAGCGTCATCAGAAGGGCGGAACACAGATGCAATCAGTCCTACAGGCTTCACTGGATTGCCGTAGCCCACATTATCCACGGTGTCAAGCTGACGGTCTGTTACGCGCAGGAAGTGATAAGGTCCCAGACCGTTCTTTCTCTGCTGCTCTTTGAAAGTCTTCAGGATATTTTCCACCGCCTTTATCCATAAATCTCCGAACACACTTGTGTCTCCGGTTTCCTTCCAATACTCGTAAGCCAACCTTAATGGATAGCACAGACTATCTATTTCATACTTACGCTCGTGCAGTTCCGGCTTCATTCCACTGTCATCGCTCATCCAGCCGCCCTTAGCATCAGGGTAACGGTTAAAAGCATTTGCGTAAGGGTCGAAGACAATATTCTTAAGTTGTCGGCGTATCACTCCGGCAATCATCTTCCGTATATTCTTATCCTTTCCGGCATATTTCACGTATGGAAACACCTGCGCACCGGAATCTCTGCCCCACATTGCATGAATGTCACCCGTATAGACAAAAGTATCCGGATTACTATTCTCATCTTCAGTATAATGCACGGTAGTGTCAAGAGTATTTGGAAAGCAGTTTTCAAACATCCACGCCAGATAAGGAGTGTCCTTGAATATCTTTTTCACACGCTTTATTTCCCTTTCCACGGCATCAGAATGGAACAGGCGTTCCTGCTCTGCCGGACGCTTGGAAACATACGGTGTGCTCACGGCTATGGCATCTATATATTCCTTGCCGAACTCCTTCTCGTCTTTGTTTGCCTGAGCCATGGCGGCATTGGCATTTACCAGTAATAATCCCACAATGGGCAATGTCTTGAAATTGAATAGTTGTTTCATTGATTCAGTTATTTATTGTCAGATAATATGTTCTTGTCAATTATGTCTGTCGGTCATTTCAAAATGCAGTTCACCTCCATTCATAATGTCTGCATGCCTTAACTCGTAACCGTAATATTGTTTACCGTCAAGATAAGTATTTCTTATATATATGTCGTTGTCATTTGTTTTCTTTGCAGATATTACAAATTGCTTTCCGTTTTCCAGATTAAAAGTAACTTTTTCAAAACTCGGAGTTCCTATATTATAATATGGCGTAGACGGGCATACAGGATAAAAACCCACGGAAGACAAAACATACCATGCTGACATCTGTCCGGCATCATCATTCCCTGACAGTCCACCGGGAGTATCATTATATTCAGTATTCAGAATCTGCCGGATATACTTCTGTGCCTTCCATGGTTCTCCGGCATTGTCATACATATATGCAATCTGATGGCACGGTTCATTGCCATGCCAGTATAGTCCTTTCTCAAATAAAGTATCAAGATGTGCCGCGGGATATTTTATAACCTTAAACAGTTCCTTTATATTCTGAGGAACATACCATGTATAGTGCGCAATGGTTCCCTCTGTGATATAACTCTGCCTATGCCGTAAGTCTTTACAGTTCTCCCACGCCCCATTCTTGTGCCTGCCGTCAGCCCAACCGGTTCCGGGGTTAATCACATTACGCCAGTTTTCAGAACGTTTCATCAGCACTTTATAATCAGCAGTCTTGCCCAGAGCCTTAGCCAACTGTGCCACGGCAAAGTCATCAAAAGCATATTCCAGTGTGCGAGAAGTCTGTTCTTTGTTATGAAAAGCCTCCGTCACACTGTCTTCAAGCGGTATATAACCGTATTTAGAATATGATTTCAAGGCTCTACGCCCCATTCCGTTCTTGTAATCTTCATAACTTGAAGGACTTTTCAAGGCATTTTTTCTCATTCCCCGGTAAGCCTGTTCTACATCAAATCCGCGGATTCCCTTTATATATGCATCAGCAAGAGACACGCAGACATGATCGCCTATCATCGCTGCCGTATAACTGTTCCAACAAGGAAATATCGGCATCCATCCTCCATCATCGTACATATTTACCAATGACTGCATCATATCTCCGGCTCTCTTGGGAGTTATGATATTATAAAGTGGCAGTTCTGCACGGTATATGTCCCATTGTGAGAAATCACCGTATGATGTGGTTGATGACTTCTTTATATTGCCACCTGCAAAAGAAAGGCGTGTTCCGTCAACATCGCTCATCTCTCTTGGAAGGAAAGAACAGCGATACAGGGCTCCGTAGAATTGATTTACCTTTGCGGTGTTTTTATCCTCTACATCTATTGTATGCAGACGTTCAGTCCACTTCTCTGCCGACAGACTCATCATGTCTCCGAAACTTAAACTATACTGTCTCGTTTCAACCTGAATATTTTTCATAGTTTCATCTCTGCCGGTGAAAGAAGAACCGGTGATGAATATCATAGGGATGCCAGACTTTCCTTTAAAAGTAAGCCACGCACCTGATTTGGTTTTATTTCCTATTGATTTTCCTTTGCCGTTCTCAGATTTATTATCAAACACTCCGAAATCAGTCAATTCACAATCGTTGCCATACTGCAAAACGAAATGTCCACTGAATCCGGCTTTCTCGCCCCATCCCTGATAAATACGGTGAACGGGATTGTAACCATACACAATATGATTTACAGTGTCTATTTCTATATATCCCTGAGCCTCATCGCTGTTGGGACTGACAACAATATGTACAGGCTCATCTTTGGCTGGAGTCACTCTCAGCATTGCAGTATGACTTAATGCTGTAATTTCTGTTTTCAAATACTCATCCTTTAAATCCACGGCATAATAGTGAGGATGTGAAATTTCATCAGCATGACTAAAATGAGTGGCACGTTCTTCAGGTTGAAGCCGAAGCTTTCCACCAAGTGTGGCAACAGTAAACGAACCGTAATCCTGAGTGCAGCCGCCAACCAGCCAGTGACTGTTACGGAATCCCTGCAACAGAGAATCCTTATAATAATAAGGCGCAACGCATTTCCGCTCGGTATCCTGTGTCTGCGGCGTCCAGTTGTTCTGCCCATTAGGAACCATCACAGCAGGCAAAGTTTGCCCGTGTTCCTCGCTTCCCTTACCGAATATGCCTGCGGTCATGGTGTTAGCCCGGTCTGTTCCCACCATTGTATTTATGGCATTCAACTGTCTCAGATGTTCCAGATTATGCACTCTTTCATCCATATAGCGTTTTATATCTGCCCATCTGTAATATACGCCGTCTGTTGCATCTAAAGGCAGATGCACTTCCCTTTCATTATGCAGAAGCTTTACCAGTACATCATTGTCGTCGGAATAGAATATAATCTGCAAGTTAGCTGCCATTGGAACAATACGGTCCATCATTTCCATTTCATCAACATGCTTCTCTGTATTATCAATGTTCAGTTGCAGCAGACTCATAAGGCGATACAGACTGGTGTCGTGGCCGAATCTTAAAGTTACCGACGGTTTGCCGGAACTCAGAGCTGCATCGGCTTCGGTTTTTATATTTTGCCAAAGGCTTATGGCACTGCGTGCCGGTATTCCTTCATTAACAGGATTATTACCGTTCTGCAATGTCATTCTGCTGTTATTCTGATTATATATAGCCTTAAATTCATTATCTGTGAAAAGAGGGAAAAAGTCCAGTTTCAGTTCCACATCCTGCATATCAACGGCTATGGTATGAATTTCGCTCATCAGTTTCATAGGACTATCCACCTTTGCCGGATTCTTGAACAGTTGGGATATAAATCTGTCAGGAGTAATGTCTGCTGTAGGATGTACTGTCTTTATAAGTTCTTCTTGTTCCGGAGAACTATATGCAATCCAACTCATATCAGAACTGTCAGTCTTCACATCCATATCAAGAGTAGCATTCATCAACTTCAACTGTCCAGTGAATGCCAGCATACTTTTGGCACATCTGTCAACAACGCTGGAACGCGCCTTAACTGATATTCCATTTTTGAATACTTCAGGGAAACGATTATACATTCTTTTTGCTATCTCGCGATGCTGCTTTGCGCCGAGAGCAGTGAGCCTGCCACCATTGCCTCTTGCATTGTTCCACACTTTATCCAGCATCTTCTTTACCTTTCTGCCAAGTGGGGTGAGATTTTTTGAATCCTCAAAATGTGAAAGCACCCATTTATATCTGTTGTCAGAAGGCAACCATCTGCTGCCATGCCGTCCATAATGACTTATATAAACAGCACTATATCCGGCAGGGACAGGTGTATATTCTATGCCGGCATCTAAATGATAGGCATAATACACACCTCCCATCTGCTCACGAGTAAGAACTTCCTGAGCATTCACAGCCAGCATTATTGCCAGCAATACTATTATAGAAAGATATTTTTTCATAGTCCTTTATTATTTATCTCCCAGTCTATTCCCAGAGGATTATTTTTCATCTTCATCACAATAGGAATATCAGAGTTACCATTTATCCACATCTCAGCATTGTCAACATCTGATTTCACATGTATGTTGCCGCCGTCAGCGTCCATTTGCCGCCATATCATTCCATTATAAACAAACATTCCGTTATATTTCAATTTGCGCATCGCATAATTTGAAATGAAACAGAAAGTTCCGTCACAGTCATAATATCCGCCTTTCATCTGCGCACTGTTCCAACAGAAACCGTTACCATGTTCCACTATTCGGCGTGGTATTCTGTATAAAGACCGGTTACAGTATAGCATCATAGTATCTTTATCATTGTTCCATGTGTAACAATAGAGCCATGTGCGGAACTGACGATTTAAAGTGAAATGAATTTCGTATTGGGGAATATCATCAGGCACCAGTGGAACTTTCACGGTATGTTCCTGATATTCCGGTTTATTACATGGAATGGTTTTCTTTTCAGCCCCACGCGGTCTCAAAATCTTTCCGTCAGCCAGATGTATTGCATAATCCTCTACCACGGGCTCATTGTAGAGATACTCACCGGTGCCCGCAAGAGGATAAATGCCCAGCATATTCCATATAAGCCAACTGCTCATGGCTCCACTGTCATCATTTCCCGGCAAACCATCAGGACGGTCACTATAATTGTCACGTATTATCTGATGTATCCTTGCACTGCTCAGTTCGGGTTTCCCTATCCAGTGATAAAGGCATGGAGTAAGAAAACTCGGTTCATTTGCCACATTATAATATCCCTTTTCAAAAAACACGTCGAGCCTGTGCCTGAAAGCTTCTTTGCCTCCACACATTTCTATCAGTCCGGGAATGTCATGAGGAATGCAGAAACTGTATTCCGCTGACAAGGCTTCATAGAAAAAGGTACTCCACCATGGCAGATACCATGGCGCTACTTTGGTATCAGGAGTATATGGAATAAGCGGATGATATACCTTGGACTTGCCCCAAGACACACTGTCAAGCCATCTGCCTTTTGCATCGCGAGGCATTATAAAACCTTTCATGCCACCCCATCCATAGTTACTTCGCCACAAATTCTTCCAGTTATGTGACCTTTTGATATATTTCCGGTATATATCATCATGTCCGAGCCCCTTTGCCACTTGAGCAATGCACCAGTCGTCAAAGCTATATTCCACAGTTCTTGTTCCGGCACGTGGAATACCGTATGGAATATATCCCAGAGAATTGTATTCCTCCAGTCCGCCGCGTCCTTCCTTTTCATCGTCTTCCGGCATCACTTCAGCATCCTTTATCATGGCTTGCAGAGCCAGTTCATAATCAATACCCTTCAATCCACGGGCAAAGGCGTCGGCTATCACAATATCGGCATTGCTGCCCCCCTGAGTGCGCCCATTACAGTCACCACTTCGTGCATCGGGCATATATCCTTCGTTTCTGTATATATTAAGCAGAGAATTCACGATGTCTCTTTCTCTGTCGGGACAGAGTAACGTGAGCAGAGGTGATGACGTGCGGTAAGTATCCCAAATGGCATAATAGTCATCATAATATGGAACAGTCTGCCATTTGGGGTTCTCTCCACTCTTGTCTACCGGCATGAGCATAGTATGATACATTGCCGTATAGAACATTCGTTTCTGTTGACTGGTAGCCTTTATGTCTATCTTACTCAGCAGACCATTCCAAACAGAGTGTAGTTCTGCCAACTGCTCATCAAAATCATTCTTGCATATATTATTCCTTGCCTTATCGCAACTGACGTATGATATTCCTATTTTTATATTAGCCAACTTCTTTTCAAATGCAAGTTTGGCGTATGTTTTACCTTTCCATCTTATAATATTTACTTTTCCACTGAATGGTAAGTCACTCTGCAGACAAAAATAGACAGTGTAGGTATCGCCTTCATTCCATCCCCCCCTTACAGAAGTATAACCCTCAAGCATATTTTCCGACAGCAACTTTATGTCTGAAGTAACAAATTGCTGGGCTTCACGCTTATTGGGAATAAGAGAATCTTCACCAAGAAAACTGCCACAGTCCACCAATAGAAGATGTTTCGTATTTTCAGGATAACAGAATCTGTAAAGTGCACAACGTTCTGCAGTTGTAATTTCAGTACGTATGCCATTGTCATAAGTCAGGGAATAATATCCTAAAGAAATTTGTTCTTTCTGTCTGCTTTGCGGATAAGAGGTCAGACCATCTTCATGGATATATGGCTGTATCAGTATGTTACCATATTTCTGTCCACCGCCCGTTCCGCTTACATGAGTCTGCGAGAATCCTTTTACTTTTTCAGGCATAGGATTCCATCCTGCATTAGGCATTGAAACACAGTCTGGTCCGGGCTTCACCATACCGAATGGCATAGATGGCCCTATGAAAGTTCTGCCAAGTCCTTCTGTTCCGATACGAGGGTCAACATATTGTATATGTTTCTGAGCCTTCACCTGCATTACAGATACAAGCAGTAATAATATGAACAGATATACTTTTTTCATTTCACTGTAAATATGTTGTTAGGAATTACATTATCAAACTTAATTCCACTTACATCTTCTGCCACATATGCCGGACGGAAGTCATAGTCTTTAAGAGTCAGTCTTACATTCCTGAAAGTTATGCCGTCTATGTGACGCAAATAGAATCCATAGGCAGGCAATTCTCCAAACATGGAAAATTCAGGATACTTCCCTATCTGTTCAGGAACATCACCGGCACGCCATAAAGGCATATATGCCATACCTTTTGTTGCACGTCCCGGATATTCTATTTCTACATTTTCTATTACCACATTCTCTATTCTGTTGCCCGGAATACCACATATACTACCGGGGAAAGGATTATGCAGAAAGTCAACTTCCGGTCCTCTCAAGTCATAAGCCTTATCCGGTCTGCCAAATGGAACCTGACAATATAGATTTCTGATGACTATATTCCTTATACTTCCTTTTCTGTCTCCGGCACGCTGTCCCAGTCTTATGAAAATAGCATTGCCGGTGTTCTCTGCATGTATATCATGCACGTGTATATTCTCTATCTGCGCACCGTCTACGCTCTCTATAGCTATTGCCGACCGGAAAGTATCATGTATTCTGATATTGTCTATCTCTATATCATGGAAACCGCCCCATGAACCCGTACCGAATTTCACAGCACTGGCACTGCTAGATATGTCACAGTCTGTAATGTGAATATTTTTGTTGGCAGAATCTTTATGATATGATTTTAAACATATTCCATCATCAACAGAGTCAATATGGCATTTTTTCACAAGCACTTCGCTACAGTCTGTAATGTCTATGCCATCATTATTCCAATAAGCGCGGTTCTTTATAGTGATATTTTGGAGTGTCAGATTACGACAACGGTCAAAAGAAAGTCCCCAGTTGGCACTGCTTCCTGCGTAGAACCCCTCCAGCTTTATGTCATTACACTCAGAGAAAAACATTAACTTTGGACGTACAAGTTCGCTGGTACGTTGCCGTCGCATATTGTAATGAGAATCTATATATTCACCCGTATGATGAAGACTGTCTGCATTGAGAGCAACCTGTAGTCCGTTTCCATCCAAAGTTCCTGCACCTCTTATGGCTATATTATGAGCATTGTCTGCAACTATTAAAGCCATACTTGCATTGTCGGAACGCTTGTCTTCACCATTGATATCTTTTTTTATAGAAATATAATCATAAGGATTAGGGGAACCAAGTATCGTAGCCCCTTTATCTAACTGTAGTATCACGTTGTTTTTTAAAACAATACATCCCGAAAGATAAGTGCCGGGAGTGAAATGAAGTATTCCGCCACCCTTATCAGAGATTTTGTCTATTGTCTTTTGCAGTCGGTCTGTACACAGAGTCTTTCCATCAGAAGGTAAGTTGATTTCAGTAGTCGAAATAACAATGTTTTCGGCATGTACAATAAGACCAACAGATATAAATAGTAATAACAGTAGTTTTTGTTTCATATATTTTTTAGGAATTATGCGAACAAAGATAATTCTTTAATATGATTCAACAAAGTATAACACAAAAGTTTTTCAGATATTTAGCAACTTTGTATTATTTAGGGGGGCACAAAAAAAGAGACCACTAATGTGATCTCTTTCAAATTATATAGAATTTACTCTTTTCTAAAGAAATGGGTTAAACACCCATGTTCAGTTTGTTGTTAATGTTTACAGCCTGTACTGAGGCTACTACTACAACTGCTAATACAATCATTAATGTTACCATAATGTTATCCTTCCTAAAATTTAATGAGTTCCGTTTGAACTCGGTTTAACTTATTTATCTTCTTTATTTCGAGTGCAAAGATACGACCGTGTTCGCACACAGCCAAATATTTTGCATGAAATTCCATAAAATCTCCTATTTTCTTTACATAGATCAAGTGTAGCTGGTAAAAAAACAATTCTAAGGTTGTATGTTATTATTTTATTGACAAATTTGTGGCTTATATAATTATTCACTATCTTTGCCCCATGAAGTTAAATATAGGTTTTGATGCCAAACGTATTGTCAGGAATGGTACGGGACTTGGCAATTATGGTCGCACATTGGTAAACTCACTTTCTAATGTTGTGGATGATAATTGCAGGTTATTGTTATATGCTCCCGATGAAGGTAGAGATGATTTGCGTTCTCAGGTGAGTATTAATGATAAAATGAAATTTGTATATTCCGGTAAACGTTTTAGGTTGTTGAAAGATTATTGGCGTTCTTACGGAATAATCAAAGATTTAAAGCGTGATGGTGTTGGTATCTTTCATGGACTGAGCGGAGAATTGCCCATAGGACTTCAAAAAAACGGCATACATAGTATTGTAACCATTCATGATTTGATTTTCTTGCGCCACCCTGAATATTACAATCCTATAGATGTGCAGATATATAAGCATAAGTTTCGGCAGACTTTGCGTGAAGCTGGCAGAATTGTTGCCATTAGCGATTGTACCAAGAGGGATATACTTGCCTATGGTGATTATCCGGAAGAAAGAATTGATGTTGTTTATCAAAGTTGCGGAATTAGGTTCAAGAAGATATGTGACATAGAACAGAAGACCGTTGTTGAAGAGAAATATCAATTGCCGAAACGTTATATATTAAATGTGGGAACCATAGAGGAACGTAAGAATGTTATGCTTGTCATTAAGGCTATGCTTTCATTGCCGACAGATATTCATCTGGTCATTATAGGCAAACATACAAAATACACAGACTGCATTATAGATTTTGCCATACGCAATAATCTTTATCAGCGAGTGCATATATTTCATGGTGTACCTACAGAGGATTTATATGCCATTTATCAAAATGCAGAGTGCTTTGTTTATCCATCACGATATGAAGGTTTTGGTATTCCAATAATAGAAGCCATACAGAGTGGATTACCTGTGGTGGCGGCAACCGGCAGTTGCCTGGAAGAAGCTGGAGGTCCAGACTGTATTTATGTTAATCCTGATGATGCTGAAGCGATGTCTGCTGCTATATTGAAATCTCTTAAAGGCAATGATGACAGAGAGCAACGTATAAGCAAATGTCAGCAATACGTTACTCGATTTGAGAATACGGATATAGCCTGCCGAATGCTGGATGTTTATAAAAAGATATTAGGATAATTGTTATTTCTTCATTTTCACAAATACAAACCTCAATAGCAGAAAGTTAATAGGTACCACCATTATCAAAGTCATAATTCCTGCTAATTGATCTCCTACCCCTAAGAGAATAAGAAGATTGAGCAGACCAATTTCCAAAAGGTAATTTATCACATGACTACCCAGAAAGCCGGCTGCATTGCGCTTGGTTGCCTGCTCCTGAAATGTGAAATGAGTGGTCATGAAATAGTTGAATATCAGTCCAACCCCATATCCTATGGTATAGGATATAGTGGCATTGACAATTAACAATGCCAACAGATAAGCTGCATAATGTAATCCCGTGGATAAAGCACCGGTAATGCCGAATCGTATAATGCGTCCGGCATCCTTATGCCATCTTGGATGAGAGTTCCAAATGGAAATAATTCTATTTGGCATCATCATTCAATATTTCAGAGATATGATAGAGTGGGCGATGTTTTACTTCTGTATATATTTTGCCTATATAGATACCAACAATGCCTATGGCAAGTAATATGAAACCTCCTACGAGCCAGACAGACATGATAAGTGAAGCCCAGCCGTGAACAGCTGTTCCTTCTATAATGGCATGTGCCACGTATACGGCTATACATAGCGTGATAAGCAAGAAGAATATGCCAATATAAATAATAGCCAATATTGGTTTTGTGGAAAAAGAAGTAATGCCGTCCATTGCCAGATTCAGCATTTTCTTAATCGTGTATTTTGATTCTCCAGCCTGACGTTCGCTTATTGCATCCTCTACAGTTGTGGAGGGTAAACCAATCATAGGAATAAGTCCTCTAAGATATAAGTTGCGTTCGTCATATTTTGCCAACATCTGAAGAGCACGTTTACTCATAAGACGGAAATCGGCATGATTGAAAACGCTTTCCACTCCCATGGATTTCTGTAACTTATAGAAAGTCTCAGCTGTCATGCGTTTCATCATGGGGTCTGCAGTGCGTGAAACTTTCACACCATATACAATATCAAATCCAGCCTGAAAATCATCTACCATCTTTTCTATAGCCTGAATGTCATCCTGCAAGTCTGCATCAATGGTAATCACAGCGTCAGCCCAGTCTTTGGCAGTCATCATTCCTGCCATGATAGCATTTTGATGCCCACTGTTACGGGCAAGGCAAATGCCTTTTACATAATGGTTATTCTGGTGTTGCTGTTTTATGATGTCCCAAGTCTTGTCTTTGCTTCCGTCATTTACGAACACCATCATACTGTCTTTTGATATTTTACCTTTGGCAACAAGGTTGTCGAACAGTTCGGTGAGTCTTTTGACAGATACCTCTAATACAAGTTCTTCATTGTAGCATGGAGAGACTGTAGCTAATGTAATCATGATAATTTTTTCTTTTCTACGAATTCACTGAATGTAATGAATTTCTCATCTTCACCTTTTAGGTGCTTGATGAAGCGGTTCAATCGTTCAGCCATTTGATGTCCACTGTGATTTTTGATAATGAACGGCATTTTGAATTCAGGATGCTCTTTCAGTTCATAGAATTCCCATGGATGGAAATATGTCACAAAATAGCCATCGTGCTTCAATACACGACCTGTCATCCAATAATACAAAGATTCAGGCAGGTTGTGTAAAGCCAGCCAGAATAGAGGAAAACGAATAAGAGGAGTTACGGATGCCGGTATTTCCATGACTTTGCCACGCATGAAAAATGTTCGTGGTGTGGTGAGATGAATATATCTGCCAGGAATGCATGCCGGATTCAATGAAGAATTGTATTCAAATCCGGCTTTCTCTATGTCTGCGTCTGATACAGGAAACATACGTGGCTGGCGATAGCCTTTGACTTTTCTACCCGAGATTCGTTCAATTATTTCTTTTGAACGGAATACATCATCAGCTTTAGGATCCCAGTGGTCCACGCCATGGCAGGCAACTTCATGTCCTTCATTCATGATTCTCTGTATTACGTCAGGCGCATTCTCTGCAAAGTTTCCTGTGCAGAAAAAAGTAGCATGAACATCATTCTCTTTTAAAACATCCAATATCTTGTTAGTACCATATACTGATACTTCCATACCTGCTTTGAGAGAAAACTCTACTCCGTGTTCCTTTGGTACATCGAACTCTTCGGTGTCAAAACTCAATAATATCATTTTCTATGTTTACATTAAAAATCGATGCAAAGTTACATTAAATATATGATACTGGCAAGATTAATATAAGAAAAACATATATTATGATTTGTATAGTTATATAATTTTTCATAACTTTGCAAAAAAAAATAAATGAAGCAGTTTTTACACTCAATTGAGTATTTACTAGGTTTACATATTCTAGGCTTATTGATGTTTACGTTATTTCGTGTTGTGCAATATTTTGTATTGAATGACATGATTGTCGATGATTCTGCCTCTGTTTTGCCAGCCTTCTTAAATGGACTATGGTTTGATAACGTCATAGGGTGCTATATTCTTTTGGTTCCCATAATCGTAGTTCTTATTCCTGCATCTTTGGGATATGTTCAAAAGTCTTGGCGCCGTTTTGCAATGCTGTGGATGACGTTTTTCTATATAATGGCATTCGCCTTGTCGGCTTCCAATATACCATATTTCAGATATTTCTTTAAAGACATAAACTCCAGTATCTTCGGATGGTTCGGTTATGCCGGGACCACAGCCGGAATGGTTACCGGAGAAAGTAGTTATTGGATATATATAGCGTTGTTCCTGCTTTTATCGGTGGTATTTACGTTTATTGCCAATTATATAAGGCATTATTTTGATTTAAAGATAAATAGTGAGCAGCAATGTCAAAGTCCTTATTATGTGATTCAACGACTTATAGTTTCTCTGATAGTTATTTCTTTTAGTATTTTTGGTATTCGTGGTCGTACCGGCTATAATCCTATAAAAATCAGTGAGGCTTACTATTGCAATGATTCATTTTTAAATCAACTTGGTATCAATCCTGCGTTCAATCTGATTACAAGTATAAATGATGATATGCGTCCTGAAAATGCAGAACTTCATCTTATGCCTTATGAAAAAGCGGTCTGTTGTGCCCGGAAAAGTCTGGGTATCAAAGGTAAGAACGGCATTCTTAATCCTCTTGACAGAACAGTCATAGATAAAGCTGCTGTTAAAACCGACAAGCCGAATGTGGTGATAATACTCATGGAGTCTATGTCGGCTAACCTAATGCAGACTTTTGGACAGCGTGTGCGGCTTACTCCTACACTTGACGGTCTTTATAATACTTCTCTTGCATTTATGAATTATTATAGTGCCGGAATACATACAAATCATGGAATTACAGCTTCTTTGTATTCTTTTCCTGCATTGATGGACCGTAATCTCATGAAGGGTACAGTTACGCCTCATCGTACCGGTATACCAACTATATTGAAAGAACATGGTTATCATAATATGTTTTTTATGACCCATGAGGCACAGTATGACAATATGAATGCATTTCTCAGGACGAATGGCTATGATGACATTTATTCTCAGGAGACATATCCAAAGAAAGAAGTTGTTAATGCGTTTGGAGTGAGTGATAATTTTGAATTTCAATTTGCTTTACAGAAATTGAACCAATCAGCAAAAAAAGGTCCTTTTATGGCCACCATTCTTACGGTAAGCAATCATCCGCCATACGTGATACCACCTTATTTTCATCCAAAGTCCAAAGATGAAGAATCTCAAATAGTGGAGTATGCTGATTGGGCTATAGGAAGATTTCTGGATAAAGCCAAAAAGCAATCTTGGTATAAGAATACAGTATTCGTAATAATGGCAGATCATGGTAAGATGGTTGGCAACCCTGATGCTGAACTACCTCAGTCTTATAATCATATACCACTGATTATGTTTGGTCCCGGAGTGAAAGCAATGCAATATGAAGGTTTGGCTCAACAGGTAGATGTTATGCCTACATTATTGCACATATTGGGTATAGAAAAATACCAATATAATGGTTTTGGTATAAATTTATTTGAAAAACAGCGCGATATGGTGTTCTATTCTGCCGATGATCAGATAGTAGGTAGAAGCAAGAACGGCTGTTTTATTTATTATCCACATACCAAACGGGCTGTTTGCTATGCTGTGCAGCCCGGAGGATGTTTAAAGCCTGATAATAATATAAAGACCTATACTCCCTTGAAGAATTATGTATTTTCAATGATTCAGACTGCGGAGTATATATATAGACATCAAAAATAATTTTATTTTAAAGACGGTATGAAGAATATATTAAAATGCAAATCATTTTGGATAGTAACAATAATCTGTCTTGTGACATTGTTGCCTTTCTTGGGATTATCAGATTATCATACAAAGGGTGAACCCAGAGAGTCTGTGGTCTCATATTCAATTCTGGTAAGTGACAATTGGGCACTTTCTCGTAATAATGGAGGCGAAATGGCGTATAAACCACCTTTCTTTCATTGGTGTATAGCCGCCGTGAGTGCAGTCTATGGTGCTGTTACAGAGGGAACATCACGTTTCCCTTCTGCTGTAGCGTTGTCACTGATGACCATTGCCGGTTTTGTTTTCTTTGGTCGCAGAAAGGGCGTCGTGGTTGGTATAGTGTCTACTCTTGTGGCTTTTACCAGTTTTGAACTCCATCGGGCTGGGATGAATTGCCGTGTGGATATGGTGCTTACCATGCTTACAGTTGTTGCTATTTATGATTTTTTCCGATGGTATGAGCATAAAATGCATGGAATACCATGGCTGGCTATAATATGTATGGGACTTGGAACTATGACGAAAGGTCCGGTAGGGTCTATAATTCCTTGTCTCGTTATAGGTATATTCTTGTTGATAAGAGGTGTGAATTTCTTCAGGGCATTCTTTACTCTTATGGCTTTTGGATTAGTATCTCTTGTTTTCTATGGTATATGGTTTTATGCGGCATATCATCAGGGAGGACAAGAATTTCTTGACTTGATGTACGAAGAGAATATCGGGAGAATGACAAACACGATGAATTATGATTCATGCGTGGAGCCGTGGCCTTATAATTTC
Source organism: uncultured Prevotella sp. (assembly GCA_964433895.1). Classification (GTDB taxonomy): domain Bacteria; phylum Bacteroidota; class Bacteroidia; order Bacteroidales; family Bacteroidaceae; genus Prevotella. The sequence goes on from CAYSSU010000013.1 coordinate 57,994, forward strand.
CTCACTGTGTTCCTTGGATATATTCCATGGGTATTGCTTCTTATTATCAGTTTATTCTTCCTGAGCAGAAAGTCTTTTGCCGGATGGGGTGAAACTCTTGTGGTTAAAGGCTTCTGGCAAAGATTAAAAACATGGATACGGAATATTGACGATGTAGATTTATATTCCGCAATAGCCATAATAGCTATATTTGTATTCTATTGTATTCCGCAGAGTAAGCGTTCTGTATATCTCATGCCGATATATCCATTCTTGGGATATTTTATAGCAAAGATATTGATGTGGATGGATGATAGAAAAAAGATGCCTTTGAAAGTCTATGGCGGTTTATTGTCTATTCTCACAACAATTCTGTTTGTTTTAATAGTAATACTTCAGTTGCATGTTGTCCCGGAAACAATATTGGGCGGTCACGGCAGACACGTTATAGAAAATGTGGCAACCATTCAGGCTTTTTCAAATATCAACAACTGGTGGCAGTATGCATTGATAATATTTACTACTGCAGCAGGTCTTTACTGGTGGATATGGCAGAAGAGGACAGATGTGCATCATCATTTGATATATGGTCTGATTGGGCTGACCTTAGCTTTGTATATTTCTCTGGATGGTGTCTACACACCTTTGGCATTAAATGTAAAATCACAGAAACCTGTTGCCATGCAGATAGATAAGTTGGCACCGGAATCGCAGGGGAAACTCTATGAATATATTGATTTTGGAGTAAAAGCCAAAGGAGATCCTGTTCATTTCTTTGAATTGAATTTCTATTTGAATAATCGTATCGGGAATTTCTATAAAGAAAAACCTAAGTCGGGATTCCTGATTATTCCACATACTGATTTTGAATCACTGCATGGTGATTTTGAAAAGAATGGATACAAATTTCGGTTTATTAAAACTTGGAATCAGTTTGAATATGATCTCTATCGTTTCTCTAAATAGCAGAATGTTATTGCAAATATATACATACAAATGACTTATTTTTGCATAACGACGTGTTTTTATTGAAATATTTACTCTGTTATTGAAAAAATATGTATCTTTGCATGCGAAATAATTTACTAGACTGATGGCATATACAAGAATAACAGCTGCCGAAGGTGCAGCTATGATAGATGATGGAGTAACTATAGCATTCAGTGGATTTACACCCAACGGAGTGCCTAAGGCTGTGGCGCGTGAGCTGAAGAAAAAGGCTGAGACGCTGCATGCTGACGGTAGACCTTTTCAGATAGGCATTATTACCGGTGCCAGCAGTTGTCAGAGTTTGGAAGGTGACCTTGCTGATGTTCATGCCATTAAGTTCCGTGCCCCTTTTTCTACCAACAAAGATTTCCGCACCCATACCAATCTCGGTGAGATAGATTATGAGGACATGCATCTTGGACATGTGGGAGAACGTCTGCGCCGTGGTTTCTACGGTGAAATAGACTGGGCTTTCATAGAAGTATCCGATTTGTATGAAGGTGAAGACATCTGCAAGGCTTATCTTACCACAGCCGGAGGCATTGTACCTACGATAGTGCGTCTTGCAAAGCATATTATGATAGAATACAATCATTTTCACAGTCCTGTTTCCAAACAGTTGCAGGATGTATATGAACTTGGTGAATATCCTAATCGCAAGCCAATTCCTATGTTACATGTCGGTGACAGAATAGGAAAAAACTATGTAGAAATAGACCCAAAGAAGATTGTAGGTATTGTGGAAAGCAATATTCCGGAAGAAGCACGTTCTTTCAAAGCTCTTACTCCTGCAACAGAAGCTATAGGTGAATATGTGGTGGATTTCTTTCTGCGTGATATGAAAGCCGGTCATATTCCGTCTTGTATGTTCCCGATACAGAGCGGAGTTGGTGCCACCGGAAATGCTGTTATGCAGGCAATAGGACAGAGCAACGAACTGCCGCCAATGGAAATATATTCTGAAGTTGTGCAAGATGCGGTGGTTGACCTTATAGAAAAGGGCAAGATTGTTCAGGCTTCATGTGCTGCCATGACGTGTACAAATGAGAAAATACAACATATATACAATAATATTGATTTCTTTTCAAAGCATATAACCATTCGTCCAAGCGAGTTGGCTAATTCACCGGAGATAATTCGCCGTTTTGGGATAATAGCTATGAATACAGCTTTGGAATGTGACCTTTATGGCAATGAGAATTCAAGTCATATATGTGGGAGCAAACTTATGAACGGTATCGGAGGAAGTTGTGATTATGAGCGTAACGGCTCGGTAAGCATATTCTATACTCCTTCAACAGCAAAGGACGGAAAGATAAGTGCCATTGTTCCGATGTGTTGCCATGTAGACAGTACAGAGCATGATGTTGACGTGATTGTTACAGAACAGGGAGTTGCCGATTTGCGTGGCAAGGGACCTGTAAGGCGTGCATACGAGATAATAAACAACTGTGCGCATCCGGATTACCGTCCATTGTTGTTGGATTATCTTGAACATATTGCCCCTAAGGGGCATGAACCTCAGAGCATGAGAGCAGCGTTGGCTTTTCATGACACATTCCTGAAGAAAGGTGATATGCGACTCACCGATTTTGCTGAATATCTGAAATGAATTATTACTGTCTATAAATATATAAACGGGATGAACATCACTGCCCATCCCGCGAGAGAGAATATACAAGGGCATACCAAATCGGTATACCCTTTTTTTATGAATTAGTCTTCAGACCATCCCGTGTAACGGTATCCGGTCACAGTGTAAGTTTTGCCCGGAAAGTTTGTACGTGTGAAAGTAAAGGAAACCTTGTCGCACACAGTTCCAGAAGGAGCCGTAACACCTTTAAGTACAACAGAACCATCTGTTATAGTCACAGTTTCATCAGAAGAAGCCACATTCCCTGCCAGATTCTCATTAGAACCGGAGAATGTAAGAGCTGATACATCACAATTCATCTTGGCATTTATGCTATATGCATTAGAAGCTGAAGTGCTGTAGTTTCCGATACGAATCCAAATTTTATCGTTCACATTGTCTGATGTATTTGCTATATAACAGTATTGGGTAGCAATAGCACCGCTATCCTGTTCGTCAGTGATAGTCACTTTATATTGACCGTCAAGGGGATAAGTATTTGTGTACTCTATATCATAGTTGTTGTCTTCTGAATTACATGAAGCAAAACAAACGGCAACAAGTGCAATAAATAAGAATTTTAATATTTTCATAATCTATCTTTCATTATTATAGTTTATACTCTGTTATTTTTTCTGACCAACCTGCCACCATAGAGGTTCATCTATAGACTTGGAATATTTACTTGCATTGGTATTGTACAGCACCGAATATGTAGGTAAAGGCAAACGGCGCGGAGTTACACCTTGAGCCATATTGCTTGACCCAGGATCAACTAAAGTACCGAGTACATATCCTGAAGTAAGAGCTCTTTTATTATATGCGTCACTTTCCCTGACTGTCACGCCGGTTGTTATTTCCGGAATACCGGTACGGCAACGGTCAAACCAACCATCCATAGTGTTGGCACCGGCATAAGACAGCCACTTCTGCATCATTATGCATTTCAGAGCATTATCTGCATCAAAAGCATAGTTGCCGGCAAGAAGTTCTGCTCCATTTGCTGCCATGCCGTAGCGGCTGAAAGCTGCCGTAACTCCCTTGTCATAATATGTCTTGGCATCTGCCATGTCATCAAGACGAGCATAAGCCTCAGAAATAAGGAATTCAGCTTCTGCTCCATTCATAAGATATACAGGGTCAGAATAACTCTGAGTCATGCGCGATGAAGATGATAGTTCGATAATGGAAGTCTCAGGCTTGGTACCACAAGGCAGTCCTTCATACAATATGGAATCCGACAAACCGGTAGAAGAAGATTTATCTCCTATTTTGTCATACAGAGCCTCGCATCTGTGATCACCGTTTGCAAGAAAATATTCAAGCATAGTATGACATGCACGCAGATTCTCCGGAGTATTGAGCTGACGGATATTAAATTCATACAAAGGATTGCCTTTATTGGTAGCATCCTCAAAACAGTCAACCTTAAAGTCTTCTTCAAGCAACCCGCCTGCACTCAGTAATGACTGAATTTCACTCTTGTATGAACTGAAATCGCGCAGATACATCTTTAGTTTCAGACTTCTTGCAAAAGCCACCCATTTGTCAACATCACCATTGCAATAAAGGTCTGCATTCGATAAACTAGTCATTGAACTTTTTGCTTCTGCCTGTTTTGCAATAGCCTCATCAAGCATTTTGATTATTCCCGGATATACCACGGTCTTACTGTCATCAAATTCCGGATTAGGATATTCATCAGAATTAATAGCCTGAGTAAAAGGAATATCACCATACAGGTCTGTAAGCATCAGATAATTATAAGCCGTAAGCACTTTTCCTATAAGCCAGTAGTTCCATGCTTTCTGTTCCTCTGCCATGGATATCATAGTCTTCAAATCTGGCAGAGTATTGGAATAAGCGTTTCTCCATACACTTGTTGATGGAGCATCGGTGTTCAGCACTGTATAGTTGGCATAAGTATTATACTGATTTGTGGTATTGCCCTGTGTCACGAACTGTGTCCAGAGATTGCCGAGCAATGTACATTGTAATCCATATTGTGCAAATGTTGTGGCACATACTGACGGCATTAGAGTGCTGAGCGATGCATCCGTAGGATAATTAGGATTGTCGTTAACGTCAAGATAGCTGGTGCAAGATGACAGAGATGCTATAACTGCAACAGCTGTCATCGTTCCGACTAATATATTCTTTATTTTCATTGTTGTCATTTTTTGAGTTGTTAGAATACTACTTTTATGTTGAAACCTATGTTGCGTGTAGAACTTGTTCCTGTGGTTTCACCAAACTCAGACAGAAGGTCGTTGCCGAGGTTGGTTGTTTCCGGGTCTATATAATTATTCTTTGCCTGGGTAAACAACAATAGGTTACGTCCAAAAACACCAAGGGTAATTTTTTGCAGGAAGCCTATATGAGCAAGGGTTGATTTTGGCAAATCATAATACAGAGCCAATTCACGCAATTTAAAATAATCTTTAGGTATTATAAATTCGTCACGCACCAGAGGGTTATAAGAATAATTTCCCTGAGCATAGCACATCTGCGATGTCTTTACCATAATATTGTTTTCTGCGTACGAACCGTCTGCCAGCACTTTTACAGAATGTGGATATATGAAAGAATATCTGTTGTTGTAAAGTGTCTGGGTTGAGTTTCCTGAGAAATGGCTTATATATGATGTATTTGAAACCATGTATCCGCCACATCTCCAATCAGCAGAAGCTGTAAATGTAAAATTCTTGTATTTCAGAGTAGTATTGAATCCCATGAGAAACTTAGCCTCAGACGACCCTTTGCTTGAAGATGTGCTGGCTGCCTGAAGGAAACCATTGTTGTTTACAATGCTGTATCCGTAATAAGGACTGTTCTCATCTGTTACGGTCAACACATCAGGAGTGACAAACTGTCCTATAGACTTGCCCACTTCAAGCACATATTGCACACCTCTCCATGTAGTATATGTGTAAGATGTCAGACCGTCCCAGAGTTCTTTTACCTTACTGCGGTTCTGAGTATAAGTAACTCCCACGTTCCAATCCCAGTCTTTAGTACGTACAGGAGTAAAACCGAGTGCTATTTCAACACCTTTATTCTCTATCTTGCCCACATTTCTTGTCTGTGAAAGATATCCTGTCTCCGGTCCAAGATTGGCAGATATAATCTGGTCTTTTGTTATCTTGTCATAATAAGCAAAGTCCACAGTCAGACGATTTTTGAAGAACACGCCACTGAATCCGGCTTCATATTCAGTCGTCATTTCAGGCTTCAAATCAGTAGATGGCTTAACTGTATTAAGTGTAAGACCGGATACCCCGTTTAGAGGGAGAGATGTGTAATTATATGTCTGATTGGCAGCACTTACGGTGTTATACCATCCCACAGTCCTAAACACATCGGCATCATTACCAGTCTGACCTACGGCAGCGCGTACTTTCAGAAAGTCAACACCGCTGTTTTTAAGTGAAGGCAACAACTCTGTCAATATAAATGAAAGGTTTGTGCCACCATAGAAATAACTGTTATTAGCTTTCGGCAAAGTTGATGACCAGTCGTTACGTGCAGAGAAGTTCAAATAAGCGAATCCTTTATATCCTATCTCAGCCTGTCCGAAAAGACCTATAAGCCTGCGCTTTGAATTATATTGTTCTGTTGTGGCAGAAGATGTGGTATTCTTAAGATTATACCAACCCGGTACATCCAATCCTGAAACATATCCACCAGTATATTGGAATGTACGCTGATTGAGATTCCATCCTGCTGTAGCGTTCAGAGAAAAATCTCCCAGATTGTAATCACCGTTAAGGAATGCCGTAGCGTCTATCTGTCCGCGGTTGTAATTATAACGTGAATAATAACCAAGTTCATCACTTTTACCGCCTTTATAACTATAGGTGCCGGCAGAATAAGTATATTTTGCTTCTACATTCTCACGACGAGAATTGCTGAAGTCACCACCAAGGCGAACAGTAGCTTTCAGTCCGGGCAGAATATCATAAGAACCTTCTATTTTACCATATACACGGTCATCTTGATAAGTATAGTAATAGTTATCAAGCATCCAGTAAGGGTTGTTGGCATACAACGTATAGAAGTTATCCATATTGTAGTGTTCATCATTATAGTCAGACATGCTCGACAAATTTACATCTACAGCATGCTGAAGAAGTTCCATATACATTGCTTCCGGACGGCGGATATCCTTGCGTACATAGTTTAATGACATATCAAAAGTAAACTTGTTTACCTTTGCGTAACCTCTCAAAGAGAAAGTGTTGCGGGTATATTTGTCAGAGTTATTAGGCAAAATTCCATTAGAATTCAAGTTGCCATAAGTGGCTACAAGTCCAAGTTTTTCATTACCATAACGCAAAGTAACATTATTGTTCATCTCCAGACCTGTCTGATAGAAATTGCGCAGGTTGTGTTTAACATAAGAATAAGGTTTGGTCATTGATTCTCCTGAACTGAGGTATTGTCCGTCTGCACCCCACTCATGTGTTGTTCCATCAAGAGCAGCACCCCATGAACCATTTTCATGAAGATCCCATGAACCCCAGCCTTGACCATACTTATCCTGGGTCTGCATTACACGCAATACGTTGGAAGCCGAAAAAGAACCGTCGTAAGTTACAGAAAGTTTTTCCACACCGGCTTTCTTGGTAGTAATCATAATCACACCATTTGAAGCTCTTGAACCATAAAGAGCTGTTGCGGAAGCACCTTTAAGTACAGTTACAGATTCCACGTCATCCGGATTGATATCGTTTGCGGCATTACCGAAATCAGCAGCAGTGTTTACGGTTGTCCCATTACCGTTTCTGGAATTGTCTATAGGCACACCATCAACTATATAAAGAGGCTGATTGCTGTTTAATGATGAAATACCGCGTACAAGAACTTTCTGTGAAGAACCTGCATCACCGGCTCCTGAAATCTGAACACCCGCAATCTTACCGCTCAAACTTCCCATTACAGAACCGGACTTACTTAAATCAAGGTTCTCTGATTTTACGGTGGTTGCAGCATATCCCAGTGTCTTTTCACTTCGTTTCATGCCAAGAGCTGTAACAACCACATCTTCAAGTGATTTGGCATCTGACTGAAGAATAATAGTCATGTTTGACTTAACAGCTACTTGCTGAGACTTCATGCCAATATACGATATGGTAATAAACTTGGCAGAGCTTGGTAAAGCCGGCAATGTAAACTTACCGTCCACATCAGTTACAGTTCCTGCATTCAACCCTTTCACCAATACTGAAGCACCGACAACAGGCTCATTGTCCTATGCTGAAAGGACAACCCCCGTCACCTTTTCCTGTGCCATTGCCATTCCTATACTTAAAACAAGGAATGTCATCAATAGCATTAACTTTCTTCTCATAAATGTTAGTTTTTAATTAAATGTAAATAATAACAATCTTTTTTTAAAAAGCTATTTAAACAAATTATATCAAGTAGATTGCAAAGATAATCATTTTATTTACAATAAGAAAGAAAAATTAGAAAAAAGTGAATAAAAAGATATTATTTTAACTATTATGATGTCTTTTTGTCTACACGCGTACATATAATAATAAATAATTTTATGGTTCGAAAAATAGTACAAAGGCTGTAGACTCGTTGTATGTATGCTATATATTCACAGTATCTATGCTGAATACTGACAATATAAAGCCTTTATGTATATTCTCATTGAAAAGTATACCACATTCTCATCGAAAAGTATACCACCTAAATAACGGTTCAAATATAGTTTAAATGCTGTTCTTTTTTTAGTATGTAGTTGGCATTGGCATCACCATTTCGTATTTTATATGACATTTTATCGTCAAAAATCATCGGCTTTTAGCGACAGGTTAACGTTTATGCTGCAAAAATTGCAGTTATTCTCAACTTTTAAAGCATAAAAATTGGCAAAAAGCTACACTTTTAGGTAGTTTTTGGTCTTTATCTGTCAATCTGTTATACAATCTGTTATACGCGTAATGCCTATAAACACTGGTGGTTTGAGAGATTTATAACAGATTGACAGATATTTTTAAAAAAAACATAGATAGAATATTAAGAAAGTTCTTAAGAGCCAGTTGCGATTTGCTTAGAAATTTGTATGTTTGCAATGGTGGAAACAACCGACAGAAAAACTTATCCCATTTTGGTTAGGAAAGAACAAAAAATCTTTAATCGGATGGGCATCAGAAAAGCTTCCTTCTGTAAAGGTAGGCAAGTTCCATGCGAAGAGACTTTCCGTACGTAATGGAAAGGATGATATAAACAAGAATTTCTATAATAAGGTGATTTCAAAAGCTAAATATGACGAACATTATATAGAAAGGCTGCAACTTGCGAAAAAGGCTCATATATGGATAAAGACTGCGGAAAAGGTAGATATTGTGAAATCCACTCATCATTCTGATGCTGTTTTTGACATATATGAATACAATTATAGAGGAGTTGTTTATCTGCTTGAATGTAAAGAAACAGGGATGGCAGTTTCCTTTATTATATGAAAAGAAAATAACGAAAACCCCGTCGCCTTTGTATAGTGCCCACATATAGTGGACTTACAATAACTTGGATTCCCGTTATTATCTGCTGCAAATATACAAAATAATCTGAACAAACAAACATTTTAAACAAAAAAAATCATGTACACAGGTGATTGCAATAAATGTGATAAAAGTTGTATATTGTATATCTTTAGTTTCCTACATCAAACCGCAACTGTTCCAATGTCAGGTAATGAGGAAACAAGTTGTATATCTTTAGTTTCCTACATCAAACCGCAACACAGGTGTCGTCCACTGTGATACGAGTGCGTTGTATATCTTTAGTTTCCTACATCAAACCGCAACCCGTATGGTGGAAGCTCAACAGACGTTTTGTTGTATATCTTTAGTTTCCTACATCAAACCGCAACTCTGGCAATTTTATCAATGGTTCGTTTGAAGTTGTATATCTTTAGTTTCCTACATCAAACCGCAACTCAAGTTACCTGAAACCAAAAGCGGACAAGTTGTATATCTTTAGTTTCCTACATCAAACCGCAACCCAAATGCGGTTGGTGTTGATATTGGGTGGTTGTATATCTTTAGTTTCCTACATCAAACCGCAACCCGTTCAACGTTCAGCATGATGCCGCCGAAGTTGTATATCTTTAGTTTCCTACATCAAACCGCAACCTCTCTGCTATTGTAGTGCCACCGCTCACGGTTGTATATCTTTAGTTTCCTACATCAAACCGCAACATATAACTTATACTATAATATATATATATGTTGTATATCTTTAGTTTCCTACATCAAACCGCAACGTTGATAGCAACGAATTAGAAAGTATATTAGTTGTATATCTTTAGTTTCCTACATCAAACCGCAACATAGTTACATATATATATATTGTTATTATGTTGTATATCTTTAGTTTCCTACATCAAACCGCAACTAACTGTCGTGTATTGTATCGTGCGATACGTTGTATATCTTTAGTTTCCTACATCAAACCGCAACCAAGACACAAGCAAGGCGAACACGGCGACCGTTGTATATCTTTAGTTTCCTACATCAAACCGCAACTGAGTTTCAGACATCAGCATAAAGCGTTTGTTGTATATCTTTAGTTTCCTACATCAAACCGCAACCAAAACGTAATTTACTATCTCGCGGTAGTGTTGTATATCTTTAGTTTCCTACATCAAACCGCAACTTAAGGCCTGCGGCTACACCGCGGTTTCCGGTTGTATATCTTTAGTTTCCTACATCAAACCGCAACTTGCTGAAAGTTCTTGAATAATGTCCGTTTGTTGTATATCTTTAGTTTCCTACATCAAACCGCAACGTTACCAGTGTAGTAACGGCCGCTAGCGCGTTGTATATCTTTAGTTTCCTACATCAAACCGCAACCAGCCACATATCGCTAAAAACAAAAAGATGTTGTATATCTTTAGTTTCCTACATCAAACCGCAACGGTGCGAAATTCACTTGTAATTTTTCTGCGTTGTATATCTTTAGTTTCCTACATCAAACCGCAACAGCAGACCTTTTTAGTGCGATGGTTGTCGGTTGTATATCTTTAGTTTCCTACATCAAACCGCAACATATAGATAAATAAGCAAGCCGTCTGAACGTTGTATATCTTTAGTTTCCTACATCAAACCGCAACCAAAGAATACTTGGCGTTGTCGCGGATGGTTGTATATCTTTAGTTTCCTACATCAAACCGCAACTATATACTTCATAATTACCAGCATCTACAGTTGTATATCTTTAGTTTCCTACATCAAACCGCAACCACTAATCTGTTTCCTCTCTTGGCTGCCTGTTGTATATCTTTAGTTTCCTACATCAAACCGCAACCTTAATGTCGCTGGATATTGAGACTGTGCAGTTGCATATCTTTAGTTTCCTACATCAAACCGCAACAGCAAACTGTTAGTTACTTGTAATGATAAGTTGTATATCTTTAGTTTCCTACATCAAACCGCAACTTACTTGTGTGGCATGAGCGTTCCGCCGAGTTGTATATCTTTAGTTTCCTACATCAAACCGCAACAATTGTCTCTTGCTCCTTGATGTCGCGTCGGTTGTATATCTTTAGTTTCCTACATCAAACCGCAACTAGTTATATATATATATTGTATTATACATGTTGTATATCTTTAGTTTCCTACATCAAACCGCAACTAATAATATTATAATAATACTTATACTTTGTTGTATATCTTTAGTTTCCTACATCAAACCGCAACGACATGAGCACCAACGGCAGGAGTATACGGGTTGTATATCTTTAGTTTCCTACATCAAACCGCAACATAGCCTAATATTAGACAAGATTAAGAGTGTTGTATATCTTTAGTTTCCTACATCAAACCGCAACTCAACTGTTAATACTATCTTTAACGTTGCGTTGTATATCTTTAGTTTCCTACATCAAACCGCAACTTAGTGTAGGTAGTATTAATCAATAAAACGTTGTATATCTTTAGTTTCCTACATCAAACCGCAACGATAATGAGTATAACGCTTCTCGTATTGAGTTGTATATCTTTAGTTTCCTACATCAAACCGCAACTTACACGATTAACGAAACAATAAGAAGTCGTTGTATATCTTTAGTTTCCTACATCAAACCGCAACCATTAATTAATAAATAAAATATAAAATATGTTGTATATCTTTAGTTTCCTACATCAAACCGCAACTGCTGGTGCAAAGTATCAATACAAGGACAAGTTGTATATCTTTAGTTTCCTACATCAAACCGCAACCGCAATGTGTTTGACCTTAGCTATCATTCGTTGTATATCTTTAGTTTCCTACATCAAACCGCAACTTTAGGTACGTTGTTGCTGCCGAATACGGGTTGTATATCTTTAGTTTCCTACATCAAACCGCAACTGAAAAACCGAGTGCTTTGCCGCCTGATAGTTGTATATCTTTAGTTTCCTACATCAAACCGCAACTTGATCGGTCATCGTGTCGTATGTTATTGAGTTGTATATCTTTAGTTTCCTACATCAAACCGCAACTTTCCCCTACCTTTTGTTATGTAGGTGTAAGTTGTATATCTTTAGTTTCCTACATCAAACCGCAACGCAGAGCAAAGCGCACTGGATTCATTGAAGTTGTATATCTTTAGTTTCCTACATCAAACCGCAACCTGGACGCCGAAGGAGACAATCGCAACATTGTTGTATATCTTTAGTTTCCTACATCAAACCGCAACCTTGACAGCTACAACCCTTAAGGCTGCTATGTTGTATATCTTTAGTTTCCTACATCAAACCGCAACCCGTACAGCCTGTTGACTTTCGGATTCGTGTTGTATATCTTTAGTTTCCTACATCAAACCGCAACCGTCTGCTGATTACCAACTTTACAACCAGAGTTGTATATCTTTAGTTTCCTACATCAAACCGCAACCATGTGCTAATGCAGCTACAAATATACGTGTTGTATATCTTTAGTTTCCTACATCAAACCGCAACACGAGGCACCTTAGATAAA
>CAYSSU010000014.1:0-69127 GCA_964433895.1 uncultured Prevotella sp.
CTTAGCGATATTTTTTTTTATGGGCTAATTAACTAGCATCGCGGATACGCTTACTATAGGCTATATCGGCTTCAGATATATATTGAAATGCGAAACAAAACAGATTGAATCGCAAGGCAAAGTGGACTGCTTTGAAATGTTCCCGTCTTTTGATATAAATAATATATCCGCAGATATGATTTATTAAGTTTCTCTCTAGAAATAATCAAAGAAAACAGGTAAAGAAATCATAGTCAGTGTGTTTGCCTATTTCACGATAAATATAGCTATATCAGTGAGTTACGGTGAAACTATTTTATATTAATGTATTTTTCAGAAGCTAAAGTGTGTTTATTATGAAGCTATTTACTTTTTATCCAAATGAAAGGTAAAGGATATTTTTATGCGTTGAAGTATTCGTCAAGTTCTGCTTCTGCACTCTGGTTTTCGTTAGGTAAATCCTTTATTATCACACCGTGTTCCAACAATGCTATGCGAGTGCTTATTTCCACAGTATGCTGAAGGTTGTGGCTTGATATAAGTATGGTGGCATTGCTCTCCTTGTTATAAGAGAGGATAAGCTGCTTCAAGATATGCTGAGAACTGGGATCAAGAAAATTGAAAGGTTCGTCAAGAATCAGAATCTCAGGCTTGTTCAGCATAGCCGAGATGATGCCTATTTTCTGTTTGTTTCCGGCACTGAAATCACGTATCAGCTTTTTCTGTTCCATCACCTCACCGCCCATGAAAGCTGTGAACTGCTCAAGTCGGCTGTCTACTTCTTCCTTGCTGAGTCCGTTCACTTTGCCTACGAAATAGAAATACTCCTCAGGAGTTAGAAAGTCTATCAGGAAACTGTCATCTATAAATGCTCCTGTATGCTCTTTCCATGATTCTGTTTCAGCAGGATTCACATCGTTGATTCTTACTGTGCCGCTGTCTGCTTTTAGCAAATCAAGCAACAATCGGAATAGGGTGGTTTTTCCAGCACCGTTATTTCCTACTAGTCCCAGTATCTCACCTTGAATGATAGTAAATTCGGGGATATCGACTGCCGTCTTATCCCCGAATATTTTCTGTATGTCTTTTAATTCTATCATCTGATTTAGAATTAATATACAATGATTAATTTTTAATCATTAGTTTTTAATTTTATAATCCTCTTCCGTGGCAATTCTTGAATTTCTTGCCACTGCCACATGGACATAGGTCGTTAGGGCGAGGCATCTTATCTGCCACGTATGGTGTATGATTAATCTGACCTGCGCCTTCACGGGTGTCCTGCTGTGCTGCAGCCTGTTGGGCAGCACGTTCCTGACGTACCTGCTCGTCTATGTCGTTCTTTTGTTCTACATAGCGCTGAGAGTGCTCTTCAGGAGCTGCTTCTTCTACTTTCTGAACTTCAGGAATTTGACCGCGCATCAATACGCTGGCAATGCGGTTGTTCATGTCATCAATCATATTGTCCCAAAGTTTCACGCTTTCAAGTTTGAAGATAAGCAATGGGTCTTTCTGCTCGTAAGACGCATTCTGAACACTGTGGCGCAGTTCGTCAAGTTGACGGAGATTTTCTTTCCAACAGTCATCGATGATATGAAGCATTATGGTCTTTTCAAACTGCTTTACTGCATATTTAGCTTCGCTGTCGTAAGCCTCCTTGAGATTACAAGGAATGTTGTAGACTCGTTTGCCATCGGTGATAGGGATGAGGATGCGCTCATATATGGCACCCTGATTCTCGTAGACATCTTTTATTACAGGGTATGCTACAGACTGAATTCTGTCGGTGTGACGCTTGAATGAAGCCATGGCATCCTGGAATGCACGTTCCTCAAGATCTGTCTTGTTGCCGTTTTCAAATTCTTCTGCGCTGAAAGGTATTTCCATAGCAAGAATCTTCAGGAATTCTTCTTTGACACCTTCGTAGTCATTTTTGTCAATGATGCTGATAACACGGTCCCAGATAACATTGGTGATATCCATGCCGATGCGCTCACCCATAAGGGCATGGCGACGCTTTTCATAAATGACAGTACGCTGTTTGTTCATCACGTCGTCATATTCCAGCAGATGCTTACGTATACCGAAGTTGTTTTCTTCTACTTTCTTCTGCGCGCGTTCAATGCTCCTGCTTATCATAGGGCTTTCTATGCGCTCTCCGTCTTCAAATCCAAGACGGTCCATGACCTTTGCTATGCGCTCTGAGGCAAACAAACGCATCAGTTTGTCTTCCAGAGAAACATAGAATACTGATGAACCAGGGTCTCCCTGACGTCCGGCACGACCACGAAGCTGACGGTCTACACGGCGGCTCTCATGACGCTCTGTACCTATTATGGCAAGACCGCCTGCTGCCTTTACTTCATCAGTAAGTTTGATGTCGGTACCACGACCTGCCATATTGGTGGCAATGGTTACGGCTCCGAGTCCGTTTTCAGAACGTCCGGCTTCGGCTACAATCTGAGCCTCTTTCTGATGCTGTTTGGCATTCAGCACATTATGCTTTATATCGCGCATATTGAGCATCTTGCTAAGAAGTTCTGAAATCTCCACAGAAGTTGTACCCACCAATACCGGGCGTCCGGCATTGCGCATAGCTTCTATCTCATCTATCACGGCACGATATTTTTCACGTGCTGTTTTATATACGCGGTCTTCAAGGTCATTGCGCAGAATCTGGCGGTTTGTAGGAATTACGACAACATCGAGTTTGTATATATCCCAGAATTCACCGGCCTCAGTACTTGCTGTACCGGTCATACCGGACAACTTGTGATACATACGGAAATAGTTCTGCAGTGTGATGGTGGCAAATGTCTGTGTGGCAGCCTCTACCTTAACATGCTCTTTGGCTTCAATAGCCTGATGAAGACCATCGCTCCAACGGCGACCTTCCATGATACGTCCTGTCTGCTCATCAACAATCTTTACTTCTCCGTTCATGACAACATACTCATCGTCTTTATTGAACATTGTGTAAGCCTTGAGCAACTGCTGTAGAGTGTGTACGCGTTCGCTCTGTACACCATAATGAGCCATTAACTCGTCTTTCTTGTCTACGCGCTCTTGGTCTGTGATATCATTCTGTGTTTCAAGAACTGATAGTTCACTGGTGATGTCAGGCAATACGAAGAGATCTTCCTGACCTGTCTGTTTGGCAAGCCATTCTGTACCCTTGTCTGTAAGGTCTGCACTGTTAAGCTTTTCATCAACAACGAAATATAGTGGGGCTATAGCCTTAGGCATTTCGCGGTTGTTGTTCTGCATATAGTATTCTTCTGTATTCAGCATTCCCGCCTTGATGCCTTCTTCTGACAGATACTTGATTAGCGGCTTGTTCTTAGGAAGAGCTTTGTAAGAACGGTAGAGTGCCAGGAATCCTTCTTCTGTGGTTTCCTTGTTGTTGTTCTTCTGACCTTCTGTAATCTTCTGTTTGGCTTCAGCAAGTAGTTCTGTGGCCTGTTTGCGCTGTACTTCATACAGACGCTCTACCAAAGGTTGAAACTCTTCAAACATCTGGTCGTCACCCTTAGGGATTGGACCTGAAATGATAAGAGGTGTGCGGGCATCATCAATGAGCACAGAGTCAACCTCATCGACAATGGCATAGTTATGTCTGCGTTGTACTAGGTCGGCAGGACTTACAGCCATGTTGTCGCGAAGATAATCAAAGCCGAATTCATTATTGGTTCCGAATGTAATGTCTGCCTGGTAAGCCTTGCGGCGAGCCTCAGAATTAGGCTGGTGTCTGTCAATACAGTCTACTGAAAGACCATTGAATTCATAGAGAGGTCCCATCCATTCAGAGTCACGTTTGGCAAGGTAGTCATTTACGGTTACCATGTGGACACCATTTCCGGTGAGAGCGTTTAGGAATACAGGGAGGGTAGCCACAAGTGTTTTACCTTCACCGGTTGCCATTTCTGCAATTTTGCCCTGATGCAGAGCTATACCACCGAAAAGCTGTACGTCATAGTGAATCATGTTCCACTTGATTTTGTTTCCACCGGCAGTCCATTCATTGTGATAAATGGCTTTGTCACCATCTATTGTAATGAAGTCATTGGCAGGGTTGGCAGCAAGGTCGCGGTCAAAATCTGTTGCCGTGACAACAGTGTCGTCGTTTTCTGCGAAGCGGCGTGCCGTGTCTTTGACAATACTGAAAGCTACAGGCATAACTTCATTGAGTGCCTTCTCATAGATTTCGAGAACTTCTTTTTCAAGTTTATCTATCTGATTGAAAATTTCTTCACGCTCATCAATAGGAGTGTCTTCAATGGTAGACTTAAGTTCTTCAATCTGTTTTTTCTGCTCATTGGCAGAATCCTGTACGTACTTTTGGATCTCTTTTGTCTTGGCACGCAGTTCATCATTGCTAAGCGCTTTGATTTCCGGATAAGCTTCTTTCACCTTCTCAACGAGAGGCTGAATGAGTTTCATATCGCGGGTAGACTTGTCGCCGAACAGTGATTTCAAAATTTTGTTGAAATTCATTGTATTTATTTGTTTTTATTATTATCAATATTGTAATCTGTGCAAATTTACGAAAATTAATCCGTAAATAAGCTCTTTTAACCAAAAAATTGGTTTTTAGAGTGTAGAAACCTTGCATGCGTTAGGAGCACGTATGCGAATGCTCTTGGCTATAGTAGGCGCAATGCGGTCTACTGTAACCGGAGTTGAAATGCGCTTAGCTGTAGTTCCTGCCCCATAGATGATTATTGGGAAAGGAACAATAGCTGCACGTGATGTATATTTTTCCTGTGTGTTTTCGTTGTATAATTTCCATCCCGGAGCAACATCGATGAGGATGTCTCCGCTTAGTGCCGGATTGAATCCTTGCAGTATGAGCTGTATGTCGTTGTTGCCTGAAAGCAAGCGCTCACTGGTATATACGTCACCGACTCCTGCATTCTGTATTAGCAGTTCCTGACAACGGTTGAGAACTTCGTGAAGACTTAACCGTTTTTGCTCAATGAGCTTGTGGTTAAGGAATATCTGGTTGCCATGGCTGGTTTCTACATATTGTCCCTGACCGTAAATAGCACTTAGATAAACGTTGAGCAGACTTGCCGTGCGATTGATATAGAATGTGCCTGTAGGGATGTTGTATTTAGAATAGTCTGCATCTTCTTCTGCAGATGTGCCAGTACTTGTTATAACGAAAAGTACCTGTCCTTTGCCAATTTTTCTTTCTATTCCTTCAATCAGATTACCTATGGTATTGTCTAATTGAAGGTATACGCCCTCCATTTCCGTTTGCCAGTTGGTTACCGGGCGACCGGACTGATTGGCTGCAGAAAGCGTTATAGACAGCATGTCTGTAATATTGTCTGCGCCCATAGACGCACTTGTTATTATAGTTTGTGCCATGCCGGCTATGTCGTTGTTTGTCGGCTTAGGATGTTTCTTGTCAAAAGAACTGGTAATATTGAGCCATTTCGGAGACTTTCCATAATAAGAACTTGTCTGCCAAAGTTTCAGTTCAGAGTCAAACCATACGGCATTATTGGCAGAGTGCCCTGCTGACAGTATGGCAGATTCCTTGGATGTGGCAATGCTATAGACAATACTGCGTCCACGACTGCTCATCTTCATTTCATCACCAATTGTGGATGTCTTGATGCGAGCCGGAGAACTTCCGTATTTCCGGTCTGAAACACAGTCTACAAGTTGCAGCGTACTGCGGTCAAGCCACTGTGTAGAAACAATGCCATGATAATATGGAGTTGTTCCGGTGGCTATGGTTGCTATGGCAGATGATTCGTCTATGGGAGTGAATGGATAACCGGCAGCATCAAAGACTTCACCTTCATGCATTAGCTTTTTGAATCCGTTGGCATTGAAAAGTGGAGTGAATGCTTCTATATAATCAGAGCGCAACTCGTTTACAGTGATATTCACTACCAAACGTGGTGCAAGCTGAAAAGCCTGCATTTCTGCGGATGTGAGTGCTGCTATTATGAGTGCCAGATATCTGTTCATTATTTTTTATTATTGGTATATAACCAGCTTCTAAATAACAAAATCAGTGCCAAAATGGATATTGCCGGGTCATAGTGCTGGAATATGTTGCCTATAATACCTGCTGCAATGATTATGGTTGTGCATATCCATGCCACTCGGTGCTTTTTCGGGTGGCGGGTGTAGAATGCCGACCATATAAGCAATGGACACAGTATTAATATCTGAAGATTGACGTTTACTGTCGGATGTTGTGAAAATATCATGGCAAAGAGTATAAGTCCTGCTATGCCGCAAATTCCGAAAAGCAGTGAGTCTGCTATCCATAACTTCTTTTTCCGGTTATATTCTGCTATGCTGACAGCTCCATATATTATCAGTAATATTTCAAAAAACATCCATGGCTTTATATTATAGCCTGAATTTGTCTTAGCTTGTTGAGGAATGAGCCATTCTGTTTTGTTCACCAACTTCTTGGTAGTTCCTTTGTATGAAACCGTTGCCCGGTCAAAATCCTTTCTCAGTGTGTCGGGCAGAAACTGTTGTTGGCTTCTGACAGTCTTGCTGTCTGCCTTGATGCCGAGCAAAAGGTCATTGCCTAATCTTGCCCAAGGGTGTTGTTCCGTCCACTGATGAACCATATCGCGATAAGATGTAGTGGTATTTTTGTTTTCGTTATAATTTATTTTACCACTGATATTACTTGTCAGGATGTCTCTGGCACGTGTAGTACAGTTATCATAGAAATAATTGTATCGGTAAGTGCGGTTCTCCGGCTGATAGTTCTCAGCAATAGCCTGCATGATTCTGCCCTTGTCTGTATTGTTCAGATTGAGATGCTGTTCTTTTACCCATCTTCCTTCTGCAGTATATTCGCTGATAAAATCACAGAATGGTTCTATTCCCATTTCATAGTCGGTGAGACCAAATACAAATCTGAGTATGAAAAATTTTTGCCGGAAACTGAACATTCCATAATTTATGACCAAATCTTGCTGATGCTTTATGTCGTTGACACGAATAGCCGTATGTCCGTAAAGAGAATAAATTTCATTTCCGGGACCACAAGTCAATAGACTTATCTGCACGGAATCCATATTGGCTGATACTTCGGAAGTATTTTGCGCTTTAGCAGTAAAAGCTGTTAAAGACACTAAAAATACGACTATTGTACTTCTTAAAATATATTTAAAACGTTTCACGATGCAAAAATAACTTATATTTCCGAGTTAACGTGCATTTATTTCTATTTTTTTTGATAATTTTGCAAGCACTTATATAGAAATTATGAAGAAATTGATATTCTGTGCTGCCTTGATGGCTGCATCTACGTCTACAGCGCTTGCACAAAGCGGTACTAATTCACCATACAGCCAATATGGTCTTGGACTGTTTACTGATCAGGGATCTGGTTTGAATAGGGGTATGAATGGTTTGGGACTAGGATTCCATGAACACAACCAATTGAACTATCTTAACCCGGCATCGTATTCGGCACTTGATTCGTTGTCTTTTATTTTTGATGCCGGACTTTCCGGACAAGTAACGAACTTTCAAGAAGGTGGCGTAAAGAAAAATGCCAACAATGCCAACTTTGAGTATGTAACAGCCGGCTTCAGAGCAGCAAAGCATGTCGGGGTTAGTTTTGGTGTTATACCTTATACTAATATAGGATATGATTATTCCACCAGTGGATATTTGAATAAAACCGATTATACATCGACCACTTATACTAATACTTACAGTGGCAGTGGCGGTATCCATGAGGTTTATATCGGTGCTGCTTGGGAACCATTCAAGGGATTTTCATTTGGTGCTAACGTAGGATACTTTTGGGGAACATATACAAAGTCTGTTGTAAATTCATACAGTGATTCTTATGTAAATACTCTGTCTAAATACTATACAGCAACCGTAAACAGTTATAAGGTTGATTTAGGTGTTCAGTATACGGCAAAATTGTCTAAAAAGGATGAACTTACTCTTGGCGCAACTTTTACACCGGGACACAAACTGGCTGCTGATCCAAAATTGGAAGTTATATCTACAAACAGCCAGACAAGTATAGCTGATACAACATCATACTCTATAAATAACGGACTGAAGATACCTACATCGTATGGTCTGGGTTTTATGTATAATCATGGTAATAGTCTGAAGGTCGGCTTTGACTATACTCTGCAAAAATGGGGTAGCGTAGGTTATCCACAATATACAGAAACTGATAATGTCGGTAGTTATACTTTGCTGGATAATATATATAGTGACAGAAAAAAATACACATTGGGAGCTTCTTACTGTAAAAATGAAAACGGACGCCGCTTTATTGAATGTGTGAGATATAGAATTGGAGCATCGTATGCTACACCTTATTATAGGATAAACGGTCAGGATGGTCCTAAAGAATATAGTGTGAGTGCCGGTTTCGGTATTCCTATTGTAAACGGATACAATAACCGTTCTATTCTGAACATCAGTGCACAGTGGGTTCGTCAGGAAGCTGTAGGGCTTATTAAGGAAAATACATTCCGCATCAACATAGGCCTCACATTCAATGAGCGTTGGTTTGCCAAGTGGAAGGTTGAATAAATAATAATTCTGTTGAAAGGCAAATATACTATATTTCTGATTGCCGCAGCTATGTTTCTGGTTTCATGCAATGAACCTAAGGAACATACTGCTCCTGCTATTCATGACCGTGACTCTGTTTCGGTTATGACAAGTTATGGTGTTAATACTCTTGTATCTGATTCCGGGGTAATAAAATACCGTATAGTTGCAGAAGAGTGGGAGATAAATACAATCAAGAATCCTTCACGTTGGATTTTTAATAAGGGTGTATTCTTGGAACAGTTTGATGAAAAATTTCATGTAAATTCCTATATACAGTGTGATACAGCTTACTATTATGATAGTGAAAAACTTTGGGAATTGCGTTCTAGAGTCAAAATACTGACAAAAGACGGTTTGAGATTTTCTAGTGAGCAACTATTTTGGGATGAAAACAAACATGAACTGTATTCGCATGTATTTTCACGTTTGATAACGCCGGAACGTACATTGCAGGGAAGTTATTTCCGCAGTGATGAGAATATGACGAAATACTTTGTCTCTAATACAAAAGGTTCTTTTTCTCAGGAGGATTTCAGTGGTGAAGACAATAATAATGCAGATACTGCCCATAATGCCAAGGATTCTGTACAGAAAGCTCAAAGGCAGATGGCTGCTCCTCAACGTAGAAACACATCTATACCCTTGACGCATTGATGAACACTGGTCCCATAGACATATCCTTGATAATCGGTATTGCCACAACGATGGTTTTATCGGCTTTCTTTTCCGGTATGGAGATTGCTTTCGTTTCAAGCAACAGGATGCTGGCTGAAATGGATAAGGAGAAAAATGGATTTTCACAGAAGTTGCTTACCCAGTTTTTCAGAAGACCTAATGATTTTGTCAGTACAATGCTTGTGGGAAACAATGCTGTTCTGGTATTGTATGGTATTCTTATAGCCAGATTCTTTGACAATACTATCTTTGCCGGTCAGGATATAGCTTTTACTGTTCCGGCAGATACTATATTGTCTACATTTATAGTGCTTATAACAGGAGAATTTCTGCCAAAGACTTTATTCAAGAGTAATCCCAACAAACTGCTTACGTTTTTTGCGCCTTTGGCTTATCTGTTTTATATTATATTGTGGCCTATAAGTCGTATTGCAACTTTATTGTCTAAGTTACTTCTTCGTTTATTAGGAATAAGAATGTCGAAAGAAGAAGAGGATGAGGAATTCTCTAAGGTTGACCTGGATTATCTGGTACAATCTTCAATAGACAATGCTAAGAATGAAGATGATATTGATGATGAGGTGAAAATCTTCCAGAATGCACTTGATTTCTCAGATACCAAAGTGCGGGACTGTATGATTCCCCGTACAGAGATAAACGCAGTGGAATATTGTTGTACACTGGAAGAATTGAGGCTTAAATTCATAGAGAGTGGAAACAGTAAGATAATAGTCTATAAAGAAGATATAGATCATATAGAGGGATATATACATTCTTCGGAGATGTTTCGTAATCCGAATGACTGGCATAAGAATATACGTCAGATGCCATTTGTGCCAGAAACTATGGCTGCACAGAAACTGATGAGGATTTTCCTTTCAGGCAAGAAGAGTCTTGGTGTAGTGGTAGATGAATTTGGAGGAACCAGCGGTATTGTGTCTTTGGAAGATATAGTGGAAGAAATTTTTGGTGATATAGAAGATGAGCATGACAGCAATAAATATATTGCACAAAAGAATGAAGATGGTACTTATTTGCTTTCGGCACGTTTGGAGATTGATAAAGTGAATGAGATGTTTGATCTTGATTTGCCGGAAAATGAAGACTATAAGACCATTGGTGGATTCATACTTAACTATTATCAGAGCTTTCCGAAATTGAATGAAGAAATCAGAATAGATAAATATACATTTAAGATATTGCGCAGCACAATGACTAAAATAGAATTGATAAAGCTCGCAGTAGATAATAAATAACTACTAAATAGCACCTTAATAATGTTTTTTTAGATGAAAAATTACTATATTTGCTATTTTATTAGTATTTTTGTAGGCAATTTGAGCATAAACCTAATAGAATAAGAAATAAATTAAAATAAAACAATTAAAAGTAATGGCAGCATTAGGAAAAATTAGAAGCAAAGGCATTACACTGATAATCATTATCGGTTTTGGCCTTTTTGCCTTTATCGCCGAAGAGGCTTTCCGTTCTTGCGATTCTACTCGTAACAACGAACGCCAGCAGGTGGGTGAAGTTTTGGGAGAAAAAGTTAATGTGAATGACTTCCAGAAACTGGTAGACGAGTATTCTGATGTAATTAAAATGCAGCAGGGTACACAAAACCTGAATGATGAGCAGCTAAACCAAGTGAAAGACATGGTTTGGAATACTTATGTTCAGAGCAAAATTGTAGAAAATGAAGCTGAGAAGCTTGGACTTAAGGTTACAGATGCAGAAATTCAGAATATTCTGAAAGAAGGCACTAACCCTATGCTTATGCAGACTCCTTTCGTAAACCAGCAGACCGGACGTTTTGACGCAAATGCCCTGCAGAAGTTCTTGGCTGAATACAACAGTCAGAAGAATACAAATCCGCAGCTTGCACAGCAGTATGAAACAATCTACAAGTATTGGGTTTTCATAGAGAAAACTCTTCGTCAGCAGACTCTTGCTCAGAAGTATCAGAGTCTTCTTGCTCATTGTATCATCTCTAACCCGATAGAGGCTAAGATGTCATTCAAGGATGAGAACGAAGAAAGTCAGATTCAACTTGCTGCATTCCCATATAGCAGTATAGATGATGACAAGGTTAAAATTTCTGATGCTGACCTTAAAGCTAAGTATGATGAGTTGAAACCTCGTTTCCAGCAGTATGTTGAGAGCCGTGACATTCAGTATGTTGATGTTCAGGTTTCTGCTTCTGCCAACGATCGTAATACTCTTCTTAAACAGTTTGCTGCTTATGACAAGGAACTAGCTTCTGCTGTGGATCCTACTAGTGTTATCAAAAAGAGTTCTTCTCTTGTAAATTATCTTGGTATTCCTGTAGCTAAGGCTGCTTTCCCTTCAGACATTGCGTCTAAATTGGATTCTATGGCTGTAGGTCAGACAACAGGTGTTGTAGAAAATAAGCAGGACAATACTCTTGATATAATCAAACTTGTTGCCAAACAGCAATTACCTGATTCTGTTCAGTATCGTCAGATTCAAGTTGGTGGTGCTACGGCTGCTGCTGCTCATAAGACTGCAGATTCAATTTATGCAGCTCTTAATGCTGGCGCAGACTTCGAGGTTATTGCTAAGAAATATGGTCAAACTGGTGAAAAGACTTGGATGACTACTGCTCAGTATCAGAATGCTCCTTCTATGGACAGTGATACAAAGAACTATATAAATAGTCTTAATACAATGGCTGTTAATGAAACTAAGAATGTAACTCTTCCTCAAGGTAATGTTATCGTTCAGGTGCTTGACCGCAAGGGCATGATTGATAAGTACACAGCTGCTGTTGTAAAGAAGAATATTGAATTCTCAAAGGATACATATAGTGCTGCATATAATAAGTTTGCTTCTTTTGTAAGTGCTAATCAGACAGCTGACGGAGTAGTGAAGAATGCGGAGAAGAGCGGTTATAAAGTTCAGCAGGCTAATGATGTAACTACTGCTACTCATTATCTGGCTAATATTCATAGCACCCGTGATGCCTTGAAGTGGCTGTTTGCTGCTAAAGAGGGCGAAGTTTCACCAATGTATGAGTGTGGTGACAATGATCATCTGCTTGTAATTGTTCTTTCAAAGGTTCATCCTATAGGCTATCGTAGTCTTGATGATCCTCAGGTTAAGGAGATGGTTAAGGCAGAAGTGATTAAGGACAAAAAAGCCGAAATGCTTATGGCTAAGATAAATGGTGTTTCAAGCATTGCCGCAGCAAAAGCTAAGGGTGCAAAGGTTTCTCCTGTTAATCAGGTAACATTTGCTTCTCCTGTATTCATCGCTGCTACCGGTGCCAGTGAACCTGCTTTGAGTGGTGCTGTTGCTGCTACTGCAAAAGGTCAGTTCTGTGGCAAGCCTGTCAAAGGCAATGCAGGTGTTTATTTGTTCCAGGTGTTGAACAAGACTAATCGTCCTGTTAAGTTTAACGAGAAGAGCCAGGAGCAGAAAGCTCGTCAGAAAGCTATGCAGTATGCCGGTAACTTCATGAATGAACTTTATGTAAAGGCTAATGTTGTAGATAACAGATATCTCTTCTTCTAATAAGAGAGATATCTATAAATATATAAAAAAGGGCTCGCAGATTTTTCTGCGAGCCTTTTTTATGATATATGTTCAAGTGATTTTTATCCTAATAGGATAGCTTTGAATTCGTCAAAGTCATTGTTCATTTCTATGCTTTGTTTCTTGCCTTTCATGAAAGCCTGCAAGCGTGCCGGTATTTCTATGTCAGAATTAAGAATAGCATCTACTTTTTCTTTGAATTTAGCAGGATGTGCTGTTTCCAGGAATATACCTGTTTCGCCTTCTTTCAGTCCTTCTTTCAGTGCTCTGTATCCGCAAGCTCCGTGAGGGTCTAAAATATATTTGTTATCTTCAAAGCATTCTACCATGGTCTGTTTAATTTCATCATCGTTGTAGGTAGCACCGCTTATTAGAGATGTAATTTCAGAATGACTCTCGTGGAATAGATTATAAATGCGCGCAAAATTGCTAGGATCACCTACATCCATAGCATTGGCTAAGGTCTGTTTGCTTGGCTTTGGTTCATATTTGCCACTTTGCAGGTATTTATAGAATATATCATTAGCATTGTTTGCCGCAATAAATCGTTTTACGGGGAGTCTCATCTTGTATCCGAAGAGACCGGCACAGATGTTACCGAAGTTTCCACTAGGAACGCAAACTATAATATTGTCTGCCTTTCCCTCTTTTTTCAACTGGGCGTAAGCATAGAAGTAATAGAAAGCCTGAGGCAGAAATCTTGCCACATTTATACTGTTGGCAGAAGTCAGTGTCAGTTTACTATTCAGTTCTTTATCCATAAAGGCATTCTTTACAAGAGTCTGGCAGTCATCAAAAACACCATCTACTTCCAGTGCCGTGATGTTTTGTCCTAGGGTAGTGAACTGGCTTTCCTGAATTTTGCTTACTTTACCTTTTGGATAGAGCACATATACATGTATTCCATCTACTCCCAGAAATCCGTTGGCTACGGCTGAACCCGTATCTCCACTTGTTGCAACAAGTACGTTGACATCTTTTTTGTTTTCCTTTTTTATAAAGTATTGCAGCAGGCGTGCCATGAATCTAGCACCTACATCTTTGAATGCAAGTGTAGGACCGTGAAACAATTCCAGAGAATATATGTTTTCTTCAACTTTTACAGCCGGTACATCAAAAGCCAGAGTTTCATAGACAATCTTCTTCAGAGCATCATGTTCAATGTCTTCTCCGAAGAAAGCTTTGGCTACTTCAAAAGCTATCTCTTGAAAAGAGAGAGTTTCTATATTGTCAAAAAAGTCTTTTGGCAAACGATTAATCTTGTCAGGCATATATAATCCCTTATCAGGTGCCAGTCCTTTCATAACAGCTTTTTCAAGTGTAGCCATCGGGGCTTTCTTATTTGTAGAATAGTATTTCATGTTAATATTTTTATTTTTATTATTCAATTCCCATAAACGTGTCCATGAATTCAGTGAGATGAAGTAAGCCATAACTACCTCTGACGCAACTTATCTCATCATATTGTTGAACATCATCAGGTTTAATGCCTTTATACCATATTATGAAAGGTATAGGTTCTTTTACATGAGTTCTTATTTCAACAGGAGTAGGGTGATCTGGAAGAACTGCTACACATACCGGTTCGTTCCATTTTGATATTTCCTCATATATGGGTTTTATCAGACGACTGTCCAGATTTTCTATTGTCTTTAGTTTTAATTCCAGATTACCATCGTGCCCGGCTTCATCACTGGCCTCTACATGCACGTAAACAAAGTCTTGCTCTTTCAGTGATTTTATTGCAGCCTCGGCCTTTCCTTCATAATTTGTGTCTGCAAGTCCTGTAGCACCCTTTACCTTTATCACGTTCAGACCTGCATAATATCCAATGCCACGAATCAAGTCAACGGCAGATATAACAGAACCACTTTTTATTTGAGGATACATTTGCATTAGTGTCTGCATAGATGGACGATAACCGCCTCCCCAAGGCCAGATTAAGTTTGCCATACGCTCTCCACGTTCTTTTCTTGCTTTGTTGAAAGGGTGAGATTCAAGCAGGTCCTGGCTTTTAAGAATAAGATTGTTCAGCAATTCTGCTGTTTCTTCGGCTGTAATATGTCCTTTTTCCTGAGGAGCATTCTCTTCAGGCTTTACCAATAGAGGTTTCCATTCTTCGTTGGGATGATCGTGAGGAGGAGCACATACAATGTGCTTGTTTCCACCTTTTATAATAAGAAGATGGCGATATTGAATACCGGTGATGAATTTTACTTTATCAGAACCAAGTTTTTCGTTCAGATATTTTATCAGAATATCAGCGTCTTCAGTTTCCAGATTACCTCCGTTGTGAGTGATAATCTTACCATTATTTACATTGATGATGTTGCATCTTAGAGCAAAGTCATCAGCCTCCATATCATATCCGATGCTTGCAGCTTCCAGCGGACCACGTCCTTCATATACTTTATTCTGGTCGTAGCCCATTATGCTGCTGTTGGCAACTTCACTTCCCGGCAGGAAACCGTCAGGAACGGTTTGCAGTCTACCCGTACGTCCGTCCTTGGCAAGTATGTCCATATACGGTGTTTTGGCGTATTGTAACAATGTTTTTCCGCCAAGTCTTTGAACTGCGTGGTCAGCCATGCCGTCCCCTAATATGATTATATGTTTCATTATTATTTAAATATTAGCAATCGACATTACGTTGGCAAATACTCCGGCAGCCGTTACGCTGGCTCCGGCTCCATAACCTTGAATCTGCATAGGGTATTCCTTGTAGCGTTCTGTCGTCAGCAGTACTATATTGTTGCTTCCTTCCAGATTATAGAATGGATGGTTATGGTCTACGGCTTTAAGTGCCACAGAGGTATTGCCGCCTTCCATTGTTGCAACGAATCTCCATCTCTTTCCGGCTGTATCTAGTTTCTTTCTGCGTTCTTCAAAATCAGAATCCAGTTCAGGTAGCTTTTTCCAGAAGTCATCTACACTACCTTTGAAATATTCGTCAGGTACGAATAAATGTTTTTCTACATCGGCCTGCTCTACTTTATATCCGGCTTCGCGAGTCAGAATTACTAGCTTCCTGATTACGTCAGTTCCACTCAGGTCTACTCTCGGGTCCGGTTCACTATATCCTTGTTCCTTGGCTCTCTTTACAGTCTCAGAGAAAGGAACGTCTGCACTTATTTCGTTGAATATAAAGTTCAGTGTTCCACTCAGCACAGCTTCTATCTTTAGAATATTGTCACCTGAGTTGCGCAAGTCGTTAATAGTTCCAATGATAGGCAATCCTGCTCCAACGTTGGTTTCATATCTGAATTTCACGCCACGTTTAACTGCCGTTCGCTTAAGTTTTACATAGTTGTCGTATTCACTAGAAGCAGCAATCTTGTTGGCTGCCACAACGCTTATGTTATGTTCAAGCAATGTCTGATAAAGCGCTGCCACATCTTTACTGGCAGTACAGTCCACAAACACTGAGTTGAAAATATTAATGCCAGTTATATTGTTCAGCAGTTGGTCCGGTGTACTAGGTTGTGATTTTTTCAATTGTTCATGATAATTTTCCAAATCCAGTCCATCTCTATTGAATATTGCGTTTTTACTGCTTGCTATGCCAACTACATTCAATTTCAGTTTGTTGCGTTCTTTCAGTTCTTCGTACTGATTTCTTATCTGTTCAATAAGTTTACCGCCCACAGTACCTACACCACATATAAATAAGTTGAGCACTTTGTATTCTGACAAGAAGAAGGAATCGTGGAGCACATTAAGGCTCTTTCTTAAGAATTCACTTTTTACAACGAATGATATGTTGGTTTCGCTGGCTCCCTGTGCACATGCAATAACACTGATGCCGCTTCGCCCAAGGGTGCCAAAAAGTTTACCTGCAATACCAGCAGCATGTTTCATATTCTCACCGACAATAGCTATTGTTGCAAGACCACATTCTGCATGCATTGAGAACATTGCTCCGTCTTCGATTTCGGCAGCAAATTCTTCATTTAAAACATTTACGGCTTTCTCTACATCCTGTTCTCTTACACCTATAGATGTGGAATTTTCTGAAGAAGCCTGTGAAACCATAAATACGCTTATGCCTTCATCGGCAAGAGTGGTGAATATGCGTCGGTTAACACCGACAACGCCTACCATAGAAAGACCTGTTACCGTGATGATAGCAGTGCCATTGATGCTACTGATGCCTTTGATTGGCTTTAAGTCATTTTCTATTTTCTGTTTTATTATTGTTCCGGGGTTTTCAGGATTGAAAGTATTTTTCACCCTGATAGGTATATTTTTTATGCAAACAGGATATATTGTAGGAGGATAGATAACTTTGGCTCCGAAGTTACAGAGCTCCATTGCTTCAATATAGCTCAGTTCGTTTATTGTGTATGCAGTTTTTATCACTCTTGGATCTGCCGTCATAAAACCATCCACGTCTGTCCAAATTTCCAGAACTTCAGCATTAAGAGCTGCTGCTATTATGGCTGCTGTGTAATCACTGCCGCCTCGTCCCAGATTAGTAATTTCATCAGTATCGCGGTCACGGCTGATAAAGCCCGGAATGAGAGAAATTCTTGGTAAGTCAGAGAATGTATCAATAACGAGTTTGTTGGTTAGTTCACTGTCTAGAGTGTTTTTGCCATTTTTGCGTTCTGTCTTGATGAATTCTCTGCTGTCAAACCATTTTGCTCCCTTTATAAGAGTGGCAACAATATTGCTTGAAAGCCTTTCACCGTAACTGACAATGGCATTCTGTGTTTTCTCGCTCAGGTCATGAATCAGATACACACCGAAATAGATACTCTTCAATTGTTCAAAGAGAGCATCGACGGTATTGAATAAGTCTTCACGATTTTTGGTATCAGTGGTGATAGTGTCTATCATCTTATGGTGACGGTCCACCATGGCGTCAAATTCTTCTTTCCAGTTGTCATTATGTGCCAGAGCTAATTTAGAAGTTGAAATTAACTTGTCTGTTATGCCACCAAGGGCACTTACTACAACGACAACACTTTGTTTTTTAGCCTCATTTTCAACGATACGCTTTAAGCTGAGAATACTTTTTACGGAACCAACAGATGTCCCGCCGAATTTTAATACTTTCATTTCCTTTTAATTATTAGTAATGTAATGCTTCCCTCGGAACAAACGAGGCCGGAGCAGAACTTGACGGCAAATTTACTAATAATTTCATAGTTTACCAAACAGTTTTCTGATAATTTGCGTAAAACTGCTGTAAAATGGTAATAGTGTAAAAAAAGGTGAGGACTTTTGCCCTCACCTTTATATAATATTATAAAAGTCCTAATTTTCCAAAGACAATCAGAAAACCTATGCCGATAACTAGTGTTATTATACCGGTTATGATACCGACTTTAGCCATTTCATTTTGCTTTATAAGCCCCGTAGAGAATGCAATGGCATTTGGTGGGGTTGATATAGGCAGACACATGGCTGCACTGGCAGCAATGGCAATGCCAACCAATATGGTAGGAGTTCCGCCAATAGAATTGAGGGCTCCGCCCATACCTTTGCAGATAACGGCAAGTATAGGCAGTAGCAAGGCCGCTGTGGCAGTGTTGCTTATGAAGTTACTCAGAGCATAGCATATCAGACAAGCCGCAATGAGAATAACGAATGGATTCCATTCCCCGAATGGAATGCTCTTTATTGCCTGTTCTGCAAGTCCGGTACTATTCATGGCCATTCCTAAGGCAAAACCTCCGGCAACCATCCATATTACTCCCCAGTCAATATCCTTAAGGTCGTTGGCGTTTATCACGCCGGTTAAGGCGAATACGGCTATAGGTAACATTGCCGCTGTGTTGGAATTCACGCCAAATTGTTTGCCGAATATCCAAAGCAATATCGTTATGATGAAAGTAACGCCAACTACAACTGTGCGCCAGTTATTTGATGTGTTCCCGTCTATTTTAAGTTCTATCGTTTTCTGAGTGAATGGAAATAACATCAGAATAACTCTCCATGCTATTACCAGTAGAATTATTACAAGAGGTACCATTACCATCATCCATTCAGGAAACGTTATACCTAAGTTCAGTCCTGTAGGGTCATTAAGGTATTTCACAGCGAATACGTTAGGTGGAGTTCCTATAGGTGTTCCCATGCCACCGAGGTTTGCACCCACAGGAATGGCCAATGTTAGGGCAATGCGACCTTTTCCGTTGGCAGGCAGAGCTTTGAACACTGGGGTGAGGAATGTCAGCATCATAGCTGCGGTAGCAGTATTGCTGATAAACATAGAGAAAATTCCGGTGATGATGAGAAAACCAAGAAGTACATTTTCACTTTTTTTTCCAAAAGGTTTTATCAATGCCCGTGCCATCATCACGTCAAGTCCGCTTTTGGTAGCTGCTATGGCAAGAATGAATCCACCGAGAAAAAGAATTATTGTAGGGTCAGCAAAACATGCCATCACTCCAACGTGGTCTAGCAGTTTGCCGTACTGTCCTCCTGTGCCCTGAAGAAAATTGAATGACGAATCACTCACACAGAACAGCATTACGAATATTATCGTTACGGACGTAGCCCACGAAGGTATGGCTTCCGTAACCCATAGCAAAACAGCCATTACGAATATTGCGATTACGCGCTGTTGCACAATTGTAAGTCCTGCTATACCGAAACTGTTTATTGGCAGATTCCATACGATTAGGGTTATTACAGCCGTAATCGCGAACATCAGGAATTTCTTCTTGTTGAAATCTCCTGATAATGTTTTTTTTATTGCCTCTTGCATTTTCCTATTATTTTTTGGTTAAGAATTAACTTTATTATGTTTTATATATTATCAAGTTTTTTGTAAATATGTATTCTTGAATGGCAAATTTACGCTTTTTTCTTGAATACACAAATCTTTTGCTTTGTTTTTTGAAAAATAGTTTTTAAATTTCTGTTTATGGTGTTATTATATTTTTCTTATGGTGGTTCTATAATATTTAAATAGGTGAAATTTTCAAGTTCTCTATCTGTGTTTTTTTTCGATTTTCATCTGTCATCTGTCATAAATCACTCCGCTTGCCCAGTGTTTATAGGGACTCTGGACCATGACAGATACTATGACAGATGACAGATAGATGGGTAAAAATAGCAAAATTTACAGTTTTTATAGCGTTTTTATCAGATATTCAGTAGCATTTTTGCTCCAAATTCTCAATGTTTTGTAAATCAACGGTATAAGTGGTGGTGTTTTTGAACTTAAAATAGGTGTTTGCACGAATTTTTTGTATGACATAATACAGAAAAAGTCAATTTTAATTTGAGTAGTATAAAGGCTATATATTCATTGTCTTTGTGCTGTGTATTTGCAGTATGTATGCTATATATTGACAGTATAAAGCCCTTATACTCCAAGTACAGAAATTGGTTATGATTTTTGGTACTTTTATTCCATGAATTCCAATACAATTTTGTTCTATTTGATTTCTATTACTGGTTAAATAAATATAAAACTTTGCATTGTGTTCGTTTTTCACCTCCTTATTATATAATTTTGCATACCAGATAAGAGAATTTAAACCTAATTGTTTATTTTAGCAATAAAATGGAGAGTCTTAAGAATATCTCTATAAGTTAGATTGAAGCTCTAAACTTTTACAGAATAAAAAGAAAATACATCAGATATGTTTGAAAATCTTAGTGACAGACTAGAACGTTCTTTCAAAATACTTAAAGGTGAAGGACAAATCACTGAAATAAATGTTGCCGAAACTCTTAAAGACGTGCGTCGTGCGCTTCTTGATGCCGATGTGAACTTCAAAGTGGCAAAAAGCTTCACGGATACCGTGAAGAAAAAAGCTATGGGCATGAATGTGCTTACTGCCGTGAAACCGAGCCAACTGATGGTGAAGATTGTTCATGATGAACTTGCTGAGTTGATGGGTGGTGAAGCTTCTGAATTGAAGTTTGAAGGACATCCTGCAATTGTGTTGATGAGTGGTTTGCAAGGTTCTGGTAAGACAACGTTTAGTGGCAAACTGGCTAATCTGCTTAAAACTAAGAAAAATAAGAATCCTCTGCTTGTGGCATGTGATGTTTACCGTCCGGCTGCTATTGACCAGTTGAAAGTGGTAGGCGAACAGGTTGGAGTAGAGGTCTATTCTGAGCCGGAGAATAAAGATGTTATTGAAATTGCTCAGAATGCAATAAAGCAGGCAAAGGCAAAAAGCAATGATGTTGTTATAGTAGATACTGCCGGTCGACTTGCTGTTGATGAGGAGATGATGAATGAAATATCAAATTTGAAGCAGGCTCTGAATCCGGATGCAACATTGTTTGTGGTTGATTCCATGACAGGTCAGGATGCTGTGAATACGGCAAAGGAATTTAATGACCGTTTGGATTTCACCGGTGTTGTGCTTACAAAACTTGATGGTGATACGCGTGGTGGTGCTGCTCTGAGCATCCGTACTGTGGTAACCAAGCCGATAATGTTTGTGGGTACGGGAGAGAAGATGGAGGCTCTTGATGTTTTCCATCCTGCACGTATGGCAGACAGAATATTGGGAATGGGTGATATTGTCTCTCTGGTAGAGCGTGCCCAGGAACAGTTTGACGAAGAAGAGGCAAAGAAACTTCAGAAGAAAATCCAGAAAAATAAATTTGATTTCAATGATTTCCTTAATCAGATAGAACAGATTAAGAAGATGGGTAACCTGAAAGATTTGGCAAGTATGATTCCGGGCGTTGGCAAAGCAATAAAAGATGTGGATATAGATGACAGTGCATTTAATGGTATTGAGGCTATAATTCGCAGTATGACTCCCAAGGAACGTACTTCTCCGGAAATATTGAATCTCAGCAGAAAGCAGAGAATAGCTAAAGGCTCAGGTTCTGATATTCAGGAAGTAAACCGTCTGCTGAAACAATTTGACCAGACTCGAAAAATGATGAAAATGGTTACAGGAAACAAAATGGCAGGAATGATGCAGCAAATGCAGAAAATGAAAGGGATGCGGAATGCATAATTAATTTGCAATTCATAATTATAAAATGGAATATAAGTTAATCGATGGAAAAGCTACGGCAACAGCTATTAAGGCTGAAATTGCCGAAGAGGTGAAAGGTATAATAGAAGGCGGAGGCAAGCAACCACATCTGGTAGCTGTATTGGTGGGACATGATGGTGGAAGTGAGACCTATGTAAAGAACAAGGTTATCTCATGTGAGCAGTGCGGATTCAAGTCTACTCTTATAAGATATGAAGAAGACGTGACCGAAGAAGAATTACTGAAGTGCGTAGACCGTCTGAACAATGACGATGATATTGATGGATTTATTGTTCAATTGCCTCTTCCAAAGCATATCGATGAACAAAAAATTATAATGGAGATAGACTATCGCAAGGACGTGGATGGATTTCATCCAATTAATGCCGGAAGAATGGCTATAGGTCTGCCTTGTTTCATCTCGGCTACTCCGCTTGGTATACTGACTCTGCTGCGCCATTACAATATAGAGACCAGTGGAAAAAAATGCGTGGTATTGGGTAGGAGTAATATCGTTGGAAAGCCTATGGCTCAGCTGATGATGCAGAAACAATATGGCGACTCTACAGTGACGGTGTGTCACAGTCATTCTAAGGATTTGAAGAAAGAATGCCGCGAGGCTGACATCATAATTGCAGCAATAGGAAGACCAAACTTCGTTACGGCAGATATGGTGAAAGAGGGAGCGGTGATTATAGATGTTGGCACTACAAGAGTTCCGGATGCGACTAAAAAGAAAGGCTTAAGACTTAACGGAGACGTGAAATTTGATGAAGTGGCTCCTAAATGTAGCTATATCACACCAGTACCCGGAGGAGTTGGTCCAATGACAATATGCTCGCTGATGAAAAATACATTGGCAGCAGGAAAAAAAGAATATTACAAGTAACAAATAACTTGATTTTTTTATAACTCTCTAATTTTTGGGACTGGTACGCAGGGATGCGAACCAGTCCTTCTTTTCTTTTATTTATTTAAATGATGTAATCATGAAAAAAACATTATTCTCGATTATTATGGCAGCAGTGTCTGTCAATGCCGGAGCGCAAGTGACAGCTCCGGAATATATGGCCACGGGAAATGGAACCGTTACATGTCAGATTTTTGTTTATTCACCGAGTAGTGAAGCCGGTCTTCATCTGGCTTATCTTGATGATAATGAAAAATGGTATGACGTAGGGCAACTGTGTTCAAGCGACTATGGACAATGGGGAGCACAGAAAAAGATGCATACTCCGTTTGTAACTCAGGCTTCAGACGGAACGTGGAGGGCTCTATGGGCACTTAATGATGTCTCTCCGCAATTTGCTGTTGCTTATAGTGAAGACCTTATAACGTGGCGTCCACAAGATTATCCCATACTGAATGAAAAAGAAATAAAGGAACCTATAGCTTATCAGATGGGTGACGGCTCGTTTGATATATATGTGAAGACTGGTAAAGGTAAAAGATATATACATGCCGACAAGGATTTCCGACATTTTGAAGAAGACTCGTTACAGGCTGAAGCTGATGATGTGCTGTGGCAGAAAGACACTGCAACAGTAAATGGTAAACTGCAGTATGGTAACGGATTTGAAATATCAAAGACTCACCTGGAATATATCATAAATTGGTTTAATGCTCTGGCAAAAGACAATGTTGTATATGCCGAGAAAATGAAAGATGACAATGAGAGATTCAAAACTCTGCCGAAAACGGTAGAGGCAACTTTGGATGTAGACTGTAGCAGACCGAAAAAAATATCAAATAAACTTATAGGGGTGTTCTTTGAGGATATAAACTATGCCGCTGATGGTGGAATAGTGGCAGAATTGCTTCAGAATGGTGATTTTGAAATACCTTCAAAGGAAAAGTATGAAACTGAAAATCCATTGAGCAATAACAATAAGCATTATATTGTATTGGCTGACAATAAAATAAACAACGATGGATGGGATGGTATATACTTAAAGCCGGAAGAAAGACTGAGTTTCAGTTTCTATGCGCGTAATATTAGTAAGGTGAAAAAACAGTTCCTGGTATCTCTTGTTGCTGGAAATGGAGAAATTGTTGCGCAGGCGAAAATCAAGACTGTGGGAAATGAATGGCAGAAATATTCAGCAGAGCTGATAGTTGATAAAAAATTTGCCGGCGGTAAGGTAACTTTCTGCATGGAAGGTTTGAAAGATAATACGTCTGCTATAGATATGATGAGTCTTATGCCCAAGGATACATACAAGGGACATGGACTACGTAAGGACATTGCAGAAGTAGTGGCTGCGTTGAAACCTAAATTCGTGAGATTTCCTGGAGGATGCATGCTGCATGGCGACGGGTTGGATAATATCTACAACTGGAAAGAAAGTGTAGGCGAATTGAAAGACCGAAAACAGACTGGTAATATATGGAAATATAATCAGAGCAGAAGGCTTGGATTCTATGAATATTTTCAGATGTGTGAAGATATGGGGGCACAACCTTTACCAGTATTGGCAGCAGGTGTACCGTGTCAGAATTCTAAATTGGACAAAAATGGAATAGGAGGTCAGCAGGGAGGCATTCCAATGAAGGATATGCCACAATATATACAGGATGTGTTGGATTTGATAGAGTTTGCCAATGGAGAACCAACTACGAAATGGGGGAAATTGAGAGCAGATATGGGACATGCTACTCCGTTTAATCTGAAGATGATAGGTATTGGGAATGAAGATCTTATTTCCTCTGTGTTTGAAGAGCGTTATCTTATGATTTGCAAAGCTGTAAAACAAAAGTATCCTAAGATGGAAGTCATAGGAACTGTAGGTCCTTTTCATAATCCTTCAAGTGATTATATAGAGGGATGGAAAATAGCCAAGGCTAATAAGAATGTGATAGACGCAGTGGATGAACATTATTATGAGCAGACAGGATGGTTTCTGCATAATCAGGACTATTATGATGAGTATGACCGTAAAGCACCCAAGGTGTATTTAGGAGAATGGGCTTCCAAAACAAGAACAACGGAAAGTGCTTTGGCTGAGGCTATACATTTGTGTAATGTGGAGAGAAATGCAGACGTAGTAGAGATGGCAAGTTATGCTCCTTTACTTTGCAATGAAAAGCATCAGAATTGGAATCCTGATCTTATTTATTTTAATAATACAGACGTGAAACTTACGCCTAGTTATAATGTTCAGTGGTTGTGGGGCAACACTGCCGGTGACTTGTATATGACTTCTAAGTTGAATATGGAAAAAAATGTAAGTTACAGAGTTGCATCCAGTGTTGTTAAAGACAGTAAGACCGGTGTTACATATTTGAAATTAGTAAATGCCTTGCCACGTAAGGTGAGATTGAGGATAAATGGATTTGTTCCGACATCTGTGATAAAATCATTTAATGATAATAACTCAGAGGTTGAGATAAGTGGAAATGAGGTTATTTTACCTGCTTATACTATTGCAGGATTAAAATAAAAATAATGTTGAATAAAATTGGAATATATTAGGTGAAAATGAATAAAGAAAGACCGAAAAACCTTTCTTTATGTCTTTTTTATGTTCTAAAGCATAAAAAAGTTCAAAAATATTTGGTGGTTACAAGTTTTTTTAATTACTTTGCATGCGAATTAGAGAAGTACAATAGGTGATTATTGACATTTAATATATTATTAATTAAATTTAGAGAGAAAATGAAAAAGTTATTTTTGATGCTCGCTGCTGCAATGGTTACAGCAGGTGCTTCTGCTCAGACTGTAGAAGAGAGTAAAACATTTGACAATTTTTATTTAGGTGTTCATGCCGGAGTTTCTGCTCCAGCAAAGAATTATTCAGTTCTTAATAACCTTAACTGGACTGCAGGTCTTCGTCTTGGTCGTAACTTTACTCCAGTATTTGGTATGGCTGTTGATTTGGACGCTTTTCTTGACAATGCTCCTTTGCGTAATACAGGTACGACATTCCGTGGAATGAACCTTAACTTGCTTGGTACTGTAAATTTGAGCAATTGGTTTGGTGGTTACAAAGGTGAGCCTCGTGCATTTGAAGTTACAACTATAGGTGGTCTTGGTTGGACTCATGTATTTGATAACGATAATGTAATTGCACGTAGCTATAACAACAATGATCTGAACGCTAAGTTCGGTTTTGATTTTGCTTTAAATCTTGGTGCTGCAAAAGCTTGGCAAGTTTATGTTGAACCGGCTATCAATTGGGATCTTACCGGTGAAAACTCAAACGGTTATCTTGTAGATGCAGAAAATACAGAGTTTAATGTTAACCGTGCATATCTTTCTCTTCAGGCAGGTTTGATTTATAAGTTCGGTAATTCTAACGGAACTCATAATTTCAAGATTGCTCAACTTCGTGACCAATCTGAAATCGATGGTTTGAATCAGCAGATTTCTGATCTTCGCAATGAACTTGCAAAGAAACCTAAGGAAATAGTTAAGGAAGTAAATGCTGCTCCTCAGGAAGTAAAGGTTGAAAATCTTGTATTTGTAACATTTGCTCAAGGTAAGTCTAATCTTACTAAAGAAGCAAAGAGCGCTCTTGATGTTATTAAGAGTGGTAAGCACGTACAGATTGTAGGTACAGCTTCTCCTGAAGGTTCTAAGGAAATCAATGATAAGATTTCTCAGGGTCGTGCTGACAATGTTGCAGAATACCTTAAGAGCAAGGGTGTAACTGTTGATGAGGCTACAGGCAAGGGTGTACAGGGTACAACTTCTAACCGTATAGCTGTTGTTTACGTAAAGTAATTTATATACTTTAATAATATAAATCCCGATGGTTTTGCCGTCGGGATTTTTTTTGTACTTACAGAATAAACGATTATAATCTAAAACAAAAAGGCTACTTTATGTTACGATGTTTGTATTGAAATAGAAGTTTTTGCATAAAATTGTTGGTACTTTCGTATTTTCTGCTTATCTTTGCAATTTAAATAGGATAAAGAAAGAAAAAATACGAAGACAAATATGAAACATCCATTAAGAAGCAGTGTCTGCACAGAAGGTAGACGTATGGCTGGTGCCAGAGCCCTCTGGGTTGCCGCTGGTATGAAACACGAACAGTTTGGAAAACCGATTATTGCTATTGTGAACAGTTTTACACAATTTGTACCGGGACATACACATTTGCATGAAATAGGTCAGATTGTAAAAAAAGAAATAGAAGCAATGGGTTGTTATGCAGCCGAATTCAATACTATTGCAATTGACGATGGTATTGCCATGGGGCATGACGGAATGCTTTATTCTTTGCCCAGTCGTGATATAATTGCTGACTCAGTGGAATATATGGTGAATGCACATAAGGCAGATGCCATGATTTGCATTTCAAACTGCGATAAGGTTACTCCTGGTATGCTTATGGCAAGTATGCGTCTTAATATCCCTACAATATTCTGTTCTGGTGGTCCTATGGAAGCCGGAAGATGGAAAGGAGAAAATGCAGACCTTATCACAGCAATGATTAAAGGTGCTGATGACAGTGTGAGTGACGAGGATATGACTAAGATAGAACAATGCGCATGTCCTGGTTGTGGAAGTTGTTCGGGCATGTTTACTGCTAATTCCATGAATTCACTTACAGAGGCAATAGGACTCAGTTTACCAGGAAACGGAACTATTTTAGCAACTCATAAAAACCGCATAGAACTATTTAAACAGGCAGCTCGTCAGATTGTGAAAAATGCTTATGCTTATTATGAATATGGTGATGAAAGCGTGTTGCCAAAGAACATAGCAACTCGTGATGCTTTCTTAAATGCTATGACATTGGATATAGCTATGGGAGGAAGTACAAATACTGTACTTCATTTGCTTGCTGTAGCTCAGGAAGCTGAGGCTAATTTCAAAATGGAAGATATAGATCATTTGAGCCGTAAAGTGCCTTGCTTATGTAAATTGGCTCCTAATACTCAGAAATACAGTGTGCAGGAATGTAATCGTGCCGGAGGTATTCTAGGTATTCTGAACGAACTTAACAAGGGTGGACTTATTAATGGAGCTGTTAAGCGCGTGGATGGCAAGACTCTTGATGAGCAGATGAGTAAATATGATATTACAGGTAAAGATGTTGATGCTGATGCTAATCGTATCTATCATTCTGCTCCCGGACAAAAATTCTCTACACAGATGGGAAGTCAGAATGCCCAATGGGAAAGTCTGGATACAGACAGAGTTGACGGTTGTATTCGTGATTTGGAACATGCCTATACAAAAGATGGTGGGTTGGCTGTGCTTTTTGGAAACATAGCTCAGAACGGAAGTGTGGTTAAAACTGCCGGTGTTGATGAAAGCCTATGGCATTTTGAAGGTCCGGCTGTAGTTTTTGATTCACAAGAAGATGCTTGTGATGGTATTCTTAATGGAAAAGTAAATTCTGGAGACTGTGTAGTCATTACACATGAAGGACCAAAAGGAGGTCCTGGAATGCAGGAAATGCTTTATCCCACATCATATATAAAGAGTCGTCATCTTGGTAAGGAATGTGCTCTGATTACTGATGGTAGATTTTCAGGTGGTACAAGTGGACTCAGTATTGGACATATATCTCCAGAGGCTGCAGCCGGTGGTAATATTGGTAAAATAAAGGATGGTGATATTATAGAGATAGATATACCTAATCGCAGTATAAACGTTAAACTTACAGATGAAGAGCTTGATGCACGTGAACAGCAGCCGCTGAAGCGCAATCGCGTGGTAAGTAAGGCATTGCGTGCATACGCACAGAGTGTAAGTTCGGCTGATAAAGGTGGTGTAAGAGTTATAGACTGATTTCAATTCTTTGATATAAATATGGCAAAAGAGATTATAACAGGATCTGAGGCATTGATGAGATCATTGCAGGGAGAAGGCGTGAAGACAATCTTCGGCTATCCGGGTGGGAACATAATGCCAGTTTTTGATTCCCTTTATAGATATACGAGGGGTGAAGAAAAGATGTTTGATCACATCTTAGTACGTCACGAGCAGGCTGCTGCTCACGCTGCTGAAGGATTTGCACGAGTCAGTGGTGAAGTTGGCGTATGTATTGTGACAAGCGGTCCTGGAGCAACAAATACTATAACCGGTGTTGCTGATGCCATGATGGATTCTACACCTATTGTGGTAATAGCAGGACAGGTGGGAGTTGGAGCCTTGGGTACAGATGCATTTCAGGAAGTAGACCTTGTCGGCGTGGCGCAGCCTATAACAAAATGGGCTTACCAGATTCGTCGTCCTGAAGATGTGGCCTGGGCTGTTAGCAGAGCTTTCTATATTGCTCGCAGTGGTCGTCCTGGTCCTGTTATACTTGACTTTACTAAGAATGCACAGACTCATACATGTGAATGGGAACCGGTTAAGGTTACAAGTGTCCGTTCTTATAATCCATATCCTGATATTGACAATGATTCTGTGGCAGCAGCTGCTGATTTGATAAATAAAGCCAAGAAACCTTTTGCCCTTGTTGGACATGGAGTGGAACTTGGTGGGGCTCAGAACGAATTACTTGAGTTTATAGAAAAAGCTGATATCCCTTCAGGAAGGACATTGTTGGGACTCTCGGCACTTCCTACTGATCATCCGTTGGATATGGGTATGCTTGGCATGCATGGAAGTTATGCCTGCAACATGAAGACACAGGAATGTGATGTGCTTGTAGCCATAGGTATGAGGTTTAGTGACCGCATAACTGGATTGACATCCAAATATGCGCCAAATGCAAAGGTTGTGCATTTGGATATTGACAGTGCTGAAATAGACAAGGTGATAAAAGCTGATGTAGCAGTACTAGGTGACTGTAAACAGACTTTACCTGCAATAACAAAACTTCTCAAAAAGAATGAGCATAGAGAATGGAGAGATTCTTTCAAAGAATATGCTGATATGGAAAATGAGAATGTGATACAAAAAGATATTCATCCTACAGACGGTCCTTTGCTTATGGGAGAGGTTACAAATGTAGTTACCGAGGCTACCGGCAATGAAGCTGTTCTTGTTAATGATGTGGGACAGAATCAGATGATAAGTAGTCGCTATTTCAAGTTTACAAAGCAATTATCTATAGTCACAAGCGGTGGTTTTGGTACCATGGGCTTTGGACTTCCTGCTGCTATTGGTGCTACATTTGGCGCTCCTGATAGAACTGTATGTTTCTTTTGTGGTGACGGTGGTTTTCAGATGAGCATTCAAGAACTTGGAACTATAATGGAACAACAAGCTCCTGTAAAGATTATAATGTTAAATAACAATTATTTGGGAAATGTGCGTCAATGGCAAGATTTGATGTTTGGTGGCAGGCACTCGTTTACTCACATGATGAATCCTAAATACGCGGATATAGCTAAGGCATACGGTATACCTTATGATTTTGCCATAGACCGCAAGGACTTGAAAGAGAAGGTGGATAAGATGATAGCTGCAAAAGGTCCTTATATTCTAGAATGTGCAATTAAAGAAGATGAAGATATCGTACCTATGACTTTGCCTGGAAAGAGTATTGATGAAATGCAGCTTGAACTTGATTATTAAGTGAAAATGATGATTTAAAAAGAGTATGGACAACGAAATGAAATTATACACTCTGCTTGTTTACACAGAAAATATTCCTGGTATCTTAAATCAGGTTACGGCTGTGTTCACTCGCAGACAGTTGAATATAGAGAGTTTGAATGTTTCAGCCAGCAGCATAAAGAATATTCATAAATACACAATAACGGTATGGAGTGATGCTGAGCAGATGAAGAAAATCAATAATGCTATCGAGAAAAAGATAGATGTCGTAAAGAGCGATTATTATACAGATGATCAGTTGTTCATACATGAGGTTGCCCTTTTCAAGATTTCAACTCCGATTTTATTGGATAATCCCGAGGTTTCACGTACTATACGAAAGCATGATGCAAGGATGATGGAAGTGAATCCCACATACAGCACAGTACTGTTGGCAGGACTTACAGAGGATATAGCAGATTTATTTCACCAGTTGAATGGTTTTAAATGTCTGCTGCAGTATACAAGGAGTGGGCGTATAGCTGTGACTCGTAGTTTTGAAGAAACCATTACTGATTATCTAAATAAAAACAGCAACGACTGATGGCTGAGTTATTGCCTAAGGTAGGTAGATATGAATTTTTGGCAGAGCCTTTTCATTGTGATTTTCGGAAAAAGTTGATGCTTGGACATTTGGGAAATCACATGCTTAATGCAGCCGATTTTCATAGTAATGACCGTGGTTATGGCATGAGTTATCTTAATCCAATCCATAAGACATGGGTGCTTTCCCGTCTTGTAATAGAGATGGAAGAAATGCCTGATGCGTATGACAGATTCTATGTTGAGACATGGGTGGAAGGAGCTATGAAATTTTTTACTAGTCGAAATTTCAAGGTTGTTGGAGAAAATGAGAAAATCTATGGCTATGGCAAGAGTATTTGGGCAATGATAGACACTGATACCCGACAGCCTGCTGATATATTCAATGTTCATGATGGGCTTATCCTGCAATATGTTGAGACTGAAAAAAAATGTCCTATAAAAAAATGTTCCAGAGTACAGATGACAGATAATGCGGAGTATGTGCGTACAATAAATACCTATTATAATGATGTAGATGTGAATGGACATATCAATAGTGTGAAATATATAGAACATTTGTTGGACTTATTTGATTTGGAGTGGTATAAGGCTCATAGCCTGAAACGTTTCGAGATAGCTTATGTGGCAGAAAGTCATCAGGGAGATAAACTTTCATTTTATAAAGAAGAGATTACTCCTGGTGAATATAATATAAGGATATTAAAGAATGAGAGTATAGAAGTTTTGCGTTCAAAAATGCAGTTTATATAAATTTGAAAGAAAAAAAGCGCTTTTAGTAATAAAATGCAATGAAAGTTTGGCGGTTTGAGATAAAATCTATACCTTTGCATCCGTTAGAAAATAATGTTTTTTAAACCCCGAGCTGAGACTTCGAGTAAGTTTTAGACGGTTCAAGGCTCTTTTTAGAATAATAGAGACTCGTTCACCGAAGGGAAAAAGTATAAACCCGCGGCCCTATATCGGCGGTCGCACAAATAAAAATTATTATGGCAGAAATGAATTTCGGTGGCGTAACAGAAACTGTAGTCACCAGCAAAGAATTTTCATTGGAGAAAGCTCGTGAAGTACTTAAA
Source organism: uncultured Prevotella sp. (assembly GCA_964433895.1). Lineage (GTDB taxonomy): Bacteria > Bacteroidota > Bacteroidia > Bacteroidales > Bacteroidaceae > Prevotella. Next base: position 31,872 of record CAYSSU010000014.1, read on the forward strand.
AACGAAACAATCGCTGTTATTGGCTATGGTATTCAAGGTCCTGGTCAGTCATGCAACCTTCGTGACAATGGTTTCAATGTCATTGTTGGTCAGCGTGCAGGCAAGACTTATGAGAAAGCTAAGGCTGACGGTTGGGTTCCTGGTAAAACTCTATTTTCAATTGAGGAAGCTGTTCAGAAGGGTACAATCGTTTGTATGTTGCTTTCTGATGCCGGTCAAATTGCTGTTTGGCCACAGATTAAGAAATATCTTACAGCAGGTAAGACTTTATATTATTCTCATGGTTTTGCCATTAACTGGCAGGATCGTACAAATGTAATACCTCCAAAGGATGTAGATGTTATCATGGTAGCTCCTAAGGGATCTGGTACATCTCTTCGTACAATGTTCTGTGAAGGTCGTGGTCTTAACTGTTCTTATGCAGTTTATCAGGATGCTAGTGGTAAGGCTGAGGAAAAGACAATAGCTTTCGGTATTGGTATTGGTGCCGGTTATTTGTTTAAAACTACTTTCCATCGTGAGGCTACATCAGACCTTACAGGTGAGCGTGGCTCACTGATGGGTGCTATAGAAGGTCTGCTTGAAGCTCAGTATGATGTGCTTCGTGAGAATGGTCACTCTCCATCTGAGGCTTTCAATGAGACTATTGAAGAGTTAACTCAGAGCCTTGGTCCGTTGTTCGGTGCAAAGGGTATGGATTGGATGTATGCTAACTGTTCTACAACAGCTCAGCGTGGTGCTCTTGATTGGGCTCCTCGTTTCCGTGAGGCTATTAAGCCAGTTATGGAATGGTTGTATTATTCTGTTAAGACAGGTAATGAAGCTCAGATTTCTATTGATAAGAATTCACAGCCTGATTATCGTGAGAAGTTGAACAAGGAACTAGAAGCTATGCGCAATAAGGAAATGTGGCAGGCTGGTGTTACTGTTCGTAAACTTCGTCCTGAAAACAACTAATTTTTTTCTCGTACATAATGTTGTAAGGGGGATTACCTGTGAGGGTGGTCCTCTTTTTTCTTTTTATAGTTTTTTCTTTATGTTATTGTCAGAAACAATAATTGTTTCTTCGTCTGTGAGATATTGCAGTGCTGCATCAAGTTGTCGTTCTTGCAGATGTAAATCATTCAGTTCACAGATATGATGTTCTTTTCCATCTTGCAAAAGTTCCATAATTTTCTTTTTGGAAAATTCCAGTCTGTCTTCTGACTCCTGGTCTGTATGATGTTCAAGACATACATCACAATGTCCGCATTCATTTATATTTTTCTCTCCGAAATAACGTAATAGTTGTTTACTACGACATTCACTATCATTTGTAGCATATTTTATTACAGATTCTACCCGTTTGGTATAATCTGTCTTGCGATCTTCATATATGGCTTTGGAAATGATTATCCGTTCTCCGTCCTCTCTGTCTCTCAGATATGTTATGAAGGGAGTTCGGCGTTGTGGTATGAAGTGTATAATATGTTTCTGACTTAGATTCTTCAGAATGATATATAGCTGTTGCTGCGTGATTTCTGCATCTTGTGCAATCAGAGATTCGTCAATATAATTATAGTCAGTGAACAATCCACCATACATACGCAAAAGAGCTGTTATGACATTATCTTCATTTTTGCTTAAGTTTTCTATTTGGTATAGTTGGTTTCTTGAAAGGAGGAACATCACTCTGGCTTTGGTGTCAGGATTTGTTTCATATTCTATATATTCTGCACGCTGCAATATGTGCAGTGCAGAATTTACCTGAATAGGGAAAAGTTTATAGTTAAAACAGAATCTGTCAATTTCAAACGTAAATGTATGTCCTAGTCCGCTTCCGACTCCTATTTGATAGTAATAAGCCAATTTGTCATATACATCTCTGATATATTCTTTTTCTGGAAAATTATCAGCAATGCGTTTATGTAGCTTTTGGGCATCGCTGTTGTTATATAGTAGTACGGCGTAAGCTCTTTTCCCGTCCCTGCCACCTCGCCCCGCTTCTTGGAAATAGGCTTCTATTGAGTCTGGACAGTCTATATGTACAACAACTCTTACGTCAGGTTTGTCAATTCCCATACCGAAAGCATTTGTGGCAACTATGACTCTTGTTTCGTCTTCTTGCCAGGCTTTTTGCCGGATATCTTTGGTATAGTGTTCTAATCCTGCGTGATAATAAGTTGCTGATATTCCATTATTTTCCAGCAGCATGGCCGTTTCTCTTGTACGTTTTCGGCTCCTTACATATACAATGGCACTTCCGGCTACAGACTTGAGAATATGTACTAGTTCTTTTTCTTTGTCATTGGCATGTCTCACTACATAAGTCAGATTCTTTCGTTCAAAACTCATGCTAAATACATTGTGCTTTTTGAATCCAAGTTTATCCTGTATGTCGTTAACCACTTCCGGAGTTGCTGTAGCTGTCAGAGCAAGTACAGGAACTCCTGGTATCAATTTTCTTATATCGGTAATTCTCAGATAGGAAGGACGAAAGTCGTAGCCCCATTGACTTATACAATGAGCTTCGTCAACGGTTATGAAGCTAATTCTAATATGTTTTACTTTTGCCTGGAATAGTTCAGAAGAAAGTCGTTCTGGAGAGATATATAGAATTTTTATTCCACCAAACACTGCATTTTCCAGAGTTTTGATGATTTCAGGTCTTGACATGCCTGAATATATTGCTGCAGCGCGGATATTGCGTTTTAGAAGGTGTTCTACTTGGTCTTTCATCAGTGCTATCAGTGGGGTTATAACAATACATACCCCATCCATGCACAATGCCGGTACCTGGAATGTGATGCTTTTTCCACCGCCGGTAGGCATTAAGCCAAGAGTATCCTGTCCTGCGCCTATGCTTTCAATAATATCTTCTTGAATGCCGCGAAAGTCAGGATACCCCCAGTATTGATGTAATATATCAAGATATTTACTCATCCTCCTCTGTAGGGCGTATATCTTCTATCTGTAATTGGACCTGATTGTGTTTAAATACATTATCCTCAATGGAATACACAATGTCAAAACTGCGTTTGCTCTTGATATAGCGTGCAGATGCACTTTGTCCGAACGCAATTCCATTCACCACATTGCTGGATTTGGAATCTACCAGTTCCAGTTTAATATGTTCTTGTTCACGACCAACTACTTTACTGGTACCATAGTCATATACTCCAAGCGTACAGAAAATTGGTTTTGGATTTGCCGGACCGAAAGGTGCAAAACGTTTCAAATCATTGTGCATCCGTTTGGTTATGTCTTTGAAATCTATCATTGCGTCTACATTTATAGAAGCTTCTGTTAATTCAGGTTCTATATGTTCGTCTACATAAGCCTGAAATCTGTCTCTAAATTCTGTGACATCGTTCCATTTTAGAGTCAGCCCTGCCGCGTATGTGTGTCCGCCGAAGTTCATCAGTATGTCGCGACAATTCTTTATGGCAGAATATACGTCAAATCCATTTATACTGCGTGCGCTGCCGGTAGCCAAATCGCCGTCTCGTGTCAAGACAACTGTAGGGCGGAAGTATATTTCTGTTAGTCTGGACGCAACTATTCCTATAACGCCTTTTTTCCAATTTTCATCATATAGTACGATGCTTTTCTGATGTTTCTGGCTTTCCAGCCTGGATACAATCAGATTGGCCTCTTCGGTCATCTGTTTGTCTATATCCTTTCGTTGCTCGTTGTATCCATCAATGTGCTTGGCTTTTTCAAGTGCAGAGCCGAGGTCTTTTTCCACAAGCAAATCTACACTTTCCCTGCCGTTTTCCATTCTTCCTGAAGCATTTATTCTTGGACCTATCTTGAAAATAATGTCACTCATTGAAATTTCCCTTCCGTTGAGTCCACAAATATCAATGATGGCTTTCAGGCCTATGTTGGGATTCTGGTTTAGCTGTTTCAGACCATGAAAAGCCAGAATCCTGTTTTCCTCGACCACTGGAACCAAGTCTGCCGCAATTGCAACTGCGCAGAAGTCTAGTAAGGGAATCAAGTTTGAGAATGGTATACAATTATTTTTAGCCCATCCCTGCATGAATTTGAATCCTACTCCGCATCCGCATAAATCCTTAAATGGGAAAGGATCGTCCGGTTGCTTTGGATTCAGTATTGCCACAGCTGGCGGCATTACTTCATCAGGTACGTGATGGTCACAAATAATAAAATCTATGCCAAGTTTTTTGGCATATTCAATCTCTTTGATTGCTTTTATTCCGCAATCAAGGATTATAATAAGTTTTACACCAATTTCCTCAGCATAGTCTATTCCCTTTTTGCTTACTCCATATCCTTCATTATATCTGTCAGGGATATAATAATCTATATTGGAATAGAATTGTTGCAGAAATTTATACACCAGAGCTACGGCAGTACATCCGTCCACGTCATAGTCGCCATAAACCAGAATCTTTTCCTTTCTGCCCATGGCATCATTCAGTCTGTCTACAGCTAAATCCATATCTTTCATGAGAAATGGATTTACGAGGTCGGCAAGTTGTGGACGGAAAAAACGCTTGGCGGCACTTTCTGTGGTGATACCTCGCTTCAACAACAGTTGTCCCAGAATGGGGCTGATGTTCAGCTTTTCTTTCAACTCGTCAGCTGCCAGTTTTTCTTCTGATGTAGGTGCTTGATAATTCCATTTGAAATGCATTTATATCGTTATTTTTTCTTTCTGCCCGTAAAATTACAAAAAAAAACGCAAACCCCACAGAGATTTGCGCTTTTTTTAGAATTTGTATTGTATTTAGATATCCAGTTTCTTGCGGATATCTTTAGGAACTGCGTTTTTGTTAACCATGAAATCCATTGTGTTTGCCACAATGAAATTTTTTGTCATATACCATATTCCTTTATATTTACCTGTTTTGCCCCATGAATTCTTCACCATATAATATTCTTTGCCGTTCTGGTCTTTGGCAATGCCGTAAATCAGCATTCCGTGGTCATCAGTCAGTTCCCAGTCGTCATATCTTTGTTGGCGCTGTTTTTGTGTAGGAATGATTTCAGGAACTTTACAGCCCAAAGAGTCTATTACATTTTGTTTTTCGGTACTGGTAAGTTTAAGCCAGTGAGCCATGTCGCTGCCAGACAAGTCTTTCACCTTATCGGCATCATAGTTGTAAGCTAATCCGTTGCGTGTGAATCCTTTTTCGCTCACGTCTCCGCCCCAAGCTATGGTGTAGCCGTTGTTGATTGCGTTGTCGATAATACGTGTGATGTCTTCTATTGGAACATTCCATGACAGCGGGTTGCGCCAATTATCCTGTACTTCTACTGCAAAACCTTTATAGAAAGGGTGATGAGTATAGCTTGTTATACTTACGTAGTCATTGTAGTTGATGCCCAGACTAGCTGCGAAAGTCTTCGGAGTATAGCTTTTTCCGTTGTATATGAATTTCTCCGGCATTTTGCCGAGATATGCATCCAAAATGCCATTCAAACCAGCTTGCCATTGTGTAGAGAGTTTTTTAGAATCACTCTTGGCAACGGCTGTTACGTATGGAGTCATCAAATTGAAGAATTCGTTGTAGTTATTCAGGGTGTCACCGTAGAGCGTTCCTGGCAGAGCCATTGCGTCTTCAGGACAGATACCGTAGTTCTCAAGACAGTAGAGTGGGTCGTATGCGCTTCCACCTTGAGAGAACTGGCAGTCTCCGTGCAGGCGTACCACCTGAACAGCGCGGTCCAGATATGTGTGGTGAGCAACAAAACTCTCACAGAGGTCATAAGTCTTGCCTGTAGCTTTTAAAATTTCAGACTCAAAGAAACTCAAAGTAGAATAGTTCCAGCACGTGCCGCTGCGGTTCTGATCTTTGATACTTGTAATTGGATTTTCCTTAATGACGGTGAATACAGGTTCATTAGGGTTTTTCTTTTCTTCTTTTTTGTTTTCTGCATTAGCACCTGTTGCTATCAGAACAAGCAGTGCTGCGACCAAAAATTTTCTCATACTTATAAAATAAATTATTAATAGTTGTTAGCCATGAATTCTTCTATATCCTCAGTGTGATAAGGTATGCGTTCTTTGCCGATGAAACGACAACTGTCTTTTGTTATAAGCACATCGTCCTCGATTCGAATACCTCCAAAGTCCTTATATTCTTCTAGTTTGTTAAAGTTTAGGAATTCGCTGCAGTGTCCGCTAGCTTTCCAGTTATCTATTAGTGCAGGAATAAAATAAATTCCCGGCTCGTCTGTTACAACGAAACCTTCTTCCAATTTTCTGCCCATTCTAAGACAATTAGTGCCGAATTGTTCCAGATTAGGTCGTGTTTCTTCGTCAAACCCAACGTTTATCTGATCTAGACTTTCCATGTCATGCACATCCATACCCATCATGTGTCCCAATCCGTGAGGCAAGAACATAGCGTGTGCTCCGGCTTTTACAGCTTCTTCAGTGTTGCCTTTTGCCAATCCTAATTCTTTCAGTTTGTCAAACATCAGTCTGCATACAGCAAAGTGTACGTCAGCATATTTTACACCAGGTTTTGCCACTTGCAGAGTGTAGTCGTGGCATGCCTCCACTATTGAGTATATGTCTTTCTGTCGCTGGGTGAACTTGCCATTTACGGGATAAGTTCTGGTGTTATCGGAACAGTAGTTGCTCATTGTTTCAGCTCCGGCATCACATAGTGCCAATCTGCCGCTCTCAAGGGCAGCCAAGGAAGGATTGCCGTGCATAATTTCTCCGTGTTGTGTGAATATAGTTGCAAAACTTACCATGGAACCATATTCGTTGGCAATGCCGTCTACCTTTCCGCCAATGTAATGTTCTGTCAAGCCCGGTCTTGTCAATTTCATTGCTGTTGTGTGCATCTTGTATCCTATGACAGCAGCCTTTTCAAGTTCCTCTATTTCCTGAGGTTCTTTTGCAGAGCGCATCTTGACAATAGCCTTTATTAGGCTCATGCTTGCGGCAGATTTCTGCTGTGCAGGATGAATGCCCAGCAAATCAAAAATTTGCAGCATTATGTCATAGCGGTATGGTGGTATGAAATGTATGTCTCGTTTTGTTTTCAAAGCATCGTTGCATACATTTTTCAGTTCTTTCATAGGGGCAGAGTTTGCCACACCTATGCTTGCAGCCATATCGCTTACGCTGTCTACACTACCGAACCATACAATGTCTTCTATGTCTATGTCATTGCCTATAAGAATTTCTTTATTATTGTCAATGTCAATGACACCAACGAGTCCGTCTCTCTGAAGTCCGAAATAATACAGAAAAGAAGAGTCCTGCCTGAATGGATGGTATCCGTTGGCTGGGCTGTTTACAGGTGAGTTGTTATTACCAAAAAGAATTATGACTCCGGTCTTAACCAGTTTTTTCAGTTCGTTGCGGCGTCTAACATAAGTATCCTTGTCAAACATATTCTAATTTTTTTCTATATTTGCTTGCAAAGTTACACATTTTTAGTAGAAAATCACTATCTTTGCAAGAAAATATTAGAATAAAATACAAAATTATTATAAATAGATATGATAATTAACCGAAATACGGGGCTTGTGCTTGAAGGTGGAGGAATGCGTGGTGTTTTTACGAGTGGTGTACTTGACGCATTTATGAAGCATGATATTTATTTCCATTATGTGGTATCTGTGTCAGCAGGTGCCTGCAATGGGATGAGTTATATCAGCCGGCAACCTCGTCGTGCACGTATATCCAATATTGATTATTTGGCGCGTTACAAGTATATCGGTATTCGGCATTTGGTCACTCAGGGATGTATCTTTGACCGTGAGTTGCTTTATGATAAGTTTCCCAACCAGCTTTTGCCATTTGACTTTGATACTTATTTCAAAAATGCCGGAGAATTTGAGATGGTTACTACTAATTGTCTTTCTGGCAGGGCGATGTTTCTACGTGAAACTGCTAATCGTCAGAGGGCTTTGGATATAGTGCGTGCTTCAAGTAGTTTGCCATACGTGAGTAAGATTGTGGATGTGGACGGTATTCCTATGCTTGATGGAGGTATCACAGATAGTATTCCGGTGATGCGTGCCATGGAGACCGGACATTCAAATAATGTGGTAATCCTAACTCGTAATAAGGGATGGCGTGATGATAGTAAAGACCGCAAGGTGCCACAGTTTATATATAAGAAATATCCTCGGTTGCGTTTGGCTTTAAGCAAGCGTCATTTGTGTTACAACGAGCAATTGCAGATGATAGATGAACTTGAAACTTCTGGGCAGATATTATGTATCCGTCCAGAGCATCCGCTTGAGGTGGGGCGTATAGAAAAGAATACAGACAAATTGGAACGATTGTATGAAGAAGGCTTTGCGATAGGCGAGAAGTTTGCCGTTGGAGTTTTAGGTACCGTCGTGTGATTATTTCTTTTCCAGCAAGTCAGGACGTAACTGTTTGGTACGCTCCATAGCTTTATCCAGTTCCCATTGCTTTATTTTTGCCTCATTGCCACTGAGCAATATGTCTGGTACTTTCCATCCCTTGTAGTCTGATGGTCGTGAGTATATGGGGGCTGCAAGCAAGTCATCTTGAAAACAGTCGGATAGGGCACTCTGTTCATCACTTATGCTTCCTGGTATCAGGCGTACAATGGCATCTGTCATCACTGCAGCAGCCAATTCTCCTCCAGTGAGAACATAGTCACCGATACTGATTTCACGTGTAATAAGATGGTCGCGAACGCGTTGGTCAATGCCTTTATAGTGCCCGCATAAAATAATTATGTTGCCTTTCATAGAAAGGTCGTTTGCTACATGTTGGTCAAATTGTTCTCCGTCCGGACTTGTGTATATCACTTCATCGTAGTCTCTTTTAGCTTTCAGTGCAGATATACATCTGTCTATAGGTTCACACTGCATCACCATTCCGGCACTACCGCCGTATGGATAGTCGTCAACCCGTTTCCATTTGTCAAGAGTATAGTCACGAAGATTGTGCAGATGAATTTCCACGAGTCCCTTTTTCTGGGCGCGTGCAAGGATAGATTCGTTTACGAATCCCTCTATCATATCCGGCAAAACTGTAATAATATCGATTCTCATACGTGAGTGCAAAAGTAATATAAAAAAAGCATAATCCAAAATTATTTTGCAAAAAGTTCCACGAACCTGTCTTCTGATATTATGGGTGTGCCCAATTGGCGTGCCTTTTGGTTTTTGCTGCTTGCAGATTCATGGTCGTTGTTTATAAGGTATCCGGTGGATTTAGATACGCTGCCTGTAACTTTTCCACCTTGACTTTCTATGTATGATTTCAGTTCGCTGCGGTTTTTGTAGTGATGTACGTCGCCTGTTATCACGAACGTGAGTCCTTGACACCTATCACCTTCCGCTTTGCCGCTTTCTTGGCTTATATTCACTTCCTGTAGTAAGTTGTATGTGATGCGGTGGTTTTCAGCGTTGCTGAACCATTTCACAATTTGTGCACTTTTTTCCGGACCTATTCCTGCAATTGCTGCAAATGCATCTTCACCTTTAAGTCCAGACTTATTATCCAGTCCGCTTGCGATGGCTATCAAGTCAAGAAGCGGATATACAGTCAGCAAGCGATTGCACACGTCTTTGCCGCATAGTGGAATGCTTAGGGCATAGAGCAATCTGCGTGCTTCCACGCGGCGTGCCGTGTCTATGGAACGTAGCATGTTTCTCACGCTTTTGTCACCAAATCCCTCCATAAATGATATTTCCAATGCATGGTCACGCAGGTGATATATGTCTGCATATTCTCTTATCCATCCCAGATTTATGAATTTAGCAAGAGTTTGTTCTGATATTCCGTCTACATTCAGTCCGTCCTTACTCACCAATCGAGCAAACTTTTTCAATTGCTTTGCAGGGCATCCGAGATTTGAACAGTGTAGGGTTTTTGTACCGCTAACGGAACTCTCTGTAATTATGGTCTTGGCTCCGCATACCGGACATTCTGTAGGTATCTGCAATTCGCCAACTTTCTCTTCTACTCTTATAACCTTTGGTATTATCTTGTTGGCTTTTATTACACTCAGGCGGGTGCCGATGCCGCCTATACCCAGTCTTTCACATTCACTGATGTTACAAAGTGAGGCACGTTTCACGGTGGTGCCTTCAAGACTCACGGGCTTAAAAACAGCTACCGGTGATATTGTGCTTGCAGCACAACTCCATTCTATGTGGTCCAGCGTACTCTGTGCGCTTTCGTCCTGCCATTTGAAAGCATATCCGGCACGTGTGGCGTGATGCCCTGTGACGCTACCAGTCATAGCGTATTCTGTATCATCGTAGGCAATCACAAGTCCGTCTACAGGATAAGGATTAGTGCGGTTGGTCACTTTCAGAGTCCACTTATCAATTTCCTGTTGTATGTTTTCTAGTGTCGGGTTGTCTATGCGTTCATGTTCCACGGTGTCCATTCCGTTGTCTTTCAGCCAGTCCATACGGTTGCCCCAACTTTTTATTTCATCATCGGTATGTACCAGAGTGAACGGAATCCATCGTAGATGTCTCTGTTTTACCTCGTTCACGTCTTTCAACGTTAGTGAGCCCGAAGCCAAGTTGCGTGGGTTGGCATATTCTTCTTCGCTCTCTATATTAAATTGTTCAAAGTCCTCATAGCTTATTACGCATTCACCTCTTACCACCACGTGTCCCCGTGATTTTATATTCTGTGGAATTCCCTCAATGGCGTTTGCCAGTCGTGTGATGTTGGTTCCTGTATGGCCATTGCCGCGAGTTACAATTTTATTTAGTTTTCCGTCATCAAAAGTCACCACAAGTGTCAGTCCATCTAGTTTCCATGAAATCCATATAGTCCGTCCTTCAGCCCATTTGACAAGGTCTTGCGTATTTTTGGTTTTGGCAAGGGATAGGGCTGCGTATTCATGCTCCTCTTTCTGTCCGTCAGAATTGTCTTCTGAAACGTGGTTTGTAGGAGAATCAGGAAAAATTTGCCCCGTTTCCAGTTCCAGAGTCTTCACTCTGTCGAACATGGCATCCCATTCGTAGTCGGTCATCAGTTCGCCTTGTCCGTTGTAGTATGCGTCGGCGGCCTTGTTCAGTGTGTCCACCATATTGCGCATCTGTCTCAGTTTGTCGTCGGTCATATATGTATTGTCAGAAATTGTTTTTTATAAGTGCAAAGATACAAGATATAATTGATATTGCCAAATAAAATGAATAGTATGTGGTCATTCATCTGCTTCAAAATATGTCTGAGAAATCTTACTCGTGAATTTAATGATGTGCTTTTTTTAGGATGTAAAACTTTGCCGTATGTAACATTTATATTATAATTTGTTTTATCAGGTAATCATTATGTTTCTAAAAATTATCGGAAAAGGTATAAAATGTTGTCGTTTTCGTGCGTTTTTGTTTCATTTAACTAGAATTTAGGCTTTCTGTTTCATATTTGAATGAAAAATGTATTATCTTTGCTTCGGTTAAAGCCAGATAAAAACATAGATATTATGGAAAATTCTAATGCCGATTTCAGTATCGTTGCTGAATATTACTCTCGACACTGCGAAGAGCTGAAAGCCTTCGTGGTTAAGCGCATTCAAAATGTGGAGACAAGTGAAGACATTGTACAGAATGTCTTCCTCAGACTTATGTCTTCGGATAAAATGATAACGCCCGTTACCTTGCCATGTCTGGTGTATACCGTGGCACGTAATTTGATTTATGACTATTGGAGACATTATTCTTATATTGACCGCTATGAACATTATATAAAAGGAACTATGGGAGGAAATGCCTGCTCTGATGACAATCCACAGTCCGTGTATTCTGCTATGGAGATGAATGAACTGTTGGAACGTGGCATTGCTAGACTGTCAGAAAGAAAACAGAATATCTACAGAATGAATATCTATGAAGGAATGCAGGTAAGCGAAATTTCGCAGATGCTGAACATGAATTATAAAAGTGTGGAAAATAGGCTAGGGGATGCACGTCGGGAAGTGAGACAATATATGCGACGGGCTTTGGCATAAAAATAAAGGATTAAGTTTGCTGTAATAGCGTTGTCGCAAACTTAATCCTAAAATGTTATTTTTTATTCGGAATATTTTTCAGAATTTCCATCAGATGATCCCATACCATCTGCACGGTAGGAATGTATAGACATTCATCAGGAGTGTGCACATTCCTAAGTGTAGGACCAAAACTTACCATGTCGAGTTCAGGATATTTCTCAGAGAACAGTCCGCATTCAAGGCCGGCGTGAATGCCTTTTACTACTGGCTCTTTATGGAATAGTTTCTTATATGCGTCTACACTAATCTTGACGAGTTCACTGTTCGGATTCATCTTCCATGCAGGGTATCCGTCGCTGGTAACTACTTCTGCTCCGGCAAGTTGGAATGCTGCCCTTACAGTATTTGCCATGTTCTTGAGATTAGTCATTACATTGCTGCGCTGAGATGAAACCACTTCAACCTTGTTTTCTTCGCTCTGCACGCTTGCAATATTACTTGATGTTTCCACCATCCACTCTATTGCCTTATCCTGGCAGAAAGTCAGTGGACCGTTGTCTACAGCCTGTAGGGCAAGAATAAGTCCGCGTGATACATTTTCCGGCATTACCAGTGTGGCATCAGTGCTGCCCAAATTCCAAATCATATTTGTGTCTGTGACGTGGAATTCGTCTTCCACTCCGGCTGCAAATATATTGAAGTCAACTTTTACCTCTTCTTTTCTGTCGGCAGGAACAGCAAATATAATCTTGCCATCGCGTGGAATGGCATTGTGCATCTTGCCTGAGTTCCATTGTGCAAGGCGCACGTTCATCTTCTCGCTTTCAATATACAGGAATCTTGCCATGATTTTTATGGCATTGGCGCGTTTCTTTTCAATGTCATCGCCGGAGTGACCACCGTTGAGACCTTTCAGAGAACCTTCCATGAAGAAATATCCTGCCGGAGCATTTTCGCGTGTAAAATTGAAGGTGGCACTTGTGTTTACCCCACCGGCACAACTGATGAAAATTTGTCCTTCGTCTTCAGAGTCAAGATTAATGAGATATTTGCCGCTCATATATCCAGCTTTCATGCCTACAGCTCCGGTTAGTCCTGTTTCCTCATCGCGTGTGAATACACATTCAATAGGTCCGTGTTCTATATCGTCACTGTCCAGAATTGCCAGTTCCATAGCATCTCCGATACCGTCATCAGCACCAAGAGTAGTGCCTTTGGCACGCATCCATTCCCCGTCAACGTATGTCTGTATGGCATCTTTGTGAAAATCAAAGTCCACGTCAATAAGTTTGTCGCATACCATGTCCATGTGGCTCTGTATTATCACAGTAGCCTTGTCTTCATATCCTTTGGTAGCCGGCTTCTTGATGAGCACATTGCCTGTTTCATCCACTTTTGTCTCAAGACCGCGGCTTTCACCGAAGTTCTTAAGATATTCAATCATGTTCTCTTCATGCTTTGAAGGGCGTGGAATTTTGTTGATTTCTGCAAATTGCTCGAACACCCGAGCAGGTTTTAATTCTACATTACTCATTTTTTAATATTTTTTTATCTGTTTTGTTTTGATATGTTGTCGATTCGTATTACCTTTGCCAGCAGTTAAAGGTGCAATGTCGCACTGCAAAGGTAATAAAAATGCTAGAAACATTAATATTAAGCGTGTTAATAATTGCTATTGCCATAGCTTTGTTAAGCGTGAAACTGATTTTCAAGAAGAATGGAAAGTTCTCTTCACAGCATGTGCATGATAATCCTGGACTGAGAAAGAAAGGTATTCATTGTGTGATGGATCAGGATCGCGAGGCTAGAAGGGCTGGGCGTGCATATTGATAGTAATGACAAAAAAAAATAAACATATAAGATGAACAAGAAAAACATTTTTAAGACTATGGCCGTTGCTGCTGTAGCAACAGTCGCAATGGCAAGTTGCGATAATTCAGCTCCTAAGATGGATCAGAAGTCAGACGCTGAGCAGGCTAATCCTGCTAACCTTAAAATCGCTTATGTAGAAGTTGATAGTATTATGAGTCAGTATAAGTTCTGCAAGGACTATTCGCTGATTCTGCAGAAAAAGGGACAGAATATCCAGAGTACTCTTGCCGGTAAGCAGCAGCAACTTCAGGCTGCAGCAGCTAATTTCCAGCAGAAGGTACAGCAGAATGCATATACACGTGAGCAGGCTGAGGCTATCAATTCTGGATTGCAGAAACAGAATGCAGATTTGCAGGCTCTGAACCAGCGCCTTAGCAATGAATTCCAGTCTGAAACTGATAGATATAACAATGCTCTGCGTGACAGTATTCAGAATTATCTGAAGGTGTACAATAAGGATAAAAAATATACTTTGATTCTGAGCAAGGCAGGTGATAATCTTCTGTATGCTGACAAGGCTTATGATATTACAAGAGAGGTTATTGCCGGACTGAATAAGGCTTACAAGCCTGCAGCAAAAGCTGCTGAGGTTCCTGCAAAGAAATAATTAGCACTTTACAACTTGCTGCCGTCCAGCAGTTTAGGACATATATCAGAAAGTTCGCATTCACTGCATTGTGGGTGCGAACTTTTGCATATATACCTACCATGGAGCAGTAGCCAATGGTGAGCATTGTTGACATCTTCTGTTGGAATGTTTTTCATCAGATATTCTTCTACTTTAAGAGGCGTATTGGCTGTAGACGGCACAAGTCCCAGTCGGTGACTCACTCTGTATACATGGGTGTCTACAGCCATAGCTGGTTTGCCGAACCATACAGCCCTGATAACGTTGGCTGTTTTTCTGCCCACACCTGGCAGAGAAGTCAAATCGTCAGAATTATCTGGAATTTCTCCGCCAAATTTTTGAACAAGCATTCTTGCCATATCCACCAGATTTTTTGATTTGGCATTGGGATAACTCACACTTTTCACGTATTCCAGAATTTCTTCAGGTTCGGCTTTTGCCATTTCCTGTGCTGTGGGGTAGTGTTGAAACAGTTCGGGGGTAACCTTGTTTATGCGTTTGTCGGTACATTGGGCACTGAGCAGAGTAGCCACAAGTAATTGGAATGCACTCCCAAACTGCAGTTCGGTTGTGACATTTCCGCGTGTGCTGCGGAAATAGTCCAGAATATATTCATATCTTTCTTTTCTTGTCATGCCGCTAAATTACAAAAAAATAAGCAATATGCCATATTTGTATGAATATTTTTTCGTATTTTTGCAGAAAACAAAATTATATGGACAGTAAAAGAATATTGAATTTTCTTAGGCAGATAGCAGCTAACAACAACCGCCCTTGGTTTCAGCAGCATAAGGCTGAATATGATGCGTGCAAGGCTGAGTTTGAACGTGGCATATCACAAGCAATAGCAGTTCTGTCTGAGTTTGATTCTGAAATATCTCATGTTACACCCAAGGATGCTACCTATCGTTTTTATCGTGACGTGAGATTTTCTGAGGATAAGAGTCCTTATAAGCGTCACTTCGGAGCTTATATTTGCGCAAAGGGCAAAAAGGCTCTTCGTGGAGGATATTATATTCACCTGCAACCGGGACAGTGTGTACTGGCAATAGGTTCTTATTGGTTACCTACAAAAATACTAACTTCTTGCCGTAATGAGATAATGGGCAACACTGCTGAGTGGCTTAAGTGTGTTGCCAACGGGAAATTTGTAAAGACTTTTGGATATCCCAATGAAACAGAGTGGGGAGATGTTCCTGCTCCTAAAGGATTTGGCATTTCATGTCTAAAGACAGCTCCGAAGGGATTTCCGCGTGACTATGAATATATAGACTATCTGAGAATGAAAGACTATTGCTGTTGGAAAAAGGTAGATGATAGCTTTTTTGAGGGTGAAAACTGGCTTGAAGGCATGGCTGATACCTTCAAGACAGCTAAACCGATGATGGACTTTATGAATTCCGTTATCGATGATTACGAATAAAAGCCTCTGCCCGTCTGAGGTCGTCAGGGGTGTCTATGCCCACGGTTTCTACATTGGTGATGCCAACTTTTATCCTGTATCCGTTTTGCAGCCAACGCAATTGTTCCAGACTTTCGGCAAGTTCTAGAGATGATTGTGGTAATTTTGTTATTTCTCTAAGCACTTCTGTACGGTAAGCGTAAATGCCCAGATGCTTTAAAAAAGGATATTTCTTGAGCCATTCTGTTTTTTCTATGCCGCGGCAGAAAGGAATTATGGAGCGGCTGAAATACATGGCAAATCCTTTGTCGTCTAAAACTATTTTTGGCGAATTAGAATTTTCGGCAGCTTCTATGGTCTCGAAAGGTTTGCCGAGAGTTGCTATTTGGGTATCAGCATTGTCAAAGCAACGGCATAGAGTTTCAATCTGAGATTGTGCAATGAAAGGTTCGTCACCCTGAATATTCACAACCACGTCATAGTCACCGCCCACTTTTTCCAGAGCTTCCTCTATACGATCGGTTCCGCTGTGGTGTTCCGTAGAAGTCATCACGGCTCTACCTCCGAATTCTTCCACCTTATTATATATGCGTTCATCGTCTGTAGCCACATAAACGGCATCCAGAACTTTGACCGCTTGTTCATATACATGCTGTATCACCGGTTTGCCGGCAAGTATAGCCAATGGTTTGCCCGGAAAGCGTGTAGAAGCATATCTGGCAGGTATCAATCCTATAAATTTCATAAGCATTTTTTGTTTTGATGGTGCAAAAATAATAAAAAATACTAACTTATTTTGCTATTAGACAATATTTTCTTAATTTTGGGCTTGAAACTATAACAAGCATACAGTGAAAAAACTTTTATTATATATAATAGCATCTGTTCTACCTGCTTTTGCCAGTGCTCAGAAGATAACATTGGGCTCTTGTGTGATGCATGATGGTGGACAGTATAAAGGGCAGATGTTTAATGGCAAACCTAATGGAAAGGGTAACACCGTATTCAAGAACGGTGATACTTATGAAGGAGAATATCTCAAAGGCAGGCGTCAAGGGTATGGCGTGTATTCTTTTTCTGATGGTGAGAAATATGAAGGCAGTTGGTTTCAGAACCAGCAGCATGGTCGGGGTACTTATTATTTTGCCAATAATAATAAGTATGTAGGACTTTGGTTCCGTGATTTTCAGCAGGGTGATGGTATTATGTATTATTACAATGGTGACAAATACGAAGGCGAATGGTATAGGGACAAACGTCAGGGAAAAGGCAAATATACTTATGCCAGTGGCGCATATTATAAGGGACTGTGGAAAGATGACCAGAAAAGTGGCAAGGGCTTCTTTGATTGGGGCGATGGAACAACCTATGACGGAATGTGGGCAAACAACCAGCGTTCCGGTAGAGGTACTAACAGATATGCTGATGGTGATGTATATATAGGCAACTGGACAAATGATATTCAGGACGGACGCGGTATATATAAATTCCAAAGCGGAGATGTATATGAAGGTGACTATGTTCAGGGTGAACGTACCGGTGAGGGTATATTCAGATATTCCAATGGAGACCGTTACACAGGACACTTTCAGGATGGTAACAAAGACGGACAGGGTACCTTTGAATGGAAAAACGGAGACGTGTATATTGGAGAATGGAAAAATGACCAGCAAAACGGACATGGGAAGTTCTCCAAGAAAAGTGGCGACGTGTTTGAAGGTGATTTCGTGAACGGACATATTGATGGGCAGGTTATAATTCATTATGCCGACGGTAGCCGTTTCAAAGGTTCATATAAAAAAGGAGAAAGGTCGGGTACTGCTATCGAAGAAGATAAAGACGGTAACCGCTTTGAGGGGTCTTATGTAAACGACCGACGTGATGGTAAGTTTGTTGAAAAAGACCGTAATGGGAATGTTACCAAGACCGGACATTATGAACTAGGCAAAAGATTTGAAGACTGAAATATAAAAACGTGCTGCATAACATGTGGCTCTAATACAAAAAAATAATTATGGTAGTAGATACATTAGAAAATCTAGAGAAATATGTTTCTCTGAATCCTCTGTTTACGGAGGTAATCAAATTCATCAAAGACAATGATCTTAATGCTCTTGAGGCAGGTAAGCATTTCATCAAGGATAAAGAACTTTTTGTGAATATAACAACTGCAACCGGCAAAACTGCTGATGACGCTGTGTTTGAAACTCATGAGAAAATGCTTGATATCCAAATTCCGCTTGACAACAATGAAACTTATGGATATAAGCCTCTTGCTGATCTTCCGGCAGCAGAATATAATGCAGAAAAAGATGTCACAAAGTATCCCGGAGTGAAAGCTGAGACTCTTGTTAACTGCAAACCTGGTGAATTTGCTATTTTCTGGCCTCAGGATGGTCATCAACCTTGTATAGGCAAAGGTACCATACATAAGGCTATATTCAAGGTACGCGTATAGGAACAGGCGTACCACCTGCGACATTATCTATTCCGAAGAACACTTATTATAATTAATTATGGCAACAAAAAACACTACTCATATCGGGCTCGTAAAGAATGACGCCTATCTAGAACCATTTGAAGATGCCATACGTGGTCGACATGACCATGCATTGTGGAAAATATCCCAGTTGACAGACGGTGGAAAAAAGTCGCTGTCTGATTTTGCCAGCGGATATGATTATTACGGTCTGCACAAATTGTCGCGAGGATGGGTGTTTCGAGAGTGGGCTCCTAATGCTACTGACATTTATCTTGTCGGTGATTTCAACGGATGGACTGAACAGGAAAAATTTCGTTGTAGCCGCATTGATGGTACCGGCAACTGGGAACTGCATATTTCAGAAAAAGCCATGAAACATGGTGATTTGTATAAAATGCACGTAAAATGGAATGGGGGAGAAGGTGAACGTATTCCGGCTTGGGCTACGCGTGTGGTGCAAGATGAAAATACTGCCATATTCTCTGCTCAGGTGTGGAATCCTGACACAACTTATGAGTGGAAAAAAAATAAGTTTGTGCCAAAAACGGCTCCTCTGCTTATATATGAATGTCATATAGGAATGGCACAGGATGCAGAGAAAGTTGGCACTTATACAGAGTTCAAGGATAATGTGTTGCCTAGAATTATCAAGGACGGTTATAACTGCATACAGATAATGGCAATTCAGGAACATCCTTATTATGGTTCATTTGGTTATCATGTAAGTTCGTTCTTCGCCCCGTCTTCTCGTTTTGGTACTCCTGAGGAACTGAAGGATCTCATAGATACAGCTCATCAGAAAGGCATTGCCGTGATAATGGATATTGTTCATTCCCATGCTGTAAAAAATGAAGTAGAGGGACTTGGCAATCTTGCAGGAGACTCTAATCAGTATTTCTGTTCTGGAGAACGGCGTGAGCATCCTGCATGGGATAGCCTTTGTTTCGATTATGGTAAGGATGATGTTGTTCATTTTCTGTTGAGCAATTGTAAATACTGGATTAGTGAATATCATTTTGACGGTTTCCGTTTCGATGGTGTCACCTCTATGCTTTATTACAGTCATGGATTAGGTGAGTCTTTTGGAGGATATGAGGATTATTTCAATGGTCATGAGGATGATAATGCTATCTGTTATCTCACGTTGGCTAATTGTCTCATACATGAAGTCAATCCCAAGGCTATTACCATAGCTGAAGAGGTTAGTGGTATGCCTGGGCTTGCTGCTAAATTCACTGATGGAGGTTATGGATTTGACTATCGCATGGCGATGAATATTCCTGATTACTGGATAAAGACAATAAAGACTCAGAAAAACGAAGACTGGAAGCCTAGCAGTATATTTTGGGAGGTTAAAAACCGCCGTTCTGATGAAAAGACGGTTTCTTATTGTGAAAGTCACGACCAAGCTCTGGTGGGTGACAAGACTATCATCTTCCGTCTTATAGATGCCGATATGTATTGGCATTTCAAGAATGGTGACGAAACGGATATGGTGCGTCGGGGTATTGCTCTGCATAAGATGATACGGTTGGTTACAGCCGCAGCTATAAATGGCGGGTATCTTAATTTCATGGGCAATGAATTCGGACATCCGGAATGGATAGACTTTCCGAGAGAAGGCAATGGCTGGAGTTATAAGTATGCTCGTCGTCAGTGGAATTTGGTTGACAACAGTGAGTTGGATTACCATTACCTTGGTGATTTTGACCGTGAAATGATTAAGGCAATCAAGAGTGAGAAAAATTTCAATATGACTGCAGTGCAGGAGATATGGCATGATGACGGCGATCAGATATTGGCGTTCATGCGGGGAAATCTGCTGTTTGTTTTCAATTTCTCACCTGACCGTTCTTTCACTGATTATGGTTTCCTTGTTCCTACTGGCAGTTACGATATCGTTTTAGACAGCGATAATAAGGCTTTTGGTGGCAATGGATTAAATGATGATACAATGACTCACGTCACAAATTATGATTCTATGTATGTAAATGATCGTAAGGAGTGGCTGAAACTTTATCTGCCGGCAAGGTCGGCACTTGTGTTACGCAAGAATTAAACAAATAAAATGTCTGTAAATAGAAATTATAAAGATAGCACAGTTGCCGTGAGGGTGATGTGTGCTATTCTCTTTTTGGGATTTTCATTCATATATCTCTATTATTATCAGGATGATGTAATGGCGATGACTCAGCATGTCCTCTCAGGTGGCAAAACTCATTATAACCGCACCATAGGGGCTATACTTATGACTTTGGTGTTATGGTTATTGCAAATAGGGGTGTATAAGTTGAGTGATGTGCGCCGACGGTTACATTCACTTACATATTTTCCTTCATTGTTGGTGCTTACTTTTGTTTCAAGTTCCGGTGTGAATCTGGACCGCGGTTTCTCTTTTGGAGGCTGGTTGTTTTGGGGACCGTTGCTGCTTGTTGTTTGTGGTCTGTTACTTTGGTATATAAATAAAGTACAGGTATTCGAACCGGATGAACCTTCTCGGGGAATACTTTCACAGTCAGGTTGGATAAGTTATACAATGTTGGCAGTTATGTTCATGATGGTTGGTTTGTTCAGCAATCATAATGATGTGTTTCATTATCGTATGAAAGCCGAAATGTGTCTTATGGATAGTGACTATAAGTCTGCTGCAGATGTGGCTCTTAAAGAGCGTGTTACAGACAGTAGTCTGACAATGATTCGTATTTATGCGTTGGCGAGACAGGGTGAACTTGGTGAGCGGTTGTTTGAATACCCTATAGAAGGTGGCAGTGATGCCATGTTGCCGGATAGTGTTACTACTAAGTTTATGGTTTATCCTGAAGGCAAACTTTATAAATTTCTGGGGGGATGGTTTAAGCAGCGCATGAGTACATATCATTATCTCAATTTTATTCGTAAGCATCATCTGGCCACAAAGGCAGCACACGATTATCTGCTTACGGCATATCTTCTTGACAGGAATTTAGATGGTTTTGTCAGGGCTCTTCCTAAATATTATGATGTTAACGGGCAGTTGCCAAAACACTATAGAGAGGCTCTTATTCTCTATACTCATAAGCATTCTTCTCCGGTTATCAGCTATCATAATAGTGTTATGGATGCTGATTACGAAGATTATCAGCAGCTTATACGTAAGTATAATGAACCGCATGAATTATATAGTGCGTTGAAAGATACATACGGAGATACTTATTGGTTTTATTATCACAATAAGTAGGTATTTATTCCATTTCATTATTTTTAGGTATTGTGAAGTTCAACTTTTAGGCGTAATTTTGCACCTGAAAGTTGAACAAATAACAAATACGGAAAATAATGAATAATACAATTGTTGTTTATGGTTCCTCAACCGGAACATGTCAGAGCATAGCTGAGATTATAGCTGGTAAACTTGGTGTAAAGACCATAGATGTGGCTTCTCTTAATGATGCTACTGTAAAAGGTACTGATAATCTTATTCTGGGTACGTCAACATGGGGTGCCGGAGAAATGCAGGATGACTGGTATGATGGGGTTAAAGTCCTTAAAAGTGCTGGATTAAGTGGCAAAAAGGTTGCTATTTTCGGATGTGGTGACAGTGATAGTTACAGTGATACTTTCTGTGGGGGAATGAAGGAACTTTATGACGCTGCTGTTGAGGCTGGAGCAACTGTCCTTGATGGTGTGTCTGTAGAAGGCTATACATTTGATGACAGTGATGCTGCACAGAATGGATTATTTGTCGGGCTTGCACTTGATGATGTAAATGAAGATAGCAAGACCGAAGAGCGTATTGATGCATGGTTGGATAAAATAAAGACTCAGTTGTAAGTTTATATATAATTAAAAGTTGAAGCCAATGATAATGCCGGTTGATATGAAGGTTCTGATGAATCACATTTATGAGTATCAGAAAGGAGTGAGACAAATGATATTGTTTACATTTAATGAAAAATATCGTGAGTTTGCTGAGGCACGTCTTCAGCGCCAGAATATCAACTACATTATCAGGCCTGTAGGCAATGGACGCCTTAATTTATTCTTTGGCAGGCAGGAGTGTCTTGAGGCTATACGCCTGATGGTTACGAAGCCCTTGAATGAACTGTCTCCGGAAGAAGATTTTATTTTGGGTGCAATGTTGGGGTATGATATTCGTGTTCAGTGCGAACGTTACTGTCTGCGTAAATGCCAGACCTGCAGAAGAAGCTGTTGAAAAATAGATAATATATTAGATTAGATTATAATCTTGTTCGCTAGATAAAAATTCATAATGTTTTTGTATAATATGTATTAGGCTAGTCGTGAGACTAGCCTTTTATTCTTTATCATTGTACAGTAGAATGTAATAATAGTAGTAAGAAGATTTGAGCGGCATGCGGGGGTCGAACCCGTGACCTTCGGCTTGGGAAGCCGACGCTCTACCAACTGAGCTAATGCCGCACGAAAGAGCCGATACCCGGACTCGAACCGGGGACCTATTCATTACGAATGAATTGCTCTACCAACTGAGCCATATCGGCATTGTAAAGAGTGTTGCTATCTTCTCTTTCGTGAATGCAAAGGTAAATGTTTTTTCTGAAATATCAAAATTTATTCTGCATTTTCTTTGTCCCAGATACATTCAAACTCGTTGCGCAGCATAGTCTTGTCAGCTATTAAATCTTGTATGTACTTGAGGTTCTTCGCATTAGGACTGCCCGGTATCCACAGGTGTATGTATCCGTTTCTCGAATATTTTTCTTCCATGTGCTGGTTGAAGCGTTGCCATTGCTGTTCTTTGTTTTTTTCAGGAAAGTTTTCTTTTCCGAATTCTATTGCGCGTGTGAAAACAATGTCTGGTTCTAGGTCCCTGTCAGCTTCAGCCACAATTTTACCGTATATGCTTCTGGGTGCATGACTGGCACTGGCACGATGGTCTTCTACAGCCTCTTTCATTATTTTTATTTGTTGGTCTGAAAACCATTTTTTGAGTCGTGCATCCGCAGCGAGAATTTTTCCGCTTGTGATGTGGTGAATGGCACGTGGTCCACTCATGCCCAAATCATGATATGCTGCAATTACGTAAGACATATCTGCATTTGCGCCTGTAATATCAGTCAACTGCAAGGAGTTCTTTATTACGCGTGTGACGTGCTGTAACCCATGGCTTTTTCCAAAGTCATTATATCGTGGTAGAATTTGTTTTTCTACAAATTCCATTATTTCAAGATTTACTTTTGGCATGTTTCGTTTTTTTTAGCTTATCAGTATGGCTATAGTACTTGCAATTCCGAATATGAACATATTGCGGGCTGTATGCCCTAATACTTTATTCAGTTCCTTGCCTTTGCCTATATGTTTCATTTCTGCCAAAGTCATGCAGTGAAGAATAAAATATACTATAAGTGGTATCAGTGACATCAGGGAGTTTGTGGCTACAGTAATGAGATATGCACCGATTGCTCCTACTGCAAAATATAGTTTTTCGGTTTTGTTTTTTCCAATTCTCACTACTAGTGTTTTTTTGCCGTCATGTTTGTCATTGTCTATATCACGATAGTTGTTTACCAGCAGCAATGTGTCAATTACCAGTCCGCATGCAATGCCGGCTGTCAGCACATTATACCAGTTTGAAGTCCATGCATCGCTGTTGATGACAAATACAGTACAGCTTACCGGTACGATGCCGAAGAAAATCAGTACCAGCAAATCTCCTAGTCCCATATAACTTAGTTTAGTTGTATATAGGAAGCAGAACAAGACGCAAGCTATTCCAACCCATATCATTTCCAGTCCGCCATATATTACTAGAGGTAGTCCTATTATGCAGGCTATGACTGTGGTCAGTCCCAATCCTATGCGCATTGCCGGCAAAGTTATCCATCCTTCGGTACAAGCTCTTTTAGGTCCCAGTCTTGTTTCAGAACTGTCATTACCTCTGATGCAGTCAAAGTAGTCATTTATAAAGTTTGCGTCTATTTGCATCACGAATGCAAACAACATGCACAGTACGGCAGGTGTCCATAGAAAAATGCTGTTTCCATTATAATGCCATGCCAGTGCTATGCCTATCATTACCGGTACAGCAGCCCCGCTTAAAGTCTTGGGGCGTGCTGCCAGTATCCATGCTTTTAAAGAATTTGTTTTTATCATTTTAATTAAAGAAGTTCCAACTTAATCCGAAACGTAGCACTCTTTGATTTAGTGCATAATGCGGTGTTAGGAAATATTCTTTATTGCCGCTGCCTGCGTTCACGTGATTCATCATAATAAAGAAACGTGTATTCTTTAGATGAAAGTTCAGATATACATTTACAATAGGGTAGTTGCCTATCTTTACACGTGAGTCTGTTCCGTCTTCATTTGTGTTGGTCTGCACGGTGTATTGTCCCAATGCCGGACTGTAGTCCGGAGCATAGTATTCTGTGAAATATCTTATGTCAGCACCGAAGTCACATTTCAGAACTCTGGCAATCTTGAATCGTAGATATAGATTACTGTATATGTTGAAGTCAGGCACAGGTAATACATTATTATTACTACTGTGCTGATATGTAATCACGTTTTCCCAGTTAAGCGGACCTAATGTGAAGTCTTGAGTCAATTGTGCTGTCAGCATATTAATAGCTTTGCCTTCCTGCATAGGCGTAACAGTATTGTTCAGTCTGTTGTAACTGGCATCTATTGTATAGCTCTGTGCGAAGTAAGTATAGTTCTTTATTTCATCTATGGCAACGCGCAGTGAAGTGCGTGTCTTTTTGTATGCAAACAGTCCTTGAATACGTGTATGGGTGATTTTGTCCATACCGTCATTGTCCCACCACAGATGTCTTCCGTGATAATGCCTGTAATAGAAAGTAGGGTTCAGTCTGTGTAAAAAGCCACTTGCAGCCAGTGTTACCGTATCACCAAACAGACTGAAATTTAGGTCTGCCGTTGCATCAATTTTTATTTGCCCGGCATTTTCACCAGCAATCCACGTTTCCCCAATAGCGTTGAAATGCAGCATGTTGCCCTGTGTCTTGCTCAGTTGTGCACCTATAGAAACATTGTGTTCATTATATGAGTCTGTACCCAAAGAATCAGGCAGAGTGTAGTGTTGCAAGTCAGATGTTATGAAAGCCTTGAAACCGGCTTTCACCCATTTGTTGAAGCCTTCAAGTAACGACAGCGCGAATGTATTTTTTATTCGGTAGTGCTTTGTCTGGTCATATATAGAGTCTGTGCCGAATTTTTCTTCTACGTTGTATGTGTTGGCATAGAAATCACTTGGTGTTTCATAGGCCTCGTATATACGTCGGTAATTGTTTAAATTAAGAGTATGTATAATGCTGGTCACAGGCACATATTCGTTTTTAAGCCACGAAGTATCCTCTTTAGCCTTTTCGTTTGCAGCCATAATGCTGTCAACCTGTGCTTTCCCGTTAATGGCAATGCGTTCATCCTTCTTGTCTTTTCTTTCAGGTTCTGTTCCTGCAATCTTGGCATCATCAGGTCGTCCTCCGAAAGTCTTTTGTTTGTCAAAATCCTTTTCATCAAAATCTTTCCCGTCTTTTTTTGCCTTAGACATTTCTTTGTCTTTAGCCTTTTTGCTGTCGTTTTCTTTTTTTGATTCCATAGCAAATTTCTTTGCTTTTATTTCCTCGGCAGTCATTGGCACTTTGCGGTTGAATCCAATATTATAACGTTGTGAGAAGAAAAGATGCTGATTGTCATTTCTGTTCCAGTTTTTTGTCAATACAGTTGGAATTTCACTTGTCTGGTATGAATCACTGAAACTTTCCGGATGCACTATGTAGTCATCATTTGTTATACCGCCGTTCTCTGCCACTTTCTCGTGATTGGTAGACATTAACAGATGCGCCTGATAGCGGTCACCAAGATAACTGCCATACATGGTATAGTTAAAGTGGCTGGTACTTTGGCTGTTATAATATCCGCGACCGTATATATAGTCAAATTTGAATCCTATTCCTAATTTTTTTCCTGCATTTGCAGCAAACTTTGCCGTAAAATGGTCTTCTCCGTCAGTACGGTCTCCACAATTATTGTATGTTATGTTTGTTATAGGCGACAGGGTGTTCGTAAAATGGAATTTATCCACGTCGGTAATAAAAAAACTATATGGCTGCGTGAATATGAACTGGTCATCTTCTTGTCTGTCTATGAATATGCGGCTGATACGAGGAGACCCTACATTGCCAAGGTGATTGTATTCTCCACGCATGCCTCCATTGAATATGGAGTTCATGAACATGTGTGAAAGCGTATCAGGAGTGGCAGATATGCGGTCGCCGAACCGACTGTCTATAGTCCATTCTTTTATGCCTTTTGGAATTTCTTTGTCAGAGCCCAGAGAATCCTTTTTGTTTTTTCCACCTCTTTGGGTTATGTTTCCTGACTCGTCCATTTGACTGTACTGGGAATTATCTGTTTGTGCAGACAAAACACTTGTGACACATATCAGTAATAATATAGAGACTAATCTTTTCATTTATGAAATAAGCGTAATGAGACTTCTACAAATTTTATAACCACGGCAATAATCATAATCATAACGGCTGTGTTATGATAGTTGCTCAGCATATATACTATGACTCCTGCTACTGCCAGAATCATGAATACTATATTCAGAATATTGCGTAATTTGAACATACCGTTGCGTTCCTCTTCTATTTTCTGGGTGTGATGGTGAGGACGTACAGCGGAGTTATTTTGCATCTCTGTTTTTTTGTTATCAAGTGTATTGTTGTCTTTTTGTTGCATAATATTTATTTGCCAAGAATGTTGAAAATCTCATTTTTGCGGTCTATTGTCTTTTTGCGGAACTTAGCTGACATCTTGTTAAGTTTGCCTTTCTTTGTCAGTGCTGCTTTGTCAGAAATCAAATCTTCTGCACTTGACTTGAATCCTGTGCTGCGGTCAGCTTCGTAACTGTAGTTTATTCTGCTTATCGTGACATGCAGATGACTGCCTGTAATCTGGGCAATAAGTGCATAGCTAAATTCAGAACGGTCCAGAGATATGAAACTGTTGTTGAACACAAGCCATTCATTCATTTTTGCAGCTATAGTATGGTCTTTCTTGTTTACCAGTGCAATTCTGCTGTTTTCATGTTGATTGGCATCTCTGGTAATATTTTCTATTTTGGTATATACGTCATCATATATTTCATCGGAACTCTTTCCTGGAAAATCTTTATCCAGAGTAAAAACTACATTGTTGTCTGCCATGGGCACAGCCCCTGCCAGGTATTGAGCGTCTTCTGTGTCTTTTTCTATCTTTGCCTGTTGTCTTACAACATTTTCGTCAATCTTCTTTTCTTCGGGAATAGCCCAACCTTCAGAACTGTTTTTACTTTCAGTCTTTGCGCTTTCGGTTTTGTCAGATGCTTTTTTTGCATCCTTTCTAGCCTGTTCTACTGCTTTCTGAGCTGCTTCAAGTTGTTTCTGTGCTTGTTCCAGTTTCTGTTCAGGAGTAAGTACTTCCTGTGCTGAAGATGCAATAGGCATAGCCAGCATGACAGCAATTAGCATTTCTATCTTTTTCATTTTTATTCTATAATATGTTAATTTGACAAAAGTAATAAAAAAAGATGATACATTATTTATATAACTCTTCTCTTAACTTTTATCTCTTAACTTTTAACTTTTAATTGGTCTTGCAGTCTTATTATTTCATCTCTGTATTGTGCAGCCTGGATAAAATCAAGTTCTTTGGCAGCTTGTTTCATCAGTGCCGTTGTATTTTCAATGCTCTTTTCCAATTCTTCTTTTGTCATGCGCCTTACTATCGGGTCTGCGGCAAAGGCAGCATTGTCCGGTTCCATATATGCCTGTTGTGCAGCCATGTTATCGTTCTTTGTTTCACTCTGTGCGTCTGTAGCTGTAGCCAGAGACGACCCTATGGCTTTCTTTATCTGCTTAGGTGTTATATGGTGGTCTTCGTTATATTTCAACTGAATACTGCGGCGGCGTGCTGTTTCGTCTATAGTCTTCTGCATACTTTCTGTTATTTTGTCAGCATACATTATTACTTTTCCGTTTACATTTCTTGCTGCTCGTCCTGCCGTCTGCGTTAAGCTACGGTGACTTCTCAGAAATCCTTCTTTGTCAGCGTCAAGTATCGCAACAAGTGAAACCTCCGGCAGGTCAAGTCCTTCGCGCAACAGGTTTACTCCCACCAGCACGTCATATACCCCTGCCCGTAAGTCATTCATTATCTTCACACGGTCAAGGGTTGCCACGTCACTGTGTATATAGTTTGCCTTAACGTCATGATTTAGCAGATACTCCGTAAGTTCCTCAGCCATTCTTTTGGTCAGAGTTGTAACAAGTACCCTTTCATTTTTGTTGCAGCGTGTTGTTATTTCGTCCATCAAATCGTCTATCTGGTTTTCAGACGGACGAACTTCTATTTCCGGGTCCAATAGTCCTGTAGGGCGAATTATCTGTTCCACAACTACTCCTTCGGCTTCCTGCAATTCATAATTAGCAGGCGTGGCACTCACGTATATGATTTGATTTATGAGTTCGTGAAATTCTTCAAACCTCAGAGGTCTGTTGTCGAAAGCAGCGGGCAGTCTGAAGCCGTATTCTATAAGATTTTGTTTTCTGGCGCGGTCTCCACCGTACATGGCGCCAATCTGAGGCACGCTGACATGACTTTCGTCTATGACCATAAGATAGTCTTTTGGAAAAAAATCAAGCAGGCAGTAGGGACGTTCTCCCGCCTGGCGACCATCGAAATATCTTGAATAGTTTTCTATTCCGCTGCAGTGGCCCAGTTCTTTTATCATCTCCATGTCATACTCTACGCGCTCCTTAATCCTTTGAGCCTTAATGGTATCACCTATCTCGTTAAAGTAATCCACTTGCTTTACAAGGTCGTCTTGTATCATGCGTATAGCATTCTCAGTTTGTTCTTTGGAGGTGATGAATAGGTTTGCCGGATAAATCTCATATTCTTCAAAAGAAGCAAGTCGGTGGTAAGTTATGCTGTCCACTTCTTCTATGGAGTCTATTTCATCATCCCACCAAGTAACCCTCAGCACATTGTCACTATATGCCATGAATATGTCAACGGTGTCTCCTTTTACGCGGAAGTTACCGCGCTGCAAGTCAATGTCACTGCGCACGTAAAGAGCATCAACCAACCGCCTCAGAAATTCATTGCGGTCAAGAGTCTGTCCCTTTTTTATTTTGATAACGCTCTGTTGCATTGCCACAGGTCCACCCATACCATATATGCATGATACAGAAGAGACCACAATTACGTCTTTTCTTCCGGAAAGCAGAGCTGATACCGCCTGAAGTCTAAGTTTGTCTATTTCATCGTTTATAGCCAAATCTTTCTCTATATAAGTGTCAGATGTTGGCAGGTATGCTTCTGGCTGATAATAGTCGTAGTATGATACATAATATTCTACCGCGTTATCAGGGAAAAATCCTTTCATCTCTTCATACAGCTGTGCTGCCAAAGTCTTGTTATGGCTTAATACTAGAGTAGGCTTGTTTACATTGGCAATGACGTTTGCAACGGTGAAAGTCTTTCCCGAGCCGGTTACGCCAAGCAGAACTTGTGCCGGCGTTCCGTCTTTCAATCCGTCTGTAAGCTGTTGTATAGCCTCTGGCTGGTCGCCGGTAGGCTTGTATTTTGAAGTTAACTTGAAATCCATGTATACACTTTAAAAAGTCTAAACCTATACAATTTTTATATATCCGTGCAAAATTAGTAAATTTCTAACTAATATGAGTTATAAAGTTTGATAAATTGCGAAAAAGTATGTTTTTTACTTTGGTAATCCGCGAAAAGTATTTAACTTTGCAGCTCAAAGCATAAATTTATGAAGAAGAATATCCTTTTTGCTATATCTCTGTCACTGCTTTTCTCAAGTTGTGCAAGTGAATTCAATAAAGTCTATAAATCAGACGATTATCAGTATAAGTATGAATATGCCAAGGAGGCTTTTGCCAATGGCAAGAATACTCGTGCTATAACTCTTCTTACTGATTTGGTTAATTTGGAGAAGGGTACAGACAATGCACAGGAAAGTCTTTATATGTTGGCAATGGCTGACTTTAATGGTAAGGACTATGAGGGCGCGGCTCAGGCTTTCAAGAAATATTATCAGAGTTATCCTAAAGGCTATCTGGCTGAAAAAGCTCATTATTTTGAGGGTGAAGCTCTTTATGAAAGCACTCCGGAACCACGTCTTGACCAGTCACAGACAATTACTGCAATATCTGCATATCAGACGTTTTTGGATGTTTATCCTGATTCAAAGTTGAGACCTCAGGCTCAGGCTCGTCTGATAGAACTTCAAGATAAGTTGATTCTTAAGGAACTTTATTCTGCTCGTCTTTATTATAATCTCGGTCCTTATTTTGGCAATTGCACCAATGGCGGAAATAATTATGAGGCTTGCATCGTAACAAGTCAGAATGCTTTGAAGGAATATTCTTATAGCGGTTTGCGTGAGGAATTCTCTTTATTGGTGATGAAAAGCAAATACGAATTGGCTCAGCAGAGTATAGAGGAGAAAAAAGCTGAACGCTATCAGGATGCAGAAGATGAATGCTATGGATTTATCAATGAATATCCTGATTCTAAAGACAAGGGACTTGCAGAAAAGCTCATAGCCAAATGCAAAAACTTCCTTGGTGAGAAGCATGCTGACAATGCGACAGATACAGCTGCAAATTAAGAAATAAACGTAAATATATATATTTAAGTGATGGATTACAAAAAGTCAAAAGCTCCGGTAAACACAGTTACCCGTAATATTCTGGATTTGTGTGAAGAGACCGGAAACATCTATGAAAGTGTAGCAATCATTGCTAAACGCGCTAATCAGATTTCTGTAGAAATCAAGGGTGATCTTAGCAAGAAACTTGCTGAGTTTGCTTCTTATAACGACTCTTTGGAAGAGGTATTCGAGAATCGCGAGCAGATAGAAATTTCACGCTATTATGAAAAATTGCCAAAAGCAACATTGCTGGCTACCCAGGAATTTGTTGACGGACAGATTTATTGGCGTGACCCTTCTAGAGATGCACTGAACGAGGAGGTTAACTAAATTATGATACAGCGCAGACAGACAGTTTTCTTGCTTGTGGCTTTTGTTCTTACGGTGGTATGTATGTGTTTGCCCATAGCTGATTTCGTATCGGCAGGAATGGAAGCAAATATGCGTATGACCAATTTATGGATAAAGAACGGTAATGGAAATATGTCGTTTCAGTCTTGGCCTTTATTCAGCGTTTTGCTGTTTTCATGTCTCTTGAATATATTTACTATATTTAAGTTTCATAACAGACCTTTTCAGGCTCGTCTCTGTACCATTAATATTATATTGATGTTGCTGTGGTGTGCTTGTTATGTTTACTTCGTGTTCTTGAGAGGTGCTGGAATAGAATCGACAACTAAGACTTTGCCGTTGTTGTCCTCAGTCATTCCTGTTGTAAACATAGTGTTTTATGTTTTGGCACGTGTAGGTATAAAATCAGACGAACGTCTGGTAAGAGCGGCAGACAGAATAAGATAAAGATATTTCAAATGGTTGAAAGCCCGATGCAAATGCTTGGCTTTCAACCATTTTTTTATTAAATTACAATATAATGCCGGCATTATTTTGTGAATTGCAACTTTTTGTTTATCTTTGCATTGCGATTTAAAACAACATTAAAGAATAATGATATCTTTTTTAATTAGTTTGTCAGCCCTTATATTGGGCTATTTGCTCTATGGCAAGTTTGTAGAACATGTTTTTGGTCCTGATGACCGTCCCACACCGGCAATAGCAAAAGCTGATGGTGTAGACTTTATTGTTATGCCGGGTTGGAAAATATTTATGATACAATTTCTTAATATAGCCGGAACCGGACCTATATTTGGTGCTATAATGGGAGCGTGGTATGGTCCTGTGGCATATTTCTGGATTGTATTAGGATGTATTTTTGCCGGAGCCATGCATGATTATATGAGTGGTATGTTGAGCGTGCGCCATGGCGGTGCCAATCTTCCGGAACTTGTCGGAACATATCTCGGCAACAATACCAAGAAGGTAATGCTGGTGTTCTCTGTTTTGCTGCTTATGATGGTGGGTGCCGTCTTTGTTTACAGTCCTGCTATTATTCTGGAGGGTATATGGGGCAGCAAGATATTCTGGATAATAGTGATATTCATTTATTATGTTATAGCAACAATGTTGCCGGTTGATAAGATAATCGGTAAAATTTATCCTGTTTTTGCGTTCTCTCTGATATTTATGGCTGTAGCTCTGCTCATTGGACTTCTTATCAAGTGGCCTGCTATTCCTGAAGTATGGAACTGCGCATCTGATTTTAACATGAATGTACCGAAGGAAATCTTTGGTGTTGATGGTTTTATATCAAAAAATCCAATATTTCCTTGTTTGTTCATAACGATAGCCTGCGGAGCCATCAGTGGTTTCCATGCTACACAGAGCC
Source organism: uncultured Prevotella sp. (assembly GCA_964433895.1). Taxonomy (GTDB): domain Bacteria; phylum Bacteroidota; class Bacteroidia; order Bacteroidales; family Bacteroidaceae; genus Prevotella. The sequence goes on from CAYSSU010000014.1 coordinate 64,597, forward strand.
CTCTTATGGCACGTTGCATAAAGACAGAGAAGTGGGGACGTCCAATTTTCTATGGTTCTATGATAACAGAAGGACTTGTAGCTTTGATTTGGGCTACGGTATCAATGTATTTCTTCTATTATGGAGGCTGGAAGGAAGTTGTGGATTCTGATACCCTGCATAAGTTCCTTTCTCAATGGAATGGTGGAGAAGGGCAGAGCCTGGTGCAATATTTTGATGCTCCGACCGTTGTTAAGTTAGTATGTAGCAGTTGGCTTGGTATGTTTGGCGGCATACTTGCTTTGCTTGGAGTTGTTGCTGCCCCTATTACAAGTGGCGACACAGCGTTCCGCAGTGCCCGTCTTATCATTGCCGACGCATTTAAACTGGAACAGCATTCTATAAACAAACGCCTGCTGGTGTGCGTGCCTATGTTTGTTGCCGCAATAGTTCTGTTGGTATGGCAGATGGCAAATCCTAATGGGTTTAATGTTATCTGGCAATATTTCGGATGGGCAAACCAGACGTTGAGCGTGTTTACGTTGTGGACTCTTACCGTATATATGGTACAGCAGAAGAAGCCTTTTCTGATAACGTTGATTCCTGCTCTGTTCATGACAGTGGTGTGCTCTACGTTCCTGCTGGTATCAAAACAGGCTCTTGCGCTTAATTCGGCAGTGGCATATACGGGCAGTGTAATTGTACTTCTGGTTGCTGTCCTTTGGTTCTGTATATGGTATAGAAAGTACAATACAAGTTTTAAAAGATAACTTTTCAACATTTAAAAAGAATTGAAATTATGGGAAAGAAATTAATTATGCTGGCTACAGCACTGTTGCTCACATTATCGGCAAGTGCTCAGTTTGAGAAAGATAAGGTTTATTGCGGAGCATCATTGTCCGGTTTGAATCTTAGTTATAATGGAACAGATGAACTTAATCTTGGCGTTAATGGCAAGGTTGGTTATTTTATAGCAGATGATATTCTTCTTTCAGGAGAGGTAGGTTATCAGACAAGTAATAACGATAAAATTCCTAATCGTTTCCAGATAGGTGTCGGTGGTCGTTATTATATAGAGCAGAACGGTATTTATCTGGGTGTAAATGCCAAATATGTTCATGCCAGTGGTTATAATGACGTAATGCCAGGAGTTGAGGTTGGTTATGCCTTTTTTGTAAGTCATACTGTTACCATAGAACCGGCAATATATTATGATCAGAGTATTAAGAGCCATAAAGACTATTCTACGATTGGTCTGAAGGTTGGTATTGGCATTTATCTGTAATGCCAGAACGTTATCCTTCCGCATTGTTGGAAAAGGCAGTTTCTGAATTCAGCAAACTGCCGGGCATAGGGCGCAAATCAGCTTTGCGCCTTGTATTGTATATGCTCCGCAGAGAAACCGGTGAGGTTGATGAGTTTGCCAATGCCATATCAGCGTTACGCCACGATGTAAAATATTGTAGGATATGTCATAACATCAGCGATACGGAAGTCTGTCCTATTTGTGGTGATTCCCGGCGGGATGCTTCAACAATCTGTGTAGTAGAAAACATACAGGATGTTATGGCGGTAGAGAATACGCAGCAGTTCCATGGACTTTATCATGTGCTGGGCGGTATAATATCCCCTATGGACGGCATCGGACCAAATGATATAGAGGTAGATTCCCTTGTGGAACGTGTAAAGGCAGGAGGCGTAAGAGAAGTTATTCTTGCGTTGAGCAGTACCATGGAGGGTGACACCACAAATTTTTTCATATCCAGAAAACTGCTGCCTTATAATGTCAGTCTCTCTGTTATTGCCCGTGGAATAAGCGTCGGTGATGAACTTGAATATACAGATGAGGTGACTCTTGGCAGAAGTATTATAAATAGAACCCCTTTTAAACAATGAAACAAACGCAGAAGTTATTGATGGTTATATGGCTTATGTCTGTCATATTTTCCATTATATTTGTCATTCTCGGTGAAAATGATTTAATGGCAAATGGAATCATGCATGATAATTCCGTGACAGAGTTTACTGTAACAATGTTGATGGAGATAGTTACGATAGGTGCCATTCCGCTTGCATTGCGCCTGTTTAAGTTTCGCAAGATTCATAATAATCTAACTTCAGACCAGACAGAAAATCATCAGCAGCTTTTGCTGTATGGAGTTTTGCGCATAGACATGCTGCATATACCGATGATATTCAATACCGTTTTTTATTATCTGTATATGAATGTGGCATTTGGATATATGGCAATAATACTTTTTCTTGCCGGTATGTTTATTTTCCCTACGATGAAGCGTTGCCTGCTTGATGTGGAAACTCCAGTTTAAGTCTTGAAACTGTCTGTCATCATAGTAAATTACAATGTGAAGTATTATCTTGAGCAGTGTCTTTTCTCGCTTGGGAGAGCTCTTGATGGTATTAAAGCAGAAGTGATTGTTGTTGACAATCATTCTTCTGATGGCAGTTCAGATTATATTAAATCCCGTTTCCCGCAGGTCGTTTATATTCAGAGTACGCATAATGTAGGTTTTGCCCGTGCCAATAATATAGGTATAAAAAGAAGCAGCGGTGAGTATGTGCTGTTATTGAATCCTGATACCATTGTAGGCGAACACACAGTAAAGGAAGTGCTTAATTTTATGGACTCTCATCAAAAGGCGGGAGCGTCAGGAGTCTGTATGTTCAAGGCCGATGGCTGCAAGGCTATGGAGAGCAGGCGTGGCGTGCCTACTCCGATGACTGCTTTTTATAAGATGACCGGACTGTGTCGTCGTTTTCATTCAAGTCATGTCTTTGCACATTATTACATGAGTTATCTTCCGTGGAACACCCCTCAGCGTATAGAGATTGTCAGCGGAGCTTTCTGTATGTTGCGCCGCAAGGCTCTGGACAGTGTAGGACTGTTGGATGAAGACTTTTTTATGTATGGAGAAGATATAGATTTAAGTTATCGTCTGCTCAAGTCAGGTTGGCAGAATTGGTTCCTGCCTCAGTGCATATTGCATTATAAAGGAGAGAGCACCCGTAAATCCGGTTTTCGGTATGTGCATGTATTCTATTCGGCAATGCTTATATTTTTCAGAAAGCATTATGCCGGTGCATCTGTCTTTATATGTATTCCCGTGAAAATTGCAATATTTGCCAAAGCAGTTATGGCTTTGGCAGTTAATCTGTTGTCTTCGGCTTACAAGTCATTGGGCTTTTATGGCAAGTTCAAGATAAAACCGGTAAGATTTGTTTTTGTAGGCAGTAGCAAAATGCAAGATAAATGTCGTGATATAGCGACAGCCAAAAATCTTGATGCACGCTATGTTGACGTTATTCCAGAAAGGATATCAGCCGTCTGTGATGACTCTTTCGCAGGTATGATGTATGTTGTCTTTGACGCATGCACATTAAGTTTTGAAGAAATGCTAAACTTGTTCTCTTTTAATAGCAGAGTAAATGTAAGTTTGGCAACGTTTGTTGAAGATAAGATAATAACATCAGAAGGAATTATAATATAATGAATAATTTGGAAATTAGTCTACGAGCTTTGGAACCTGAAGATTTGGAAACTCTGTATAAGATAGAGAACGACCGTGATATCTGGGCAGCCGGAACAACAAATGTTCCTTATTCCCGTTATGTTCTGCATGATTATATAGCCAATGCGTCTAATGATATATTTGTAGACAAACAGGTGAGGCTGATGATAGAGAATGCGGCAGGAGAAGCTGTCGGCATTGTCGACCTGGCAGATTTCAGTATCAAGCATCAGCGGGCTGAGTTGGGAATAATCATAATGAAAAAGTATCGTAGAAGAGGATTGGCAAAGGCAACAATAAAGAAAATCCTTGATTATTCACGTAATGTAATCCATTTAAATCAGATTTATGCCATTGTAGATTCTGAAAATCAGCCTTCTTTGAAACTTTTTCAGTCATGCGGATTTAACTCAAAAACAGAGTTAACTGATTGGCTTAGAGTGGGGAATGCATACCGTAGTGCAATATTGTTGCAATTTTTTTTATAAAAAGATGTAGAAAGTTTTGGAGGTATGAAAAATTATCACTACCTTTGCACTCGCAATTCAGAACAAAGCACAAAAACTGGTGCGTTAGTTCAGTTGGTTAGAATGCCTGCCTGTCACGCAGGAGGTCACGAGTCCGAGTCTCGTACGCACCGCCAACACTTTGTATGAGTTGCAAACTGGTGCGTTAGTTCAGTTGGTTAGAATGCCTGCCTGTCACGCAGGAGGTCACGAGTCCGAGTCTCGTACGCACCGCAGAAAGCTTCAAGGTTTTTTCTTGAAGCTTTTTTGTGTATATACCCAGCATTGGCGTACCGCCAAGAAAAATTAAGGATTAAGAATTAAGGATTAAGTTCCAAAGTAGGCTATATTACCTTCCATTATGTATTGAAATACAAGACAATATATGCTGCTTTGCTCGATAAAACAGCATATTTTGATTAATGATTAAGAAAAATATATGCGCTATTGTAGGTTGTGGCTTCATGCCCCGACATGAATTTATTTGCATATTATCCCCGTGTAGATCCGTATTTTAAT
>CAYSSU010000015.1:0-64657 GCA_964433895.1 uncultured Prevotella sp.
TTCATTTACGACACCACGGTGCCCTACGAGGAGTGGATGCACTCCGCCGCCCTCTACACCGAGAGCGAGGAATGCAACTGCAACGGTCATGCCGCCCACGTGTTCGAGGACCGCATAATGAAGGCCATCCCCTTCGGCAACACCGCCGTGAGCAGTGCCGACCCCGTTACTCGCAACTACGACATCCTTCCGTGCGTGGAGTTCGTTCAGCCCTCGGCAGCAAGCACCGAGACCTATACGGCATCGGGCGTGATACCCCTGTATGACGCCAAGAGGATAGGGCGGATGTCCGAGCGCAGGTTCAACCGCACCGTGAGCGACATAATACGTGATGACATACGCCGGCAGCTTTCCCAGGGCGGAGCGTCCATAGACGCCATCTCCGTCCACGGCTATGGGGCTCCTGCCGGCAGCTATTCCCTGAACGAGAAGTCAGCCATGCAGCGCGCCCTCTCGCTGAAGCGCGGCATGATGAAAAACCGGCTCACGAGCAGCAACGCCCTCGGCGTTACGTGGACGGCAGAGGACTGGGACAGCATCTCCGTGCTCACCGCCGCGAGCAGCATGTCGCTTAAGGATGCCGTGTGCAACATCATCCGTGCTGTGGAGGTGGTGAACGGCAGGGAGAAAGAGATAAAGCTCCTCGACCACGGCGTTCCCTATCGCTTCATGCAGGCTGCCATATTCCCGCGTGTGTGCCGGGTGGAGTACACTCTCACCGTGCGCCGCCGTTCCCTTGATGCCGAGTCCGGCATACTGATGCTCAAGAACAACCCTTCGCAGATGTCGCTGTCCGACCTCTACGCCGTGGCCCAGAACTATAATGTGGGCTCGCGTGAGTTCAACGACATCATCGACCTCTCCGCACGCCTGTTCCCGGAGTCTGCCGAGGCTAGCATCAACGCTGCCGGCGTGGCTCTGATAAGGGGCGACGTGAAACTGGCGCGCAAGTATCTCAGCCGCCGCATGACCGACCGCCGGGCGTACAACAACATCGGCGTGATGTATATGATGGCAGGCAACCGCGACAAGGCAGAGGTTTACCTGAACATGGCTAAGGCGCAGGGCGTGAGCCAGGCTGACGAGGCTATGAGGCAGCTCGGCAGATGACAGAGTTACAATAACGACAATAAATTAAAGTATTAATTTTTTAAACTCATAAGATTATGAAAAAGAACATTTTACTATCAGCAATGCTGATTGCAGTCTGCGGCATGTTCGCCGGCTGCGCCGGTGAAGAGGACTCGCAGGTCAAGACCGACCTTACGCCAAAAACACTGCAACTCACAATAAAAGGAACAGAAAGTACTAGAACCGCAGGTGCTAATCCGACATACGGTACGGATAACGAGGCTAAGGTTAACAATCTGGTAATCGGTATATTTACAGGTGACGGTGCCAGTAAAGTAGATAATATAATGGCAGTAGATGCTCCGAACATTATTACCCCGATCACTATCACTTATACTACTACTACCCCTAAGATTGTAGTTGTGGCAAATGCTCCCAAAAGTACATTTACTACAGCAACTACTTATGAAGGATTTATTGCCAAGACTTTAGACTTGGACAATACAACCGCGACATATAGTTCTGGTACATTCACTCCGGCAACGACTACTGTGGACGGACAGAATTCAAATGTGTTGCCTATGTATACTACAAACGTAAATATAGACGAAAAAGCAAAAACAGCAACAGCCTCTATTTCACGTGCAGTAGCTCGCGTATCAATAGGAAGCATAACTGCCGACTTGACAAAAAACGTAACATATAGCAACTATACTATGAAAGTGGATGAAGTGTTCATGTATGGAGCACGCAAGACGATGAATTTAGAAGGTACTTTGTCTGATGATAGCTATCAGGGAGAATTAGCTACTCATGTTAATCCACCATTAGCTCGTCTGAATTATCTTGGCAGCGGTGACATCTCTGGTGCTAAATATTCAAACCATTATTATTATGTTTTCCCTACAAATGCTGATAAAGAACTGAGACTTGTAATAAAGGCTACTCTGACAGATAAAGATGATGATAAAAAAACTGTAACTTCCTATTATCCTGTAGTTATAAATCTATATCAGGATGGAACTACAATTAAGAAAGGTGATAATGTATTGACAACAACTCAAACAGGTAAGGTAGAGGCTAACAAGACATACGATATTTCTGCTGTTATAAAGAATGTAGGTGTAGCTTCTCCTGATGCCACAATAGCACCTGTCAACATAAACTTAACAGTCACAGTTGCTGACTGGGCAGAGAATCTCACTCAGAACGTGATATTCAACTAATCCCCCCAAAAAGTAAAACAAAGGAACTATGTATAGAAAGCTACACTGCATAATATTCACATCTCTCTGCATCATTCTGATGCATAGCATGGTGTCTTGCATCAACGATGACAAGGGCGGGTGTGTGCAGTATGTAGTTTCCACGCGCCTTGTAGACAAGTCGGGTAAATTACTTCCGGACAGTATCGCACGCCTTTCATCAGCATATATGTTTCTCAACGGGAAATACAGTCATAGCGTGCCCTACGGCAGTGACCGATTCTTCCACATCAGTTTCAACGGCTGTGATGATGCCCGGCTTGTCGTCTTTGCCGACCGCAATATTCAGGGCTTCCGCGCTGCAAGTCCTTCATCAGGCACAGATATATGCAGCCTCGCCGTGAGCCTGGACAGTCTGTCGCAGCCTGAGGACTCCGCACGGCAGTCGCGCCTGTATTACGGCATGTTCAACTTCTCTGATATCACCCCGGAGGAAACCGACACTGCACACGTGGTGATGGCAGACCGCCTCGCCCGCGTGCGCATAGCTGTGGCAAAGGAAATCGCATCGGGAACCGCTCTCTCAGGAACACGTGCTGCCACATCATACTCGGTGGTGATTACCGGCATGCGTACCGGCATGCAGTATGACGGACAGCTTACGGGCAGCACTGCTTCTGCCACCTCGGTAATGGAACTGCAGCCCGACAGAAGTCTTCTCTCTTCATCCGTGCTTGCCATGTTTGCCTGCGGCGAGCCCCTCACCGTGTCGGTATACCGTGACGGCAGCCTTATGCTTTCCACCACCATTGACAGCGAGGGCAATGCTCTGGAGGCTGACAGCGGCGACGACAAGGTGTTCGTGATAAATATCTACGACGGCACTCTTGGAATAAGGGTAATGCCATGGAAAGAATACATCAGCCAGAGCGTCATAATGATGTGACTGTTCGCTGTAGCGAGTATTCCCATTTCTACCAAGATTTCAAACATTCAATATCAATATGAAACACACGACATTGGAACATATTGTCCTTTATCTGTTTCTGCTTCTTGCAGCATATCTTCCTGTATCCTGCTCGTCCTCCGACATTTCTGATGCGGGCACAGAGTGCAGACCTGTTACCGTGATGATAGGTCTCGGCGCTCCTGTTGCCACCCGTGCACTGCAAGACGATGCAAGTAAGAATGAAGTTAGCAATGTCAATGTAATGGTATTCAACCACGCAAGTGGCAACTTGGTTACAAGTAAATATACATCTTCTTCAATAAGTGGAGGCGTCCAATTAGAGCTGATGACGAACACAGAATATGATATATACGCCATAGCTAATTACGGTTCAGATATGAGCAGTAGCGTAAAGACACTTACCGCCTTAAAGTCCCTTCCTACTCCCACACTGACGTCACCTGGTACTTTAGACAACGCTATCATGTGTGGCAGCGTTACTCAGAAGACAGTTGCTGAAAACGAAAATGTTTCAATATCCATGAGTTGTCTTTGTAGCAGACAGTATTTTAATATAACTCCTTCCAGCGGCATCACCATTACCGGCTACCAGTTGTGTCATGCTCCATTAAGCAGCTATATAGTTCCCGGCAGCACAAGTAATTACGGCAATACCTATGGTGATTTTTACGCTGTGGAAAACCTGACAAGTACAACTGCCGTAACTCATACCTATTATACTTATGAGAATCTTCAGGGCAATATAAGTGCCTGCACAACAGAGCAACTCCGTGATTCAACTAAGGCACCTTCAGATGCTACTTATCTTCTTGTAAACGCTAAGGGCAGTGGTTGGCATTCCACTTATCGTATCTATCTGGGGGGTGTAAAATCAGACAATACAACCGACTATACCGATTTCAATATCCGTCGTAATTGGAACTATACATATAATATAAACATCACCGGCTCCGGTCAGAGCGATGCGCGTGTTACATATACATCAGATGGAACAACTACGGGTGAATTCTTATTTTCAGATGGTAGTTGGGGCACATTAGCTGCTAATCCCACGAAGACACCGATAGCCATTGTGTTCAGCAATAACCCTAGCACAATAGATAAGGATGCCGGCTATACCCACGGCTATGCCATGGCACTGAAAGATGCAAGTACAGGCACCAAATGGGGAAATTACGGAAATGATTTAATTGGACTTACCAATGTAGATACCACAAGTGCTTTAATAGCCGACAAGGACGGGCGTACTGAATCAAATGTAATCAACAGTACCACTTATCCTGCTGCATACGCTGCCACAACATCTTATAAATCCACCGTATCTGCTCCAAGTGGTACTAGTGGTTGGTATCTTCCAAGTATCGGTCAGTGGTTTGATATATGTGTCAACTTGGGCGGTATGTCTTCAAGTGCAGGAAATAATAATTATTATGATGGGGGTTCGTATTTATATTGGAATGGTCAGTCATCGAATTGTGCGACGAATATTAATAACAAATTGCAAAGTGTAGGAGAAAAAAAATATACTAAATTTGCTGAAGGTAATATCTTCTGGAGTAGTTCTGAGTAAAGTAACTACTTCGCTTACCGCGTGTACTTCTATAGCAGCTACCTGCTCCTGTACAACTACAATAAGAACAGTTCGTACAAGGTTAGGCCTGTTATAGCTTTCTGACCTATTTCTCTATTTCTCTATTTCTCTATTTGATGTTAAAAACATTATGAAAAAAGATTATACCGGCAAAGTCGGTCGAAAAAAAAGATTACATGGCATTATCCGAAGAGTTACCAATTTATAAAGACTCAATGCAACTGCTGAACATGGTGATAAATCGCACAAAGTCATATCCATAGAAAGTAAATTCGATATTTATAGCACGTCAAATATTTTATATATAGAAATCGTAAACAACAATAACAACGTTAATAACAAATATTTAATAAACAAGACATGTAAAGCGTAAAAAGTATATTGGAAACAGAGAAGCACAATATCAGTTAGCTGCCGATGTCTATTCCATAGCCATTCCTCAGACAGCCATATCAAAGCATTTCAGCGAAACGGAAATAGAGCATACTGAAAAATCTGCCCTTATTAAAAAGGCAGATTTTCATAAGATAGTTTACAAAGCGTTTATGATTATTCCACCCATTGGCTGAATGGTAATCTTAGTCTTGCCGTCTTTGCTAATCTTTAATGTTTTGAGTGCAGACGAAGGAAATATTTCGCCCTTCTTCTTTGCATTGTCTGCGTAAAGATTTACCGTCTTGCCGGCAAGCATATCTATATTCAAAGTCAATGTTATCGGTTTGTCAGTTCCGTTTATGCCACCCACGTACCATTTGTTACCACTCTTGCGGGCTATAACAGTGTATTTGGTAGGGTAACCGTCAATGAACTTAACATCATCCCATTTTGTAGGAATATTCTTAAGCCATGATTTTTCAAATTCAGGCAATGCGTCTATTGCATTAGGAGTGACCTCTACACAGTTTATGCTGCACTGGTTGGTTATGGCTGTTGCCATTTCAAATACATCTCCGGTGAAACGCTGATGACGGCTCTTGTTGTCTCTGCTTAGATAATGGTTCATGATAACACCGCCCCAGTCGAAACTGCCCACGGCATTACGTGCGAAAGGATGCATCGTCATCTCGAATCCTTCTTTCTTGGCGTGATAGTCGGTGAAGTAAATGTTCTCGCTGGCGAGGGCAGCTTCACTGCCGGCATAGTTGGGATACATGCGTTCCCATCCGCGAGGAAGGGTACAGCCGTGGAATATCACTTGCAGCCCATAGTCGTTGGCATCACTGAGAATATCCTCATACAGTTGCATGGTGTGCTGCTTGTCACCTCCGAAGAAGTCTACCTTTATTCCTTTTACTCCAATCTTCTGCATCCAAGCCATCTCACGCTTGCGCATAATGCTGTTGCTCATTATGTCACGTGGACCCTGCGGAGCATCATTTTCCACACCGTTGCTGCTGAACCAAAGCATAAGGTGCACATTCTTACTTTGGGCATAGGCAGACAACTGTGCCATGCGCTCATGTCCTATCTGGGTGTCCCACCAGTTATCTACCAGAACATATTCATATCCCATTTTTGAAGCAAGGTCAATAAACTGCACCTGATCATCATAGTTTACACTCTTGTCCTGCCATATAAGCCAACTCCATGTGTATCTGCCCGGCTTATATTCATATTTAGCTTCATACAGAGGGTCCAGAACGTCAAACGGAATTGCGGTTTCCACAATAGGCTTGAGAGTCTTTCCTATTGTAATGGTGCGCCATGGAGTGCTTCCAGGAACAGGTATTGCCGCATATTCACTGCCGAAACCATTGGCTTCTCCTTTTTGCGGGTAGGCTATGGTGTAACCGCTTTGCGAGTTATAGTCGCTGAGTCTGCTGCCGCAAAATCCACTTGTAACTCCTGTTTCACTGACAAGAGCCCAACCGTCATTGCCTATTCTGAACAGACACGGAAATGTGTATCCCACACCGTATTGTGATTTTTCAGCCATAGGGGCATCAGCCTTGTATTCCTCTTCGTATGAGGGCTTGGTGCGCTCCCATCCGGTCATAGGAGTTATCTGCGGGCAGATGAAAGTGGTGGTCTTGTCGGGAAAGTTGAAACTGCTGGTTTCATTATATACCACGGCTACTTTCGGGTTGTCATTTTCACCACGCAAAAGAGTATATCTGTAGGCGATGTCATTGTCTGAAACATTAAAAGTGACACGTAAAGACCTGTTGTCTTTGTTTACATAGTCCAGAACTATCTGGTTAGCCTTGTATTCTATATGGCTTTTCTTGGTTCTGGTGATGTCATAGCTCTTTTCAATTTTCTTTTCTTCGGCAGCTTTTAATGACAGTCCACCGGTAAAGTCAGCGTAATCGGTCTTGATGCCCAATGCAGAAGGCTTGAGCATTTCTGCACCATCATAATTTACTTTGTAGGATAGATTTCCGTCATTGTCACATATAGTGACTATGAGTTTGCCGTCAGGCGAGCTGATAGTTTTGTTGTCAGCAACGGTGTTGCCGACCGCCAGGACACACAAAACCAATAATAAAAATTTTTTCATTTATAATTATGCTTTATAAGGTATTGTCGGTTGCAAAGATAATAAGAAAAAACAACAAAAGCGAATTTGAGGACATAGAGATACAAAAAAAAGCAGCCTATAAACCAGGCTGCTTTATTCTTTAGTTGTACCAAATCTCGCCTCCGAGAACATTGATATCTTCATCATCTCGTTTTTTCTGAGTATTCAGGTACTCTTTGTAAATCTGTTGGTGTTTTGTGTTACTTGTTTTCATAATTAAATGCGGTTAATGTTTTTTTATTCTGCAAAGATAATAAATAAATTGATATGTGTCAATACCTAAATGTTAGTATTAATGTTCATTTAATACTATTTTAACGTTATATTATTATAAAAAGGTGTATTTTTGCATTTATGAAAGAAAATAGTCAATATAATGTTTCGTGGACTCCAGACGAAAGTCAGTTGCGGGTAATCAATGCCACCGGTGGTTATCATCTGGTGCTGGCTCCTCCGGGATGCGGAAAAACTCAGATACTCACTGAGCGGATAAGAAAAGCCCACGCCGATGGAGTGGAATATGGTGATATGCTTTGCCTGACATTTACCAACCGTGCGGCAAGAGGTATGCAGGACAGAATAATACAGAATATTGAAGATGAGGGCGTAGGGGATGTCTTTGTGGGCAATGTTCACAGGTTCTGTTCCAAGATGTTGTTTGAAAACAATATTGTTGCCGCTGAGACTTCTATTATTGATGACGAAGACATGGTAAGTATAATAACAAGGTCTACAGGAGAGGATGAATTTTCCGTGATGGGCAATTACAGAAAAATGCAGGAATATAATGAGATTGTTTTTCTTTCTCACTTTATGTATCAGATAGCCCATCGGCATCCGCGTAAACTGCGAATACATCAGGAATGTGTAACTTCTGATGATGTGGTGGCAATGAGAGCTATATGCCGTGTGCAGAGAATGGACTTTACCTCTGACGCAATGATTGATATATATAATAATCCGGACTATTACCGGGATGCCTGCAGTGGCGAAGGGTATGATGTAGGAGAGAGAAAACTCATTATGCAGTTGATGCAGAAAATGAATCAGGCATTGCTGTATGAAAAGTACAAGAGAGAAAATAAGCTAATTGATTTTGAAGACTTGTTGCTGCTGGCATACGACGCATTGACAGCAGACAGTAATATAAAGAGGTATAGTTGGATTCAGGTGGACGAAGTGCAGGATTTGAACCCGCTGCAGTTGGAACTTATAGACATGATGTCGGCAAAAGAAGATTTGAATACAGTGATGTATCTTGGTGATGAACAGCAGGCAATATTTTCTTTTATGGGAGCTAAAATGTCCACACTGGACTTATTGAAGATGCGCTGCAAGAATAATATTCACCATCTGAAATATAATCACCGTTCACCTAAATATCTGCTTGACGTATTCAACAGGTATGCAGAAGATGTGCTTAATATAGACAATGCCTTTTTGCCTGATACGGATTTTACTCCAAAGACAATGGGCAATGAACTGGAAATAGTGCAGTCTGGAACTTTGGAAACTGAATATCTTGACGCTGCTATGGTGGCAGACCGATTGCAGAAACATTACCCTGAAGAAACAACGGCGGTGATAGTGAATTCCAACAGAGATGCTGAGGCTGTAAGTAAGGCTCTGCTTAACCGAAACCTTAAGCATTTTAAAGTTTCGGGCAACGATTTGTTTTCTTCTTCACAGATAAAATTTCTGTTTGCTCATCTTTCTGTGATGAATAATGAAAACAATTTTATTGCGTGGGCTCATATACTGATGGGGCTGCATGTGTTTGAGTCATCAACCGCAGCAAGAAATTTCACACGCCAGTGTATGGACAAAGCTATGCTTCCGCAAGATTTTCTGCTGTATGAAGACAGTAGTTATGTGCAAGACTTTGCCAAGACTTATAGTGAATGTGAAATTGTGATATTTGATACCGAGACAACCGGGCTTGATGTCTTTTCTGATGATATATTGCAGATTGCAGCTGTGAAGATACGCAACGGCAAGGTGGTTGCCGGTTCTGAGTTGTCGCTGTATATAGAGACCGACAGGGAAATTCCGGAGATGCTTGGCGATGTGATGAATCCGATTATAGAGGAGCGTAAGCACCAGAAACTGCTGTCGCATGCTGATGCTTTGCAGAGGTTTGTGGATTACGTGGGCAATGGCGTGCTTCTGGGACATAATGCTGACTATGACTATAACATACTGGATTATAATTGCAGAAGATATCTGCCGGCAATAGACGTGCACGTACGCTATCCTAAATATTTTGATTCCCTGCGACTTATAAGGCTTCTGCAGCCAGGGTTGAAACAGTATAAACTGAAGTTTCTTTTGGAAATGCTGCATCTGGAAGGTGAAAACAGTCATCTTGCTGATGCCGACGTGAATGCTACGCGCTCTCTGGTAGATTATTGTTATGCAAAGGCTGTGGAGATAACTGCCTGTCAGCGGGAATTTATGTCACAGACACGTGTGAAGAGCAGGGTAGAGGTGTTGCGCAGAAATTACAGAGAACTGTTTCTTCATTCGCGTAACCGCCTTTATGTGTTGCCTGAAAAAGAACAGAAACAGCCGGCACTTGTGGACGAGATGACATACGCGTATGATTATCTGGTGAAGGCGGAGGTGATGTTGCCTCTGCAAAGCATTGACTATATAACACGATATCTTTCTGACGATGTGATTGATGAAAAGGAAGAACCGGCGCTGATAACGCAACTGCAAAACCACATAATAGAGATGAATACGCTGAAAGAAGCTGATTTATGTGGCTGCAGCACGATGACAGAGAAGATATTCGTAACCACGGTGCATAAGGCAAAGGGACTGGAGTTTGACAATGTGATAGTGTTTGATGCCATAGAAGGCAGATACCCGAACTATTACAGTCAGAACAACAAGGCACAGTTGGCTGAAGATGCACGTAAGTTTTATGTGGCAATGACAAGGACAAAAAAACGCCTTATAATAATGCAGAGCACAGTACGCCCTGATTATCACGGCGTTCCGCACCCTAAGCCACTGACACGTTTCATGAATCCACTTCTAAAGATGTTTCCGATTATTTCTTTGTCGCACGGACAAAGTAAATAATCAGAAGTATGTATGCTCCAAGTGCAAGAACTTCACTTAACGGATTAGTCCACCATGTATCGGCAACAGACAGTTCCAGTCCGCCGAACTTGAGCAATGCGCTAACTACTCCCATCAAGGCTCCTCCGGCAATGAATCCACTTGCTATGAGCGTACCCTTTTCTCCACGTGCCTTATTTACGGCATCATTCTTGGAGCGTGTGGTTACGAACCAGTTTATGGCTCCACCTACAACCAGAGGAACGTTCAGTTCCATAGGTATGAACATTCCAAGCGCGAAAGCCAGTGCCGGAATTTTCATCCATGTAAGTATAATAGCGATAACAGCTCCGATGCCATAGAGAATCCACGGTGCTCCGACACCATTCATAAGTGGGTCTATTACGGCTGCCATGGCATTAGCTTGGGGAGCTGCCAGGGAACCGGATGCAAAACCGTAAGTTTCATTAAGCAGCATCATCACTCCGCCAACAGTGGCGGCACTGACTATGGTGCCGAGAAATTTCCAACTTTCCTGCTTCTTAGGTGTTGTTCCCAACCAATATCCTATCTTGAGGTCTGTAATGAAACTGCCCGCTATGGATAAAGCTGTACACACCACGCCGCCCATTATCAAGGCTGCAATCATGCCGCCTGTACCTTTAAGTCCAACGGCGACCATGATAACAGAAGCAAAGATAAGAGTCATCAGTGTCATTCCTGATACAGGGTTACTTCCTACAATGGCTATGGCATTGGCGGCAACGGTGGTAAACAGAAACGCAATTACTGCCACCAGTAAAATTGCGATTATGGCAAACATGAGATTGCCCTGCATTACACCAAACCAGAAGAACATAAAAGTGATGAGCATTGTTACGAGAGAACCTATCGCGATAATCTTGAAAGAAATATCACGCTGTGTTCTTTTTATATTCTTGTCGATATTGCTGTTGCCCTTGAATTCTTTAGAAGCAAGTCCGACGGCACTCTTTATAATTCTCCATGAGCGGATAATGCCTATTATGCCTGCCATGGCAATGCCTCCAATACCTATGCTACGGGCGTAAGACCTGAATATTTCTTCCGGGCTCATGGCAGCAACGGCTTTTGTTATGGAAGGGTCCCACATATTGAGAACCTGATCTCCGAATATAAGTGCCATTCCCGGTACTATTAACCACCATACGGCTAAAGAGCCGAGTGTGATGTATAGAGCATATTTCAATCCTACAATATATCCGAGTCCAAGTACGGCAGCTCCGGTATTGACCTTGAAAACCAGTTTTGCTTTATCTGCAAGAATTTCTCCCCAACCAATGACACGACTGGTAAAGTTTTCGTTCCACCATCCGAAAGTGGCAATTACAAAATCATAGAGTCCGCCGATGATTCCGGATATAAGCAACGGCTTTGCCTGGTCTCCGCCCTTTGCTCCGGATACGAGAACCTGAGTTGTGGCTGTGGCTTCAGGAAAAGGATATTTGCCATGCATATCACTTACAAAATATTTACGGAAAGGTATTAGAAAGAGAATGCCGAGAACACCTCCTAAGGCAGATGCCATGAAAACTTTAAGAAAAGAAGTTGTCATCTCCGGATATTTTGCCTGTAGAATGTAGATGGCAGGAAGGGTGAATATAGCTCCGGCAACCACAGCTCCGGAGCAGGCTCCGATACTCTGGATGATGACATTCTCGCCCAAGGCATTTTTGCGTTTGGCGGCGGTGCTGGCTCCTACGGCAATGATTGCTATTGGTATTGCCGCCTCAAACACTTGTCCCACTTTTAAACCCAGATACGCAGCAGCGGCAGAAAACAAAATAGCCATGAGTATGCCCCACGTTACAGACCATGCGTTTACTTCAGGATATACTCTGTCTGGTTTCATTATCGGGTCATATTTCTCACCGTCTTTTAGTTCTCTGAATGCGTTTTCAGGCAACATAATATTGTCTTTCTCCTTATTTTCCATAATTTTTTTCTCTATTTTTTTGCAAAGATAACTAAAAGATGTGGCAAATGGAACAAAAACTAAAGCTTTTGAACTAAAAACGTTTGTTTTTCTTCTTTTTTTCTCCTACCTTTGTCCTCAGATTATTAAAGAAAACTATTTAAACAATTATGGAAAGAACCTGGAGATGGTTTGGTAAGAATGATAAAATAACTCTTGCCATGCTTAAACAAATCGGAGTAGAAGGTATTGTCACGGCTCTGCATGACGTGCCACTTGGTGAGGTATGGACACGTGAAAAAATTCATGACCTCAAGGCTTATATCGAATCTTACGGTATGCGTTGGAGTGTTGTAGAGAGTTTGCCGGTGACGGAGACTATCAAATATGGTGGTGCCGACCGTGACAGTCAGATAGAGACATACAAGGAAAGTATGCGCAATCTGGCTGCCGAGGGTATTCACACTATCTGCTATAATTTTATGCCTGTGCTGGATTGGGCGCGTACAGACTTGCTGCACGATAATCCTAACGGTACGTCAAATCTTTATTTCAGTATACCTGAATTTGCTTATTTTGATATTTACATATTGAAGCGTGAAGGCGCGCGTGAAAGCTGGGCAGACTTTAAGGCTGTAGGTCCTGACGGGAAATCCAATGGTCGTGATATACTTAAAGAGGTGGATGAACTGAAAAAGTCTATGACTCCTGAGAAAGACTACGCTCTTGTAGAGAATATAGTCATAAAGACTCAGGGATTTGTAAGTGGAAACTTCAAGGAAGGCGATGAGCACCCCGTGGAATTATTCCGACAGCTTTTGTCTCTTTATGACGGTATAGACAAGAAGCAGCTTCGTGAAAATATGAAATACTTTCTTTCTGCCATTATGCCTGTATGCGACGAATGTGACATGTATATGTGTGTGCATCCTGATGACCCTCCATTCCAGATACTGGGACTTCCGCGCATCGTTACCAATGACGAGGATATAGAGTGGTTTCTTAAGGCTGTAGACAATAAGCATAACGGACTTACATTCTGTGCCGGCAGTCTTTCGGCGGGAGCGCATAATGATGTCGTGGCTCTGGCACGCAAATATGCCTCACGTACATGGTTTGTGCATCTGCGTTCATGCCATGTATTCCCTAATGGTGATTTCACAGAGGCAAGTCATCTGGGTGGAAGAGCAGACATCATAGAATTGGCACGTATCTTTGAGAAGGAAAATTCCAGTCTGCCAATGCGTGTAGACCACGGCATGACGATGCTTGGAGATGAAACAAAGGGATATAATGCCGGATATTCTTTCCTTGGACGTATGTTTGCCATGGGACAGGTGCAGGGAATTCTTGCCACTGTAGACAGAGAACTGGGAATAGAGTATAAACAACCGGGATTTTTTGAATAAAATAAAGAAAACTAATATATTAAAAATAATGAAGAATCTGTTTGATATTAAAGATTACGTTGTTGTAATAACTGGCGGAACAGGTGTTCTGGGTCGTTGTATAGCCAAATATCTGGCACAGCAGGGAGCCAAAGTCGCAATTCTGGGACGCAAGGAAGAGGTAGGAAATGCCATAGTAGAAGAAATAAAGAAGGTGGGCGGTGAAGCCTCTTTTTATAAAACTGACGTGATGAATGAAGAAACCGTGGAGCAGAATTGCAAAGATATACTTGCCAAATATGGTAAGGTGGACACTCTGCTTAATGCTGCCGGAGGTAACCAGCCTGGTGCAACAATCGGTCCTGATCAAAATTTCTTTGACTTGGACCCGGCTCAGTTTCAGAAAGTGCTAAGTCTTAACCTCACAGGAACGGTAATTCCTACGCAAGTATTTCTTCGCCCGATGGTGAAACAGGGAAAGGGTAGTATCATCAACTTCTCAAGCATGGCTGCTTTCAGACCTATGACACGTGTTTGCGGTTATGCGGCAGCAAAGGCTGGAATAAGCAACTTCACTGCTTACATGGCACATGAAACGGCAAAGAAGTTCGGTGAGGGTATCCGTGTAAATGCCATAGCTCCTGGATTCTTTATCACAGAGCAGAACCGTGCTTTGCTTACTAATCCTGATGGGACTTATACCCAGAGAGGAAATGACGTAATCAGACAGACTCCATTCGGCAGAATGGGTAAGCCGGAAGAACTATGCGGAACAATACAGTATCTTATGAGTAATGCGGCTGCGTTTGTAACGGGAACCGTAGCTGTTGTAGACGGAGGTTTCAATATCTACGCTATGTAGTAGTTTATAATAAAAAAACGAGACTGAGCAATGAAACTCAGTCTCGTTTTTTTTAGTTTCTAATTCTTGAATATCAGACCGTTTGTGTCTGCATCTACCATTATCGGTTTGTCTCGCAATACCTGTTCGGCAAGAAGTTTTTTGCTCAAGTCATTAAGCACGTAATCCTGAACAGCACGTTTTACCGGTCTTGCTCCAAACTCAGGGTCATAACCCACATTGGCAAGATATTCTATCGCATTAGGAGTCCATTCAAGAGTGAACCCCTGTGGTTCAAGCATCTTCTTTACATTTTGCATTTGCAGAGTTACCACCTTTGCTATCTCTGTCCTATTAAGAGGAAGAAACATTATAATGTCGTCTATACGGTTTATAAACTCAGGACGTATGGTCTTTTTAAGCATAGAGAGCAACTGGGTGTTTAGCTCATGTTCTTCGTTCCGGCTCAGTACGTCATTGTTTTTCTCCATCTTTTCTCTTATCAGTTGACTGCCAAGGTTACTAGTCATTATAATGATAGTATTCTTGAAGTTCACCGTTCTGCCTTTGTTGTCAGTAAGCCTACCGTCATCAAGCACCTGAAGCAGAATATTGAATACGTCAGGGTGAGCCTTCTCAATCTCATCAAACAAGACAACACTGTATGGCTTTCTGCGTACAGCCTCAGTCAACTGCCCACCTTCATCATAGCCAACGTAGCCCGGAGGTGCTCCTATCAGTCTGGAAACACTGAACTTTTCCTGATACTCACTCATATCAATACGAGTCATCATATTTTCATCATTGAACAGATACTCAGCCAAAGCCTTGGCAAGTTCTGTTTTACCGACACCCGTGGTACCCATAAATATAAATGACGCGATAGGACGTTTAGGATCCTGAAGTCCGGCACGGCTCCGCCTCACGGCATCACTCACCGCCTTTATGGCTTTGTCCTGCCCAATGACACGTTTATGGAGTTCATCCTCCAAATGCAAGAGTTTCTCTCTTTCGCTCTGCATCATTCTGGTGACAGGTATTCCGGTCCAGCGACTCACCACATCGGCAATGTCATCGGCAGTAACCTCTTCCCTTACCATTGCCTCTCCGCCCTGAGTGGCTTTAAGATTCAATTGAATATTGGCTATATCATCATTCAGTTCCTTCAACTTGCCGTATCTTATTTCAGCTACACGCTCATAGTTGCCTTCACGTTCAGCCTTCTCAGCCTCAAACTTCAGATTTTCTATTTCCTGCTTGTCCTGCTGAATCTTATTGACCAGAGCTTTTTCCCCTTCCCATTTGGCACGAAAAGTCTTTTCTCTGTCTTTAAGTTCTGCTATATCTTTGTCCAACTGCTCTATTTTAGGCTGATTATTCTCGCGTTTGATAGCCTCACGTTCTATCTCCAGTTGTTTCAGATGACGTGTAATCTCATCAAGATTTTCAGGAACAGAGTCTCTCTCCATACGCAACTTGGCAGCAGCCTCGTCCATGAGGTCTATTGCCTTGTCAGGCAGAAAACGGTCAGATATGTATCTTTCTGAAAGTTTTACGGCAGCAATACAGGCATCATCCTGAATACGTACCTTGTGATGATTTTCATATTTCTCCTTTATGCCGCGGAGAATACTTATTGCATCTATTTCATCAGGCTCATTTACCATTACAGTCTGGAATCTCCGTTCCAGAGCCTTGTCCTTTTCAAAATACTTCTGATACTCATTAAGTGTTGTGGCACCTATAGCCCTGAGTTCACCTCTTGCCAAAGCAGGTTTCAATATGTTGGCTGCATCCATGGCACCTTCACCGCCTCCCGCACCGACAAGAGTGTGAATCTCATCAATGAACAGAATGATATTGCCATTGGCATTGGTTACTTCCTTGATGACCCCTTTAAGTCTTTCCTCGAATTCACCTTTATATTTGGCTCCGGCAACAAGTGCGCCCATGTCCAATGAATAGAGTTGCTTATTCTTCAGGTTTTCCGGAACATCACCTCTGACGATTCTTTCAGCCAGACCTTCTGCAATAGCAGTTTTGCCGGTACCTGGTTCACCTATTAATATAGGGTTATTCTTGGTACGCCTGCTTAGTATCTGCAAAACTCTTCTTATTTCCTCATCACGCCCGATAACAGGATCCAGTTTGCCGGCACGCGCATCTTCTACCAGATTTCTGGCATACTTGTTTAGTGCCTGATAATTTTCATCACCACTTTGGCTTTGAACCTTCTGCCCCTGTCGCAGTTCATCTATAGCCTGTTGCATTTCCTTTTCACTGCAGCCTGCATCTTTGAGAATCCTACTGGCAGTGGAACTAACTTTCAACAGAGCCAGAAGTATCGGTTCTATTGATATAAACTGATCGCCGGCTTTCTGAGAAATATCTTCAGTCTTATTGAAAACTTTCTGAGTATCGTTGCTCATATACGGCTGACCACCTTCCACTTTAGGCAGATGAGAAATCTCCTGTTGAATGGCACTCTCTATCATCTGGGGATTGACACCCAGTTTCTGGAATATATAATTGGTTATATCCTTACCTTTATTTATAATGCCCTGCAGCAGGTGCACCGGTTCGATGGTCTGCTGTCCGGCTCTCTGGGCTATGTTCACCGCTTCCTGAACGGCTTCCTGAGCCTTAATAGTGTACTTGTCAAATGTCATATTCAAATCTCCTTTCAATTTCTTTTATTGTTTCAGCAATATGAATATCAAATGAAGTGCCTATAAATAAAAATGCCAATATGTCGCTTTTGCGCGTCATATTGGCATCTAGCATCTAGCTTTATGTGCAGCAACAGCGTTGCTACATACTCTATAATATAGCTATAACCTCATGGCTGCCTTTACTGAAAGGCACTATATTGCCTTCTATCGGCTTACCATCTACAGTAATTTGGCTTATGCCTTTCTGCTTGCCTTCAGGATTCTTTACGGTAATATTGTATTCTGCGCCACGGAAACGGCGCTTCACGCTATACTCCTTAGCAGTAGAAGGCAGACATGGGTCTATTTCAAGTCCATTATAAGTAGGCTTTATTCCCAATATAAACTCACTTACGGTGTACCACATCCATGAGGCTGTGCCAGTGAGCCAAGAGTTTTTGCCTTCTCCAGGTTTGGCTGCATCCTTGCCGGCAACCATCTGGCAATTCACGTATGGTTCTACTTTATGCAAGGTTTGGTATTTTTCTTCCACATAACTAGGTAATATTTTGGTGTAATGTTTCCATGCGTCGTTACCTCTGCCGTCTACAGTTTCACCGATTATCACCCATGGATTATTGTGGCAGAAAATACCGGCATTTTCCTTGTAACCTTCAGGATAAGAACTAATTTCTCCCATTTCCACATGGTAAGTAGTGTATGCCGGATTGTTAAGCACAATGCCGTGTTCACACTCCATACGTTCTTTCACAGAGTCAAGAGCCTTGTCACACAATCCGTCTTTGAGTCCGATGCCTGCCATGGTACACCAACCTTGGCTTTCAATGAATATCTTACCTTCCTCGTTTTCATCAGAACCAATCTTCTTGCCATAGAAGTCGTAAGCACGAAGGAACCATTCACCGTCCCATCCGTCTTTTTTGACAGCCTCCACCATGTTATCAACAGCTTTCTGCATACGTGCAGCCTCATCGTTCTTGCCTATATGTCGGCACAACTCTACATAGTCTTTTCCCGTTACCACGAATAGTCCGGCAATCATAAGACTTTCAGCCTTGCTACCGGTACTCTTGTTTTCTGTGGTCTGGAAACTCTCATTAGGGTCCCATGAGAAACAGTTAAGATTTAGGCAGTCGTTCCAGTCTGCACGTCCAATAAGCGGCAACTTGTGAGGACCGAGATTGTTTATCACATGATTCATGCTTATTTTAAGGTGCTCAAACAGCGTCTTTTCACTTCCCTGTTTGTTGTCAAAAGGCACCATTTCATCAAGAATAGATAAATCTCCGGTTTCCTTTATATAAGCCACCGTTCCGAATATCAGCCAGCAAGGGTCATCATTGAATCCACCGCCGATGTCATTGTTGCCGCGTTTAGATAATGGTTGATACTGATGGTAACAACCTCCGTCAGGGAACTGTGTTGAGGCGATGTCTATGATACGCTGACGGGCACGCTCTGGAATCTGATGCACGAAGCCCACCAAATCTTGATTTGAGTCACGGAATCCCATTCCACGACCTATGCCACTTTCAAAGAAGCTGGCAGAACGGCTCATGCAGAATGTGACCATACACTGGTACTGATTCCATATATTAACCATGCGGTCCAGTTTGTCGTTGCCTGTATGCGCAACGAATATGTCGAGCAGATTATCCCAGTATTCATTTAGTTCTCGGAATGCCTTGTCTACCTTTGCCGTGGTGTCAAGTTCTGAAATAAGAGTGTGAGCCTTATCCTTATTTATAACTTTCTTGGCAGCGAACTTCTTGTCTTGCTCATTCTCCACATAACCGAGAATAAAGATAATGTCTTTGCTTTCTCCCGGTTTAAGTTCTATTTCCAAGTAATGACTGGCTATAGGACCCCATCCGTGAGCGAAACTGTTTCTTGCCTTACCTTCAACCACAGCGTCAGGAGCACTCTTCTCGCTATACATGCCAACGAATGATTCGCGGTCGGTGTCGTATCCGTCAATCTTCTGATTGACATGATAAAAAGCATAATGATTGCGGCGCTCGCGATATTCAGTCTTATGGTATATCGTAGAACCTTCTATCTCAACCTCGCCGGTAGAGAAGTTACGCTGAAAGTTTTCCATGTCGGTAGCGGCGTTCCACAGACACCACTCCTGAAAAGAAAACAGTTTTAGATGTTTTGTATCGTTGCTATTGTTCTGCAGAGTCATCTTCTGCACTTCACACCATTTATGCAAAGGAACAAAAAATAATATGCTTGCTTCCACGTCATTCTTTCTGCCTGTGATGCGGGTATAGTTCATACCGTGCCTACATTCATAGAAATCAAGAGGAGTGCGGCAAGGTTTCCATCCGGGATTCCAGATAGTGTCACCGTCTTTGATATAGAAATAACGACCGTCGTTGTCCATCGGCACGTTGTTATACCTATATCTTGTTATGCGGCGGAACTTTGCGTCTTTATAGAAGCTGTAACCTCCGGCAGTATTAGAAATAAGAGAGAAAAAATCTTCATTGCCCAGATAATTAATCCAAGGCCATGGTGTCTTTGGGTCAGTGATGACATATTCACGATTGGCATCATCAAAATGACCATACTTTTTGTTTTCCATATTATTCTGTGCTTGATATTTAGTTTCCTTTTATAGAGCACAAAGGTAACTAGAAAATTTCAAACTGCCAAATATCATAAGTGAAAATCATACGTATAAATCTCTGGCTCATGGCGCAGATGTTCTGTATGGTATTTATCTGATTATATTTTATCTGGAGAAAGATTATGTTTTGGACATCAAAAGATATTAAAAAATTTGGCTGTTCCGCTTATTTTCAATATATTTGCAGTATATTATAAAACGGATAATATTATGAAGAAAATACTAGGATTTCTGATTATGATAACGGTGATGACGGCTGTTCCGCAGATTATGCAGGCAGACAGTTACTCGTCTCTGTGGAAACAATATGAAAAGGCTAACAACAAGGATTTGCCTAAAACGCAACTCGAAATACTTGACAAAATAGCAAGAAAAGCGGAGAAAAAACAGGATTATGGACAGCTAATGAAGGCAGAACTCTTTGAAATAGAAGTGAAAAGCAAAATATCGCAGGATTCGGTGGCTCCATGCCTTGAAAGACTCAAGAAGAAAGAGACCGCTGCGGAGATAAGTGGAAATAAGGCTTTGACGGCTGTGTACGAGTCTATGCTTGGCAAACTGTATAATAATTTTGCGGGTATAGTTGATGATGCTGAACAACAAAGTCTTGAATATTACAGAAAGTCAATGAGTAATCCGGCTGTGCTGGCATCTACAGATGCCAAAGGGTATGAACCGGCTATGACCGAAGGTTATGATAGTTATATTTTCTATAATGATTTGTTGCATGCTCTTGGCTTTGAAGCAAGAGATTATAAAACTATGCATGATTGGTATGAGGAACATAATAACCGGTCTGCAGCCTGTATATGTGCACTGAAACAACTTGAGAGGCAATATGCAGAAAGTGGCTCCGGAGAAAAGGTGGAAATGAAACATTCTGTGTATTTGCAGAAATTGGACTCACTTATTAAAGTTTATGGTGATTTGACTGTTACCGGAGAGGTGGCAATAGAAAAATATTGTGTCATGGATGAGGCTATGGATGCTTCTGTGGATGATAAGATGAACTATATAAACTATGCGCTGAACAGATGGGGGGCATGGCCAAGAATGAATGTGCTGCGCAATGCGAAAAACCGACTGACATTGCCAAATTATCTCGTTGAAATAGGTAGTCAGGTGCTTACTCCCGATAGGGAACATGTGCTACAGATAAGGCAATTTACCAATGTGGGGTATATTACTGCTAGAGTGACTAAAGTAAATCTGGATGAAAATACGAAGTTGAATCCTGCTGTTGAGAGAGATTATGCATATATAAAAAAATGTATGCTGATGAATACTCAGTGGACATGGAGAAAAAAATATGTCGGTCAACTTCCTTATAAGGTTAACCGAGATTCTATAACACTTCCGGGATTGTCTGCCGGATTGTATCTTGCAGAATTTGTCACCGACAATACTTCTATTAAACCAGAGAGAACATTCTTTAGAGTGAGTGATATGATGGCTGTGTACCAGGAATTGCCGGAAAATGTGATAAGGTTTGTAGCTGTGAGCGCAACAACAGGCAATCCGGTGCCGGGAGCCAGCATAAGAATTGCGACGAGAAAAAGCGGCAACGAATGGAATGGTGATGAGAAGTTTGACTACACTGTGATGACTTGTGACAGCAAAGGTGAGGCTGAATATGAATATGGGAAAAAACGTCCAAACCGTGTATATGTCTATACCGAGAATGATAAGTATTGTCCGGAAACAAGGATAAATACTTATTTTAATTTATACAGTGACAACTCTGAAAGAAAACTTGCAGCTGTCTATACTGACAGGGCTTTGTATCGTCCCGGACAGACTGTACATGCGGCAGTGATGGCTTATCGTACATACGCTGACAAGACAACTAAGGTGATGCCGGATGCCAATTTGAAAATGATGCTGCTTGATGCCAATGGTAAAACGGTGGAAACAAAAGAATTAAAGACAGATGAATATGGAACAGCGGCTTCTGATTTCGTTTTGCCAACAGCCGGACTCACCGGAGTGTTCAGATTGTGTGTTACAGGAGATGCCGACAGTCGTACGTCTTTTAGAGTTGAGGAATACAAACGCCCTACATTTGAGGTTGATATGGAATTGCCAGAAGGTAGATATGCAGAGGGTGAAACCGTGAAAATAAAGGGTATGGCAAAGACTTATGCCGGAATGCCTGTACTGGGTGCACGTGTGACTTACACAGTCAGTAGAAGTATTAATTTGTGGCGTACGATGAAAGGTGAAGACGTGGCTACGGACACTGTTACTACAGCCGAAGACGGTTCTTTCTTTATTCCGGTGAAAATGAATATTCCGGAGGCAAAAAATAAATATGATGCAAGATATTACAGATTCGATGTTTCAGCTTTGGTTACCGACGGTGCCGGTGAAACTCGTGAAGGTAACATCAGCGTACCTTACAGTAACCGCAGTGCCATACTGAAATGTGATTTGCCGCAGAGGGGATTGTGTGACAGTATCAGAACTGTGAATTTTACTTATGAGAACATTTTTGGAAAGGAAATTCCGGGGATTGTAACATATATTTTGAATGGTGGAAATGGCTGTATTTCAGGTAAAGCTGAGGCTAACAAAAACGTTGCCTTGGATTTGTCAGGACTGTCAAGTGGAACATACACTCTCAATGCGGTGTGCAATGGTGATACGTTGAACAGAAACTTTACTTTATTTAGATTGGAAGATGAAAAACCTGCAGAAGAAACTCACGATTGGTTCTATCAGAGTTCTGAAGTATTCCATGAAAATGGTAATCCGGTGTTTGTACAGGTAGGCTCCAGTGATGCAGACCAGACGCTATATTATACTTTAGTGAGTGGAAAAAAAGTGATAGAGAAAGGTTCATGGCATCATGTTAATGCAGGGGTGTTGACTTTGCAGTTCAGATATAAACCTGGATATGGTGATGGTATAACAATCGCCTATGCATGGGCAAGAGATGGTATCATCTATACGCATCAGGCTGAAATAAAGAAATTTGTGGCTCCGGCAGTGTTGAATGTGAAATGGATAACATTCCGTGACAGGCTCATTCCTGGGCAGAAGGAAACGTGGACTCTAAATGTAACAGACAGACATGGCAAACCGGCTAAGGCACAACTTATGGCGACTATGTTTGATGAAAGTCTAGATGCAATAAGGTTACATAGATGGAACAGACCTTCTTTGAATGGATATATTTATATGCCGCGGCTTGACTGGAATGGTACAGTATTCAGCAAAATACAAATATACGGTGAGATGCCATTCTCTGCGTTGAGAGAAGTAGAACTTGATTTTACTCATTGGCAGCAACTTGATATTCCTGATATGATGTGCTATGTAAACAATATGATGGAAACCAGAGCAGTAGGCAATTCCAGGGTACTGATGGCTAAAAGTTCAGCCCCGATTGCAATGGCTGCCAGGGCTGAGTCAAGTGTTGTTTCAACAAGTGAAGATGCTAATGATGAAACAGAGGCACGGCAGTCAGTGAATGGAAGTATGAGGGAAAATATGAATGAGACGGCTTTCTTCTATCCTGCGCTGGAAACCGACGGTAAGGGAAATGTGAATGTGAAGTTTACTTTGCCTGAAAGTGTAACTACATGGAAATTCTTGGCATTGGCACATGATCGGGATATGAATAGTGGCAATGTTGAGGGCAAGACCGTGGCAAGTAAAAAGGTAATGATACAGCCTAATATGCCTAGATTCCTCCGACAAGGTGACAAGGCTCAGGTAAAAGCAACAATATCAAATACATCTGAAAAAATGCAGACAGGCAAAGCCGTGATGTATCTTATAGACCCACAAACAGAAAAGACTGTTGCAAAATGTATAAAGAATTTCAGCGTGAAGACTGGTGAAATGTCAACTGTGGATTTTGATGTTGATGCTGCTGACGGTAAGATAAATAGGTATCCGGTATTGATTTGCAGAGTGACGGCTGATGGAAGAAACTTCAGTGATGGCGAACAGCATTATCTGCCTATATTGCAGAATAAGGAAATGGTGTTGAATACCGTAGCTTTCTCTTTGAATGGAAAGGATAGAAAGACGGTAGACTTGTCGGCGATGGGAGGAAAAGGTGCAAGTATGAAAATTGAATATACTGCAAACCCTAAGATGTTGCTAGTGGCTAGTCTGCCTACTGTGGCAACAGACATAAGTGAAAATGCCATTTCTCAAGTGTCGGCTTTTTATGCCAACAGCCTGAGCCGGTATCTGCTTATAGAAAATCCAAAACTTAAGAAATTGATAAATCAATGGACTGCTAATGATAAAAAATCACCTCTGTTAAAGAATGATGATGTTAAGAATATCCTGCTCAGTGAGACACCGTGGGTTGTGAATGCGGAAAATGAAACAGAACAGAGACAGCTTCTTGTGAATTTCTTTGATGAGAATCAGACTGAATACAGATTGCAGAGAAATCTACAGCAACTTGGTAATTTGCAAAATTCTGACGGTTCGTTCAGTTGGTGGAAAAATATGCCTGGTAATTATTATATTACTATGCAGGTGGCTGAAACTCTGGTTAGACTTAATAAAATGACCGGAGAGCAGGCTCAGACTAGACGGATACTTGACAAGGCAATAGGATATATAGTAGGGCAAATGGTCAGGGAAGTTGAAGACATGAAGAAGAGAGAGAGCATGGAAGTTAAAAATCTGCTGCCTGATGAAACCAGCCTTAATGTGCTCTATACCATAGCCCTTGATAATAGTCGGCTTACAGAACGGCAAAAGAACGCACGTGACTATATGATTTTGAAAATAGAAAAGCAGATGGCTGCATTTTCTATATATGGTAAGGCCCGTATTGCAACTATTCTAGCTTTGAATGGTAGAAAACTCAAGGCTAATGAGTATTTGCAAAGTTTGGAGGAATATAGTGTCAGTACACCGGAACTGGGACGATATTTTGACACACGTAAAGCTGCATACAGTTGGTTCGATTATAAGATTCCAACTCAAGTGGCTGCAATAGAGGCTTTTAAATTGCTGAAGCCAAATGACAAGAATATGATTTCTGATATGCAACGTTGGTTGTTGCAGAGCAAGCGTACTCAAAATTGGGATACTCCGGTAAATTGCGTCAATGCTGTTTATGCCTTTGCTGATAGTAATACATGGACATCTGATGACAAATCATTCAGTATAATGGCTGAAGGAAAGAAAATTAAATCTGCTGATAATGGAGAAACTATTGCGGAAACTTATATCATTCCTGTGGGAATAAAAAAACTTACAGTGTCGAAAGATGATACCGGTATCAGTTGGGGAGCTGTATATTCCAGTGAATTGAAAAATGCCGTTGACGTAAATGCTACTGCTACGGGAATTAGTGTGAAGAGGGAAATTATTGGTGGAACGGATAGAAAAATTGGTGATCGGGTTAAAGTTAAATTCACCATAACAGCCGACCGTGATTATGATTTTGTGCAACTTCAGGACAAGCGTGCTGCTTGCCTTGAACCTGTGGCTCAGTTGAGTGGCTACAAATATGGATATTATGCAGCTCCAAAGGACAATGTCACTAATTATTTCTTCAACACTCTTAGCAAAGGCAAGCATGTGATAGAAACGGAATATTATATAGACCGCGATGGCGAATACGCATCGGGCGTTTGTACAGTACAGTGCGCATACGCTCCGGAATACAGTGGAAAAGATGCTGTGATGAGAATAAACGTAAAGTAACTATATAGAGAAGAAAAATGAACGTAAAACTAATAATATCAGGAGTGCTGTTGATGACGGCACTTGGAGCAAATGCTCAGAAAATCATTGCAGACAAGGCGGTGATAAACCTTGGTCAGGTGATGTACCGGAATCCGGTAACGGCTAGTTTTAAACTGAAAAACAAAGGTTCTCGAACATTGTATATAGAGAATGTTCGGACAAGTTGTGGATGCACTACTGTAGATTTGCCTAAAACGGTAGAGGGTGGTGCGTCTTTTGAAGTAAAGGAGGTGTATGATGCAAACACCCTTGGACATTTTCAAAAAGAAATAGGTATATACAGTAATGGAAGTAAAGAGCCATTGATGCTTACTGTAAAAGGTGTTGTGGTGTCTGAGAAAAAAGATTATATTGGTGATTTTAAATACTCCTTCGGTGACTTGACGGCAGACAGAGAGGATATAGAGTTTGATGATGTTAATCGTGGCGATCGTCCTCAGATAAAACTTCATATTAGAAATAATTCTGACCGCACTTCAGAACCGGTGGTTATGCATTTGCCTAATTATCTCTCTGCAGAAGTTTATCCTGTAAAGATAGCACCACGCCATACAGGAGAGGTGCTGATAACTCTTGATTCAAGAAAATTAAGAGATTTCGGTCTTACACAGACAAGTGTTTTTTTGGGATTTGAACCTGGAGAAAAGGTTTCTGATGAGGTGGAACTTCCTGTGTCGGCTGTATTGCTTCCCGGATTCCAATATATGACAGATGTGCAGAAAAGTGAAGCTCCGAAAATAAAGTTGTCTTCAAAAGAACTGAATTTGGGAGCTTTTGACGGCAAGAAAAAAATAAAGGGAGATATTGTTATTACAAATACAGGTAAAAGAAATTTGGAGATAAGAAGTTTACAGATGTTTACTGCTGGACTTGAAGTGGAACTAAACAAAACAAATATTGCTCCTGGAGAAAGTGCCAGACTGAAGATTACTGCTGTGGCCGAGCAAATGAAAAAATTACGCTCTAAGCCTCGTGTGCTTATGATAACAAATGATCCTGTACAGGCAAAGGTGGTTATTAATATTAATGTGAAAAATGTTACAGATAGAAATTGATAATGGAAGTGGATTCTGCTTTGGAGTAACTACGGCAATTAAAAAGGCAGAAGAGAAACTTTCCGACGGTGAAACTCTTTATTGTTTAGGAGACATTGTGCATAATGGTATGGAAGTAGAGAGACTCCATGAGCGTGGACTCGTGACCATAGACCATGAGCAGATGAAACAGTTGCATGGAGTGAAGGTGCTTTTGCGTGCCCATGGTGAGCCACCTGAAACTTATCAACTTGCAAAAGAAAATGATATAGAGATTATAGATGCTACCTGCCCGGTTGTATTGCAGTTGCAGAGAAGAATAAAAAAGCAATATGACAGTAATACCGGAACCGATGCCCAGATTGTGATATTTGGCAAAAATGGACATGCTGAGGTTTTGGGATTGGTGGGGCAGACCAATAGCAATGCAATTGTGATAGAGAAGTTTGATGACGTTAAACAATTGGATTTCACGCGTGACATCTATTTATATTCACAGACAACAAAGAGTCTTGATGAATTTCATAAGATTATAGATTATATCCAAGAGCATATATCTCAGAAATCAACGTTTAAAAGCTTTGATACTATATGCCGACAGGTGGCAAACAGAATGCCAAATATTGCCAGCTTTGCTAGTAAGCATGATGTCATAATATTTGTTGCCGGAAGAAAAAGCAGTAATGGAAAAGTGTTGTTCAATGAATGTGTTACTGTAAACAGAAACAGTCATCAGATTGAAAAAGCAGATGAGATAGACTTGGCTTGGTTCTGTAATGCTGAAACTGTAGGAATATGTGGAGCAACAAGTACCCCCAAATGGCTTATGGAAGAATGTCGCGACTATATAATAAATAAGGTGTAGATAAAAAAGTAGAGGTAAACCTTCTCACGAAGACTTACCTCTCAACAGAAAAAACAGTAATTAACTCAAAATTTATAATCTTATTTAATCATTAAACATGAATCATATTCAACTATCAGAACTTTATTAACAGTCCTTTTATTTAACTGATGCAAAGATAATATTTTTATTTGAAACTTCCAAATATTTTTCAGTGAAATGGTCTTTTTTTTCAGTGAAAAAGCATTTCCGCTAGATACTTGTAGCCTTGTCAAATTCGCTCATTAGCCATCTGCTTTGCTCCTCAATAGACATCTTGCTGTTATCAAGTTCTATGGCATCTTCAGCTTTACGTAGTGGACTTACCTCTCTATGTGAATCCATATAGTCCCGTTCTTCCACGTTCTTCAGAATTTCATTATAGTTTGCCGGCATTCCTTTTTGTTGAAGTTCATCATATCTTCTTTGCGCGCGTACCTGAGCTGATGCAGTAACGAATATTTTGAGTTCTGCATTTGGAAACACTGTTGTGCCGATATCTCTGCCATCCATCACTATCCCTTTGTCTTTCCCCATTTTCTGTTGCTGAACTACCATTTCTGTTCTTACGAAAGGTATTGCGGCAATGGCACTAACATGAGAAGATACTTCGAGAGTGCGTATTTCTTTTTCTACCAAAATTCCGTTAAGGTAAGTGTCGGGACGCTCGGTCTCGTTATTGAACTTAAACGAAATATTGATTTCAGGCATGCGCTTTTCCAGTTCTGATGTCTTTACGCTGCCATCAGCATTAAAGAGACTGTTGCGCATGGCAAACAAAGTTACTGAGCGATACATTGCTCCTGTGTCTACATAAATGTAGCCGATTTTGCTGGCTAAATCTTTAGCCATTGTACTTTTTCCACATGACGAGAATCCGTCGATTGCTATTGTTATCTTTTTCATAATGTATATGCTATATTTATTAATAAAGAACTGCTGCTTATGTGATATTTGCCATAGGCAAGATTCAGTTTGAAACGTTCCAGGTTCAGACCTGTTCCTAAAGAGAAACCTGCTCCATGACTGCTCGATACATTTTCGCTGTCAGTGATTTGCATTTCTTCTTTGCGTCGGAAGTTATAGCCGGCTCCAACCCAAATGTTGTCAGACAGAATGATTTCAACCCCAGCAACTATATGATTAATGAATTTATAATTCCAGTGGTTTAGGTCTGTCATCGTAGCTGAAATACGGAAGGGGGTATTAATCAGTCGTTTGGTGGTGCCTACCTGTATGTCTATAGGCATTTTTTCGAACTCTTCATTATATGCTTTCAGTTGACCGCCTAAATTCTTTGCAACTATAGAAAGCGACCAGTCAAAGTCTGAATCATAGTAATTTAGTCCAAGATCCACCCCCATTGCTATGGAATTATAATTTCCGATATACGAGGTGATGAATTTGGCAGTGATACCGCCTGCAATTCTATCTGTCAAAAGGTATGAAAAATATCCTGCAATGGAAATGTCTTTGGCAGAGAATTCACCTGTCTGTATGTTGTCTTCATCCATTTCCTTCATAGTCCCGTAGTCTATATACTGTCCTGATACAGCCCAAGAAGCCCTGTCATTCACAATGCGGTTGAAGGAGGCGCTGGCTATGTTTACTCCAGACATATAATTCATATAGTTCAAATCGATAGTTTTGTCGCTTACACTTGATAAAAGAGCCGGATTATTGAAAATCATAGTTTCGTCATCTTCAATGATAGATATGTTGTCACCTCCTATGGCTGCAGCATGTGCGCTCACCGGCAGACGAAGGAAATTATATTCCGTCTGACTTTCCTGAGCCATAGATGTTGACATAAATAGGCTTAAAATACCTGCGAAAGCTATTTTTTTCATTTAATTTTCCTAATTATTCTACAAAGGTAATGCTTTTTCCAAATATAAACATTATTTTTGCACAACAAATTAATAACGCCCTATCTGATATTTTATTGCAGCAGGCAACGTCTTAGAAGAAAGTGGAAATTAAAAAATCAAATAAAGTAGACTTGGAGAACAAGCGGAAAACGTATTTTCTGCTTGGACTGATACTCGTTTTCGCTCTGTTTTATGTAGGCTTTGAATATACATCAAATCCTGACAGTGATGGTGATGGTGAAGAAATGGCTGACGATATGAGTGAAGATATAGAAATGCTGCCTGCAATGGACACCCGTGATATGATAGCTGCGGCACCTGCTGCAGCAACCAGAGCTGTTACCGAAAAACTGAAAGCCACGGATAAAGATCCTGATATATCAAAAAAAATAAATCCCAATAACAGTGATATGACTCAAGGGGCAGCCGCAGGACTGGCTGATAACAGAACTAATAAAACTGATGAAAATGAAACCACGGCCCTTTCACAGGTAGCTGTTGATAATGAAAACAATCCTCTTAATTTCAGAGTAGTGGAGCAGTTGCCTGAATTTCCTGGAGGTATGGTGGAATTTATGAAATGGATTACCAAGAATTTGAAATATCCGCAGACTGCTATGCAGAATAAAATTCAAGGTAAAGTAGTGGTTTCGTTTATTATAAATAAGGATGGTTCCATTGCCAGTATCAGAATAGAGCAGGGATTAGACCCATTGTTGGATCGCGAGGCTTTGCGAGTCGTTAGAATGATGCCGAAGTGGAAACCCGGTTTGGAAAATAACAAACCTTGCAGAACTATGTTTGCAATACCGATTAATTTCAAAATCTAAATATATATGTTGACTGCTGAAGAATTATTAGACAGAATTAATGATTTTCTGAAAAATCTTAAGTATGACCGTAAACCTGAAGGACTTTACGAGCCAATAAAATATGTCCTCTCAATGGGAGGAAAAAGAATCCGTCCAACTCTTATGTTGATGGCATATAATCTCTATAAGGAAAATCCTGCAAATATTATGATGATGGCATGTGCATTGGAAACTTATCATAACTACACCTTGTTGCATGATGATCTTATGGATAATGCTGATGTAAGAAGAGGCAAACGGACTGTGCATAGAAAGTGGAATGCTAATACTGCTATTCTGAGTGGTGATTCTATGTTGGTGCTTTCTTATCAGAGAATGGCTCAGTGCGATGTCATATATCTGAAGAAAGTGATGGATGTATTTACGGAAACGGCTTTGGAAATAGGTGAAGGACAGCAGTATGACATGGAATTTGAAAACCGTAAGGATGTTACTGAAGATGAATACATCGAGATGATAAGGCTTAAGACCAGTGTGTTGTTGGCTTGTGCTTTGAAAATCGGTGCGATATTGGCAGGCGCATCAGAAGAAGATCAAGATAATCTGTACAAATTCGGTGAGAAGATTGGACTGGCATTCCAGTTACAGGATGATTATCTTGATGTTTATGGTGATTCTAAAATTTTCGGGAAGACTATAGGTGGAGACATAACCAGCAACAAAAAAACATATATGCTGATAAATGCTTTTAATAAGGCTACTGATGCAGAAAGAGCAGAACTGGAAAGATGGATAGATGCAGACGATTTTGACAGACAGGAAAAAGTGAATGCCGTAACCGCAATTTATAATAAAATAGGTATAGACAAACTGGCTTTGCGTAAGATAGCTTATTATTTTGAACAAAGTAAGAAATATCTGGATGCAGTAAATGTGCCGGATGAAAGAAAAAAAGTTCTTGCTGATTATGCGCAGAAGATGATGCATCGCCAATATTAATATACCATTTTAAATATTTTGATACCGTTTATTGATACTCATACTCATCTTGATGGAGATGAATTCAGAGAAGATTTGCCTCTTGTTATAAGTCGTGCAAAAGATGCTGGAGTGAATAAAGTTTTTATTCCGGCAATAGATTTGGAATCTGTTGACAGTGTCCTTGCATTGTGCAGGCAGTATCCTGGATATGCTTATCCTATGATAGGACTTCATCCTGAGGAGGTAAAAACTGACTGGAAAGATGTATTGAACCGGATGAAAGATATCCTTGTCGAGAATATAAAAAGCGGTTCGGAACAGAAGTTTATAGCTGTAGGTGAAGTTGGACTGGATTATTATTGGAGTCGGGAGTTTGAGAAAGAACAATTGGAGGCATTTGAACAGCAGGTGGAATGGTCTGTAGAATATCAGTTGCCGTTGATGATACATTGCCGTAAAGGTCAAAATGAAATGGTGGGCATTATCAGAAAATACGAAAGATACTTGCCTGGAGGAGTGTTTCATTGTTTTACAGGAAATC
This sequence comes from uncultured Prevotella sp., assembly GCA_964433895.1. GTDB lineage: Bacteria > Bacteroidota > Bacteroidia > Bacteroidales > Bacteroidaceae > Prevotella. The sequence goes on from CAYSSU010000015.1 coordinate 31,764, forward strand.
AGAAAGAAGCCGAGCAACTGTTGCAATTTGATAAATTTGTTCTTGGGGTCGGTGGTGTGCTGACATTCAAAAGTAGTCATCTTCGTGAAGATTTACCTTCAACAGTACCTCTTGACCGGATAGTATTGGAAACAGACAGTCCTTATATGGCTCCAGTTCCCCATCGTGGCGAGCGTAATGAAAGCGCATTCGTAAAGTTGGTTCTTCAGAAGTTAGCGGAGGTTTATTGCAAGTCGGAAGACGAAATAGCGGAAATAACCAATGAAAATGTGGCTAAGATATTTAAAGAAATATAAATATAGTAAGAAATTAAGTATATTAGTTTTAAATTCAATACTTTTGCACCACAAAAGTTAAGGAAAGATGCTCGAGTGGTTGAAGAGGCACGCCTGGAAAGCGTGTAAGCCCCTAAAGGGCTTCCGGGGTTCGAATCCCCGTCTTTCCGCTTAGATAAATTTTAATTGTATGAAAAAAATTATTGCACGCATTGCAATACTTTCGTTGCTTCTGTTTGCTTATTGCGCATTAGATATGGCACAGAGTAAACAAACCAAGGCTGTAACTTCCAAGACTAATGTTGCCGATACCGCAAGTGCAGCTGTAGACACCACAGCATCAGATTCTGCAGATGATGCTTCGGTTGCAGATTATTCGACAGTTTCAGATTCTGCCGCAGTTGGTGGTGATATGCCGGAAGAAAGTTTTCATAAATCACTGAAAACAAAATTTATAGAAGGTAATGCCGGATTTATGTCTTTGGTGGCGTTGGCACTGGTGATAGGACTTGCATTCTGTATAGAGAGAATAATCTATTTGAGTCTTTCGGAAATCAACGCAAAGAAATTTATGAGTGATTTAGACTCTAAAATATCTTCTGGTGACATAGAAGGCGCAAAGACACAATGCAGAGAGACTCGTGGTCCTGTGGCTTCCGTCTGTTATCAGGGATTGGAAAGAATAAGTGAACCTGGTGACAATATTGAACGTTCAATAGCCAGTTATGGCACAGTTCAGGTGGCAAATCTGGAGAAGGGATGTTCGTGGATAACTCTGTTTATAGCTATGGCTCCGTCATTGGGATTCTTGGGTACAGTAATAGGTATGGTTATGGCTTTTGACCAAATACAGACAGCTGGTGATATCAGTCCTACAATAGTAGCTTCAGGAATGAAGGTAGCTTTGATAACGACTATATTTGGTATAATAGTTGCTTTGATATTACAAATTTTCTATAATTACATACTTTCCAAGATAGAGCATATTACGGCTCAGATGGAGGAAAGTGCCATAACGTTGTTGGATTCTATATCAAAATATAAGAACAGATAATGAAGTTGGGATTAAAAAATATAAAGAACTGGACTACAGAACGTATTTCGCAACGTGTGCTTTATGTACTTGTTGCCTTATCGGCAGTCTTGTTTCTACTTTTTTATACGGTGGGATACAACCGTCCGTTTGAAGATGATCCTGATTTCAAATCACCTCTTTTTACAGATGTATTGCTTATATTTATGTTCTTGCTCGTCATTGGTGCCATTGCTATGGCAGTGTGGGCAATGTTGAGAGATGCTAAGATTAAAGCTGGTTGTGAATCAGGGGTGGAGAATAATGTACCTGTTAGAAAGATAAACAGATATGTGCTTTGGGGTACCATTGGTATCGTCTTCATATCTTTTCTCGTAGGTTCGACAGAAGTGCTTACCATTAACGGTAAACCATATACAGATTGGTTGTGGCTTAAGGTTTCAGATTTGTTTGTATATACTTCCGTGTTCTTGTTGCTGGCTGCTGTCGTAGCTGTGATTTACGGTACTACCCGTTATTATAGAAAGGAAAAGAAATAAAATAATGTTTAAGCGTCGAGAGCATAAGGTTCCGGGATTGAATACAACATCAACGGCTGATATATCGTTTATGTTGTTGATATTCTTTCTTGTTGCGTCTTCTCTGGATGTAGACAAGGGACTTGTAAGGCAGTTGCCCCCTGCGGAAAACAAGCAGAAACAACAGGATGAAACAGCTGTTAATAAGAATAAGCTTATGGCTCTTAAGATAACAGCAGATAATCGACTGCTTGTTAATGATAAACCTATGGAGGTGGAAAAGCTTCAGGAATATACAGAGAAGTTTATTCATCGCTTAGGCAAGCAACATCTTATTTCTATAGATACCGATCCACAGTCTGACTATAATGTTTATTTCAATGTTCAGCATGCTTTGGTAGCAGCTTATCATGATTGGCGTAATACTGTGGCGATAAAGATATATCATAGGAAATATAATAGTCTTAATCAAGGGCAGAAAAATCAGATAAAGGATATTTGTCCTCAGAGAATAGCTGAAACTTATAATGCAGCTGTTGCTGAAGGAGGTGGAGTATGAGTATGTTCAAGCGTAAAAAGCATGAAATGCCGGGACTTAACACTGCATCTCTGCCTGATCTTATCTTTACTGTGTTGTTTTTCTTTATGATAGTTACACACATGAGGAAAGAGACTCCTATGGTGAAATATTCAGAACCACATGGAACAGAATTGTCGCAGTTGAAGAAGAAATCAGCTGTTATTCATATCTATATCGGTAAATCTAAGAATGGAAAAGGCGATGTAAGAATTCAGATAAATGACAGATATGTTACTCCGGCGGAGTTGATAGATGTGGTAACTGATGAAAAAAACAAGATGACACCGGAAGACCAGCAATTATTGACTGTGTCTATAAAAGCTGATAAACATACCAAAATGTATGTGGTAAATGAAGTAAAACAGGCATTGCGCCAAGCTAAAATATTGAAAATAAATTATTCAGCCATTGAGGATAACTATCAAAAAACGAAAAAATAATATCGAATCGTAACAAAAAATGCGAAAAATCTTGCAAAAGTAAAAGTTTGTTTATATCTTTGCAATAATAAAATATATATATATAAATAATGGGACATCATAATTTAGACTCATTGGATAAGAAAATCCTCCATTTGATTGCCGGAGATGCCAGAATTCCTTTCCTTGAGGTAGCACGTGCATGTAATGTAAGTGGTGCTGCAATTCATCAACGTATTCAGAAGTTAACAAATCTAGGCGTACTTAAAGGTTCGCAGTTCATTATAGATCCAGAAAAGATAGGTTATGAAACTTGTGCTTATGTTTCTCTTTATCTTAAGGATCCGGAGAAGCATGATGAAGTGGTTTCTGCCTTGATGAAGATTCCGGAAGTTGTAGAGTGTCATGCTACTACAGGAGATATGGATCTTTTCATAAAGATGTATGCTCGTAATAACCGTGATTTGGTAGAAATTATTCATGGTAAGTTGCAGCCGTTAGGACTTTCACGTAGTGAAACCATTATTTCTTTTAATCAGTCAATAGACCGTCAGTTACCGGTAGGTGACATAGATCTTGATGAACCTGATAGTGAAGATGACGGTATTACAGATTAGAAAGAACTATAATTTATGATATTCAGTGAAAGCGAAGGCATATTTATTGCTTTCGTTTTTTTTATGTTCTTCTCTTTTTGTTTCTTTCCATTCAGAATAGTCCGGGAAAAATGTATCAGCTTTGTCTGGAGTGTCATCAACCTCAGTGATATAAAGTCTGTCGGCAATGCCGATGACCTCTTTATATAATTGCCCGCCACCTATTATAAACACTTCTTCATTATTGTTGCAACTAGCCAGTGCTACGGTAAGATTATTGAAACATTCACATTTCTGTAAATGCAGTTTGCCAGATGTTATGACAATGTTGCGTCTGTTTGGCAAAGCTCCATTGGGCAGAGACATATATGTGTTTCTACCCATTATAACAGTATGTCCGGTTGTAATCTGTTTAAATTTAGCCAAGTCTTCTTTTATATTATAAATCAGACCATTGTTATATCCAATGGCCCGATTTTTTGCTACCGCAGCTATAATTGAGATAATCATTCTATTACAGTGTTATTGTTTTCCGGAATGTGAGAGCTTTTTATTTTCCATTCTGCAGGATATAGATTGTTGGCTCTGTTGCCGATGTTTTTTGCCAGCCCCAGAGGTATATTCTTATATGTCAGAAGTATTTGCCCTTTAGAAGTTTCTGCCGGCAGTGTTATTGCCTCTTTGCGCAGATAATCTATAGCCTGCCGGTAATTGATTTCCACTTCTTTGTATTTAGTCCTATCAAAGTCAGCAGAGAGGACTTCAGCCTGAACAGGTATTAAATCTTTCTTTTTCTCATCTTTCTTCTTGAAGAATCTATATGGTAGAATATTGCCTTGGCGTTTTATGTTTTCTTTTTCTCCGTTCTTCTTCAAGACAGCCATGAATAATCCTTCACCTCTGGTCTTGCCCGGCAAGAATCTGTACACGGGATTCTTGTCTATTAGACTACCTGTTATGTTCCATTCTTCTTTTATTGGAATTTCAACAAAATCAGCTCCTAGTTCTCTAGCTATCCAATCAACGTTTTCTTCGTCTTCGTGCGCATTGAATGTGCAGGTGGAATAGATAAGATATCCGCCCGGTACGAGGCATGACCATATATCAGAAACAATCTCTCTCTGTAGCTTTTGGCATTTGCTTAAATTTTCAAGACTCCATTCGCCTATAGCACCTTCGTCTTTTCTGAACATTCCTTCTCCCGAACAAGGCACGTCCGTGAGAATTATGTCAAACTTCATTTTACTTCTCATGTAGTCCCGTGCATAGCAATTTGTCACTGTAATATTAGAATTTCCGTATTTTAGAATATTTTCATATAATATTGATATACGGTTTTTCATGGGTTCATTACTCCATAATTTGCTGCCTTCCGGTAATGCCGACATAGCACAGGTAGATTTACCTCCTGGAGCGGCACAAAGATCAAGCATTGTTACCGGAGAATCAACTAGTATTCTCAATACGTGGTCCAGAAACATTGATGAAGCCTCCTGTACATAATAAGCCCCGGAATGCAACAACGGGTCAAATGTGAAATTGGGACGCTCTTTCAAGTAAATCCCATTTTTACACCATGGCACGTCACAGTCTTTCAATGGAATAAAAGGCTTGTTTTTGACCTTAAACGGATTGAGGCGTATACTTACTGGAGATGGCTCTGAAAGTCCTTTTTCCAATGCAGAATACAATTCTTCACCCATCAGATTGCGGGTATATGATATAAAATCAGCAGGTAAATCCATATATTTTATTGTTTGTGGTTGCAAAAATAAACAAAAAATTGTTCCTTTGCAACTAATTAAGCAAACGTTTCGTCTAACAGATATAAATAATAAAAAAAGATACATTATGAAGCAATATCTTATAGCTATCGCAATGATGCTGACACTGAGCACTTCTGCCAATGCATTACAGCCAAAGCATCGCCATCATTATTCCACGGAAGCTGCGGCAGTAAAAGCTGATACCGTAAAATCTCAGGGTGTAGAGGCCTATTCTGATACGACTTCTGTTGCTGAAGATGAATCTGCAAAAGATTCTATGGATGCAATAAATGACGCATACAACAGAGGGTATAATGCCGGAAATGATAAAGAATATGGCTTAGAAAATGTATTTGGTTCAAGTGCCGGCTTGGCAATAGTCTTTGGATGTTTGGTGGCAATAGCTTTTATTCTGGCTCCTGTCATAATAGTGGTGCTTATAATAAAATACCTTACGCGCAGAAACAGGGATAAGGCAATGATTGCCCAGCAGGCTGTTGCTAACGGACAACCTATTCCTGATGAACCTAAACTTGAGATGACGGATGAGGCATCGTGGAGGGATGGAGTTAAAAAACTGGCAATAGGAGCTGGTCTTATAATATTCTTCTGGAGTCTTGGGGCTGAATCTCTTGCCGGCATAGGAGCTCTCGTGGCATGTATTGGACTGGGGAAAATGTATATAGCCAAACACTCCATGAAGAAGAATGAAGAAAAAGACAATGACAGAGATATAAACGCATAAATACAAGACTTAAGTTAATCATAGTGAAAGAACTGGACGATATCTCTCTCGTTACGCAGGTGGCTGTGTTTCATAACCGTAAGGCCTTCGATAAGCTGGTTGTGAAATATCAGTCGCCTATACGGCGTTTCCTGTTGTCGCAGACAGGTGGCGATGAAAACTTGAGTGATGATTTGGCGCAGGAAACTTTCATCAAGGCTTATACTAATATAACGAGGTTTCGCGGATTGTCAGGTTTTTCTACTTGGCTCTATCGCATTGCCTATAATACATTTTATGATTACGTGCGCCGAAACAAGCACACTGAAGATATTGATACGAAGCAGGTTTCATGCAAGTCGACACAAGGAACAGACAGTAATTTGAAGATGGATTTGCAGCAGGCTCTTATGATATTGTCGGATGGTGAGAGAACTTGCATTGTATTACAACTGATGGAAGGGCAACCTATAGATAAAATATCAGAAATAACAGGAATGGCCCAAGGTACGGTGAAAAGCCATCTTTCGAGAGGCAAACAAAAACTAACTTTATATTTAAAACAAAACGGTTATGGAAGATAATAAGAAAATAGACGAGAAACTGATAGCTCAGTTTTTTGACGACAATAAGATTGAAATAGCTGATGATGGTTTTTCAAGACGGGTTATGTGCCGCATACAGAGTAGTTTACTGTATGAGCGCATTTGGACAGCCCTATGTGTTGTTGCCGGAATTATATTCTTCATTGTGGCGGACTGCATGGATACCATTAAGACTTTGTTTTATAGTCTGCTTGGCAATATGCAGGGATTTGCGGCTTCTTTCCATTTCACTCCTGCCACTCCGATATTCATATATATAATAGCGTTGATATTGATGTCGGTTACGGCGTATGGTGTTATGACTTCGGAGAGGAGTTGATTAGTTTGCCTTTATTGTCAAACATATTATATGTGGTGCGCCGCACAGTGAATTCAGTGCGGCGGTTCAGTTGATTGCATATTTCCTGGTTTTCTTTGGTCTGTTCTCTTATGAAGTCTTCCGTGAGCCGATCTCCTTCTTTGAGCCATGGGTATTTCTCCGTAAGTTTTTTCTTCACAGTCTTGGCTATGGTCTTACCATAACCCATTGGTGTGAGTCGTTCTTTCTTTATACCTTTATCTATAAGATATTTTACCACATTTTCGGCTCTTTTCTGAGATAGAGTCCTATTATATTCATTGCTTCCGCGGTAGTCACAGTGGGCGCCTATTTCTATTGTTACGTGTGGATTTTCTTTCAGCAGTGTAACGAGTTTGTCCAAAGACTTTGCTGATTCTGTTCGTAGGGTGGCTTTGTCTAGGTCGTAGAAAATATTGTCTATCAACACAGGTGCAGTGATGGATGCTAGTGGAAATTGCAACACGTGTTCTTCTGAACTCTTAGAAGGTCCGGTTTTTATTTCTTCCTTGTGGTTTAAAAAACCTTTGCAGGTTGCAAGCATCACATAATCCACTCCCGGAGTAATCTGTTTGGTGAAAGAGCCATCACCTTTAACGTTGAGTTTCAGATTTGTTCCGTCATCCCCTACGAAATATACAATGGCTTCCGGCAACTCATATCCGTCTGTCTCATACACCCATCCCTTTACGGTCTGCGTGATTTCCGGATTTTCAAAACTGTATATATGGTCATACCCCCGCACATCATTTCTGTTAGACGAGAAATATCCGCGGTTGTGTACTCCGTCAAATGTCATTCCAAAATCATCAGCCTGTGAATTCAGTGGATAACCTGGATGATATAAAGTATATTTATGTGCTGTGATATCAGCTTTGGCTATGAATATGTCTAATCCTCCCATACCCGGGTGACCGTCACTGGAGAAATAAAGGTCTCCGTTGGGACGGAATGTTGGAAATTCTTCATTGCCAGGAGTATTTATAGGTTCGCCCAGGTTTTCGGCTCCTCCAAGTCCATTGGCAGTGATGCGTATGCGCCAGATGTCCAATCCTCCTTTTCCTCCCGGCATGTCGCTTGTGAAATAAAGCCATTCTCCGTCAGGAGATATTGCAGGATGTGCATAACTTGAAAGAGTGTCGCGACTTATGTTCAGTTCGCTCATTTTGCTCCAGTTTGCGTCGCTTCTCGCTGATGTCATTATCTTTGCAAAGTGAGGAGAAGCAATGTCTGTTACGCATTGTGTCAGATACATGGTTTTACCGTCGGCAGAGAAAGCTGCACATCCTTCATCATATACAGTGTTAAGATTTTCGCCAGCGGTTTCTGGTTTGCTCCATTTTCCTAAGTCGTTCTTTTCAGAAAAGAAGATGTCTCCGCTCTTGGTTCCTGTTATGCCGTTCAGTTCGTCTCCTTCTGCTTCGTTGCGTGTAGATGTGAAATACAGTTGTTCACAGTTGTCGCCATATAGCATAGGAGAATAGTCTGCCCGTCTGGAATTGAAGATATCTGCTCTTTTTACAGTATATTTGCCTTGGTCATTTGCTATTGTACTATTGAAAGTTGATACAGAAGAATTGTTTTTCTTCATTTTGGGAGCCGTTCTGGCAGATATGAGACCGTTTTTTACAAGAATATTGTCGGGAAAGGAATCTTTCAGCATCATAAACTCCTGTTCTGCCAGTTTGTATTGTCCGTCTTTCAGCAGCAGGCGGGCATACGCAAGTCTGTCTTTTGCCGTTGCCTGATTGTATCTCAGAGCATTTCTGTACCCCGGTAAAGCTCTGGTAGTCTGGTTTATTTTGGCGTAGCAGCGTGCCATTTTCAATGCCCGTTGTCCTCTCTTTTCCCGTTCCTTGGCTGGAGTCTGCTGATAAGCCTTTTTGAATTGAGTGGCAGCGTCATAATATTCGCCGAGAGCAAGATGCTCCTCACCTTTCTTCATGTTCCGTTCTGCACCACATGAAGTGAACAGTACGGCAACTAGTATTATCAGTGACAAATATTTGCTTTGCATATTTTTTATAACGCCGAAAGGTCTTTTCTATTGCTTGAATGGAAGTCGGTATTTGCATCCGTTTTTCCAATTACTGCAACCGTAGGCATTCTTGCCTTTTATAATTGTTCCCTTTCCGCATAGCGGACAGGTTTTACCTATTATGCTGTCATCGGCAGGCTGTAATTCTTTAGTTGTCTTTTTGGGTGCAGTCTTACGCTTTCTTGGAGTTTTTTTCTTCAGGTCTTCATCACTGATGATGGTTATTCTCCTGTTTGAATTGTCCCGCAGCACATCGTTTACGATATTTGTAATCTGATCTTTCAACTCTATGATAAACTGTGACGGGTTGTATTCCTTATGCTCAATGTCGCGTAGTTTCTTTTCCCATATACCTGTGAGTTCACAACTTGTAAGCAGTTTTTCGTGAATCATGTCAATCAACTCTATGCCTGTAGGCGTGGCAAGCAGATTCTTGCGTTCACGACGTATATATTTTCTTTTGAATAAAGTTTCTATTATTCCCGCACGACTTGACGGACGTCCTATTCCATTTTCTTTTAGTGCGGCTCTCAGTTCTTCATCGTCAACAAATTTTCCGGCAGTCTCCATTGCTCTCAGCAATGTAGCCTCTGTGTAATATTTAGGTGGCGTGGTCTGCTTTTCGGTCAGAGCAGGAGTGTGTGGTCCGCTTTCTCCCTTTGTGAATGTAGGCAGAGTGCGTTCTTCATTGTTTTTCTTTTCGTCATCGTCATCTTGAGACGCAGCCTCCTTGTTGTAGACAACTCTCCAACCCTGTTCCAGAATTTCCTTACCGGTAACCTTGAATTCCACATCTTCCACTTTTCCCATAACCGTGGTTGTAGAGAATTTGCAGTCGGGATAGAACACACATATAAAGCGTGTCGCAATAAGGTCAAACACATTCTGTTCCATGTCTGTCAGTCCACGTACCGGAACTCCGGTTGGGATGATTGCATGGTGGTCGGTTACCTTACTGGTATCAAACACTTTTTTACTCTTGGGCAGTTTCGGACTTATTCCGGCAAGGTCTTTTATCAACTCCATATACTTGGGCTGTCCGTTTATGTGGCATTGACTTACTCCGTTTAGAATCTGTGGGCATTTTGGGTATATGTCATCACTCAGGTATTGGGTGTCTACACGCGGATAGGTGGTGAATTTTTTTTCATACAGAGATTGTATAAGGTTCAGTGTCATCTCGGCAGAATAACTGAATTTCTTGTTACAGTCCACCTGTAAGGATGTAAGGTCGTATAGATGTGGAGGAGCTTCAGTGCCTTTTTTCTTTGAAACTCCGGTAACCTCAAATGGTTTGCCTTCGATAGTTGAAAACGCTTGTTCACCCTCTTCCTTGCTTGTAAACTTGCCCTTGGTGGCTGTGAACTGAGTATCGCGATAAATGGTAGCCAGAACCCAATAAGTCTCAGGCTTGAAGTTTTCTATCTCTTTCTGTCGGTTTACAATCAGAGCTAAAGTCGGTGTCTGTACTCGTCCTATGCTCAGCACTTGTCTGTTCTGCCCATATTTCAAAGTGTACAGTCGTGTTGCGTTCATTCCCAGCAGCCAGTCACCTATAGCGCGGCTTAGTCCCGCAAGATACAGAGACTGATAGTCAGTCTGGTCTTTAAGGTCATTGAATCCCTGCTTTATTGCTTCATCGGTCATGGATGATATCCACAGTCTTTTTACAGGGCATTTTACTCCCGCTTTCTGCATCACCCATCTCTGAATCAGTTCTCCTTCCTGTCCGGCATCACCGCAGTTTATTATTTCATCTGCCTGAGAGTATAGCTTTTCTATTGTCTTGAATTGTTTTTCTATGCCCTGGTCAGGAATCAGTTTTATTCCGAATCTTGCAGGTATCATAGGCAGCGCAGCCAAACTCCAGTGTTTCCAGTTTTCGCTGTAGTCATTGGGTTCTTTCAGCTCGCACAGATGCCCGAATGTCCAGGTCACCTGATATCCGTTTCCTTCCATATAGCCGTCTCTGGAACTGTTGGCTCCAAGTATTCTTGCTATGTCTTTGGCTACGCTGGGTTTCTCAGCTATACAAACTATCATGTATTTTTTGTTTCTTATTGAACTGCAAAGATAAAAATTTTATTTCATATACACAAATATATCAGTAGAGTGAATAGTGGCAAATGGCTAATTTACAAAGAATAAGTGGATTGGAGCAAGTGCATATAAATCTCTATCTGTAGTTTTTTTTAGAAATAATCTGTCATCTGTCATAAATAGCCCCGCATCCCTAGTGTTTATAGGCGTTCAGGACTATGACAGATACTATGACAGATGACAGATAGATGGGCAAAAACAGTGAAAAACACTGATTTTTTAGAACTTTTACCAGATATTCAGTGTCATTTATGGTGCATTTTTGCTTCAAATTTGCATGTTTTGATAAATATCGCCCTAAAGTGGTGGTGTTTTTGAGCTTCAAATCGTTGTTTCTGTCTTTTTTCAGCTTATTAAATGTAGAGCCACGTACACTACATATCCACAATGATATTACAAGAATCTTTTGTGATTCCTTATTTAAACTCTATTATTGATGTAGTTCAGAATCAGTACAAAGGCTATGTATTAAGAGTATCTATGCCTTGTATTCGCAGTATGTATGCCTTGTATTCGCAGTATGTATGCAATGTATTCACAGTACAAAGCCTTTAGACAACGAGTGCAGAAATTGAATATGATTTTTTGTATTTCTATTAGCAAATACTTTATTTAAAAATTATGAGGCCGTAATTGCAGATATTAGAGGATTTGCAGCTTTATGCCCAATGATAATCCAAGTATGTCAAATAGTTTTATAGCCTGGTCTGTATACATGGCACGTATATAGAGGTCGCAAGTACTTATCTCGTAAAAACCGGTGATGCTTTTTATGAATTTTCGTTTGTTTTCAGGGATAACCTTCGTAATTCTCTCTCCACAAAAAATATTTATACGAAATTTGGTACTCAGAAAGTTATAGTATTTGTCTGGATACCTATCTGGTTGACTTTTCCAAAATTCATGTCCATAAACAATGTTGAAATATAATCCGCATTCCAGAGGTTCAAATGACCAACCTTTATTTAAGTATATGCTCCATGGAATATAGTTTTCTTTGAGAGTGAATGTTACTTTGTTTCTGGAACTTTTGTATTTTGGTATAAATCCAATCAGCAAGTGCGTTTCCCACTGTCGATGATGTCCGTAATCCCATCCTATACCCATAGAAAACAATCCCATGTTACCTGCGTTTTGTGCTACGAATTGTGTAGGTATAAGTGCTCCCCAGTATTTGCGATATCTGTGAATTCTCCGGTCTTCTTTTTTGCTTTTCTGCCGTTCTGTATATATGTTGTCGTATGTTATGTCTTCTGTGTTTAGATATCTCAGGGAGTCTGTCTTTGAGATGGTGTCGTTACCAAGAGTGTCATTTGCGAAGGCTGATGTATGGCACAGTAGGAAAAGAAATATATTAATAAGTAATGTTCTGGTATTCATATCCGTTTTTTGTTATTGTGAAAATGGCGTAGTTGCGGTGCTCGGCACAGTCTATGCCGTAAAATTTTAAATTATTATTATATGGTGTGCTTACTCCGTTTGCATGGTCGTGGCCATATACACAGAACATTATTCCTCTGATGTTTTCCATATAGAAACCGAAAGCAACCACAACGTTGTTGTTAAATTGGTCACTGTATGGAGCTGCATGCATAAATACGATGGAACGGTCGAAGTCTGTAGCTGTAGAGTCGGCAATGCCCTCCTTATATATGAAATCGAAATTTGGCACAGATGCTATATAATCATATTCTGTAGCATTTGTGTTAAGGCATATAAACTTAACTCTATTGGCTATAAAACTGAAATCCATATCTCCGTATATGTAGTTGTAAGCTTGGTCTCCGGTGCCAAGAAAATCATGGTTGCCTATTAGTGCAACGTATGGTTTATGCAATTCGCCTAAAATATTGCGAATCCATTTATACTCGGTTGTAGTGCCTGTATCGGTAAGGTCACCACAGTGAATTACGAAGTCTATGCTGTCACCCTTTTCATTTATGTTTGCCACTTCATCTTTAGTGTCACTGTACCATCCGTGGCTGTCACTTATTACAGCCACGCGCATAGTGTCTTTGTCCTTGCATGTCTTTTCTATCAGGGCTATGTTTGTGGCGTTGATGTCATGGGCCCCATTTATATTCATGTCATACGGATGTATGTCAAAAATGCTGTCACAGGCAGTTAGAGACAATACAGCCATTATAACAGTCGGTATATTCTTCTTCATCAGAATCTGTTTAAAGTGTTTATTATTTTTTCTATTTCCTTGTCTGTCAATGTCTGGTTCAGAGGTATGCTCAGTTCCTCGCGGTGTATCTTTTCCGTTATTGGAAGTTTCATGCTTTTCCATTCCTTGAAGCATTGTTGTCTGTGCGGCGGAATGGGGTAGTGAATCATAGTGCTGATGCCTTCTTTCTTTAAATATTGCTGTAGTTGGTCACGGTTTTTGCAGAAAATCGGAAATATGTGATATACATTGTCGGCAACTGGGTCGAAAGACATTGATATTTTTGGGTTGCTGATTCTGCTGACGTATTGTCCTGCAATTTTCTTTCTTCTGTTGTTCTCCTTATCCAGATATTTCAACTTCACGCTTAATATTGCGGCTTGAATTTCATCAAGCCTACTGTTCTTTCCCTTGTATTCAAACTCATATTTGCGGTTGCTGCCATAGTTGCCCAAAGTTTTTACTGTATCTGCCAGTTTGCGGTCGTTAGTGGTTACGGCACCTCCGTCACCCATTGCACCGAGATTCTTACCGGGATAGAAACTGTGGGCAGCAGCATCTCCTATGCTTCCTGTTTTGCGGTCATAATATGTGCATCCACATGCCTGAGCATTGTCTTCAATGAGCAACAGATTGTGCTTCCGGCAGGCATCGGCAATAGGTTCGCTCATGGCGCATCTGCCATATAAGTGAACCAGCAATACAGCTTTGGTCTTGCTGTTTATTGCTCGTTCCATAAGAAAGTCGTCAAGTTCCAGAGAAGAGTAATAAGGCTCTACCAATACTGGTTTCAGATTATTTTCTTTTATGGCGAGTATTGAGGCTATATATGTGTTGGCTGGCACGATAACCTCGTCACCGTCTTTCAGTCTGCCCATCTCCTTATAAGCCCGGAATATCAGCGTGAGAGCATCAAGTCCGTTGCCACAGCCAATACAGTATTTACTGCCGATATATAGGGCATATTCTTTTTCAAATTTAGCCACAGCCTCCCCTTGCAGATAGCGTCCGCTGTCCACGACTCTGCTCACGGCATCATGTATTTCGCGCTGATGCATGGCTGTGACCCTTTTCAGTGATAAATATTCTATCATAGATTCCATTTGTATGTATCGTAGCATATTCCGCGCCCTCCGAACCCCTCTTTTTGAAAAATCAGAGATTCGTTTAAAGTACAGTCGTTTCCTGACGTAGATTTACCGAAATCAAAATATTTCTGTTTCCAGTAAGTCTTGTTTATCAAATGGTCAAATAATAAATCCAGAGCTCCACAAGCTTTCCCCTTTTCTGATGCAGAAATGTATTGTGTGTGAACGACTTGTCCGGTTATATATAGTAATGTGCCTCCAAGAATTTCGGATTTGTCTTTTACGATATATAAATATATGTTTTCTGGAAATCTGGATTTTAATAGTTCCATTTCTGCCAATGTATGCACGGGATGAACTTTATATTTATTATAAAGATTATGGTCAAGAATTATCCAGAATTCTTTTAAAGAATTATCCTTGCAAACAGTCAGTTGCATTCTTTTGGCTTTTCTTATACCAGATTTCCTTGATTCTGCAAATTTAATTCTGTTGTCCAAAAATATAGTTGATGAAATGTCTCTGTCTATAAGTCTGGCTTTGCATATATCTGTCAACGCATAGATATCTTCTTCAGAAGGCAATAAATGATAAATCCATGGTATAGCCTTGTATATTACAGTATTGACACTATGCTTTTTTAAAAAAGCATTTATTGATTTGAAAATGTCACAGGTCAGGGCAGCGGTATTGTCTTTACTACTTATTAAGCCTCCGTATGTCAGTCCTTGATGAGAGTATAATGTGCTGTTCTTTATGTTTGCGGGCAATAAAGCTACAAGTCTGTTTTTCTGATATACCATAATGGAAAAATCTTCGAATCTGTCTCTATGATAATCCATATACTGCCGATTGAACAGAAATGTGCCCTGTCTGGATTTCCTGATAAAGTCATTCCATTCAGTTTCTTTATTTTGCGTATATCTTCTTATTTCAAACATTTAATGAACTCTTGATAATCATAGATATAGTCATTCTCTTCATATAATTCTGATGCCAGAACCAGACATACCGCACCAGAGGAAAAATCATCGAGAGTACGCCATATCATAGTGTCTATCAATAGTCCCTGCCATGGGTGATTAAGCAGATATTTCTGTTTTTCATTGCCATTGTCAAGAGTAACAGTGAAAGACCCACTTACGGCTATCAGTAATTGCCTTAGTCTTTTGTGGGCATGACCTCCGCGGCTTTCTCCCCCCGGCACGTCGTACGTCCAATACACTCTTTTTATTTCAAAAGGAATGTCTTTCAGTTGCTCTGCCACGGTGAGATTGCCTCGGATGTCTATTATTTTTGGTAATGTTATTATTTTACCAATTTCAGTCATTCTTATTTCTTCATATATGGGTCTGTACCCAATACAGTCTTTGCAAGTCGCTTTGCCTTGTTGCGCAGTTCGTCAAGATTGGCTCCTATTTCACCGTAGCACAGTGTTACTCCCATGCGTCGTCCCACATGAGCCACCGGCTTACCGAAAATGCGTAGGCGTGTATTCTTCTCTTTCAGTGCATCAACGAGATTGTATTCCAATGGTTCATTGCTTTCCTTTGGAGAAAGGATAACGGCAGAACAACCGTAGTGTTCCAATTTTATTTCAGCTATTGGGAGTCCAAGAACAGCGCGTAGGTGAAGTTCAAATTCACTCAGATTTGTAGTGTGTCCTAATGTTACCATACCGGTGTCGTGAGGACGAGGACTCAGCTCAGAGAATATGACTTCTCCTTTTTTGGTGAGGAAGAATTCTACTCCCCATAAACCATATCCGGTAAGAGCTTTGGTCACTTCATCAGCCATGTGCTGTGCAGTTTTCAGGGCTTCTTCACTTATTTGGTAAGGTTGCCAACTTTCGCGGTAGTCGCCGCCCTTCTGCACGTGTCCAATAGGAGGGCAGAATATGGTAGGAGCATTTTTCTGGGTAACAGTGAGTAGGGTGAATTCACTTTCGAAGTCAATGAATTCTTCGATTATAACTTCTTTCACATCACCGCGTCCTTCTTCCATAGCTTCGCGGAAAGCCTCTTTCAGTTCATCATCGTTATGTACATAGCTTTGTCCGTGACCGCTGGAACTCATCAGCGGTTTTACCACGCATGGGAATCCAATTTCGTCAGCGGCAGCCTTGAACTCATCAAAAGTCTTGGCATAGAAATACTTTGCCGTTCTCAGTCCCAGTTCTCTGGAAGCCAAATCACGGATTGCACGGCGGTTCATTGTGTAGTTTACGGCACGTGCTGAAGGAACAACCTGGATACCTTGTTTCTCAAAGTCGAAAAGTCTCTCTGTACGGATGGCTTCGATTTCCGGAACGATGATGTCTGGATTATGCTTCTTTACGGCAGCTTCGAGAGCGTCACCGTCGAGCATTGAGAACACCTCACGCTCATCAGCCACCTGCATTGCAGGGGCGTTGTCATACTTGTCACAGGCAATAACGTACACTCCGGCACGTTTGGCTGCGATTGTAAGTTCTTTGCCCAGTTCTCCTGAGCCCAATAACATAATCTTTTTCATTTTTTTTGAGGGGTAATATAATTTAAGTCGGTTCCTATTTTTATTTTAGAAACTTTCATTCATTCTTTTTTTTCTTTATTTCCAGAAATGTAAGTACGGCTCCCATGGCTATGCCGAACAGACAACCCTGTTTTATCACGCTGAGCCATGTGAATGTGTCTGTGCTGAATTTGAACAGAAATCCCAGCCAACTCAGTAATATCCATACGGTAGTATTGATGATGCTCACTATTATGAAGAGATACACATATTTCATGTCATAGTACGTTTTGATGTTTGCCTAATGTAATAACTTCACAGTCGGTGAATTTATTGCCATCGATGACAAGTTTTACAATGGTTCTTTCCTTATGCCATCCCATTTGACCTGCTGCTCCTGGATTTATGTGCAGCAGATTAAGGCTTTTGTCTGGCATCACTTTCAGAATGTGTGAATGTCCGCTTATGAATAGGTTTGGTGGAGATGCGTATATACTTTTGGAAATAGACCGGTCGTAATGTCCTGGATATCCTCCTATGTGTTTCATCATCACATCAATGTCCTCGCATTTGAATCTTAGAATCTCAGGATACCTTGCCCGTAAATCGTATCCGTCACAGTTGCCATATACGGCACGGAAAGTAGGTCTCATTGCTTCAAATCTGTCAGCAAGTTCTGTGCTGCCGATGTCTCCGGCATGCCAAATTTCGTCACATTCGTCAAGGTATTTCTCATATTTGTCATCCCAGAAAGCGTGGGTGTCACTGATTATGCCAATGTTCTTCATAGCTTTCTTTTTCTTATGAATTCAGTAATAAACTGTGTTGTCTCATCAATGCCAAGTATTGAGGAGTCAATGCATAAATCGTAACTTTCAGAGTGCCCCCATTTTTTCCCGGTATAATAATTATAGTATGAAGCACGACGTTCCTCTTTGTCGTGAATGAATTTGCGGGCACAAGTACGGTCTAAATCATGACGCTTGCAGATGCGCTGTATACGTTGGTCGATATTGGACGTGACAAAAATGTTTACCACGTTCTTGCGGTCACGCAGCACGTAGTCGGCTGTTCTGCCCACGAATACGCAATTACTTTCTTCAGCCGCCTTGCGGATAGCATCGCTTTGAAACTTGTATAGATTTTCTTGTGAAAAGTCATTCTCATAGAAATTGTTTTCTCCCAGAAGTGGCATGTGGAAATGGAATAAGGCTTTGAAAAATCCTTTGCGTTCATCATTCTGTTCAAAGAATTTCTCTGAAAATCCGCTTTCCTTTGCAGCTAGGTTTAGCAGTTCCCGGTCATAGAATTTACAGTTAAATTCTTTGGCAAGGGCTTGGGCTATTATTCTGCCGCCGCTGCCCACCTGTCTACCTACATTTATTATTAAATTGTCTTTCATCATATAAAGTGGTATTATACTATCTGATGTCTTATCTTTTTTATATATATAGTCATCACCACGGCTGCTATTAGCGAAGCCGTGAAGTCTGAAGCCGGAAGAGCATACCACACACCGTCTATGCCCCATATTAGCGGCATTATGACAAGAAGAGGCAGCAGAACCAGCAACTGTCTTGACAGAGATAGGAATATACTGATTTTAACTTTGCCTATGCATTGGAAGAAATTTGTTACAACCATTTGAAATCCAATGACAGGGAACATCATCATGTTTATTCTTATGGCATTTATTGACAGTCTTATCAGTTCCTCGTCCTTTGTGAACATCCTCGCACAGTAATATGGAAGAAACATTCCTATTACCCATCCTGTTATCATAATTATCGTGGCTGCGATGATAGCAATGTTGAGAACTTTCTTTAATCTGTCGAAATTTTCGGCTCCATAGTTGTATCCGGCGATAGGCTGCATTCCTTGGTTCAAGCCCATTATGAACATTACAAATACTGTTGCTATGCCGTTAGCTATTCCATAGGAGCCTACAGAGAGGTCTCCACCATATTTTACCAATTGGTTGTTCATGAATATTACAATGATGCATGCACATACGTTCATTAGAAATGGTGATATGCCCACACCGACGATATTCTTTACCAGATTGGATTTTAGCTTGTATATCCCTTTTTTGAAATGTAGCAGTTCTTTCTTATTGCAAAAAAGTTTCAACTGCCAAATCAATGCCAGAATCTGAGATATCACTGTCGCAATCGCTGCTCCATATATTCCCCAGTGCCACCACCAGATGAAAACGGAATCAAGAATTATGTTCATCACCACAGTAAACATTGTGGCATACATAGCGTGGCGCGGCTTACTGGCTGCACGGAGCACGGCATTCATGCCGAAGTACATGTGGGTTATCACGTTGCCGGCTAGAATTACTTCCATATATTCACTGGCGTATGGCAATGTATCGTTGCTGGCTCCGAAAAATCTCAGTATGGGATTCAGAAACAACAGACATATAATACCAAGAATAATGCCTATGAGAATGTTAAGTGTAACGTTGTTACCTAAGATGTTTTCTGCCGTATTATAGTCTTTCTGACCGAGTTTTACGCTGATGGCTGTGCTTGAACCGACACCAACTGCAGCGCCAAAAGCTGCAGTTAGATTCATGAAAGGGAATGTTATTGCCAGACCGCTGATAGCCATAGGTCCTACAACCTGACCTATGAATATTCTGTCAACGATATTATAAAGTGATGAGGCTGTCATCGCTATTATTGCAGGCAAAGCATACTGAGCCAGCAGTTTGCCTACTGGTTTTGTACCAAGTTCCAGTGTTGCTTGTTTATTATCCATGCTGCAAAATTACAAAAAATATTTTATTATTTCATTATTTCAAAATATTATATTACTTTTGTAGGTCATAAACCTGAATTAAATATCAATGAAGCAAATATTGTTGTTTATATTACTTTTGATACCTGCCGGTTTCATTGCTAAAGTATATGAAACTCAGAAAATATCTTATCCCGGTGGCAGATGCTGTATGTATCGTGTGCAACTGGCTGATAAATACGGGTCGTCTTATTCTCTGTCCAGTCCTTTGGAATTTCTTTCCCAAAGGTCGATTGACCGCCGTGTGCGCCAGCATCTGTCTCTTGATTCTACAGATTTGCCGATATCTCCTTCTTATCTTGTAGGCATTGCCAAATGTGGAGTAGAGATAGTAGGGAAGAGTAAGTGGAACAATACTGTTCTTGTAAAGGCTGAACGTTCAGTGCGTGAGCGTTTGCTTGCTGACCTGCCTTTTGTGAAGAAAGTCACAAAAGTGTTTACCGCTCCTGACTCCATAGAGAGTAGCGGACGGAGCCGTTATAAAAAGGAGTTCAATCGCTGGGATACTATTTCTGCCAGTGCTTATGGTGCTGCACAGCCGCAGATAGAGTCTCTTAATGGTATTAGGCTTCATAATGCCGGATATAGAGGCAAAGGTAAGATTATAGCTGTGCTTGATGCCGGATTCATGAATGTAGACCGTATCCCTGCTTTCCATAATATAAGATTGGCAGGTATCCGTGATTTCGTAGTTCCTGCTAGTGACAATATCTTTCAGGAAGTTGACCATGGCACAATGGTACTTTCTGCAATGGCAACTGATGCTCCCGGAACTTATATAGGTACCGCTCCTGATGCATCTTATTTACTAATAAGGTGTGAAGATTATTATACGGAAAGTCTTGCTGAGGAAGATTATTGGGCTGAAGCTGTGGAATTTGCTGATTCTGTAGGTACCGATGTTATTAATTCCTCATTGGGATATCATGATTTTGATGATGAATCTACTTCTCATAAATATTTTGAGCAAGACGGTAAGACGGCTCTTATTTCCCGTACAGCAAGTATGCTTGCTGGCAAAGGTATAGTTCTTGTCAACAGTGTAGGCAATGACGGCATGGGAGCTTGGAAGAAAATCAATTTTCCTGCAGATGCTTCCAATATTATCACAGTGGGCAGTATATCGCCAAATGGACATAATGCTGCTTTTTCTTCTGTAGGTCCTACTGCAGATGGACGTATAAAACCTGATTTAATGGCATACGGAAGTCCGGCAACTGTCATTTCCGGTCGTGGCACCATTGTTAATGACATGGGTACTTCTTTCTCTTCGCCTATAATAGCCGGACTGGTGGCTTGCCTGTGGCAGGCACGTCCTGAACTTACGGCTCGTCAGATTATAGACACTGTCTTGAAAACTGGTAATAACTATACTCATCCTGACAATGTTTATGGATATGGTGTACCTGATTTTTATAAAGCTTATAGAAAATGAACAAGGCTCTTACTCTATACGAACTCAATAATCTTGTGCGCTCGGTGTTGCAGGTTGGTATGACTGGTGAATACTGGGTTGAGGCTGAACTCTCTGAGGCGCGTGAGGTTAGGGGACACATGTATATGGAACTTGTTCAGAAGGATTTGTTTGCTGCAACTCCTGTAGCCAAGGCTTCTGCTAAATGTTGGAAAAGCCGATGGCAGACTCTTGCTCCTGATTTCCTGAGTGTTACAGGACAGCAACTGCATGCCGGAATGAAGGTGTTGCTCAAGGTATATGCTGATTTCCATGAAACATACGGCTTCTCGTGGATAGTTACAGATATAAATCCTGAATACACTATGGGTGATATGGCACGAAAGCGCCAGGAGATAATCAGCCAACTGAAGTCTGAGGGAGTGTTTGATCTTCAGCGTGAACTGAGTATTCCTCTTTTCTGTCAGCGTGTGGCTGTCATCTCAAGTGCCAGTGCTGCTGGATATGGTGATTTCAGTAACCAACTGGAGAATAATTCTTATGGACTTAAATTCTATTCGTGTCTTTTTCCTGCTGTTATGCAGGGTGATGGGGTGGAAAACAGTATCATATCAGCTTTGAATGAAATATATGCCAGAGTGCATGAATTTGATGTAGTCGTAATAATCCGTGGCGGTGGCGCAACGAGTGACATGAGTGGTTTTGACACATTGACCCTTGCTGAAAATGTTGCTAATTTTCCGTTGCCTGTTATTACCGGTATAGGGCACGACCGTGATGAATGTGTTTTGGATATGGTGTCTTGTGTAAGGGTAAAGACTCCTACGGCTGCTGCTGCTTATCTTGTAGAAAGTCTGTCGGTAGTCTTTGAACAGGTATCAGGATATGAAGATGAAATATTGTCGCTTGTCGGTCATTGTCTTGAAAGGGAGCGACATAGGCAAGAGCTGATATCTGGCAGAATTGCTGTTGCGGTGAGTCAGCGTATGACAGGTGAGCGGCATCATATTGAAATACTTCAGCAGAGCATAATGCCATTGGTAGAGCGTTGTCTTATGTCAGCCCGTCATTCCATAGAGATGATGGAGCAGAGGTGCCGGTCATTAGACCCACAGATTCTTCTTGACCGTGGATACAGTATTACGCTGAAAAACGGCAGAATAGTCAAAAATGTCAGCGCATTGTCCAAAGGAGATGAGATAGAAACTCGCTTGGCTGATGGTACGGTCATTTCGGTGGTAGATAACTGTTAGATAAGTAAAATAAGTTAAGTGCGGGTGTGAAATGTTGTTCCACCCTTCAAAATGTAAACAATATGGCAAATAAGGAAATAAATTATGAGACTGCAGTTAAGGAATTGGAGTCTATAGTTGAGAAGATGGAAAAAGAAGAACTTGGCATAGATGCTATGGCATCACAGTTGAAACGTGCCCGTGAGTTAATCAAACTCTGCAAGGACAAATTGACTAAGACTGATGCAGAAATTAAGAAAATACTGGATAAATAATAACGTTTTCGCAAAATAGTTAGTACAAAAGTTGCAAATATTAGGGAAAATGTTTAATTTTGTACCAAATTATTACGTGGAACATTAAAATCAATAAGGATTATGAAAGATTTGGATTGGAAAAATCTTACATTCGGTTATCGTAAAACCGACTACAATGTTCGCTGCTATTATCGCGACGGCAAGTGGGGAGAAATAGAAGTAAGCTCTGATGAGTACCTTAAGTTGCACATGGCTGCTACCTGTCTGCATTATGGTCAGGAAGCTTTTGAGGGTTTGAAGGCTTATCGTTGTCCGGATGGAAAGGTGCGAGTCTTCCGTATGGATGAGAATGCGGCTCGTCTGCAGAGCACATGCCGTGGTATCTTGATGCCGGAACTACCGACAGAAATTTTCGAAGAAATGGTGAAGAAAGTTGTTCGCCTTAATCAAGAATGGATTCCTACATACGAGAGTGGTGCTACCCTTTACATTCGTCCTTTGCTTATCGGTACGAGTGCGCAGGTGGGTGTTCATCCTTCAAAGGAATATTGTTTCTTGATATTTGTAACTCCAGTGGGACCTTATTTCAAGGGTGGTTTCTCATCTAATCCATACGTTATCATTCGTGATTACGACCGTTCTGCTCCTCTGGGTACCGGTATTTATAAAGTTGGTGGTAACTATGCTGCCAGTCTGAAAGCCAATTCTATTGCTCATGAGAAGGGATATGCCTGTGAGTTCTATTTAGATGCTAAGGAAAAGAAATATATGGATGAGTGTGGTGCTGCAAATTTCTTCGGTATCAAAAATAATACATACGTAACTCCTAAGAGTACTTCCATTCTGCCTAGTATCACAAATAAGAGTTTGATGCAGGTTGCTGAAGATATGGGTTTGAAGGTGGAGCGTCGTCAAATTCCAGAAGATGAACTTGATACATTTGATGAGGCAGGAGCATGTGGTACAGCAGCTGTTATCAGTCCTATATCTTATATAGATGATTTGGATACCGGCAAGCGTTATGACTTTGGTGAAAAACCTGGACCTATAAGCCAGAAGCTCTTTGATACTCTTCGTGGTATTCAGTATGGTACTGTTGAGGATAAGCATAATTGGACTACTGTTGTTATAGACTGATTCTGTAATATATTCCGTGACTGTTTTATAATGAAAGAGTTAACGGTATAAAAAATATTTAGAGAGAGACAACTTGCGAATTTAATGTTTCGTTTGTTGTCTCTCTCTTTTTATAAAAAAGAGTATAGAGTAGTTCTATACTCTGATAATCTAACCTTTTAATAAGTGGAATTTGGCAAAATAGTTTTTTGCAGTTACAAAAGACTATTGCTCAATGTATCTTGCGTATTCGCAGGCTGCTAACAGAAAGGCTCCTACGCCAAAGTTGGCTTGAGAGTTTGCGTTTACTACTTGTCCGGGAATAGCTTTTTCTCCAATAGGCTGTACGTATCCCACTTTACCGTCTTTTTGCAGTGCGGTTTCCGTAAGATATTTCCATGCTCTGTCTATTGTTGCTTTATATTCTTTCTTTGACAATATGCCATTATTAATGCCCCATAATATTCCGTATGTGAAGAAAGCCGTTCCGCTGGTCTCCGGTCCTGGTGCCTGCTGTGGGTCCATCATTGAACGTGTCCAGTAACCGTCTTTCTGTTGAAGTCTTGATACGGCTTTTGCCAAATGTACGTATTTGTCTACAAAGAACCTATGGTGCTGATAACTTTCTGGCATGTCCTGCAACACTTTGGCAAGACCTGCCAGTACCCATCCGTCGCCTCGTGCCCAGAAATCTTTTTTGCCGGAAGAAGTCTTGTGCATGGGATAGATGTATTTTCCGTCACGAAAATATAATCCTGTTTCTTTGTCCAACATGATACTGTCAGAATAGAGTATGTTTTCATATAGCTTATCCAGATAATTGGTGTCGCCTGTCAGTTTATACATTTTGGTCATTACCGGCATCACCATATATAATGCATCTGCCCACCACCAATAGTCATTGGCTTCAGAATATGCTTCATACCGCATAACTTCTTTGGCGCGTGCAATCTTATCCTCTGCCGGTGCCAGATTATAAAGGTCAATATATGTCTGAAAACATATTTGCCAGTCACCGAACAGCACGTGCTGTTGGTCTTCGCCATAATGTCTGTATTGCCATTTGGCAGTGTCTTTCTCTGTAGCCCCCTGCCAATGGTTGTATTCAGCCCATTGTTCAGAATATTGCCGGTAACTTTCATTCTTTGTCAAGAAGTAAGCTTCCATGTTGCCTGTATGATATGCAGCATTGTCCCAAAAAGACCGTACTTCAGCTTTGTTATGTTGTTGCCAGTAAGTGTTCACATTATTTATAATAGCAATTACTTGGGATTTAGTCCATTTTTTTGCATGAATGTCAGATATCGCCAACAGACATAATGCTATCAGAATAATTTTTTTCATTATCAAAAAGATTAATCAGTTATTTATAATGGTTCTTTTTACCATTTATCTTTAGTTTGTATGTCATCTCCCCAACGGTGGTCTTTGGGAAAGGCCTGTCCTCCCCATGCTTTTACTTGAGTCCATGGTTGTGGTGCGTCGGTCCAGAAAGGAGAGTTGGCAGGTAATCCGAGAGGCATAAATGCCAGTGATGTCATATAAAGAGAACCGTTATTGGTGTACCAGTCGGCTGTTTCCGGCTGATGACCACAGAACCCTATGGTGAGATAACCCTTGTCATTGAAATTGTTCTGAACGTCAAACATACGGTGCATTACTTTGGTAAGAGCTGCACGAACCTGACCATTGGTTAAGTCAGCAGGTAGTTTCTGATACCATGCTATAAGAGCCAACGGTTGCATGGCTGCCAGTCTGTAAGGCGTTGAACGTCCGATTACCGGGAATGTTCCTTCTGGAGAGATGAAACGCTCAAGGATAATAGAGTATTTCTGAGCACGTTTCAGTTCCCTGTCATAATACTTTTTATAGTCTATACGTGTATTGGCTTTGGCATCAGTCATAGCCTGCAACGTTTCCAGATACATTGGATGGAAAACATAACTGCTGTAATAATCGAATGCAAAAGTGGGACCGTCAGCATACCAACCGTCACCGATATACCATTCTTCTACTTTGCGTATGGCTGTGTTTACGCGGAACTCATCGCATTGAACTCCTGCCTTTGCCATAAAACTTTCTATTGTAGAAGAAAATAAAAACCAGTTAGTGTAAGGTGGGTCTATCTTGCGGAGTTTGGTAAACTCCGTGATATATCTCTGTTTGGTAGTTTCATCAAGCGGCATCCACAGTTTATCGTATGCCCTGAGAAAACTCTCGGCAATATAAGCTGCATCCACAAGATTCTGTCCGGATATGCCCCAACACAGATAATCAGGTGAAGTGGGGTCTACGGCATTTTTGTAACTGCTTAAAGCCCATTGGCGTAATTGCAGTCTCTGTTTGCCTTCTGCAGTGTTGTCATCAGGCAGAGACAGCCATGGTGCTATTCCTGCCATAAGACGTCCGAAAGTTTCCATATATACAACTTTATGGTTGCGGTTATCGAAGCTTGGACTGAACTCCGTCTTCATATTTTTCTGAAGTTCACCTTTGCTCATGTTTTCCAATACAGGTTGTGCCATTTTATAGGCAATAGAACACCAGTAAGCACGGTCATTGGTCTGCTTTTTTTCTTTTTTTGCCACTATTGGCAAAGTCATAAGCAGCATTAACGTTAATAATGTTAGATTTCTATGTTTCATTTTTTATGTAAGTGTTAAATGATAGAATAGGCAAAAGTAGTGATTTTTTTATATATTATTTGCCTCAAATTCTTATTTTAAGGGTAATAAAATGAGAATTATATCAGATATCCGTATTTTTTTAGTTGTTTTTTGACTTTATTGAAGTTTGCATTTTCAATAAATATAATATAATTTTCAGCCCTTATCACATATTTGCGTATAATGTCATCTGTGGATATAATTTGCAGAAGATTTCTGTCTTTGGATGGCAATTGCAATAAAGTGTAATTGAATGTATCTAAATTTTTGATTTGAGGTTCACAGTTGTTCATAGAACTGATAAATGTTTCCCAGTTTTTAGGCATATCTTTTCCTATGTATTGTTTAAAAAAGTCTATTTTGGATTTCACATCATCGATGTATTCGCAGTTCTGTAGAAATGTTGCAGGACTAATTCGCCAACGGTGACAACCGATAGGATTGGCAATGTCGTTAAGCATCATCTCATACGGATTATCTTTGCCTATTGAACGAATCAGTAACTGGCTAGAATCTAGTTCAAAATATGCTTTATCATTTTCAATCATGGGCGATGTGTATTCATCTGTGTATCCCAATACATATTTGCCTAAAGAAGTAATCTTTACATATCGCAATCTTTTGTAGCAAGAATATTCTGTACCGTCAGGTGCGCCAAATCCGATTTCTACCAATCCGAATGAAGCCATTAGCATAAGATACCCTTTGATGAAAGTATTGTCTATCATACTATATATGTCATCAAGATAAATGTCTTTGTCACATATTGTGTTATGTAATGTCATATTCTCAAAATCCTCTAAGGTAAAAATGTGTTTGAACTTAGTTTTCTTATCTATTGATATTTTAGTTTCTGATATAAAATCAGATATAGACATCCAATAGTCTGAATTCATGTATAGAGTTTCTGATATGTATGAAATAAAAGAGTCAGTATAGGCATAATGTAAAAAATGCAACTTGAAGCCTTTGATATGAGGTAATAATGTACTTAAAATAAAGGGTTGGCTAAAAAACATATTATTGTGGAGTCCTTTTATTATATTTTCGGGCTTATTCCTTTTTTTAAAATCCAGATGCTGACAAAATTTCATAAAGAAAGGTATCAATAATGAAGAACGCAGAGATGCTTCCTCATCCCCATTTATAGGAAATTCCTTTGGAGATATTATATTACGTATTTTCTTCAGCATAGTTGCCGGCATCTTCTTTTCGCCAAATTCGTATTTTCCTTGCTGATAGCAAGTTGACAATATTAATGTTTCGCGTAATATGTCAAGTTCCCCATTAAACTTAATTATAGTAGTATAGTCTTCTTTTTCAGGTAAATTTTTTAAAGGGAGAATAATGTGTTCATGTTGAAAGTATCTAATTATAAATGAAAGAAGCACCTCATTCATTGTCAGATATGAGTTTAAATCACGGTAGTAGTCTCTAATGTAGTTATGCGTACTGGCGTTTATAAGTGTGAAAAGTGCGAAGTCTTTATTTGTTTGGCGTGTACTATAATAATATTGAGTATAAGTATTTGTAGCTTTCTCATTGAATTCTTTTTCCAATTTGATTACGTCTACATACTGTTGGATAGCGCATTTTCGATAGGCTGCTTGCAGTATATGAGAGGACTTGCTAAAGTATGTATCGAAATTACGTGTGTCACTTATAATATTTGCCAGGTAAATGCAATGGTTGCCTTTTAATTTATGCTTTTGTGTGCTATACATGTTTATTACACTTCCGGAAACAAGTTCCCCATTTGTGTCATAAACCTTTACATTATAATTCTCAAAGAAATCAGAGAAAAGTTTGGCATATTGTTTAACTTCTTCATTTGTTGTAGATGCAACTAACTTATTTTTAAGTTTTTCAATGACGCTTTTCGGTCCTTCAAATAGTTCAAGTGTAGGTCTATCTGTATTTTTGATTTGATTTTCAAATAAATCTTTCATAATTTTATCCCAATATGTAATTAATATCCTCTTCTGTGAGTTGCTTTGATGACGAACTGTCACTTCCTATAAGTCCATTGAAAAGTGCACTTTTTTGCTCTTGCAGTTGATGTATCTTCTCTTCTATGGAGTTTTGCATTATCAGTGAGTAACTTAGCACTTTTGCTTTTTGTCCGAAACGATGCAGACGGTTTATGGCTTGTTCTTCAGCAGCTTTGTTCCACCAAGGTTCAAATATATATACGGTATCGGCAGCTGTAAGATTAAGTCCTACACCACCGGTCTTTAAAGTCATCAGTAATACCATGCATGAAGAATCCTTTTGAAATCTTTCCACGATGCTTTTGCGGTCTGTGGTAGAGCCGGTCATGCAGGCATAGTCTATGCCTATATTGTCAAGTCGTTCACTCATAAGTTCTATACCTGCGATATAGTTAAAGAAAACCACAACTTTGTGTCCATTGCTTACGGCCTCAGTAAGTGATTCGCTCAGTTGTTCCAGTTTTGGTGACTGTATGTTTCCGTCAGTGAGACTTTCTGGTACAGAAGCTATTCTTCTTAGTTCGTTCAGAGCCTGAAACATCATGAATTGACTCTTTTTTATTCCTTCTTGTGCTATGCTCTGATGTATCTCATTATAGTAATATTTTCTTCTATGTTCATAGAAACGGAATTGTTCGGTGCTCATTTCCACATCCAAAGTCTGGTCTATGCGGTCTGGTAGTTCTGCTAAAACGTCTTTTTTCAGTCGTCTTAGCATAAATGGATATATTTTGTGGCGAAGGCTGATAAGGGTATCGTTGTCGTTGTCCTTTTGTATAGGATTAGTATAACGTTTGTTGAAGTCTTCTAAAGAACCAAACATAGCCGGGTTAAGAAATCTGTACAGAGAATATAGTTCTGTAAGGTTGTTTTCTATAGGTGTACCGCTTAAAGCCAGTCTATGTTTTGCCTGCAGCAATAATATGGCCTGTGTGGTTTGTGAAGATATATTTTTAATATTCTGCGATTCATCCAATATCACATAATTGAATTTTTCTTTGCTGAAATTTTCTATGTCATTGCGTACTAATGCGTATGTTGTGAGAATAAGTGATGATTTTTTTGCATCATCCATAGACCTTTCTGTTCCATAATAAATATAGAATGACAGTTGTGGAGCAAAGCGTTTAAGTTCTGCCTGCCAGTTAAACAGCAAACTGCGTGGCATTATAAGTAGCGACGGAGTTTTGGTCTTTGGATAAATAAGTGTCAGCATTGATATGGTCTGTATTGTTTTACCCAGTCCCATGTCGTCAGCAAGGCATCCTCCGAGATTGTTGTCATAGAGATATTTTATCCATTTCACGCCTTCTGTCTGATACGACCGTAATTTGGCATTAACATTCGGTAGTTTGATTTTCTGCTTTGCCAGTTTGTTGAATCCCTGATATACTTTACGGTGTTTTTCAAAAGTTTCTCCCTGCATTCTTTGGCCTATCATGTCTTCTATTTCAGGCAAATCGAAAAAAGAAACCTTTACTTTTTTCTTGTCTTTTGAATTCGTGAATATACGTTTCAGCTTATGTATATATTTCTCGTCCACAATGGCGCGGTTGCCATCGCTCAAAACAACGTACTTATGTTTGTCATATTGCATTAGTATGTCTTTAAGCGAAAACTGCTGTCCTTCAATATCCAGAGAGGCCGTACCTTCCAAAAAATCTATGCCCGAAGAAAGATTTATGTTGAGTTTAGGTATAGATGGAATAACTTTGTATTCACGTAGTTTGTCGGCTCCAATAAGTCTATAGTTGTTCAATAATGACGGTAAGGCTTTGAGTAGAAAGTTGCCGGCAGTATCCGGTGGAATTATGAAGAAGCCATTGTCATTAAAAATTTCTTTAGCTGATATCTTATCAGGTGCATATTTCTTTATCAGTTTTTGCAGTTTGGATGCTTCTTCTTCAATAGGCTGTCGGATTATTCGTTTCAGTATAATCTTATGTTCAATTGTAAGTGAGGCAGACCATATAAGGTCGAAACGGTTAAGAAAATCGGTATCTACATCTGCAATAGTCTGTTCCAACCTGAGATAAAGGGCTTTATCAGTATCTATTTTTTCAAATATTATAGTAGGTATGGTTTTTATATACTCTTCTGATATTTCTACATTGTAGTCATAGTATTTCACTTGAATATGTTCAATATACGAATAGAGCACAGATAGATAGTGCTCAAGCATATTTTCAGGAAATGTAGCCTGTAGATTTTTTAGCTGTTCATAGTTGTCGCCTATTGCCTGAATTGCTATTATTTTGTTTTTAGATAATGCAAAAGAATCAGACAATAGAAAGAAATCTGTAAGCATTTCGTCAGTGTTAAGAACGAAGGAGGACGTTACTTCCTTGTCTTTTTTAGTTAAAAGGCAGCACACTTGGGCTCTGTCTGTAGAATATTCGATGCTGTGCATATTTGAGTCTACAATGTTTTCACAATGTATCAGTTCATATAAAAGATATGGATGTTCTGTCAGATATATTCCGTTGTTTTCTTCGCCCCATGATATTTTCAGCATTTGTTCCTGCCTGATATTGTCGATACTGCGAAGTACATTAAAACTGCTGCCATTATAAGAATGGTAGTCTACTTCTGTGCATTCACCCTTATCGTTTACAATTTCTAAAAAAGCTCCTTTTTCATCTTTGTTTATCATGAAGAATACGGGCAAATAGCCCTTCCCAGTGTTCATGGAACTAGTAGTACTATTTACTTTGAATTTTGAAAGAAATGAATCCATATATTTTTGTAAAGTATAGAATTATATATTTTTCCTACAAAGCATTATGTAGAAAATTTTGTTGGATTAGCGAATTTATATATCCAAAATAGTATTTCTATTTTATGATATAATTTAATAAGTGACCCCGATGGGATTCAAACCCATGACCTTCGGTACCGGAAACCGACGCTCTATTCAGCTAAGCTACGGGGCCTCTTGATTTGTGCGACTGCAAAGATAACAAATCTATTTGAATTATACAAAAATAATATTGATTATTTCTTTGTGAGTTTTAATGATGAAAGATACAGTCCGGTGAAAGTGAGCAGTCCGTTAAGCATCAGCAGTTCATAGCCGAATTTATAACCTATTGTCCATGTTGTAATTGTATCTATGCCAAAACACAGAAGAGGACTGGATATGGCTATCCATGGAGTCCAGTTGTCATTAATGCTTCGTTTGGTAAGCAGTCCGTAGGCAAACAATCCCAGAAGTGGACCGTAGGTATAGCTGCACAGAATGTAAACGGCATCTATGATGCTCGTAGAATTTACTATTTTGAATAATATTATAAACAAAGTGAACACGGCAGCCATTCCAATGTGAACATTTTTGCGCAGTCTTTCATCTTTAGCACGGTTGCAGATGTCCACACAGAAACTTGTGGTTAGGGCGGTAAGTGCTGAGTCTGCACTTGAAAAACTTGCTGCGACAATACCAATGGTAAAGAATACCACTACCGCACTGCCCAGCTTTCCGCTTGCTGCAAACATCGGCAACAGGTCATCCGGAGCATCAGGCATGGCAACGCCTTCTTTTTGTGCCAGCATCATGATAAGTACACCCAGTGATAGAAACAACAGATTTGCAGGCGCAAATGCTATTCCGTAACTGCACATGTCCTTTTGCGCTTCGCGCAAACTCTTGCAAGTCAGGTTCTTCTGCATCATGTCCTGGTCCAGTCCCGTCATTACAATCACAACGAATACTCCGCTAAAAAACTGTTTCCAGAAGTTTTGACGTGACATTCCATCGTCAAAAACGAATATCTGTGAGTGAACATTATTAGCAATAGCCTTTACTGTTTCACCAGGGCTCATGCCCAATGCCTCTGTCACCTTGTATATAATAAGACACAAGGCTGTAAACATACATAATGTCTGGAAAGAATCAGTCCATACCAGAGTTTTCACTCCTCCGTTTCTGGTGTATAGCCATATAAGGAACACCATAACCGGAACCGTTATGAAAAACGGAATGCCGATTCCGTCAAGTACAAATCGCTGTAACAGCATGCACACAACGAAGAAACGCAGTGCGGCCCCCGTCATCTTTGACAACAGAAAGAATGATGCCCCCGTTTTGTAAGAGCGTTTGCCGAATCTTTGTGACAGGTAAGTATAGATAGTCGTTAAATGATATTTATAGTAAACCGGCAGCAGTATGAAAGCCACCATTATATATCCCAGAATGAATCCCATGCACATTTGCAGGTATGTCATGTTTGTAGCTATAACCATTCCCGGAACACTTACGAAGGTGATGCCGGATATAGATGCGCCGACCATTCCGAAAGCCACCATATACCAAGGTGACTTGCGGTCTGCCATATAGAATGTTTCATTGCCGGCATTTCTTGATGTGACCTTACTGAACAGCATAAGGGCACAGAAATAACATATTATAGTAATCAGTATAATCATAATGCAGAGTGCAAAATTAAAAAAAATGATGAATATTGGAAAGAAAATAAGGTGAAATGTTTGTAATTTGCCGGATAAAAAAAACTATTAGTTTCTCTTTCATCATAAAACACTGATATTCTAGTCTTTATGGTGAAAGTTGTTGTCATTTAGAAATTACATGACTTAGTGCAGCAGACAAAGTAGGCTATATTGACTTAGTACAGAAAAAGTATACACGCTTTTAACAAAAAAGAGTGTAATGGA
>CAYSSU010000016.1:0-62825 GCA_964433895.1 uncultured Prevotella sp.
ATATCCGGAAGAGGTTTAAAATTTTGTAAAGTGAATTAGTAACATAGTAATAATTTTGTATACCATTTTCAGGCATAGTCAAATGGCTTGCAAAGTAGCACATAATGGCTTGTAAAGTAGCATATAATGACTTGCAAAGTAGCATGTAATGACTTGCAAAGTAGCATGTAATGGCTTGCAAAGGTATAATATTAAACGATATGTTGCTTAAAAAACTATATCTATCTTTTTTTTAAAAATAATCTGTCAATCTGTTATAAAACTCTCAAGCCGCCAGTGTTTATAGGCGTTCTGCGTATAACAGATGCTATAACAGATTGACAGATTAAGCCCCAAAAACGCTTTAAATGTCCATTTTTCATGTTTTTTTAGCAAAAAAAGTTTATCGTTTCATCTGTTTTTGCTAAAAAAATGCTCTTATTTTTGCAATAACGCTATTATCGTTGCCATGTAATTATAATTTCAGAGCCATAGATGCTAACGTTTATATAATTTTGTTTTTGTCTGATAATATGTTTTTGAACATATTAGGTTAATTTTTCCTTTATTTCATTCTTTGTTTAAACTTTTTTTTTTGTTATATTTGCAGTATAATAAATATCAGAAAACTATATACGGTTACTTTTAAATAAGACACTTTAAACATTAATCAGTATGGAAATAATAAAAAGAATTTTTCTCTGTGGTATAATAGGAATATCCATGATGTTAATCACATCTTGCAGTGATGATGACAACGCCATAGTGTATCAGGAACAAGAATATGCCGGAGCATATTCTTTAAAAGACGCACAGGCATACACAGCGTCAGTAACTGGCGAACTGTTTTCAAGTGAGAAAATTGATACGGCAGATTTTATTCCGTTTATTAATTTATGTCGTTATTTCAATGACACTTATCTTTCATATAAAAATGAAGCAGGTGAAACTCCTTTTGCTAATATTGTAAGCAACATCACCGTAATGATGGGCGGAGATATGTCTGGACTTCCGGGCATACTTGATAAATTTGCTGCAGTTAGTGGCAAGTATGTAGCAGATACTTCAACCGCTACATGGAAAAGAAGTTCAAACTATAAAAATGGTATAGTCTTGGATTTTAATGACCAATATGGTGTAGATGTGAATGTACGTTTAACATGGAATCCTGATAGCACAGATATAATTCAGTTGAAAGACGGTTTGGGAAATGTCATAAAAGACACGATACCGTCTAACTTGAAGCTCACAATAAAAGGTGGCAATAATGAAATAAGCTATTTCAGCAACATAAGATGCAGTGTGGTCGGTCTCCGATCTCTGGAATTCGAAACAAACTCTTATTGCCATGCTAATGATATAGTAGATAGTAATAATTCTTATAGGATAAGAACTTATAGCCAGGTTTTTGATAATTCTGTGAAAAGTGTAATGACATTATGTAAGAATGGATATCAGTTGATAGATGCTAGTAAAGATGTGAAAGGAGAAAATTTTATCAGTTCTATTTCTGATAGTGAAAAATATCCGCAGAAATTAGACGAAAGTTATATGATAATGAATATAATGGATAAGCTTTTTTTGACTAAAAAAGAAAAGTCATCATTGTTACAGGAAAAACTTAATAGTATCAAAAACGCCGGATACAAAATTCATTCGGAAGAATTCATAAAGGCTTATTGCAATGCTGTGGCTGAAACTGGAGAAACTGTTGTGTCAAATCCTGTGGATAATATTTTTATTTTCAAAGTTTCTTCTCAACCTTATTATGATACTAAAAATTCTATTTGGGTAACAATGCCATATTATACTCTTAATGATAACTCTACTTATAGTGCTGTTGAGTTTGATACGACAGGTATTGTTGGCTCCGGTATTACAAAGATACAGGAACTATTCAGTCGTTTGACAGAATTATTTAATGGAGCTAAATAATGTAGTTTCTAAATGTGTTAAATTTATGAACGTTTTAATATTTAAAAAATAATAATCATGAATATAATTAGAAAAATATTTTGCTTAGGGATTATCAGCGTGTCTCTGGCAATAATGGCTTCTTGCAGTGATGATGACAATAATAATACTATATCATATCAGAATCATAAGTTTGATAACGCCTATACCAAGAGTGAGGCTCAGGACTATATGGCCAATGTCAATAACAAATTGTTCTCGTCCTCTAATATAGACACGCTTGACATTTTTCCATTAATTGCCGCATGTCGTTATTTCAATGATACATATTTATTTTATAAGACCGAAACCGGGGAAAAGCCATTCTGTAATATAGTAAACAATATTTCTAAGATGGTAGGAGGTGATATGTCTGGTCTGTCTGGTATTCTTGATAAGTTTAAAACAATTGGTGGTTCTTATGCAACAGACATAAAAACAAAGACTTGGATTAAGAAAGAAAATGCCAATAATTTGATAGTTCTGTCTTTTAAGGATGAGTATAATGAAGATATGAAAGTAAGTTTTTCTTGGGAAGAAAAAGATGAAACAGGTTGGACTAATGTTTTTAAAATAAAAGACGCAAATGGTAATATTACCAGAGATACGATACCGGCTATGATAGAATTATGTATTTCTGGAGGTAAATCTAAAATCTATTTTAAGAGCAGAATTTATTGCAGTGTTTTGGACGGATGTAGTTCTTTAAGGTTTCGTACAAATACAGACTACGGATTAGGATATGATGATATTGCCAATATAGAGAGTGTTCCTTATAGCATTACGACATATAGTACTATCAGTGACAATGCCATATTAAGTCAGATTAGTCTAAGTAAAGAAGGAACATGCTTGGTTAGTATTGATGTTAGAAAAAGCGGTGAAAATATCGTTAATGGCCTTGTTGACAATACCAGATATCCGACATCTATGGACAAGAGTGTTATGAATATTGAAATTTTAAATAATGTAAAAATTTTACAGACAGAAAATACAGCATTATTGCAGAAAAAATTCAAGGAAATAAAGACTGCCGGATATAAGACCGGTTCAGAAAAATTCGTTAAATCTTATTGCAATGCTGTAAATGAATGTAGAGAGATAACGACTTCAAATCCAAATAATAACTATTTTATTTATAAGATATCTTCTCTGCCTTGCTATGATGCAACTAATTCCGTTTGGAAGATAATGCCATATTTCACGTTGAATGATAATTCCAGTTATAGTGCGATTGAATTTGATACAACAGGCATTATAGCTTCCGGCTTGTCGAAAATACAGGAACTGATAGATCGTCTGTCTGGATTTGTAGAAAGTGCCAGTGTAAAAAAATAATTTAAAAGATTTTTTCTCCTGTCAAAAGTCGATAGCTTTTTTGATAAGGAATTTTACGTTTTGTATATTAGAAACTCCTGACAATCTTAAAGATTGTCAGGAGTTTCTTTCTGTACACGAAGAAAACTTTTTGATTTTTTATGTAGGATTTAGAATAATTTTATTCTTAAATATAGCTATTCTACCAGTGTTTCGTACAAAAGTTGAAATCTTCGAACGAAAGTGTATCATAAAATTAAAGTGCTAATTTTAATTTTGCAGCGTATCAATTTAAGAACTAATTGCCTAAATTAAAATTACATGAAAGGTACTAAATTATTGAAAGGTTCAGTTTTGCCTGTGGCTATTTTGACTACAGCATTTGCTTTTGATCCGACAATTGGTGTGCAGCATGTTTTTGCCTTTACTCAACAAGTGGGACAAAATATGATTCGCGGAACCGTTGTCGATGAAAAAGGTGAAACTGTAATTGGAGCAACCGTAGTGGTTGCAGATGGTCCCACTACAAATGGAGCAATAACAGATTTTGACGGAAATTTCACGCTTAAAGTTGCCCCCGGTAAAAAACTTAAAATTTCTTATGTCGGATATGACCCGATTATCGTGATTGCAAAAAACGGGATGAAGGTTACGCTTAAGGAAAATGCAACTACGCTGAAGGGAGTGGAAGTTGTTGCTTATGGTGTTCAGAAGAAGGTTACAGTCACCGGTGCCATATCAAGTGTGAAAGGTGAAGACTTGATTCACACTCCTGTAAGTTCTGTAAACAACATTCTAGCCGGTCAGTTGTCAGGTGTCACTACAGTGCAGTATTCCGGTGAACCGGGTTCTGATGCAGCCAGTGTGTTTGTCCGTGGTCAGGCCACATTTAACAATTCCGCTCCGCTGGTTCAAGTAGACGGGGTGGAGCGTTCGATGAATGATGTAGACCCAGAGGAAATTGAAAGTATCACCGTGCTGAAAGATGCTTCTGCAACAGCTGTTTTTGGTGTGCGTGGTGCCAATGGCGTTGTCCTGATTACAACTAAAAGAGGTAAGGAAGGCAAGGCAAAAGTTGATGTAAGTACCTCTTTTTCCATTCTCACTCCTACCAAGATGGTGGATCAGGCCAGCAGTTATGATTACGCCATGTATTATAATCAGATGTGTGATAATGACGGTATGGCTCATGCTTTTTCTGATGAAGTGATACAAAAATTCAAGGATGGCAGTGATCCTATTCGTTTCCCAAGTATAAAGTGGGACGAATATATAATGAAAAAGTCTACAATGCAGACAAAGCATAATTTGAATATCAGTGGCGGAACAAAGTCCGTGAGATATTTCATCAATGCAGGCTATTATACACAAGGAGGCCTGTTCAAGGAGTTTGGGCAAAATTATCATTTTGGCTATCAGTATAACCGTTTTAATTATCGTGCCAACCTTGACCTCGATGCCACTAAGACTACTACGATTTCGTTTAATGTGGCAGGTATGGTGAGCAGTTCTGATAAACCGTATACAGGTCAGGGTTCTTCTGGAATGGTAAAGGCTCTTTATCAAGCCACTCCTTTTTCCAGTCCTGGTATTATAGACGGCAAATATGTCACCACAGCTACAGATTATACAGATTTAGCTTTACCTTTTGTTGGTGGTAGTGGTATCACTTATTTCGGTAATGCAGTAGTTCCGGGTGGTTTCATGCAGACCAATATCAACAAGACTCAGCTTGATTTGCAGTTGAACCAGAAACTTGATATGATAACAAAAGGTTTGTCGTTTAAAATCAAAGGTTCTTACAACAGTACTTATTATACATATAAGAATGCCATGGCTTATAAAGCCACATATACTCCGGTGCTGATGAATGACGGAACTATCGGTTACAAGAAAGCCGGAGATGAGGGACCTCTCTCTTATTCGGAGTCTTATGGTAAGGCTCGTAATTGGTATTTCGAAACATCTCTTAATTATAACCGTATGTTTGGCAGACATACTATTGGAGCATTGTTGCTTTATAACCAGAGTAAAACTTATTATCCTTCAACATACAGTGATATACCTTCCGGTTATGTTGGGCTTGTAGGTCGTATCACATACGATTATGCCAACCGTTATATGCTGGAATTTAATGTCGGTTACAATGGTTCTGAAAACTTTGCTCCTGGCAAGCGTTACGGTACTTTCCCTGCTGTATCTGCAGGTTGGGTGGTTAGTGACGAGTCTTTTTGGAAACCTGTTAAGAAATACATAAGTTTCCTTAAGTTACGTGCTAGTTATGGTCTTGTTGGCAATGATAAAATCAACGGCAGCCGTTTCATGTATACTGATGATCCTTATGGAATTAATTCCAATGGGGTTATGAGCCGTGGCTATTATGGTTATAGTTTCGGTAATTCCAATACCTCCCAGTCTGTTTGGATGGGTGCATACGAGGCTTTACGCAATAATCCTGACGTGACATGGGAGCATGCCTACAAGCAGGACTACGGTTTCGATATGTATTTCCTCGATGACCGTTTACGCTCTTCATTCGATTACTATTATGAGCATCGTACAGATATATTGCTCGTTGATGAGACTGCTCCTTCGCTTCTGGGATATACATTGCCAAGTATCAATGCCGGTATTGTGAACAGTCACGGTTGGGAATTGTCTCTTAAGTGGAATGATAAGATTGGCAGTAAAGTACGCTATTGGGTAGAGGGCAATATATCTTATAACCAGAATAATGTGGTTGACCGTAGGGAAGCTCCAACAAAGAATGCTTATATGGCATCTAAGGGACATCGTTTGGGTTCCCGTTCTCTATATAAGTTCTATGGGTTCTATAATAAGAATACAGCTGCTGACTATGAGAAACAATATGGAGAGCCGTTTCCTACTCAGATTGCCGGTGACAATTTAAAATATGGTGATGCTGTTTATGTGGATCTTGACAAAGATGGAAAGATTGATGCCAATGATATGAGCCGTGAACTCGGTTATACAGATGATCCTGAATATATGGCAGGTTTGAATTTTGGTTTTAAGTGGAAGAATATTTCTATGAATATGCAGTGGACTGCAGCTTGGAATGTGAGCCGTCTTATAGACGATGTATTCCGTCAGCCGTTTGTGAGCGCATCCAGTACAAAAGAAGGCGGACTTCTTCAATATCTGGTTGACAATACCTGGAGTGAAACGAATCCTGATGCCAAATATCCACGTGCAACATGGTCGAATGCCAATAACAACTATGCGGCTTCAACACTTTATGACCAAGATGCAAAATATTTGCGCTTGAAGACATTGCAGATTGCATACGATTGCAATTTCCCATTCATGAAACTTATTGGTATGAAAAATATGCAGGTATCTTTAAGTGGATATAACCTGCTTACTTTTACTCCTTATCTGTGGGGTGACCCTGAGGTAAAAGCAAGTTCAAGTCCTACGTATCCTTTACAGAGAACTTACACAATATCTTTGAAGATTGGATTCTAATCAAAAAAATTAAGATATAAATAATTATGAAACTACATAATAAATCATTCTTCGGTGTTTTTATGACCATGGTATTTGTCGTGGGTATAAGTTCGTGCACCGACCAAATAAAATTCGGAGACTCGTTTCTTGAGAAAGCTCCGGGTGGTACAGTGACTTCCGATACTGTATTCAATTCGGCTGAATATGCCAATCAGTTTCTGACGGGTATATATGCATTGCAGTATTATGGCACTCCTTATTTCAGTGGAAGTAATGCTTCTGGTCCACAGTGGGCTTCAGGTAATATGAGCTATTGGACAGGTAACAGTGAGGCTGCTTCTGACTGTTGGCAATTGATGTTTGCAAAGTCTGCCATTTTCGGAAGTGTCTATAGTGGTTCTCTTACTGCCAATTCCACTGCAAATATATACAGTTATGATAAAAACAATTCATGGGAAACCATACACAATGCATGGAATTTCATTGAGAATGTAGACCGTGTGCCTGATATGACCTCAGATGAGAAGACTCGTAGGAAAGCTGAAGCAAAATGTCTGATTGCTGCTGCATATTACAATATGTTCAGAGCATACGGCGGACTGCCTGTCGTGGATCATAATATTGGTGTAAACGAAGATATTTCTGCAATTAAACGTTCTTCTGTAGAGACAACGGTAAATTTCATTGTCAAACAGCTTGATGCTGCCATTGCCACGTCGACTCTTCCATGGCAGTATTCTGATGATGAACTTTCAACTAATGGTGGACGTTGGACTAAGGCTGCTGCCATGGCATTAAAATGTAAGGTGCTTCAGTTTGCCGCATCACCTATTTTCAATTCAGACCAGCCTTATTATAGTGGCAAATATACAATGGCTGCCGATACTTTGGTGTGGTATGGCAATTACAGTAAAGAACGTTGGGTACGTTGTCGTAAGGCGTGTGATGAATTCTTTAGTTCTCTGTCAACTAATGGAGGGTATGAGCTTGTTCAGCCAAAAGCTAAGACTCAAGATGCCTATCGTTATGCTTATCGTCAGGCATACTTTGACCGTTCCAGTAAGGAAATCCTTCTCTCTACACGAACAATGAACAGTAAGGATTCTAGAAATTACTGGCAGTTACAGTGCCGTGGAGAACGTGAAGGATATAATGCCACTCAGGAATATGTTGAGATGTTCCCTTGGGCTGATGGTACACCATTTGATTGGAAAGAGTCTGAGGCTATGAGGCCTTCTTCTGCCAAGAGTTTGCAACACATGTTTATAAAAGGTGATACTGTTGCCAGTCA
Source organism: uncultured Prevotella sp. (assembly GCA_964433895.1). Lineage (GTDB taxonomy): Bacteria > Bacteroidota > Bacteroidia > Bacteroidales > Bacteroidaceae > Prevotella. The sequence continues at coordinate 8,012 of CAYSSU010000016.1, forward strand.
GCAAATGTTGCAAAATAGAACTTATACTCGTGACCCACGTCTTTATGAAACTGTTCAGGTTAATGGAGATTTATATGGTGCCAGTATATCCAATGGCAAGATGAGTGGTCAGAACTATGAAATGTGGATAGGTGGTACGACTGCCGGAACAGGTCCAAAGACGCAGGGTGGTGTTTATGGCACAAGTTATTGCCATAATAAGTATATTGTAGATAATGGCATGTCAGCTTATCTGCGTCAGTCTTATCAGTGGGCATATTTGCGCCTCTCTGATCTTTATCTCACTTATGCTGAGGCTTTGGTGCAGGCTGATGATAATAACGGCAAGGCGTTGGAATATGTTGATGCCATACGCAGCCGTGTAGGACTTGGAGGACTGGCAGCTTGCAATCCAAAGGAAAATCTTACATCAAATAAGGAAAATCTCATTAAAGAGATTTTGCGTGAACGAGCCTGTGAACTTGGTTTCGAAAATTCGCGCTATTGGGATCTTACCCGCTATAAGTGTGCTGACGTTTTTGCTTCAAAACTTCACATGTTGAAGATATATCGTTTAGTGAAGAACTCAGAAAAATGGGAACGTAGTGAAAATCAATGGTATAATGGTGACAGAAAAGGTTCTAAGAAAGGTACTGCGTCTTATTATGAGCCTTCTTATTTTGATTTTGAAAGAGCCGACATTACAACCGGTGCCCGTGATTGGTGGAACGGATATGATGTGAAGTGGTATCTCATGCCTTTCCCTCAGACAGAAATAAATAAAGGGTATATGGTTCAGAATCCAGGTTGGTAATAATTGCCTATTATGGGTTTAGATTAAAGAGTTTATGTGATTTATAGTTCTTTATAATAAAGAAAAATTAAAAATGAACAAGAATAATATATTAGTGCTGGTTTTGCTTGCAAGTCTCAATTTGCCTGCGGCAGCACAAAAAGATACAACGACTTATAAGAACCAGCCGATTGATGTGGGTGCAAATGTTAATTTTACCCGTGAGCAGTCCACTGCTTCTGCTTCTGTGATTACCGATAAGTCGATAAATCGCCGAAGTGCAATTAATGTGAGTAACAGTATTCTCGGACAGGGACTAGGACTAATTTCGCTTCAGAACAGTTCTTCTTATAGTACGTTGGCCAATCCTACGTTCTATGTACGCGGATTGCAGAGCCTTTCTGGAAGTTCTCCTCTCATTTTGGTCGATGGCATAGAACGTTCTATGAATATGCTTGTGCCGGAAGAAGTGGAGAGTGTTACTGTGTTGAAAGATGCTGCAGCCTTGGCTCTTTATGGATATAAAGGTGCCAACGGTGCCATTCTGGTAACTACAAAGCGTGGTAAATCTAATTTAAAGGAGATAAAGTTCACCTTTGATCATTGCGTAAATACATTTGTAAACAGTCCTAAGTTTGCCAATGCCTATACTTATGCCAATGCCATGAATGAGGCTCGTACCAATGACGGACTTACTCCTCGTTATTCGAATGCCGAACTTGATGCTTTCAAGAATGGCAATTTGCCTGATTATTATGCTAATACCGACTGGGTTGATGAAACATTCCGCAATCATAGTGTTACAAGTAAACTCACCGGTGAATTTTCAGGAGGTGGTAATATGTTTAAGTATTATGCCATGTTAAACTTGCTATATAACAATGGTTTCATAAAGGAGCCTAATACTAATGACGGATATTCCACCAATCAGAAGTATGTAAAGGGCAACATGAGAATTAATCTCGATATAAACCTTACTCCGACAACATTATTGAAGACAAATATTCTTGGTTATCTTGCTGAAACCAATTTGCCGGGAAATAATGTGAATCTTTGGGATATGGTCTATAGTATTCCTTCTGCGGCATACCCTGCTGTTACAGGTAATGAAACGTTTGGTGGAAATTCCACATGGGCAGGAACGGTGAACCCTGTAGGTGAGTCACGTGGCGCAGGATATTACAAGAATCATACCCGTGGTTTGATGACTGACATGACTTTGCGTCAGAGTCTGAATTCTTGGGTGAAAGGTCTCAGTGCACAGATGCGTATCGGATATGATAACATAAACAATATTTATGAAAATCACAGCAAGAAATACATTTACACAAGTAAAACTTTGGATCTCACTAAGTGGGATGGCGGTGATGTGGAAGATGCTATGGTGAATACATATTCTGGCGGTGCTGTTTCTTCTTTGGGTTCCGGTGCTAATACCAATACATTCTCACGTCGTCTTCATTTTGACGTAGGTGCCGATCATAATGGCGTGTGGGGAGACCACAGCCTTTATTCTCAGTTGAAATGGGATTATGAATTTCAAGATAATAACGGTATCAACACTACTATCTATCGTCAGAATTTCAGTCTTTATGAGCATTATGGATATAAGCAGCGTTATTTTGCGGATTTAGCTCTAGTTGAAAGTGGAAGCAGCCGTCTTGCTTCAGGTTCCAAGTGGAATTTTTCTCCTACACTTTCTGCAGCGTGGCTTATCTCAAAAGAAAGTTTCATGAATGATGTCAATTGGGTTAACTTTTTGAAACTCCGTGCCAGTGCCGGTCTCATCAATGCCGATTATCTGCCTGGTGACAGTTGGACTTATTATGTACAGCAGTATGTCCAGTCCGGTGTTACATATCCTTTCAATTCAGGTTGGGCTTCAGACTTTGGCAGTACATCTCTAGACCGTATGGCTTCAAGTAAACTTGGACATGAAAAGGCTTATAAGTATAATCTTGGTATAGATGCTACTCTTTTCGGTGGTCTTGATGTTACTTTGGAGGGTTATCTTAACCGCCGTTCTGATATTTGGGTTGCAACCGATGGCAAATATACAGCAATGATAGGTCAGGACGCACCATACGAACCTGATGGAAAAGTTAAGACCTGGGGCTTTGAACTGGGACTTGACTATAACAGCCATGTCGGTGACTTGAAATATAATATAGGAGGAAATTTCAGTTTAAATAAAAGCAAAATTCTTGAACAGGATGAAGAACCACGTCTGTATGCTAATCTCGTGCAGACAGGCAACTCTTTAAGTCAACTTTATGGACTTAAGGCTATCGGCTTCTTTAAGGATGAGGCTGATATCGCAGCAAGTCCTACTCAGACATTCTCTACAGTCAAGCCTGGTGATATCAAGTATGAAGACGTAAATGGTGACAATGTAATTGATGCCAATGATGTTGTCAAAATTGGATATTCTACCGCATGTCCTGAAATTTACTATTCTGTTCATCTCGGACTTGAATACAAGGGCTTTGGTATTTATGCTCTTTTACAAGGTACAGGTCGTTATAGCGCTATGTTGAATGCCAAGAGCATGTATGCTCCACTTGTAGGCAACACTACAATCTCTGAATATTATTATGACAATCGTTGGACAGCAGATAATCAGAATGCAAAGTTCCCACGTTTGAGCAGTGAAAGTAATGCCAACAACTATCGTTACAATACGGTATTTATGGCAGACCGTTCTTTTTTAAAACTTCGTAATCTGGAACTCTACTATAATTTTCCGGAAACTTTGTTCAAGAATTCCAAATCTGTCAAAGGTGTTAAGGTTTATGCGCGTGGTGTAGATCTCTTCAGTATAGACCATCTTGCAGTCTCAGACCCTGAGGCATACGGTGTAAGCAGTCCGCTGACACGTAATATAAGTGCCGGAGTTTCAGTTACATTCTAATTTCATTTTAAAAAACTTAGAAAGATATGAAAATCAAAAACAATATAATTTGTGCTTCTCTTGCTGTGTTGGCTCTTTCGGCATGTAACGACAAGATGGATTACAATGAATATAATATCTACGATAAGGATTATATTACCACAACCTTTGCTAAAGTAGGAGGTTTCATGACTGATATTTATAATCATGTGGACTATGATTTCGGTCAGTCTTATAGTGGCGCTGTCCTCGGGTCGGCAACAGATGAGTCTGAATATTCTCATTCTGGAAATTCAATAGAAGACTTCTATAATGGAGGTTGGAGCGCATCAAACGCAAAAAGCTCAATGTGGAATTCTATGTTTGAGAGCATTAATGAATGTAACCATGTTTTGAGTGAAATGCAGGGGCTTACCTTTGATGAACTTAAACTGAATTCTGATTATGAGAATCAGATGTACCGTTATAAGAATTATAAGTGGGAATGTCGTTTCTGGCGTGCTTATTTCTATTTCAATCTTGTCCGCCAATATGGTGGTGTACCATTGATAAAGCAAACCACTCCTGCCGCGGAAATTAATAAGATGTCGCGCAATACTTCTGATGAAGTGTTCCGGTATATCATTGATGAGTGCAACGCTGTTCAGGATAGTATTATCAAGGATTATGCAAATGAGGGCAATTTCCAGATTACGCCTGCTGAGACTGGACGTGCCAATAATCTAGCTGTGATGGCACTTAAGGCTCGTGCTGCATTGTATTGGGCCAGTCCTCTGTTTAATCCTTCTAACGACAAGTCTCGTTATGGTATGGCGGCAAAGTATGCTAAGGAACTTATAGATGCTTGTACTGCCCGTGGAATGGGACTTACTGCTCAGTATGCCAATATATGGTCTGCAGACAATTGGTCTAATGAAGATATATATAAGGAAATAATCTTTGGCAGACGTATTTATGGAACAGGAACCAATGGTACTTCAAATGTATTTGAAGGATATAACTATCCTATTGGAACAGAAAACGGAAATGGTGGCAACTGTCCTACCCAAAATCTTGTGGATGCATACGACATGCAGTCAACAGGTCTTTCTATCAATGAAGCCGGCAGCGGATATGACGCTTCTAATCCTTATGCAGACCGTGATTCGCGTCTGGAGGTAACTGTAGCTAAGAATGGTGATGTGTGGCCTACGTCTTACAAGACAGCTTTACAAACTTATCAGGGTGGAACAAATGCCGAACCTATCACTGGGGCAACGCCAACAGGATATTATGTGAAGAAGTACTGTCATGGAAATCTTGACTTGCGTGCCAATAGCAAACTGAAAGTAGATAATCATACATGGGTTACTTTCCGTTTAGGAGAGTTCTTCCTTGATTATGCTGAGGCTGTGTTCAAGTATCTTGGTTCTGCAGATGCTACAAGTGCAGACTTCCCTATGTCTGCCCGTGAAGCAGCAAGCAAGACTCGCCTTCGTGCCGGTATGCCGGCATTTCCTTTAGGTATGAGTAATGATACCTTCTGGCGTAAATATTGTAATGAGCGTTTTGTGGAACTGGCTTTCGAAGGTCATCGTTTCTGGGATGTACGTCGTTGGAAAGAAGCAGATAAATATTTCAAGAGTATTACTGAAATGAAGTTGACAAAAGATGAAAACGGAACAATTACCTATACGCGCAATATAGTAAATCGTCAGTGGGATGACAAAATGTATTTATTCCCTATACCTCAGACAGAACTTATTAAGAATACCAATCTTACTCAGAATCCGGGTTGGAAATAAGTTCTTGATTATTGATTAAAAAATATATGAAACTGAAATTTAGATTATTATTAGTTTTATTTCTGTTCGTGGCTGGAGCTTATGCCCAGCCACGATATGATTTTACCAAGTTACACCGCGAAAAATTGAATCGTGGTCTGGTAGCTGTTCCTCAAAAAGATGGTACTGTGGTGTTGTCATGGCGATTGCTTGCTGAAGATGGTAAGACTGCGGCTTTTGATGTTTATAGAAACGGTGTTAAATTGAATGTCAGGCATTTGAAGACAGGAGGTACTTTCTTTGTGGATAAATCTCCTATAAATGGTGATGCTCTGTATGAAGTGAAAACTGTGCGTGATAAAGGCGAATATCTTTTGAAAGCAAATTCTCCAAAAGGTTATATTCGGATTCCTATCTGTAAACCTGCAGATGGTGTTACTCCTGATGGTCAACATTATGAATATTCTGCCAATGACGCAAGTATCGGTGATGTGGATGGTGATGGAGAGTATGAAATATTCTTGAAATGGGATCCCAGCAATGCTCATGATAATTCGCATACGGGATATACAGGAAATACGCTGATAGACTGTTATCGTATGGATGGAACTTTCCTTTGGCGCATAGATCTTGGCAAGAATATCCGTTCTGGAGCACATTACACGCCTTTTCTGGTCTATGACTTTGATGGAGATGGAAGGGCAGAACTAATGGTGCGTACTTGTGACGGCACTGTAGATGGACATGGTAATATGATTGGAGACAAAACTAAAGACTGGCGTGAAAATGGAAAAAACAGTTCATGGAAAGGTATTGTCAAGCATGGCAATGAATATCTTTCTGTGTTTGATGGACTTACAGGAAAGGTTCTTGCTACGGTTAATTATGTTCCTTCACGCGGCAATGTGGAAGATTGGGGAGATGACCATAGTAATCGTTCTGAAAGATATCTTGCGGGGGTGGGCTATTTTGACGGTAAGCATCCCGGTGCTTTATTTTGTCGTGGCTATTACACTAGAACTGTACTTGCCGCATGGGACTGGAATGGCAAGGAGTTGAAGCAACGCTGGGTGTTTGATACTAATCAGGAGGAATGGAAAGATTATGCAGGACAGGGTAATCATAATCTCCGCATTGCGGATGTAGACGGTGACGGATGTGATGAAATCACTTATGGCGCAATGGCTGTAGATAATGATGGCACGGGACTTTATAATACCCGTATGGGACATGGTGATGCCATTCATCTGATGCCGTTTTATCCAAATAGTGATAAACTTTATGTTTGGGACTGCCATGAAAACCGTAGAGATGGAAGTGAATTTCGTGATGCGGCTACAGGAAATGTTATTTTCCAAATACCAAGTGGTGATGATGTTGGTCGCTGTATGTCAGCGGATATAGACCCTACTAATCCCGGTGTAGAGATGTGGAGTGCTGACAGTCATGGCTTGCGCAATGTCAAGGGCGAAGTGATACCTGGTAATGTGCGTTCCATGAATTTCGGAATATGGTGGGATGGAGATTTGCTAAGAGAACTTCTTGACCATGAGAGAGTTCTTAAATATGACTGGAAACAGGGAAAGTTGAAAACTTTGTTCCGTTTCAACTGTTGCAGGTTCAATAATGGCACAAAGTCTAATCCGTGTTTGAGTGCTGATATTCTCGGTGATTGGCGCGAAGAGGTGTTGACCAGAAATGAAGAAAGTACAGAACTTCGTCTGTATGTGTCACCCATTCCCACAGATTATAGAATTCCATGTTTGGAAGAAGACATACCGTATCGGTTGAGTGTAGCAGCTGAGAATGTCGGTTATAACCAACCGCCAGAACCAGGGTTTTATCTTGGAGCTGAATCTAAGTCGAAATTTAAATAAGGTACATTGCAATATGTACGTATTTGATAAAATTTGAACACAAGTTCAAAGATAAGTAGGCATATATTTATTATATTTGCAGATGTTGTAAATAATATAAGTTTTAAATATGAAATTGAATAACACTATTTTAAGTCTGTTGCTCTTTGCAGGCACTGTCGTAACTTATGCCCAGAACAAAGTTCCAGAACCTCTGAAAGATGTCAATAGAGTTGTTGACCTAACACTTGACAGTCTCAATAAGGCACAGACCGCCCGTATAACTCCAGGAACAAGTCGTAAAGGCAATAATCCGGTATTGTTTCTTGTTGGTAATTCCACCATGCGCAATGGTACGTTGGGCAATGGCAGCAACGGACAGTGGGGGTGGGGATTTTTCGCCTATGCCTTTTTTGATGAAAACAAGATAACGGTGGAGAATCAGGCGCTTGGTGGTATGAGTAGCCGCACTTATTACAGAAAGCTGTGGGCTCCAGTGCGTGATGCCATACGTCCCGGTGACTGGGTAATAATTTCTATCGGACATAATGATAATGGACCATACGACAGTGGACGTGCCAGAGCCAGTATTCCAGGGGTAGGACGCGATTCTCTTAATGTTACCATAAAGGAAACAAGAGAGAAGGAAACTGTATACACATACGGAGAATATATGCGTCGCTTTATAGATGATGTGCGTAAACGTGGTGGAAATCCTATTCTTATGTCATTAACTCCACGTGATGCTTACGATGAGAATACTGGAAAAATCGTGCGCAAACCTCATACCCAGTGGCTCATGCAGGTGGCTGCAGAAGAAGGAGTGCCGTTTATAGACCTTAATGAGATTTCCGGTCAGAAACTAGACGGCTATAGCAAGTGGAAGGAAAAATACCATTTCTATCAGGATCATATTCATAGTTCACGTTTCGGTGCAATGATGAATGCCCGTAGTGCAGCGGAGGGTATTGCCACAAGTCGTAATCCGCAACTCAAGTCATTGCAAGCTATGCTTTGTAATGTAGCTTTGCCCATTTATCCGGTAAAGCGTGAAGTTGGTAAGCCTGTAGTATGGATAACCGGAGACAGTACGGTGAAGAATGCTGATAAAGACAAAGGCGGAATGTGGGGATGGGGCTCACAGGCTTATACCATTTTTGATAAGAAGAAAATTATCTGTGAGAATGTAGCCAAGGCTGGTCGCAGTACACGTACATATCTGAATGAAGGCAGATGGGAGAAAGTATACAATAGTCTAAAACCTGGCGATTTTGTTCTTATCCAATTCGGTCATAATGATATTGGCGGCATAGATAAGGAAAAGGAACGTGGTGTAATAGCTACGGCAGATGATACATGTCATGTGTATAAGTCGTCTCAGAACGGCACATACGAACTTGTATATAGTTTCGGCTGGTATCTAAAGAAGTTTATAGATGATGTGCGTGAAAAGGGTGCTACTCCTATATTAGTTTCTCTTACTCCGAGAAATGAGTGGACTGCTGGAAAGATAGAGCGGCGCAATGATACTTATGGCAGATGGTATCGCCAGATTGCAGCCGAGACTGGTACCGGACTTGTTGACATGCATAATATCACGGCAGACTGGCTAGACAGAAAATGTGGTTCGAAGGAGAAGGCGCAGAAATATTATAATCACGACCATACGCATACCAGTCTGACTGGTGCTCGCCTGAATGCCAGAAGCATGGCTGAAGGTCTGAAGGCAATTCATAGTCCACTGGCAAAGTATCTGAAATAATAATACTGTGATTTTAGAGTTTATGATGCAAAAGAAGCCGGTTGTTTTATTTATATTCTTTTTTACATTTATATCAGCTTTTCCTGCTGTTTTTGGAACTTCTTGGAAAGATGAATGGATTCTGGAAGCGGAATCTTCTAAGAGTAAAGTTCTTGCGGATGGGCAGAGATGTTTAGAAATTATGGCACCAAAGGGACTTACCCTTTGGTATCGGAAATCGTTTTCTGGTGATGTAACTGTAGAATATGATGTTCAGGTGGTGATGGTCGGAGCCAATGACAGACTTAGTGACCTTAATAGTTTCTTTATGGCATCAGATCCTCAAGTTGGTAGTGTTTTTGTAAATGCGAAAGTTCGTGGCGGTGTATTTTCCAATCAGAAAAGTCTTCAGATGTATTATTTGGGGTATGGTGGCAATTATAACACAACTACGCGTTTTCGTCGGTATGATGGCGTTAATTCACCTCCTGTTCTTCGTGAATATACAGATAAGGCTCATTTGTTGAAACCAAATCATTGGTATCATATCAAGATTGTTAAGCTGGGCAAGCGTATCCGTTATTATTTTGATGGTGAGTGTATTGTCGATTATGTTGATTCTAATCCTTTGCGCAAAGGTTGGTTCGGATTCCGTACAACGCTGTCGCATACTCGTATTGCTAATTTTCGTTATTTCAAAAGTAATGCACTTGATGTGCAGCTTCATTGGGTAGATAATACCGGTAATTGCATTTTACCACAGACTTTTGGCGTTCCTTTTAATAAAGGAGAGATTAAAGCTAGTCAACTTTGTAATTTTAGAATGGAGGGCTCTGATTTAGAATCCTGGATTAATGCCAGATGGCAAGATGGTAGCGTGAAATGGGCTGCCTTTGCTGTGAATAATGTTGCCGACCGTAGTACAACTTTACGTTATATACCAAGGATGTCAAAATCTCGTAAAGGAAAGATGGAAACAGCAAAAGCCAATAGTATAGTTGTTAATACCGGTTCTGCTGCCGATGGTATGTTGGCTTGCTTTTCACGTAAAGGAGAAAAAGTAATGGACTCTATAGTCTTTCACGGTAAAAAAATTATCGGTTCAATAACATTTGTTGTCTCAACCACGCAAGGTCCATTTTGCTCATTTGTTGACACATGTTGTGTTGAACGTTCTGGGATAGTGAGAAGTCTTGTTCGGGTGAGAGGGCATGTTGTGAATGATAGGTCTAAGATGACATTACCTTTCACATTGCGCTTTTACTTTTATCATGGTAGTAGACAGATTCGTATTACCAATAACATTGTCTTTGATGGTATGCAGGACAAAGATTTTGTCAAATCCATAGGCTTGCGCATTAAAGTGCCTTTGCGCGAACAGTTGTACAATCGCCAAGTAGCTTTTGCCATAGATTCTACAATCTGGATGGAGCCGGTGCAACCCTTAGACGGTAGGAGAGAATTAGATAAACGCCATAATTACGAGATTGATCAGATGAATGGCATAAAAGTGCCGGAATATGCCAGCTTTGATGAGAAGCAGCGCAATCTCATAGATAGTTGGGCTACATGGAATGGCTATCGTCTTTCCCAACTTACAGACGAAGGGTTTTCTTTGCGCAAACGTGCCACAGAGCACTCTCCGTATATAGGAACATTGACCGGGCGCCATGGTGAAGGTTTTGCTTTTGTTGGTGATGTTAGTGGTGGAATCGGTATTTCCATGAATGATTTTTGGCAGAGTTATCCTTCTTCTATTCAAATTGATGATGCTACATCTGATGAGGCTACAGTTACAATGTGGCTATGGAGTCCTGAAAGTGAACCAATGGATTTGCGTCATTATGACGTGCGGGCTCATAATCTGGATGCCAGTTATGAGGACGTACAGCAGGGCATGAGCACTCCTTTTGGAGTGGGACGCAGTTCTGCGTTTGCATTGAAACTGTATACAGGTTATCCTGGAAAAGAAGAACTGCTTAATGATGCTAATACTCTGAGTTGTGAGCCTCAACTTCTTCCAACTCCAGAATACTTGCATGATAAAGAAGCTTTTGGCATTTGGTCGTTGAGACAAGTAGAGAGTACAGATACGTTAACTCGTAAGGTAGAAGGAAAACTGGATTGGTGGTTGGATACATATAAGAAAGCTGTTGAAGATTTTCACTGGTATGGATTTTGGAATTATGGTGATTTCATGCATGGTTATGATTCTGAGCGTGCGACATGGAGATATGATGTGGGTGGATATGCTTGGGACAATACCGAACTCGCCTCACCTGATTGGTTATGGTATAGTTTTCTACGTTCTGGGCGCTCAGACATTTGGCACATGGCGGTTGCCATGACACATCATAATTCAGAAGTTGATACTTATCATATAGGTATAATGAAAGGATTAGGTAGTCGGCATAATGTAAGTCATTGGGGATGTGGTGCAAAGGAAGCCCGTATATCTCAGTCGGCTTTTTCTCGTTTCCTTTATTATCTTACGTCAGATGAACGTCTTGGTGATATAATGCATGATGAAACTGATGCCGACCAGAAACTATATGAAGTAGACCCCATGCGTTTGGCTGAGCCTCGCAGTCAGTATCCTTGTTCTGCTCCTGCACGGTTGCGTTTCGGACCTGACTGGCTGGCTTATGCCGGTAATTGGATGACAGAATGGGAGCGTACTGGCAACAGATATTACCGCAACAAGATAGAAACGGGAATGAAGAGCATGGCAGCCTTTCCCGACGGCATTTTCACCGGTAATCTTGCCAAAGGATATAATCCTGCAACAGGTATAATTTCATACGATGGCGACCCAACTCAGGAAAAGACAAATCATCTTATGACAATTATGGGTGGATTTGAGATTATGAATGAGTTGCGTCAGATGATACATGTGCCAGCTTTTGAAACCGTATGGCTTGATTTCGCCAAACGTTATAAAGAGAAAGCAAAGACCATAATGCACAATCATTTTCCTGTTAGGCGACTCGAAGCCTTCGCTGCAAGTTCTCTTGGGGATGAAGGTATGAAGCGTGATGCGTGGCAATCTTTATTCAGAGATATGGATGCTTTCTCCACCAATGATGCCGCATTATGGAGCCTTGATGCCATTTATATGCTTGAAGTGTTACGTCGATAATGTTCATCCCTTATACTTGCTTGGGGGTACTCCGAAGTAGGCTTTGAAACATTTGTTGAAGTAGGAAGAATGCTCAATGCCTATCATATAGCTTATTTCAGAAATGGTATGCTTTCCTTCTACGATGAGTTCTGCCGCCCGTTCCATGCGTCTGTTCATAAGGTATCTGTTAGGTGAGATGCCGTAAAGTTCCTTCATCTTGCCATAGAATTTGGTGCGTCCCATGCAGAGCGTCTGAGCCAATGTGTCTATGTTAAAATCGCTGTTGCTGATATGCTGTGATATTATGATATCAACGTTTTCCTTGAAAATTTTGTCTGCCTTGTTTGTGAATATTGTTTCTCCGTCATTCTTTACGGTACAGTCATCACTACTGTCGTTTTTCATGTCTTCAGTTTTTGTGACATTACTGTTCCATTTTATAAGTTGGATTATACGTGCCATTAACAGGTGAAAATTACATGGCTTCACCATATAGTCGTCTGCACCGACCTTATATCCTTTTATCTGATGGCTTTCATCATCTAGGGCAGTGAGCATTATTATCGGTATCTGTTTGGATTCAGGGTCTTTCTTCAGCATGTCCACTATTTCGTATCCGTCCATGTCAGGCAGCATAACGTCACAAAGTATCAAATCCGGTCTGTGTGCCTTTATACCTTCAAATCCTTCACGTCCATTGCTGTAACATCGTGTATTGAAGAAGGTAGCAACCTCTTCTTTTATCTGTCCCATCATGTCAACATCATCTTCTATTATCGCTACGGTCTGGTTGTTTAAGGCTTCCGGAGACATTTCCTTTATCATTTGTAGGCTCTTCTCATCTGTATTTTTATTTTCTGTTATCGCCTTCCTTGTGCTGTAATCTTCCGTTTGGTAGGAGTCTTCATCCAATGGAATTGATATTGTAAATATAGAGCCTTGCAACTCTGCAGGTCTGAACGTCAGGTCGCCATAATGCCGACGTGCAGCCTTCCGTGCAGTGTATAGTCCTATTCCCATTCCGCCTTTAGATACATATCCATGCATGAATGGTGTAAATAGGTTCTTCTGCTGCTCTTTTTCTATCCCTTCTCCGTTGTCTTCCACTTCTATTATCAGTTCCTGCCTGTCTTCGTCTTTTTTGATTCTCATTTCCACGGTGCCCTTGTCTGAAGTGTATTTCACGGCATTGGAAAGTAAGTTGTAAATCATCGTTTCCATTTGCTGCTTGTCGAACAGCATGTCGTATCTTTTGTCAAACGGAGTGAATATATAGTTTATTCCTTTCTGTTTGGCCATACTCCACAGATCCTGGTATATGTCACGTGCAAAGGCAATGATGTCTCCAGATTCCACATTAAGTTTTATGTTGCCCGTGTCAGCCTTTCTGAATTCCATGAATTGGTTTACCATTTTCAGCATTCTCCTTACTCCGCGCTGTGCTGTCTGCAGATTTTGCCGGTTTGCGGTTCCGCTTTCCGCAATTTTTTCCACGGCATTGTGTATTATGGCAAGAGGAGTGCGGAATTCATGAGTGATGTGTGTAAAGAAGTTGGTACGGAATTCATTCAGTTCTTTTTCCAGTTCCATTTGCTGGTGCAGTCTCATCTTTTCCCGTGTATTGTTGTATAGGTAATATCCTATAATAATCATTATGGAAATATAGAATAGCCATGCCCAAAAAGTATTATACCAAGGTTGACCTATATATATTATAAGTTTTGTTTCATTACTCCATGTGTTATTGTCAAGAGCTTTCACATGGAATACATATTTTCCAGGTTCCAAATTTGCATATTCTGTGTGACTTTCGCTTGTGATATGTCTCCATGTGTTGTCTGCTCCTTCGAGATAAAACTTATATAACTGTGACGGTAATTCCTTGAAGTTAAAATCTGAGAAGTATATAGAAATGGTATTCTGACTATGTTTCAGATTCAATTTTTTAGTTATGTTAAGCGCGGAATCTAGAAGTTGAGTGTTTTCTTTGTCGAATATTGATATACCGTTAATTTGTAAATCTGATATTATTACGTTATGTGGGGGCGTCGCATATTTTCTTTTATGTTCATCTCTTGGGTTTATAATTGCTATGCCATATCGTGATCCGAAAGCTAACTTACCGTTTGGAAGTGTTGTCACAGAGTTCTCCGCAAAACTATTGCTCTGTACATTTTCAGAAAGAATGAATTTTTTCACGTAGTAATCTTTCTGGTCTATTCTTGACAGTCCTTCATCAGTACTTGCCCAAATATATTTATATTTATCTTGTGTGATGGCTTTTACGTTATCATTTGTGAGACCTTCATGTTTGGTTATTGACTTATAACTTATATGTTTAAAGTCTTGGCTGAATTTGCATGCAAAGAGCCCACTCCCCATAGTTCCCACCCATAGAGTGCCGTTTAATCCATGTTCTGTATGTTTCAGACAGATAATTTCATTTGTAGGGAACATGCTGTTTGCTGTGTTGTAACATTCGAAATCTTTGTCAGAAATGTGTTTCTTATTGGTATTTATATGATATAATCCGTTGAATGTTGCAAGCCAGAGGTTTCCGGCTTTATCAATTTCTATATCATGGATTCTGCTTTCATTATCTTCTCTGTTCAGAAATATTTCAACATTCAGATTTTTGCCTCCTGTGTATTTTGTACGGTATAGTCCTTTTCCCCAGGATGCAATCCATATATATCCTTTATTGTCTTCGGCAATGTCATAGAAGTCGGAACCTTCCATTCTGTGCCCATTGGCAATTATGGTCATTTTTTTGTTGTTAATGTATATTCCGTCACCTCTTGTTGCCATCCATTCGTTTCCATTGTGATCTATGAAATGTCCGTAAATAGTAGCCTTAGTCTGTCGAATGAAAACGAATTTTCCATTACGGTATTTGTATAGTTTGTTATTATATGAAGATACGTTAATTTCTCCATTCTGATTTCTGAAAATATTTCTTACATAGTTTGTCCAATCTCCTTTTTTCCTGTTATCAATCAGCTCATAGATATAATTTATGTCGTCTATGGGTCGCAGAATAGAGATGCCTGAAGCTTCGCTACTTATCCATATACATCCTGACTTGTCAATAATTATATCCAGAAGAAAGTCTGAAGCGAACAGAGAATGCTCGTCTTCTGCGGTATAGTGGGTAAGTAAGTTTTTGTTATATTCATATCTGATAGGCCTCCTCCGTAAGTGGCTATATAGAACACCCCTTTTTTATCTTTTGCAATTTTGAAGATACCATTTTTTTCATTTGTACATTGTAGATTGTCAATAAGTTTCAACTTTCTTATACTTCCTTCTTTTGGAAATATCCATAGATTTCCACTTTTGTTTCCAACGAATTGTAATCCGTCAATGTCTCCTTGTCTTGTTCCTTCTGGAATCTGTGTTTCTGCCTCTTTACTAAATACACCGGTTGAAATATCCAACGTATAAGACTCGTCATTAGTGAATATAATCCACTTTCCTTTCCAAATAATAGAACCTTTTATACTTCCTATGCGTCCCAATGGCGAAGCTAGAACAGCCTTCTTTAATAGTAATCCTTCTTTATTATATATATATGCAGTCTGGTCTTTCTTTGAGAATGCTGCGGCTTTGTCTTTGTAAGTTGTTATTCCTATAAAGTCAATGTTTCTGTTTAATAATTTCACCTTTCCATTATTTCTAATCATAATAACGCCCTTATCTGTTGCAGCCCATATTGTATTATTGTTAGCTTTATCCAGTCCGCGTATATTGTTTGTTGGAATTTTCTTGTTGTTTGTATTATAATCAAAAGCTTTATAAATTCCATTTTTGCAGATTATGTGGCGCAGACCGTCTGTGTTGTTGTATAACCACATACCTTCCTTAACAGAAAGTTTTTTTCTGAATTCTTTTTCGCAGTCATTGTTGCCGGTATAGTCAATAAACTTTCCTCGTTTTAAATCAAAGCATCCGTTGGAGTATGTAGATGTACTTATCCACAATGTATGGTTATACCTGTCAGCATATATAGAGCCTATATGCTGTTGGGCACTTTCATTTAGTTGGTTCCTACTATTGTTTAAGTTTACGAATCTGTAACCATCATATCTCGCCAGTCCATTTGTTCCGCCAACCCAGATAAATCCATATTCGTCTTGAACTATAGTTCGTATTGTATTGCTTGGCAAACCGTCTGTCGTAGAAATCTGATGAGATTTGAATTGCATAAATCTGTTTCCTGCTAGTATGTTATTTGTAAATATTGACAGTATGGCAGTTAGTATAAATATAATTTGTTTCATGATAGTCTTTACGTTTGTTTACCAGTTGGCAAAATTAATGTTTTTATGTGAAATTACCAAAAGCCGGGCTTTATATTTGCAAACTATAATATGGTTTTCGTAAGTATTTCTTAATTATATTTTTCTGTTCTCATAGCTTATATTTATAAAGTTGTAATGCTATTTCGCATTACAACTTTATAATCTTTTTAGTGTTTCATTACTTTTATACCATTTTTGATGTAAACGCCTTTATACGTTTTTACATCTGGTATCTTTACGCCTTCTATATTATAAAATACACCTAGAGAATTATCTTTTGATATGTTGTTGATACCTGTAGGAACTTGTCCACTTCCAACAACTAGATAAAGTTTTTTATCTGACATTTCCAGTTTGTAGGTAACTCCACTGATGCCTTCAATAATTATATCAGATAAATCAGCTTCCACTACATTGAAAGTACCAATGAGATAAGCACCATCATCAGGTTTTGAATTACCGGTGAACTGAATAACAGGAGCTAGATATCTTGGTCCATCAGCCCAATCCACCTTATTAATGCGTAATGTATCAGCCGTAATACTGGCAGAAGACAAAGGAAAGACTATTCGAGAACCAAAATTCAAAGTAATAGAACGTGCTGAAACATCGCCCTGTGGCAGAAGCTGTGAAGCATAATCCATGATAATACCAGCTCTAAATTTACCTCCATTAGTCTTTAATGAAGCGAAACGATTTAACCATAATCGACTTGAAACCATATTTCCATCAAAATCAAGTTCTCCATTCCATATATCAGTATTACCAGTATAAGTTTCAGAAACATTAGGTAATTTCAAGATTCCATCACCTTGTTTTATAAGACGCATTTTGCCGGTAAAAGCACCACCGGTAATTGTATGCGTATATGTAGTTGTTGTTATATTCGCATTATCATCATGCCCTTCAACCCAAGTAGGAGCATTATCAGTAACGATATATGGAGCAGCACCGTCAACCACGCTTACACTCATATTATCAGTTTTTGCCAAAAGCAAATGTTTATCATCGTCATTTTTAGTAATAGATGCACCATCGGCTATTTCTATTCTGTCAGTGAGCGTATTTGGTGGAGGAGCTATGGTGATGTCCTCTGCCTTCCCTAGAAAATAACTAGTATGTGGAGTTTGATTATATGCTTCCATTTGCCACACTTCACTTTGTCGATATTGAGTATCATGCCAAAGTGTGTAATTACGATATTCCGTAGGATATGTTGTCGTGTATATTCTGAGGTTTCCACCACATCTGACGATAAATTCTTCGCGCCAATCACCAATAATATCACCCTGAAAACAAGGATTATTCTTAGAACTATTATTCATATTACAACCGGAAGAAGTAAAGAGTCTGCCATATCCAGGCTTCTCTATTTTAGCCTCTTTAGCAGTACCAGGGCTATTAAGGACTTCATCACACAAATCACCGTCCCAATAGATTCGAAAATTCAAGTCGCTCCACTTTAGAAAATTATCAGCTGTTATATCGAGAATGTTATCAGTTACAGAACTAATTAAATTTGAAGCAGAAGAACGTCCTTGACATCCATGGAAACTATCAGAGAATTTACCAATTAAAGCACGTCCATCATCATCAGCTGTCTCAAATCGATAATATATATCAGATGTGGTGGCATTGCGATAATTATTTCCAGGTTTATCTTCATTACATCCAAAGAATTCAAGCCCATGACGATATGGGTCAAAGTCACCAACATGTTGTGAGTCTCCATGTCCAAGACCAGTAGTACTGAGTCCTTTTCCATTGTCGTCAATAACCATTGAACCATATACAATTTCATCTCTCCCGTCCATATCAACATCCGCAATACAGAAGTTATGATAACCATTGCCATACCACTCACTACCAGATTGATTACAATTCCATGTCCAACGAGTAGTAAACTCATGTGTCTGTGGATTGATATCATAAGCAATCATCTTTTCACGTGTGTAGATGCCACGAGCCAAGAAGAGACTAGCTTTGCGACCGTTAAGGAAAGGAGCACCAAAGAAATATTTAGATGAACGATGTCCATAGTTATCTCCCCAAGCAACTTTAAGATCTGTTTCGTCTTCTTCCAATCTCTTTAGCGGATAGTCTATCACCTGATAGGGCTTACCGGTTTCACCATTTAAATATAATAGGTATTCATTTCCGGTATGAGTCCAACAATACTGCGCATTAGTATGTGCAAAAGTATTTCTGCTGTTTACACTTGCATCGCCAATAACATTAGTAGTGCCATCAGAAAAGTGAATTTTCATTCCATCTGCGCCACGAAGGACGACCTCGGCTTTGCCATCGCAATCCCAATCATAGGCAACAATATTAATTTCTGTACTATTTAAACTCACCATGTTTGGACCGCAATCAATCCACCACATGCGTGTGCCATCTAGCTTATAGGCTTCAAGGATAGCATAGTCTTTTGTGTTTTCCAAATACAAAGATGATGCGTCTTTTGTGTTAAGTCTTTTGAGGAGTATTTCTAGTTGTCCATCACCATCAAGATCTGCCATACTGATATCGTTAGGTTCATAATCAGCAGTGATGTCAGAGCCATCAGTATTTGAATAAACTTTCTGAAGAGTGATATCCTTATAGCCGGAAAAATTGCGATCGATGAGTTTATACAAATAACAATTCCAGGATGTCTGAGGTTTACATTGAGGTTGCTCAACGCCTTTAACAATAGCACTAACTGTGTATTCACTAGTAGCATTTCCACCAATATCTTTATAATTAGACACGCTTAATGGCTTATCATTAAGTTTAACACCATTCCTAAAAACATTATAGGTGACGTCATAATATTCATTGGCAAGGATTCGCCAACTCACGAAAGTACCTTCATTACTTGTTCCATTTGTAAGATGAACAACAACAAGACCGCGATCAAGTGCATCAGTCATGCGCTGGGCATTAAGTCCTAGACACAAGAATAAAATCCAAAAGGATAATAAAATCTTTTTCATATTAAATATTAAAGTTCTAAAGAATCAATTAGTTGTTAGATTGATAGTTTTTCTGCGACAAAGAAACTAAATAAAGCTGATTCAAAACAGCAAGAATCGTTCGTTTTTCTGTAGATTTGTACATTTCAAAGATTATTGAACCCATACTCAAGTGTATTTAAATATAGCGTGTTTTGTCTCTTAATATATATTGAATTTGGAAATGTTTTTTCTACTTTTAAAAAGATGTTAGCTTTTGTTGTGTGTGCCGATGAAAATAAAAAACACGTTAATTACAATAATAACTCTGCATGTTATGATTCTAAAAAGTATATGTATGTTGAATAATTTAAGTTTTATTATTGAAAAAACAATACTTTGAATAGTGATTATATCTATTTTATTTGTAATTTTGCCAAGTCAATTGAATATTTACAACCTTTTAAGTTTACTCTATTGAGGCAAGTGAATTTTTTTGGCAATGTAAAAAACTTGGGTAAGTTATTGCTCAAGTGCTTAAATAATTTATCCGTTGGTGAGTAGTCTATTTAAGTATATTATAAAGAATTAATTATGAATTATGTAAGTATTAAAACAAAAGTTTTGATTTCTGTGTTGTCTTTGGTTGCTCTTTCTATCTCAGCGCAGAAAGGTGGTATAAGTAATGAAATGTTGCGACAGATAAGCCGTATTGAGACTCCCTCAGTTGCAACACGTGCGCTTACAAATGCCATTGCGTCTAACTCTATAAAAGACTTAGCTAAGAATGCAGCCAACAGTGGAATGTTAGATTCTCATTTTTCTATAGAAACTCCTAAGCAGTCCATTCACGACCAAAAGAGTTCAGGACGTTGCTGGATGTTCTCCGGACTTAATGTGTTACGCTCAGACTTTGCCCATAATCATGGTGACAGCCTGCGTGTGGAGTTTTCTCATGCTTATCTGTTTTTCTATGATCAGTTGGAAAAATCAAATCTTATGCTGCAGGGAATTATAGACTGTGCTCAGAAGCCGATAGATGATGTGCGCGTGCAGTTCTTTTTTAAGAATCCTATAAGTGACGGTGGCACGTTCTGTGGTGTTGCCGACCTTGCCGAGAAATATGGACTTGTGCCTATGAGCGTGCAGCCGGAAACTTATTCTAGTGACAATACCGGTGTAATGGATAAACTTATTTCAAGTAAACTTCGTGAATTCGGTCTTGAATTGCGAAAAATGGTGGTTGCCGGAAAAAGTAAAAGTGCGGTTCTTGATCGTAAGACTGAGATGCTGTCTACAATATATCACATGCTCACGCTTTCTTACGGTACACCGGTTAAAGAGTTTACTTATACATTTACAGACGAAGATGGTAAACCTGTAGGCGAATCCCGTAAATATACTCCTAAGAGCTTTTATGAGGCTACGGTGGGTGCACCGCTCAATGGTACTTTTATTATGGTAATGAATGATCCCCGTCGCCCTTATTACAAAACATACGAAGTGCAGTATGACAGGCACATGTATGACGGCCATAACTGGGTTTATCTGAATCTTCCGATTAATGAAATAAGCAAATTAGCCATTGCGTCTCTTAAAGATGGTAAGAAACTATATTCTTCATACGATGTTGCAAAGCAACTTGACAGCAAGCGTGGTTATATGGATACAGAAAATTATGATTATGGCTCACTTATGGGTACGACGTTTAGTATGGACAAGGCTGACCGTATCAATACTTTTGATAGTGGTTCTACTCATGCAATGACCCTCACGGCTGTTGATATTGATACCACAGGCAATCCTCTGAAATGGAAAGTGGAAAACAGTTGGGGAGCTGACTATGGTGCAAAAGGTTGTCTTATAATGAGCAATCGTTGGTTTGGCGAGTATATGTTCCGCATGGTAGTGAATAAAAAATATGCATCTGAGGAAATTCTAAAGGCTGCTGGTCAGAAACCGGTAATGGTAATGCCTGAAGACCCTTTATTCTCAGAAGACGATTGATGAACCAGGTAACATTGCAACCCAGTGTGTGACATAAATCATTACTCCCGTTACTTTCAACATGCAGGTGATTATTACTCCTTGTATGGAAGGTAATGGGAGTGTTGCCATCATGGCTAAAGCCAGATAGAGTAAAATGGTGGCACATGGGATAACAATTAGGTTGGTAAGAATAAAGTAACAGGAAAATGTGTGGAAATAGTATAGTATAAGTATAAATGTTCCGGCTTGGGCAGCAATAGAGATACTTATGGATTCCCATATCCATCTCAATGGTTGTATATGTATATTCCACAGATGAAGAATTGGGTTATACAGTAACATTATGGCTAATACAGCACAGAATGATAATTGAAATCCTACATCCCATAGACTCATTGGGTTTATTGCCAATATTATGATAGCCGCAAGAGCAAGTGTATTTATGCTCATTTTCTTTCGCCCAGACAATGACATTAGAGAATAAATGGTAATCATTGTTGCAGCTCTTGTTACAGAAGGTGATATACCAACTAATATTGTAAATGCCCATATACAGATGAGTGATATGGACGTGGAAAGCCAGTTCTTACCCAGTATAATCACTAATATCATGAATATTATACCTATGTGTAGTCCGGACAGAGCCAAAATGTGACTGTCTCCTGCAACAGAAAAATCATTCTTTATATTCTTTGAAAGTAAAGATTTATCTCCCAGAGTCATTGCTGCCAGAATAGCCAGATTATCATTTCTGAATCCTTTTTGCCGACAGATGTCAATTATCTTTTGTCTGAATTTCATCATCTGCAGTTTTATATATTCCATTTTACTGATATGCAGTTTGAATTTAGCTGTATGCATTTGCCAATATGGAATGAAAGTCTGAGCCTGGTATCCGTGCATCTTAAGCCATTTTGCATAATCAAAATTAGAATTGTGGAAATTGGCTGGTGGTTCTAGTCTAGTATAAGCTACGATACCGTCTCCAATACTTAGATTCATTTTTTGAGAATGGTCTATCAGTATTGCAGCTTTTGTCTTTATAGTTTTTTTCAGTACATGATTATTTTGCTTTTGTATCATTAAATCGCACATTATTACTTTTTTGTGCCTTTTGGGTGTTGTCGTAATTAAACCTTCATAATAATTGTATCCATTAGGTAATGGATTGTTTATCTTTCGCCATTGTATAGCAGATAGTGTGGCTCCGATAAGTAGTGTTGAAATCATGATGCTTCCACTTTGCAATCTTTCATCTTTTAGAAGTATAGTGCCTATAATTGAAATAATAGTCAGTCCAAGCCAAATAGTTATTGGTATGAAATTGTAAAGATAATACCCTGTTGCAATGCCGATGGATAGCATTATGGCAATTCTTATTAAAGGATAAAGTTGTATTTTCCCGTTTGTCCACATGATTTTTGCGTACTTGATATGCAAAGTTATAATAAATTTTATTTATGGAAAAGAAATATATAGAAAAATTAAAACTGATATCACATTGAAAATGGATGAATTATGTAATTTTTTAAATTGTTGTTTAAAAAGTTGTTTATAAAATAGCTTTTTTCTGTTGTATATACTTACGAATCGTAACTTTCTGTTGAAAATAAGATAAAAAAACCGGATGATTGTTATGCTTTTCGGAGAAATAATGTATTTTTGCAATCGGAAACTTTAAACAAACACAATAAAGAAAATTATGAAGAAGATTAGAGCTGCCGTGGTGGGTTACGGTAACATTGGACATTATGCAATCCAGGCTCTGGAGACTGCACCAGATTTTGAAATTGCAGGTGTTGTTCGTCGTCAGGGTGATAAAGACAAACCTTTAGAGTTGACTCCATACGATGTAGTGGACGATATTACAAAGTTGAAAAACGTAGATGTAGCCATTCTTGCTACTCCAACGCGCTCATGTCCTGAATATGCCGAGAAGATAACCAAGTTAGGTATAAATACTGTGGACAGTTTCGATATTCATACAAGTATTTTGGAATATCGCAAGAATCAGATGGAGAACAATAAGAAGACCAATACAGTGAGCGTTATCTCTGCAGGCTGGGATCCTGGATCAGACTCTATTGTACGTGTACTTATGGAGAGCCTTGCTCCAAAGGGACTTTCTTATACCAACTTCGGTCCGGGTATGAGCATGGGACACTCTGTATGTGTGCGTAGTAAGAAAGGCGTGAAGAATGCTCTCTCTGTAACTATTCCATTGGGTGAAGGTATTCATCGCCGTATGGTTTACGTTGAATTGGAGGATGGTGCAACGCTTGAAGAAGTAACTGCTGAAATAAAGGCTGATCCATACTTCTCAAATGATGAAACTCATGTATTTGCTGTCCCTTCTGTAGACAATGTACGTGATATGGGACATGGCGTGAACCTTGTACGCAAGGGTGCCAGTGGCAAGACTCCTAACCAACGCATAGAATTCAATATGAGCATAAATAATCCTGCTCTTACCGGTCAGGTGCTTGTTAATGTGGCTCGTGCTGCAGAACGTTTGCAACCTGGATGCTACACAATGCCTGAAATTCCTGTTATCGATATGCTACCGGGAACACGTGAGGAAATTGTTGCTACTTTGGTATAAGCAAAAATATACAATAACAATGAAAAGCGTGCAAGTCATTTATGTGCACGCTTTTTTTGTTTATTGCAATGTGATGTTTGGCATACCTAAAAGTAGGTATTTTTAGCAAAAATAGGTGTTGATGTTTTTTTCTTAAGGATTTAATACTTATCTTTGTATCGAAATAATTGAATGAAAGGTAAAAACATGAAGAAGAAATCATTTGTGCTTCTTGCTTCCGGAGTAGTGGCTGTTGCTATATTGATAAGTGCCATGCCGGGGATGGATGCATTAACAAAGGAAGGTGATACAACAATAGTAAACACAACAACGATAGGTAATGGTATTCGTGGTTTCAAGGGAACTACACCTGTTAAGATTTATATTAGGAAAAATAAGGTGATTAAGATAGAACCTTTGGCTAATCATGAAACTCCTAAATTCTTTGCGCGTGCCAAAACTCTGCTTGATAAATATAACGGAAAGACGGTAAGTAAGGCCTGTAAGATGAATGTGGATGGTGTTACGGGTGCTACATATTCTTCTGAGGCGTTGAAGAAAAACGTACAAAAAGGACTTGAATATTATAAGAAACACTGATGATGATTGTCAATTGGTAATTGACAATGAAGCAGCATTGGGCTTTTTTTCTGTAAAATGAAGTTTTAGAGGATTCAAAAAATATTATCATGAAGAAGCAAATTAAGGTAATTATGTTTGTGGCATTTGGCTTGTTTATGGCTGCAGGACAGACGTTGGCACAGAATGTACAGCGACAGGTAACGCAACGTGATTATGATGAAATTTATACAACAGACGGTAATCACGTTTATTATCGAGGCGAAGTGTTGAATGACGTGGATGTGAATACATTTGTTTTCCTAGGACATGGATATGCCAAAGATAACAGGCACGTGTTTTACAATGGCAGGATAATGAAAAATGTTAATCCTAATACTTTTAGACTGTACAAAAATAGAAATATGGATTATGGTGATAATTGTACGCATGGTAACAGTGGACAATATCAACGTTCGGATAGTTATGACTGCGAGCAGAATACCGATAATGTAAGTTGGGAGTATTCAAAGAACAGTTTTGATGTATTTTTCAGAGGAAAGAAGATTGAAGATGCTTCTGCAAACAGCTTTCAGGTGTTGTCTGACGGTTATGCCAAGGACAGCTTCTCGGCGTATTATTTGGGAAATAAGATAGAAAACTCAACAGGTGGCAGCTTTGAGGCGCTTAGTTGGGGATATTCCAAAGATAGTTTTAACGTATATTACCATGGCTGCAAAATAGATGGAGCTATGTCCGGCAGTTTCAAGGTACAGCAGGACGGATATGCTAAAGATGATTTCAATGTCTATTATTGGGGAAAGAAAATCAATTCATAATTTTGATGTTAATATACATCACTGAAAAATGTGAGAGTTTTTCTTATGTGCAATAAATATACGCGCCCGGGCGTTATAATATTGTATTGATACAAAATAAGAGAAATGATAGAATATATTAAGGGAGAATTGACGGAACTCAGTCCGGCTTTGGCTGTAGTTGAGGCTGCAGGAGTGGGATATGCACTTAGCATATCATTGACAACATACACAGCCATTCAAGGCAAAAAAGAAGTGAAACTTTATGTATATGAATCTCTCGTTACTGGTGGACGCGATGACAGTTATACGCTGTTCGGCTTTGCTGCCAAACAGGAGCGTACTCTATACAGACTTCTGATTACCGTTTCCGGAGTTGGGGCTAATACTGCCCGCATGATGCTTTCGTCTTTGAGTCCAAAAGAGCTGTGTAACGCCATAGCCACCGGTGATGAAAAACTGATAAAAGGGGTGAAGGGCATAGGACTGAAGACTGCACAGAGAATTATTGTAGACCTGAAAGACAAGATTATAGCTAGTGGCATTGCCGATGAACTACATGTTTCAGGAAACAATGCTGTTGGCGTGACCATGAACAATGCCACACGTGATGAAGCCGTGGCTGCGCTCACTATGCTTGGCTTTTCTCCAGCTCCGGCAGCAAAGGTGGTAAATGGAATTTTGACAGAACAGTCGGATATGGCTGTGGAAATGGTGGTAAAGGAAGCTCTGAAGCGCATAAAGTGAGCGTTTCACCATGAAGGAATCGTATAAAATTTATCTGATAGTGATATGTTGGCTTGCAGCATTTGCCGTAAGTTATGCTATCGGTGTACCTTTTCTTCAGAATGACAACAGGCGCAGACCGCAGACTAAGCTGAAAAACACAAAAACCGTAGGTGGAAACCAAGGTGTGAAGATAAGCAATTACAATTCACAGTTGATAATAGATGAAGATTCCGTGCCAGATAGTCTGCTGCATCCCAGATGGCGCATACAGCGCACTTTGCCTATAATCTGGACTGATTTGGATTCAAGTTCTTTGGACCTGAAGACTCCGTATAATCTGCAGTGCAATGTGATATATAATGACTCTCTTGGCGGATATGTATTCGGCAATCGTATGGGAGGGGTATATCTTCAGACACCTGTTACGATGAATCAGCAGGAGTACATAGACTGGAGTAACAAACAGCAGATGCGACGGTATTTCAGGCAGAAGAACAACGAAATTTACAAGAGCAAGGGTAAGGAAAAATTTGATTTCAGTGATATGCATTTTGATCTTGGACCTGCAGAGAAAATATTCGGTCCCGGAGGCGTGAGAATAAAGACCCAGGGAACGGCTGAACTTAAGTTCGGTGCGACACTGAAGAATGTGGATAATCCGGCACTTAGTTCAAACAGAAGAAAGACTACAGCATTGGATTTTGACGAGAAGATAAATCTGAGTGTGAACGGTAAGGTTGGTGATAAGGTGAACATGAACATGAATTATAACACCGATGCAACGTTCAACTTTGACCAGCAGAATCTGAAACTGAAATATGAAGGAAAGGAAGACGAAATAATAAAACTTGTAGAAGCCGGTAACGTGTCTTTCCCTTCAAACTCATCGCTGATAAGCGGAGCAACATCCCTCTTTGGTATAAGAACAGACATGCAGTTTGGTAAACTGAAACTGCAGATGGTGGCTTCACAGAAGAAAAGTACGTCAAAGAGTGTGTCTACCAAGGGCGGAACGCAATTGACTTCTTTTGACATAGATGTGGCAAATTATGAGGACAATCGCCATTTCTTTCTGTCAAACTACTTCCGCAACAGATATGCCGCCAATATGAAGAGCTTGCCCAACGTTACAAGTGGAATAAAGATAAACAGAATTGAAATATGGGTGACAAACAAGACTGGAACTACAAGTAATACCAGAAACATTGTGGCATTGACAGACCTTGGTGAAAACACCGGCGTATCTAATCCAAGATGGGGCAGTGGCAGTGGTATGGTGCCAGCCAACAGTGCCAATACTGAATATTCGGAAATGACCACCACATATAGTGAAGCCAGAAACATAGACCAGACGTCTACTGTGCTTGATGCCATTATCACCGGAGGAGTAGATTATGAGAAGTTAGAGAGTGCCAGACTTTTGTCTTCATCCGAATATACCCTAAACACTTCCATGGGATACGTGAGTCTCAATACGAGTATAAATACAGACCAGGTGGTGGCTGTGGCATACGAATATACTTATGGCGGAGTGACATATCAGGTGGGTGAGTTTGCTGCCGACCACACGAATGTGGACGAGGCTCTGTTTGTGAAATCACTGAAAAATACGAGCAACAATCCAACACAGGGGAACTGGAATCTGATGATGAAAAACGTGTATAAACTTGGTGACACAGTGGAGAAGACGAAGTTTCGCCTTGACGTGAAATATCAGAGTGATACCACGGGTGTATATCTTAGTTATATACCTGAAACACAGACAAAGGGTACTCCGATAATAAAATTGTTGGGTGCCGACCGACTAGACAACAACAATAAAGTGCACAGCAACGGATATTTTGATTACGTGGAAGGGTACACCGTGAGTAACGGACGTGTGTTCTTTCCTGAGCCGGAACCGTTTGGTCGTGATCTTTATAATGCTATGACTGCAAAAGGCGTGAGTGCGGATGTGGCTTCCAAATATGCGTTCACCGAACTTTATGACAGTACCAAGACCATAGCCAAACAGATAGCAGAGAAAGACAAGTTTGAACTTGTAGGACAATTTAAGGGAACTTCTGCCAATGTGATATCACTGGGCTCATACAACATTCCTCAAGGCTCCGTGTTAGTTACGGCAGGAGGAGTTAAACTTACAGAAGGTTCTGATTACAGTGTTGACTATAGTGCAGGGGAAGTGACGATACTTAACCAGAGCATAATAGATGCGGGAACTTCTGTAAACGTTTCTCTGGAAAGCAACAATGATTACGGTCAACAGCGTAAAACAATGTTCGGAGTGAATTGGGAATATGATTTCTCTAAGGAATTTCAGATGAGTGGTACGTTGCAGCATCTCACTGAACAGTCGTTGACGAATAAGGTGTCTATGGGCTCGGAACCTCTTAACAACACTCTGTGGGGAATAAATCTTAACTGGAAAAAGGAGAGTCAGTGGCTCACAAACTTGTTGGATAAGTTACCTTTGTTGCATCTAACCCAGCCTTCACTGATTTCTTTTACTGGAGAGTTTGCCCAGTTGATAGCCGGACAGAATAGTGGCACACAGGACAATGCGTCTTATCTGGATGACTTTGAGAATACAACCAACAAAATAGACGTTTCATCCCCTACGTCATGGATAATATCCAGTGTGCCTTCAACGATGGCAAACTATAATGACAAGACCAGTCTGAAGAGCGGATACAACCGCAGCCTGCTGGCATGGTATAACATAGATCCTCTGTTTACGCGTCGCAGCAGTAGTCTTACTCCGGGATATATAAAGAGCGACCTGAACCAGTTGAGTAATCACTATGTGAGAGAGGTATATACACGAGACTTGTTCCCCAATAAGGATATTAGCAACTATAATGGGCAGTCTTCTACTCTGACCGTACTGAACATGGCATATTATCCTAATGAGCGCGGACCTTACAACTTCAATTATGCAGACATGAATGTTGATGGTACGCTGGCTAATCCACAGCAGCATTGGGGAGGTATGATGAGAAAACTGGATACTAGTGACTTTGAGCAGTCAAATATAGAATACGTGGAGTTCTGGATGATGGACCCATTTATATATACTAACCAGCAGAGTGATGCAGCCGACTATGGAGGAGATTTCTATATAAATCTTGGTGAAGTGAGCGAGGACGTGTTGAGAGACGGTAAGAAATTCTACGAGAGCGGTATGCCTGTTGATGGAAGTTCCAGTTATACCACCACGCAATGGGGAAGAATACCTACTTCGAGTACAGTGACATATGCTTTCGCTACCACAAGTGGGGCGAGGGCATTGCAGGACGTGGGTTATAACGGACTGACTGATGCTGAGGAGCGTACGTTCTCAAGTTATCAGGAATATCTCTCAAACCTTCAGGGCAAGGTGTCGGCAGCGGTGTGGGACAGTATATATAATGACCCCGCAAATGATGACTATCATTATTTTCGTGGCAGTGATTATGACCAGGCTCAGACGAGTATTCTTAATAGATACAAGAGAATAAATAATCCGCAGGGAAACTCTCCTGACAGCAACGATACTACAGAAAGTTATGATACGTCATACAAGACAACACCTGATGTAGAAGACATAAATCAGGACTATACGCTGAATGAATACGAAAAGTATTTTCAGTATCATATAAAGATTAATCCCCAAGACATGGTCGTTGGTCAGAACTATATTGTGGACTTACGAGAATGTTCGGTGAAACTGAGAAACGGTAATACGGAAAATGAGACTTGGTATCTTTTCCGTGTGCCGGTGGACGAATATGAAAAAAACATGGGCGGCATTACTGATTTCAGTAGCATAAGATTCATGCGTATGTATATGAGTAATTTTAAAAAACCTATAATACTGCGCTTTGCCACTTTGGACCTGGTTCGCGGGGAATGGAGAACTTATAATCAGAACTTAGAAAACACCAGTGGAACGGGAACGGCTACGATGAGTGAGGTGAGCATAGAGGAAAACAGTGACAAGACTCCCGTGAACTATGTGCTACCACCTGGCATAAGCAGAGAACAGGACCCAACACAGCCACAGTTGGTGGAGAACAATGAGCAGGCTTTGGCTTTCTCGTTGAGTGACCTGAGTCCAAAACAGTCGGAATGTGTATATAAAAATACCACTCTTGATTTGAGACAGTATAAACGTTTGCAAATGTTTGTACATGCCAATGCCGAGGAACCTAATACGACAAATCTTACTGATAATCAGTTTGCCGTGTTCATCAGACTGGGTTCAGACTATAAAAACAATTATTATGAATATGAAATACCTCTGAAGTTGACGGCTGCCGGCACATATAACAATAATTCCACGGCAGACCGGTTACTGGTATGGCCTGAAGACAATATGCTTGATGTGCCGCTGTCTTTGTTCACGGCATTGAAGAAAGCCCGCAATAAGGCTAAGGCTTTGGGCAATGCTTCATATACCAGAGCTTTTGAACAGTATGATGAGGACCATCCTGCCAATAAGGTTACGGTGATGGGTAATCCTACGCTTGGTGAAGTGAAGACTATGATTATCGGTGTGCGAAATCTGTCTAGTGACGTGAAAAGCGGTGATGTGTGGGTGAATGAACTGCGACTTCATGAATATAATAACAAGGGAGGTTGGGCTGCCGATGGAAACTTGAATGTACAGTTGAGTGATTTAGGCTCTGTGAACTTGCAGGGAAAGTATGTGAGTGACGGCTTCGGAGGACTTGAAGATGGAGTCGCATCACGTTCAATGGAGGACTATAGCACATACAGTGTTACCACGAGTTTGGAATTGGGTAAGTTCTTCCCTGATAAGGCGAAGGTCTCGGCACCATTGTATTATTCTGTAACAAAAGACAGTAGCAAGCCACGTTATAATCCTCTTGATACAGATATAGAACTTGATGATGCCTTAAAAGCATGTGCAACAAAAGCAGAGCGTGACAGTTTGAAGAATATAGCCATAACTAAGAATGTGAGCACTAATTTTTCTTTGAGCAACGTGCGTGTAGGCATACAGACAAAACGCCATCCCATGCCGTATGATCCGGCAAACTTTTCTTTCTCTTATAGTCACAGCCATACTCATAATCAAGGCGAAACCACAGTATATGAGAATGAAGATAACTGGCGTGGTGCTATGAGTTATAGTTGGACACCTAATTATAAATCATGGGAACCGTTCCGAAATATAAAGAATAAGAGTGCGTGGCTTGATATATTCAAAAAGTTTGGATTCAACTGGTTGCCTCAGAATGTGGCATTCAACTCAGAACTGACCAGAAGTTATTATGAGTTACAGGAGAGAGATTTGGAGAGTACAGAAAAAACAGATATACCTGTGTCTTTCAGTGAACAGTTCCTCTTTAATAGGGATTTGTCTTTACGCTGGGATTTGACAAAGAATTTGCACATGAATTTCCAAAGTGCAACCAGAGCGCAGATAGATGAACCTTATACTCCGGTAAATAAAGATCTTTATCCAGACCGTTATTCGGCATGGAAAGACTCAGTGTGGACAAGTATCAAACACATGGGTACGCCGCTGGACTATCAGCAGAACTTTACGGCCTCATATCAATTGCCGCTTAATTTGATTCCAATACTAGATTGGATTACTTCTGATGCTTCATATACGGCAACATACAACTGGGTGAGGGGAACAGAACTTGATGACGGAACATCTTTGGGGAATACCATTACGAATAATAGAAATATAAATGTAAACGGTGCTTTCAATATGGAAAGACTGTATAATCACATACCTTTTTTGAAAGCTGCTAATGAGAGATTCAATAAGACCCAGGATGTAAGACGCAATATACGGAAAACAATGAGCAGAAATAATGATAATCGTAATGAAACTGATAAAAAAAAGCTGCAATTGCCTAAAAACAAGAATGCGTTTGAAAGTGAAATAACGTTGTTGCCAGATACAATGTTGACTTTGAATCACGGCAGAAAAAGTAGACGGCTTATAGTTACCGCAAAGACTCAGAACGGCAGAATGTATAAATTGAAGTTCAAGAAAATAGATTTAAATAAAATAAGAATAACAAACAAGACAGATTCTGCATTGAAGTTGAAGATAACTGTGAAAACTAAAGAACCGCTTGAAAATCAAAAATGGTATAAGACGGCTCAGAGTGTGGCAAGAGTTTTGATGATGGTTAGGAACGTGAGTATAAGTTACAGAAATCAGTTCTCTATGTCTTTACCAGGATTTATGCCAAATGTGGGAGATGCTTTTGGACAAACACGAGGCAGTGGAGTGCTTTCTCCGGGATTGGACTTTGCGTTTGGCCTGACCGGAGATTCTTATATAAATAAGGCAATGGACAAAGATTGGTTGCTTATAAATGATTCTGTTTCTACTCCGGCAACTACTAACCAGTCTGAAGATTTGCAATTGCGTGCTACGTTGGAGCCTATAAAAAATCTGAAGATAGATCTTACTGCAGCTCGTATGGTTACAAAAGCTAAGAGTATAGAATATATGTATGCCGGTATGCCAACGACACAGAGTGGAACATTCTCAATGACTACTATTTCTATAAGTAGTGCGTTTGAAGGTATGGGAAATGCCGGTAACGGCTATAGAAGCAATACTTTCGAGAAGTTTTGTCGTTCTTTGGACGGATTTCGTGATAGGGTAGAGGCTCAGTATGCCAATGCCACATATCCTTCCAGTTATACAACGCTGGTTGGAAAACCTTTTGATATAGCCAATGGAAGTGTGGACAAGTATATTGGTGATGTTATGATACCTGCTTTTCTGTCTGCATATACTTGTAGTGGAGGAAGTTCGCTTGATATATTTCCCACTTTAACAAAATTATTGCCAAACTGGTCACTCAGATATAGTGGACTTGTAAGATTGCCATGGTTCAGAGATGTGTTTAAGAGTTTTAATATCAATCATGCCTATAAGAGCATATATACGGTGGGCTCATATTCTTCATATAGTACTTTTGTAGAATATATGAATGGACTTGGATTTATTACAAACACAGAGACTGGGTTGCCTACTCCAAGTACAATGTATAATGTGTCTACAGTGAGCATAAGCGAGGCTTTTTCTCCGCTTATAGGAGTGGATATGACTTTTAACAATAATTTTTCTGCCAAGATAGAATACCGTAAGATAAGAAGTCTGGCTTTGAGTATGACGAGTATTCAGATTAATGAGGCACGCAGCAATGACCTTGTTCTGGGATTTGGATATAAAATTACAGATTTTAGTTTTATATGTGGCGCAGTCCGCAAGGTTAAAAGTAACAGTAAGGAAAATATAAATAAAGCATCATTCTCAGGCATAAGCAAAAAAAAAGGAGTGAATCACGACTTGAATTTGCGACTAGATATAAGTTACAGAAAACAGGCTTCTATAACACGTGATATTGCAACGGTGACAAGTAATGCAAGTAGTGGAAATACAGCTTTGAAGTTTAGTTTTTTGGCAGACTATACTTTATCTAAGATGCTTACAATGAGTTTCTATTATGATAGGCAGACAAATAAGCCATTGCTGAGCAGTAGCAGTTATCCAACAACAACCCGTGATTTTGGGCTGTCAATAAAATTTTCTCTGACAAGATAAAAAAGGATATGAAAAAATTATTATATATATTTTTAGGATTTATGGCAGGTGGTTTGGTTACCACATCATGCCGTTATGCACCAAGTGATAATCCAGGCGATACTGTTGCCGCAAGTGTTTTTGAACCATACGAGCCTGATACAAATGCCGTAGGAAAGACTAAAAAGAAAAATGCCGGTATAGTGAAAGACAGCACTGACGTCTTTTTTGTCGGTGATGGCTCTGAAAGACACCGCCTGCAGTTAGTGTCCTATCCCAGTAAGCGTGACACCTTATTATATTATAAGGCTAGGCATCTGAAAACCAAAGGCAATGCTGATTATGGTCATGTGGTGCGCGTTGGATTCCATGTGCTGAAAACCGGTGATTCCATAGTAAATAAAGTAGAGGAGGTTAAGTTTTGATAATCAGTTGGGGCTACAAAGGACTGTGCAAACTTTGTCCTGAAATGCCCTGCCGTTTTTGCCGTGCATTACTCCTTGATTGATTATTGAGAAACAAAGGCTATGACCATTGGCAGCTTTGCAATATCCAGCAAGGCTGCTGATGCCGGTAACTGTACCAGTTTTTGCCTTTACATTGTCACGTGTGAATGCTCCTTTCATTCTGCTCTTTAAGGTTCCGTCTTTGCCTGCTATAGGCAAGGCTGGGAGCAGATGAAGATATATGTTACCATTTTGATAAGCATATTTTAGAAACATCACTTCTAGTTCTGCACTTATGTAATTGTAAAGTGATAGTCCAGAGCCGTCGGCGAATTTATATTTTCCGGCATTTAGTCCCAATTTGTTGACTAGTTGTTTTATAATGGTTCTTGCGCTTTTGGCAGATGCTGGATTATCACCTGTACTTGCGGCAATCTGATAAAACATAGACTCAGCATATAAATTGTCACTCTCTTTAAGCATACGCATCAGAATCTGGTCCATGGTATGAAAGCGACTTACTATACAATAGGCATTCTGAGGCTTATGCGCTTCACCGATATTGGCAAAAACATAAATGCCGCTTTTCTGCAGTTCATTAAGAAAGCGCTGCATGAAAATGTCTTTTCTTCCTATTAGCAATGGCGACAGCACGTAATTGTCATCATCCCAACACCAACCTTCACCATACATTTGTGAATCTTTCATGCTTTTGTCGGCATAGAGATTTCCGCGTATGGAATCTACTCCCATTTTATGAATAGCCTCAACAAAGGCGGTTAGGTCATCATTGTTGAATCTTGGGTCGAAACCACCGACACAATAGATGTTTCCATATAGGGTGCTTCCTTTAATCTCTCCGGTATAGCATAGTTCTGTTTTAAACTGATAATCACCACCCAAACGGTTAATAGCTGTGATTGCCGTTATCACTTTCATTGTGCTTGCTGGTCGCATCAGTTGCTGATCGTTATAGCGGAAAATCACGCTGTCGGCAGTAAGATCATAAACTTGAATGCCTACTTGTGATGTGCGGAACATCTCACTTTTAAGGAGTCTGCCTATCTTATATTGTATGCTTTCAGGCCACGGTAGCGACACATTGTCGTTCTGGAGAGTGTCTACAAGAGCAGAGTCAGCAACATTACTGTCATCGTTGTCTTCTATACTTTCATTTTCTACTTGGGCAAATCCAGGCAGACTAATGATTATTAAAAGCAGAAAAAGGAATCTCAAATTTTTCATTGTCTTTTTTTGATTTCGGCTATAAGCGCGCGCTCGTCTTCTGGTTGCAAGCTTATCAGATGGTTGTTGCCATACTGCACCAGAAGATAATGGCTAAGTCCGAAGACCGCTTTCATCGGAGTTACTTTCACAATATCGCTAATACGGATGCAATTGGCATGACCGTATTTACCGTGTGATACCACCAGTGTTTCAATGCCTTCTTCATTGCGGTGAAAGGTGTAGATGGTGTTAAGCATCCGACCTGTCATGATAACTGTTACAACAGCCACGGCAAAGCCCCACAGTGCCATCTTCTGCCATATAAGCCAGAAGGCAACAACTGCAAAAAGGATGATAGTACACTTTGCCTGAAGTGTGAAACGTTGGTGAAAAATGCGGTCCATTTTACATTATCAATAATATATTGAGTGCAAAATTACTAAAAAGATAGCAGAGATGATGAAAAATACACATATTTTTAGTATTTTTGCAGTCGAAACAACAATTGTTTAAATAAAACCAGATGGTTTACAAATATGATTTTCTCATTATCGGTGCAGGTGTTGCCGGTATGAGTTATGCTCTTAAAGTAGCAAGGGCTAAAAAAGGTAAAGTATGTATTATCTGTAAGACTTCTCTTGATGAAGCTAATACATCTTTTGCGCAGGGAGGTGTCGCTACAGTTACCAACCTAGAAGTAGACAACTTTGATAAGCATATTCAAGACACAATGATAGCCGGTGACTACATTAGTGATTATGAAGCTGTGAAACAGGTTGTAACTAAGGCTCCGGATCAGATAAAGGAGCTTGTTGAATGGGGGACAAACTTTGATCGCAAGCAGGATGGCAAGTTTGATTTGCATCGTGAAGGTGGCCATTCTGAATTCCGCATTCTTCATCATGCTGATGATACCGGTGCGGAAATTCAGCGTGCGCTTATGGCTGCGGTGAGAGCAAATCCGGATATAGAAATAATGGAAAATCATTTTGCTGTGGAAATTATAACACAACACCATCTAGGTGCAAGGGTTACACGCCGTACACCTTATATTAATTGTTATGGGGCATACGTGCTGAATCCCGATACACAGAAAGTTGATACATATCTTAGTAAAATCACAGTGATGTGTACTGGAGGTTGTGGAGCTGTTTATCAGACTACCACTAATCCTGTTATTGCTACAGGTGATGGTGAGGCTATGGTGTATCGTGCCAAAGGCACAGTTAAGGATATGGAGTTTGTGCAGTTTCATCCTACGTCTCTTTACCATCCGGGAGAAACTCATCCTGCATATCTTATAACAGAGGCTATGCGTGGATATGGCGGCATACTGAAATTGCCTGATGGAACAACTTTCATGGAGAAATACGACAAGCGCCTGAGTTTGGCACCGCGTGACATTGTAGCTCGTGCAATAGACAAAGAAATGAAAACGCATGGCATCGATCATGTGTGTCTTGATGTAACTCATAAGAATGCTGAAGATACAAAACATCATTTTCCAAATATCTATGCTAAGTGCTTGAGCATAGGCATAGACATAACAAAAGAGATGATACCGGTGCGCCCGGCTGCCCATTATATGTGTGGTGGCATAAAAGTTGATCTTAACGGCTGTAGCAGTATAGAACGCCTGTATGCGTTGGGCGAATGCTCATGTACAGGACTGCATGGAGGTAATCGCTTGGCTAGTAACTCTCTGATAGAGGCCGTGGTTTATGCAGATGTGGCAGCTTCGCATAGCATAGAGCATGTGGACGATTATGAGTTCAATGACAAGGTGCCAATATGGAATGATGAAGGAACTCTCACAAATGAAGAGCATGTTCTGATAACACAGAGTGTTAAGGAAGTTGGTGAGATAATGAGTAATTATGTGGGGATAGTGCGCAGCGACCTCAGGTTGAAGAGGGCATGGGACCGCCTTGATTTGCTTTATGAGGAAACAGAGAGCCTTTTCAAACGTGTAAAGATAAGCAAGGATCTCTGTGAACTTCGAAATATGATTAATACTGGCTATCTGATAACCAGAATGGCAATAGAACGTAAGGAAAGTCGTGGACTGCACTATACTGTGGATTATCTTGTGCATGCATACGATAAAAAATAAAATCTTTAAATAAGATAAAACTGTAAAGACGGGTGAAATAAAAAATAAAGTGAATTTATTTTGTTATTTCACTCGTTTGCATTATCTTTGCAACAAATACACTTAAAAACCTACTAATTTATAAATTAAATCGAAGCTTAAGCAATTATGGAACAAGTATTCAGCTATATTATTAGCTTGGGAGCCAGTGTTATGATGCCTATCATTTTCACTATTATCGGCTTGTGCATAGGTATGAAATTCGGCAAAGCCCTGAAATCCGGGCTATTTGTCGGAGTCGGATTTGTTGGACTGGGTGTTGTTACGGCTCTGCTGACAACCAATTTCAATGACCCTCTCAAAGCTATATCCGATCTTTATCATCTTCAGTTAAATGTCTTTGATATGGGATGGCCTGCTGCCGCCAGTGTGGCTTACAATACAGCAGTTGGTGCTCTTATCATTCCTATATGTTTGGGTGTTAACTTTCTGATGCTGATAACAAAGACCACCCGCACGGTGAATATTGACTTGTGGAATTATTGGCATTTTGCATTTATAGGCGCTGTAGCTTATTTTGTGATGGGTGAAAGTCTGCTTTGGGGATATTTTGCAGCTATAGTGTGTTATATAATCACTTTGGTTTGTGCAGATCTTACGGCAGAGAAATTCCAGAAATACTATGATCTTGATGGTATCAGCATTCCGCAGCCATTCTGTCAAAGTTTTATGCCCTTTGCAATTGTAATAAACAAATTGTTGGATATGATACCCGGTTTCTCTAAAATAGATGTGGATGCAGAAGGACTAAAGAAAAAGTTTGGCATACTTGGTGAGCCACTTGTACTTGGTGTCATTGTAGGTATGCTAATCGGTTGGGCAGCACATTTTGATATAAAGAAAATTCTATTCCTTGGTGTTACAATGGGTGCAGTGATGGAGCTTATTCCGCGTATCACATCTTTGTTTATTGATGGCTTGAAACCAATTTCAGAGAAGACTCAAGAACTTGTTAATACAAAGTTCAATGGTAAGAAAGTGCATATCGGTATGAGTCCGGCTCTTGTAATCGGACATCCCACTACGCTTGTAGCTTCAGTGATATTGATTCCTGTTATTCTTGCTATTGCTGTCTTTCTGCCGGGAAATCAGTTCCTTCCGTTGGCATCACTTGCCGGAATGTTCTATCTTTTTCCAATGATACTTCCTTATACGAATGGCAATGTGGTTAAGACATTGATAATTGGTCTGGTGGCTTTGATTATTGGCTTGTATTTCGTTACGGACATGGCTCCTGACTTTACAATGGCTGCCAATGCCGTGTTTGCAGCTACACAGGACAAGGCTGCACAGATACCAGACGGTTTCTCCGGTGGTGCGCTTGATTTCGCCTCTAGTCTATTTGGGTGGGTAATATATAAATTGACGTGCTATGTGAAATATGTAGGTCCGGCAGTGCTCGTAATAGTTACGGTGGCTTTGATGCTGATAAATCGCAAAAAGATAATTGCTGATGAAAAGAAGGCCGCTGAAAGTTTGAAGAAATAAAGACAATTCAAAAAATAAATAAAACGATATGATAAAGAAAATATTATTAGCTATGGTTCTGCTTTCTTCTGCAACCATAGGATTTGCGCAGAACAAGAAATGTTCAGGCCAGGAATGCAAGAACATGTGTAAGTCGCAGGAATGTAAAAATAGCTGTGATAATAGTGGATACGAAGTGATTGCTGAAAATGCCTATACAAACTACAATGTGCGCTATGCAAGTAATCCTAAAGACGCTAAGCATTATACAACAAAGCGTTTGCGTGATGAATATGCAATTGAGAAAGTCTTTGCGCCTGGAGAAGTTAATTGGACATATACTATGTTCGACCGTTTTCTTGTTGGTGGTGCAGAGCCTGCTTCTACTCCTTTGAAACTTACTTCTATAGCTCCTCTCTATGTAGATTCTAGCAAGGGCGACAATGGCAGAAATCTTCTTGATAATCGTGAACTTGGTATTATTAATATAGGTGGTGATGGAGTAGTGACCGTAGACGGTAAAAGTTATAAACTGGGATTCCAGGAGGCACTCTATGTTGGACGTGGTGCAAAGGATATAACTATGACGAGTGCAAATCCGGCAAAGCCTGCCAAATTCTATATGAATTCAGCTTGTGCTCATAAGAGTTACCCAACAAAGAAGGTAACCTTGAAGGATGCAAATAATATCAAGGCTGGTAAGATGGAGGAAAGTAATGACCGCGTAATACATCAGCTTATCATTGATGGTGTAGCAGGTGTCCACACTTGCCAATTACAGATGGGCGTTACAGAACTCAAGCCAGGAAGCGTATGGAACACAATGCCGGCACATACACATCTTCGCCGTATGGAGACTTATTTGTATTATAATGTACCTGAAGGACAAAAAATTTGTCATATCATGGGTGAGCCGCAGGAAACTCGTCCTATGTGGCTGAATAATGAACAGGCTGTGATA
Organism: uncultured Prevotella sp.; assembly: GCA_964433895.1. Taxonomy (GTDB): domain Bacteria; phylum Bacteroidota; class Bacteroidia; order Bacteroidales; family Bacteroidaceae; genus Prevotella. Next base: position 47,884 of record CAYSSU010000016.1, read on the forward strand.
AATCCAGAATGGAGCATTCATTGCGCTGCAGGTACATCCAATTATACATTTATCTGGGGTATGGCAGGAGAAAATCTTGTTTATACAGACATGCAGGTAATCAAGATTCCTGATTTGGAATAACGATACTAAACAATCAAAAATATGAGTAATTTACAAACTACAAAAATGTCAAATTTCCGTTGGGTTATCTGTGCACTGCTTTTTCTTGCAACCACAGTGAATTACATGGATCGTCAGGTGCTGTCGCTCACATGGAAAGACTTTATTTCTCCAGAGTTCCACTGGACTGACAGTGATTATGGAACAATCACCGGTCTGTTTTCTATTTTTTATGCCATAGCCAATTTGTTTGCCGGAAAGTTCATCGACTGGATGGGAACAAAGAAAGGTTATCTTATTGCAATCTTCGTATGGTCTACAGGTGCTGTACTTCATGCCGGTTGCGGATGGGTTGCAATGCAGATTGAGGGCTATGATAGTATAGAAGCTCTGCGTCTTGTTCAGGTTGGCAGTGACGCTGCCATTGCCATAGCCACAATAAGTGTGTGGTTGTTTCTTTCTTGCCGTTTGGTTCTTGCTGTCGGTGAGGCTGGAAACTTCCCTGCTGCTATAAAGGTTACTGCAGAATATTTTCCGAAAAAAGACCGTGCCTTCGCAACTTCTATTTTCAATAGCGGTGCATCAGTAGGTGCTCTTGCAGCTCCTGCTACAATTCCATTGTTAGCTCGTGCATGGGGGTGGGAAATGGCTTTCATAATCATTGGTGTGTTAGGTTACGTGTGGATGGGACTTTGGCTGTGGCTCTATGACAAGCCACATCAAAGCAAACGTGTCAATCAGGCTGAACTTAATTATATAGATCAAGATACTGATATTGCTGATGTTCAGAATAAGCAGGAATCTAAAGATGAAGAAGAGAAGACCATTGGTTTCTGGAGATGTTTTACTTTCCGCCAGACTTGGTCATTCATTGTCGGCAAATTCATGACCGACGGTGTTTGGTGGTTCTTCCTTTTCTGGGCTCCGGCTTATTTCTCCGATCAATATGGTTACAGTACTGATTCAGGTATGGGTATTGCACTTATTTTCACACTCTATGCCATTGTTACTTTGCTTAGTATCGGTGGTGGATACTTGCCTACATACTTTGTTGATAAAAAAGGAATGAATCCATATATAGGTCGTATGCGCGCTATGTTGATATTTGCTTGTTTTCCTGTTCTCGGACTTATTGCGCAACCAATGGGTGTTTACAGTCCGTGGTGGCCTGCTATAATTATAGGTCTTCTTGGTGCCGGTCATCAGGCATGGTCAGCTAATCTGTATTCTACCATTGGTGATATGTTCCCTAAGTCTACAATTGCTACAATTACTGGCATTGGTGCCATGGCAGGTGGTGTTGGTTCATTTTTAATCAACAAAGGCTCAGGTGTGCTTTTCACATACGCAGAGGCTGAAGGTAAAGCTTTTCAGTTCATGGGATTTGATGGTAAACCGGCAGGATACATGATAATATTCAGCATTTGTGCTGTGGCTTATCTCATCGGTTGGTTGATAATGAAAGTGTTGGTTCCTAAATATAAACCAATAGTTGCTTAAATATAAAAAACGCATTGTCGGAGCATTTACTGACAATGCGTTTTTTCTATAAGATATGTTGTAAATATCTTAAAGATAGAATATATCTGCCTATTATATGAAACCTTGATTTTTCAGAGCTGTTATCATTCCTTCAGACATAGCTTCATTATCTTTTTTTGTATATCTGATGTCTGTAAAAATTTGGGCAAGAGTTTCTTTATTGTTTATTTTCACGAAGTTCTTGTTTTCTTCAAGTTCTTCTTTTTCCTTATAATATTCGTCTATTTTTTTCGAAGTATAGTCACAATAAGTTTCATGGTGCATAATTGCTTCTAGTGGCAGGCGGTCGCTTAAAGGTGGATTCTCATTAGGCCATCCTATTGTTATTGTTGCCACCGGCATGACTAGTTGTGGCAGTTTCAGTGCGTCTATAATCATCTGTGGCATATATACGGTGGTGCCAAGAAAACATGTTCCTAATCCTTCTTCTTCTGCGAGATTACAGAAAGTCTGTGTGAACAGAAGAGCATCTGTGGCAGCATTCATGAAAGACAAGAAATTGTTATATCCGGGCACAGCCTTGCGATTGTCTGCCCACACTGAAGTTCTGCGGAAGTCAGCACATATAGTCAGCACTACGGCTGCATCCATTACCATGGGTTGGTTGAAATGAGCCGGAGCCAAAGCTTTCTTGCCTTCGCCGCTTCTTGTCACAACAACACTGTACAGTTGCAGGTTTCCCATTGTTGGAGTGCGTTCTGCTTCCTTCAATAGTTTGTTTAGGAGTTCATCAGAAACCGCTTTTTCACTGTATTTGCGAATACTTTTCCTAGTGTTTATAGAATTCATAATATAGAAAACATTATATTAAGACAGCCGTACCGCTTGTTGCAACCATCAACATAGAGTTTCCCTGTCCCACTGTTTCATAGTCAATGTCAATGCCAACGATTGCATTAGCACCCATCTCCTGAGCACGTTGCATCATTTCCTGCATGGATGTGTCCTTAGCCTCGCGTAAAACCTTTTCGTAGCTTCCGCTTCTTCCTCCAACGATATCACGTATACCGGCGAAGAAATCTTTTACAAAGTTGGCTCCGATTATGGTTTCACCGGTTACCACTCCCTTATATTCTCTGATAGTCTGACCTTCTATGGTCGGGGTTGTACTTAGAATCATAATATATAAATTTAGATTTGTATAAATGCAAAATTACTTTTTAAAATTGAGAAATCCAAATTTTTAAGCATTTATTCTTATGATGTAGAAAATACAGGAGTATAATAAAAGGATTAGAAAAATTAAAAGAATTATCTTTTTGGAAAATATTTTGCCGATGGAGAAATAAAAAGTTGACCAAAAAAGAAAACTTTCATGATAAAGTTTTTCGGCAAATATATTCAAAAAGATTTTCCTTTCTAAAAATATTGTTTTATATTTGCAGTCATTAAAAATCAGTATTAGGCAAAATGGAAAGCAATAAGATTTATTCATACGGTGAAGCTTTTGAAGCTTCTCTTAAGTATTTTGGCGGAGATGAACTTGCCGCTCGTGTGTGGGTGAACAAGTACGCTATGAAAGATAGCTTTGGTAATATCTTCGAGCAAAGTCCAGTGGATATGCATTGGAGAATAGCTAATGAGATAGCCAGGGTAGAAAAAAAATACAAGAATCCATTGGATGCAAAAGATATATTCAGTCTTTTGGACCATTTCAGATATATTGTTCCCGCCGGTAGTCCTATGACCGGTATTGGTAATTCACATCAGATAGCCAGTCTTAGCAATTGTTTCGTCATCGGTCTTGATGGTGACGCAGACAGCTATGGCGCGATAATGCGTGTAGATGAAGAACAGGTTCAGTTGATGAAACGCCGTGGTGGAGTGGGACATGATTTGAGTCATATTCGTCCTAAAGGCAGTCCGGTGAATAATTCTGCATTGACATCAACAGGTCTTGTTCCTTTTATGGAACGATATAGTAATTCCACACGTGAAGTGGCTCAGGATGGCAGACGTGGGGCACTTATGCTGTCGGTGAGCATAAAACATCCTGACAGTGAAGCTTTTATAGATGCTAAGATGACAGAAGGTAAGGTTACCGGAGCCAATGTATCCGTGAAATTGGATGATGCGTTCATGCAGGCTGCTACAGAAGGAAAACCTTATACGCAGCGGTTCCCGGTAGACTCTGACAGCCCTAATGTAAAGAAAGAAATTTCGGCAAAGAAACTGTGGGAGAAAATTGTGCATAATGCTTGGAAAAGTGCCGAACCTGGAGTTTTGTTTTGGGATACAATAATAAAAGAAAGTATTCCTGACTGCTATGCAGATCTGGGTTTCCGTACGGTGAGCACTAATCCATGTGGAGAAATACCTCTGTGTCCATACGACTCTTGTCGTTTGTTGAGCATTAATCTTTATAGTTATGTGGAAAATCCATTTACAGACAAGGCTGAATTTAATTTAGACAAGTTTAAAAAACATGTTCAGTTGGCACAACGTATCATGGATGATATTGTGGACCTGGAGATGGAGAAGATAGATCTTATTCTAAATAAAATTAAGAATGATCCACAAAGTGATGAGGTTAAAGGTGCTGAATATCATCTTTGGGAAAAGATAAAGAACAAAAGTGCCATGGGGCGCCGTACCGGTGTGGGTATAACGGCAGAAGGAGATATGCTTGCTGCATTAGGATTGAGATATGGAACGCAGGAAGCAACTGATTTCTCAGTGAACGTTCACAAAACATTGGCCCTGAACGCATATCGCAGTTCGGTGACTATGGCAATGGAGCGTGGAGCTTTTGAAATATATGATGCTAAGCGTGAAGAAAATAATCCGTTTATAAATAGGATAAAGGATGCTGACTCACAGTTATATGCTGATATGGCGAAATATGGTCGCAGGAACATAGCTTGTCTCACTATAGCACCTACAGGGACAACATCCATAATGACGCAGACTTCAAGTGGTATAGAGCCTGTTTTCATGCCTGTGTATTTGCGTCGGCGCAAAGTTAATCCTAATGATACAGATGTACATGTGGACTTTGTGGATGAAGTGGGCGATAGCTTTGAAGAGTATATCGTATATCATCGCAAATTTCAGAAGTGGATGCAGGTGAACGGATATGATACGGAGAAGAAATATACTCAGAATGAGATAGATGCGTTGGTGGCAAAGTCTCCTTATTATAAGGCGACTGCCAATGATGTTGACTGGCTTATGAAGGTGAAGATGCAAGGAGCTATACAGAAGTGGGTAGACCATAGTATTTCTGTAACTGTGAATCTGCCTAACAATGTGGATGAAGCATTGGTGAATCGTCTGTATGTTGAGGCTTGGAAGAGCGGTTGCAAGGGATGTACAATATATCGTGATGGCAGTCGTACTGGAGTTATGGTTTCGGTATCAAAGAAAGACAAAGAAAAGAAAAACAAAGAAGCAGCCGGTGCTGATGTTCGGGAAACAGATGCTATGACTCCTGTCTATAAACAGCCTGAAGTTACGGAGGTACGCCCGAAAGAACTAGAATGTGATGTGGTGCGCTTTCAGAATAATAAGGAGAAATGGGTGGCTTTCGTAGGACTTTTGAATAATTATCCATACGAGATTTTCACTGGTTTGCAGGATGATGAAGAAGGTATAATGCTGCCTAAGTCTGTAACCAAAGGCAAGATAGTGAAGCATGTCAATGAGGATGGTACTAAACGCTATGATTTTCAGTTTGAAAATAAGCGTGGATATAAGACCACCGTGGAAGGATTAAGCGAAAAGTTCAATCCTGAATATTGGAATTATGCCAAATTGATAAGCGGTGTGCTGCGTTACCGTATGCCTATAGACCATGTGATAAAGTTGGTTGCTTCCCTTCAGTTGAAGGATGAAAGCATCAATACATGGAAGAATGGTGTGGAGCGTGCTCTTAAAAAATATATTATAGATGGAACTAAGGCAAAGGGACAGAAATGTCCTGTTTGTGGACATGAAACTCTGATATATCAGGAGGGATGCCTTATCTGTACAAATTGTGGCGCAAGCCGTTGTGGATGATGAAAATAAAAGAAAGTTATATATACCTTAGTAGTCTGCGGTTTCACGCCTATCACGGTGTGATGCCGCAGGAGCGTTTGACGGGAAATGATTATGAAGTGAGTTTGAAAATAGGCTATGATGTGAGTAATGCGGCAATCAGTGATGAGGTTGACGATACCCTTAATTATGCCGGAGTATATGATATTGTGGCGCAGGAAATGCAGGTACCCAGCAAACTCTTGGAAAGAGTGGCATGGAGAATAGGTGACCGGCTGTTTCGTCGTTACGCATTTATCTTCACCGTAGACTTAAGATTGACAAAACTCAATCCGCCAATGGGAGCAGACAGTCTGGGTGCCGGAGTGGAACTTCACTTAATAAATGATAAAACTAAATAATTTTTTGCAGTTTTCTAATAATAAAACATTACTTTTGCACTAATAATATAGAAGTATGAGCAGAAAGAAAGTATTTTCACTGATAACACTGTTGCTGTTTGCTGTCAGCATTATGGCTGCGAACAATGGTTTTGTTCTTATACTGGATGCCGGTCATGGTGGACATGACCAAGGGGCTTCTGGAGCTATATCACATGAAAAAGACCTTACTTTGAAATATGCGCTTGCTTTTGGAAAAATGGTGGAACGTAATTGTCCAGACGTAAAGGTGTATTATACGCGTACGTCTGATTCTTATGTGACACTGGCAGGACGTGCTGAATTTGCCAATAAACGCAATGCCAATCTGTTTGTTTCTGTGCATATAAATGCAATGCCTGGTGGCAGGTTGGCGCATGGATATCAGACTTATACACTAGGTCGCAGTTTAAGAAATGGTAATTCAACCGGAATAGAGCAGAATTTAGAAGTGGCAAAGCGCGAGAACTCTGTTATATTCATGGAGAAAGACTATAAAAAAACTTATGGTGGGCTTGATCAGAATTCGGCAGAAAGCGACATTATGTTTGAGTTTATCCAGGATGAAAACAGAGTCAGAAGCACGGAATTGGCAAAGAATCTGCAAAACAGTATATGTGTTAATACCGGTAGGCAAAATGCAGGGGCAAGACAAGATAATCTTGCTGTGTTGAGGCTTACGTCAATGCCGGCTTGTCTGATGGAGCTCGGATTTATTTCAACTCCGGATGAAGAACAGTTCCTCAACAGTGATGAGGCAGTGAAAGAGTATTCACGTGGATTTCTTCAGGCATTCAATAACTATAGAGCTAAATATGACAATAATTTTACGGTGCCATATAAGCCTGCTAATGAAATTGTAAAGGAAGATAATAAAATAAGGACTCCGGTGAATGTAGTAGAAAAAGTGACAGGCAGAAAGCCGGTGTTTAAAATTCAGATATTGACGAGCTCTGTACAACTTGGAGGGAGTGATTCCCGTTTTAAGGAACTTGCCGGCATATCTTCTTATGAAGAGGATGGAATGTACAAATATACATACGGTGAATCAAACAATTATAATGAAATATACAGACTTCGCAAACAGATACTTGATAAATTCCCTGAGGCATTTATTATAGCTTTCAGAAATGGGTATAAAATGAATGTAAACGAAGCAATAAGAGAGTTTAAAAAAAATAGATGAATATGAAATTTACAAAAGAAATAAAGATAGCGCTTGTTGCCATAGCCGGCATTGTCGTGCTGTTTTTTGGGCTCAATTTCCTCAAAGGCATGTCTGTCTTCTCTGATGACAATACTTATTATGTAGAGTTTTCAGATATCAGCGGTCTTTCTTCTTCTAATCCGATTTATGCCGATGGTTATAAAGTTGGTGTGGTCAAGGGCATACAGTATGATTATTCGAAAAACAAGAAAATCCTGGTACGTATAGATTTAAACAAGGATATGCGTATACCTAAGGGCAGTTCTGCTGAGATTGTCAGTGATTTGATGGGCAATGTGAAGATGAATCTTCTGCTTGCAAATAATCCACGTGAAAGAGTGGAACCGGGTGAAACAATTCAGGGAGCTCAGAATGAAGGTATGATGGGGAAAATAGCTACTCTTGTTCCTGTTGTGGAAAAGATGTTGCCGAAATTGGACAGCATCCTTGCCAGTGTTAATATGCTTCTTGCTGATCCTGCCATTGCTAATTCTCTGCATAATATCCAGACTATAACCGGAAATCTTACTACATCAACTCAGCAGCTTAATGTCTTGATGGCGAGTTTGAACAATAATGTTCCGGGAATGATGAAGAAGGCTAATGGGGTGCTTGACAATACAAATACTCTTACTGCTAATTTGGCAGCGGTGGATGTTGCCGGAACCATGACTAAGGTGAACAGAACTCTTGCCAATGTAGAAGATATTACTTCAAAGTTGAATAGTAATAATGGTACTCTTGGATTGCTTATGAATGACCCGGGACTTTATAATAATCTTAACAGTACAATGGGCAGTGCCGACTCTCTGCTTATAGATTTGCGCCAACACCCTAAGCGTTATGTACATTTCTCCTTATTTGGAAGAAAAGACAAATAAGAATCTAATTAAAAAATGTCTAAATAATATAAGGCTATGTTTCACGGCTTCCGTATTTAATCGGAAGCCGTTGTTTTTTAGAACATTCCTCTATGTATTAAAATTGTTTCACTAATAAATGATGTTAGTTTATGAAAAGAGTTTAAAGTGTTATATATCAACTAATTACATATTTGCAATATGCGTATTATGAAGCTTTGCTTAAAAAAGTCCCTAAAGTGCTTATTTAATGCCATTTACAGAAGTTAATAAATTCTTTTTATTTTTGCAGGATTTGCAACTTTGCAAATCTTTTGTTACTTTTGCATTGCAATAATAGCTAAAGTCGAAAGACTAAGAAACACATAAAGTTAGAATTTTATAGATGAAAGTAAGTCCTAATAGTTGTTGGGACAGTGCTCTTGCGCTCATCCGCGAGAATGTTACTCAGCAACAATATAATACATGGTTTAAGCCTATCGCCTTCGAGCAGTTTGTCGAAGACAAGAAGACCGTAATCGTTCAGGTGCCCAGCCCTTTTGTGTATGAGTATCTGGAAGAGAACTATGTCGACTTATTAAATAAGGTGCTCACGCGTACATTCTGTCAGGGAGTAAATCTCAGTTACAGAATTATGGTGGATAAAGAGCATAAGCTCACTCAGGATATACAGGCAGACCCCGCCGATGCAAAGGCTGACCAACCTCGTACACGGGCTAACCAACCACCTTCTCCAATGGATGTGGCTAAACCTCAGGCTATAGATTCACAGCTTAATTCGCATCTTACTTTTAAAAATTATATAGAGGGAGCAAGCAATAAATTGCCTAGATCCGTAGGTGAGTCCATTGCTGAGCATCCAAATACTCCGCAGTTCAACCCGATGTTTATTTATGGTCCTTCTGGTTGTGGAAAAACTCACCTTATTAATGCGGTAGGTGTCAGGTGCAGTCAGCTTTATCCGGATAAGCGCGTGTTGTATATCAGTGCACGTCTGTTTCAGGTGCAATACACGAATGCCGTGTTACAGAATAAGGTTAATGACTTTATAAACTTCTATCAGACCATAGACATGCTTATTGTTGATGATATTCAGGAATGGACAACGGCAACAAAGACGCAGGACACATTCTTCCATATATTCAACCACCTGTTTCGCAACGGTAAACGCATAATTCTTGCCAGCGACCGTCCACCGGTAGACCTCAAGGGTATGAACGACCGTCTGCTTACGCGTTTTTCATGCGGTCTGATTGCCGAATTGGAAAAGCCGAATGTTGATTTGTGTGTGGCTATTCTTAAGAATAAGATAAAGCGTGACGGACTTAGTATTCCTGAGGACGTTATAAGGTTTATAGCCTCAACGGCAAATGGTAGTGTCAGAGACCTTCAGGGGGTGATAAACTCTCTGCTTGCATATAGTGTGGTCTACAATTGTGATATAAACATGCGCTTGGCAGAGCGAGTGATAAAGCGGGCTGTGAAGATAGACGACAAACCACTCACCGTGGATGATATTCTTGATACAGTGTGCACTCATTTCAATGTCACAGCAACGGCAATAAACAGTAAGAGCCGCAAGCGAGATTTGGTTACAGCTCGTCAGGTGTCAATGTATCTGGCGCAGAAATATACCAAGATGCCTGCCAGTAGAATTGGAAAACTGGTGGGAAACAGAGACCATAGTACCGTTATTCACAGTTGCTCTCAGATAGAGCGTCGGCTTAAAGTGGACAATTCTTTTAAGGATGAAATTATTTCAATAGAAAATTCATTTAAAATCAAGCAATAGAGGTTTCAATCTATTGCTTTTTTTGTTTTTGCACATAATTTATTATAATATATCATGTTAAATATTGTGAGAATTACACTATATATTAAATAAAAGTGTATATTTGCCAACAAATCTATCAGTAAACCAAATATAACATGAAAACAAAACATTTATTTTTATCGTCAATGCTGCTTTCTTCTATGGCTGTTTCGGCTCAGGTGAACGTAAACATTGACGCGTCAAGTCAGGGAGTTAAGGTGTCGCCTACGCTCTATGGCATTTTCTATGAGGACATTAATCATGCTGCCGATGGCGGACTCTATGCAGAATTGGTACGCAATCGTTCTTTCGAAGACAGTAAGAATGACGTTGAAGCGTGGAAAACATACGGTGGGGCTGCAATGAAACTTGTAGACAAGGGACTGCTCAACTCTGCTCAGCGTCAGGCTTTGGAAGTTACATTCAAGGGTGGAAGCCGGTCTGGTGTGTCGAATGAAGGATTTTGGGGAATAAACACTGTTCAGGGAAGAACATACAGACTTTCTTTCTGGGCTAAGGGAACTTTGAATGGCAATCTTAAGGTTTATCTCAGTTGTGACTGCGGTAAGCATGAGTTTGCCGTTGCCACGATAAATGATAAAATCACCGGCAAGTGGAAGAAATACACCACAACATTTACTGCTGAAGCCAACAAGCAGGGTGCCCGACTGTTTATTTCTTCAGAAGGTAAAGGCAAAGTTACTTTTGATGTAGTCAGCCTTTTTCCTCCTACGTTCAATAACCGCGAGAACGGACTTCGTCCGGACCTTGCTTCAATGTTGCAGGTGCTGCATCCCAAGTTTCTGCGCTTTCCCGGAGGATGTTTCGTAGAAGGTCAGGAAACAAAGGAAAATGCATTTCATTGGGAAAAGACTGTCGGACCAATAGAGACTCGTCCCGGACACTGGAACGTAAACTGGGGTTACCGTACAAGTGACGGACTCGGATTTCATGAATACCTGCAGATGGCAGAAGATTTTGGTGCAAAGCCTCTCTATGTGGTAAATGTGGGTATATGGCATGGGGGCTTTACTCCTGTAGACAGCATTCAGCCTTGGATAGATGAGGCTCTGAACGCTCTAGAATATGCCAATGGACCTGTTACCAGCAAGTATGGTGCCATGCGTGCAAAGAACGGTCATCCGGCACCTTTCAATATAGAGTATCTTGAAATTGGCAATGAAAACAATCAGCCTGATGTTACTCAGCAAAGCGACCATTATTATGAACGTTATAAACTTTTCAAGGATGCCATATTGAAGAAGTATACTGAAATGCACATTATTGGTGATGTCGTGGCATGGGGAGATGATAATCCAAAGTGGGGCAGCAATGAGAAGGCAGAACTTCTTGATGAGCATTATTACAGAAATCCGTCATGGTTTGCCGACAATTTTCATAAGTATGACAGTTATCCCCGTAATGGTCAGGACATCTATGTAGGAGAATATGCCGTAACTCAGGGCTTCGGCGAGAATGGCAGTCTTGACGCTGCTCTTGGCGAGGCTATATATATGATGGGCATGGAAAACAACAGTGATGTGGTTAAGATGGCTTCATACGCACCTATATTCGCTAATCTGAATGATTTGAAATGGCGTCCGGATATGATTCAGTTCAATGCCAATAAGGTTTTCGGCACTCCTTCCTATTATGTTCAGAAGATTATGGCAGACAATATAGGTACCAGGGTAGTCCCTGTATCTGTAGATGATCCTTATACGCGCAGAATGAAAGAGAAACCTGTTGCCCCTACAGTAAGCAAGTTCGGTGTGGCAACATGGAATACTCAGGCATCATTTCAGTTTACCGGATTGGAATCTGATGCAGGCACACCGGTGTCTGTAAATAAAGACAAGTCTTCTTTTACCAGACTCAATGGAGATTGGAATACAGAGGGCGAAACTTTGTCGCAGACTTCTTCAGACCAGTCGGCAATCATGATTAATAATACAGTCGTGAAGACAGCAAACTATACATTGAAGTTGCGTGCCCGTAAAAATAGTGGTGAAGAAGGCTTCATGATTGTATTCAACTATGTAGACAAGGACAATTACAGTTGGATAAACTTCGGCGGTTGGGGCAATACTCAGCACGGAGTGGAGCAGATTGTGAATGGAGCTAAGATGCAGACTGCTGCTAAATCAGGACGTGTAGAGACAGGCAGATGGTATGACGTCACTTTGCAGCAGCATGGTGACAGCATTAAGTGCTGGCTGGATAAAGACCTGGTGTTTGATACTAAATTGTTGCAGAACACGTCTCTTGGGGTTTATGGCAATGCCACTTTGGATGAGGCTACCGGTGACTTGATAGTAAAGATAGCCAATACGACTCCTGAGGTTAACCAGACAAATATAAATCTGAAGAACTATGTGGCAAAGAGTGCTGTCGTTACCCGTCTTTCATCAGCAAAGGGTACAGACGAGAATTCCATTGATGATTTAAATAATGTATATCCGGTTCAGCAAACTTTGAGTCCGGAGAAAGACAAGATAAGTTTTGAGGTGCCGGCTTATTCGTTGAATATAGTCCGCATTAGGAAATAAGGAAAAATAAGAACGGGGAAGTAACTTAATTGCTTCCCCGTTTTTCATTTGAAATTCTTTCTGTATTCTATGGGTGTCATGCCCTTGCTGGCCTTGAACTGCCTTGACAGGTTCTTTACGTCTCCGGCTCCTACAGCCATGGCAAGGTCTTCAATAGGTTCGTCGGTTGTTATCAGCATCTGTGAAAGCCTGTCCATTCTCAGAGAAGTTATGTAGTTGTGCGGTGTAGTACTTGTCTCCTCTCTGAATTTCTGTTCAAACTGCCGTCTGGACATAGGTATCTCCTTTATTATGTCGCTGACGTGAATTTCCCTTGAAATGTTTGTGTGGATGTAGACAAGCGCTTTCTGTATATATGGATTTCTGGCTGCAAAGAAATCTGTTGAACTACGTTCCATAACCCCTATCAGTTCCACGTTTATGTCATGTCCCTTATAGTCAGAATGTTCTTTCATCTCCTTTATCAGTTTTGCCGTTTCATATCCCGCTTTTGTAACATCCATCATCATACTTGAAAGTTCCGGATATGTAAGTTCGCAGGTTATTATGTCATTGTCAACACCCAGAACCGAAACATCAGTTGGAATTTTTAGTTTCAGAGCATGGCATTGTTCCACAATTTTACTTGCCATAGTGTCGTCGGCAGCTAACAGAGCCGTAGAGTGGGGCAGAGACATTAGCCATTGCTCCAGTTCCTCACTTTGATAGTGCCATAGTTCATCAAGGCTTTGTTTTCGGTATTCGTACAGACTGTCACCGTAACCGTGATTTATGAGATATTCCTTGAATCCGTCTCCACGCTCATCACTCCATACCACATTATCATATCCATAAAAGGCAAAGTTGCGGAATCCCTTGTCTGTGAAAAATTCAGCAGCCATTCTGCCGGCATCTAAATAATTGCTTGTTATGTTTGGAATATCACGGAATCTCTTTTTGTAGTCCTGTGCTATGACCACAATTCTATTCTTGCGAAATATCGATATGTCATCAGTTTCATCAAACTGTCCCAGAATGGCATCTGCATTCCAGTTCTTTGCCCATTCAGCTACTCCCATAATGCCTTTTTTTCGCTTGTATTCAGGAGGCATTCTGCAAATAACCCATGGTTCAGCTTCCTGTGAATATTTTAAGATACCATGGAGTAGTTTATAGGCATATTGTTCAGTGAAATCGGTCATGCAAATTAATCTGATCATAGTATAAGTTTTTTTATTGATAACGGTTAAAGTAATCATCTACCGAAGTCTTCTGTTGTTTACTTCGGTAGAGATTACATTCTTCTTTTAAATAGATAGATGATTGATAGTTAGTGTGAATCTAAGAAAATGCAGGTTAATCCTTTGTTTATTTTCGTTGCAAATATATTGTAATTTTTCTAAATTTCAAAATGTTTTTGCGCAAAAGATACTTCAAAATGCGCAGAATAATATGTGTGTACGCACACGGAAAGAATAAAAAATCAATAAATAAAGAATAATAAAGTAATTTTGATTAAAAGTGTAAGTAAGTATACGCTTTTTTTAGTATTATCATTCAATTGCAAATAGTATAAACTTTACATTTTATGATATTCCAAAAGTCTTAATCCGGTTTCTAATGATTTAAGAATAGATATTGTCAAGGAGTTTATGTAAAGTGATTAGGTAACAAGTATTAATTAGTGTATATCAAAATCGGTCCAAGTCAGTGTACTCAGAGTCTCTATGTCATGTATTTGCAGTATCTATGCAATATACTCACAGTATCTATGCTTTGTACTCGCAGTATTTATGCTATATACTCTTAGTACAAAGCCTTTGTACTAAGAGTACAAGAATGGAGTGCAATTTTTTGTATTCACAATAATTCTACAGTTTGACGTTTTTGGGGTAATGCAAAGATTAGTGTTATATTGTAATTTTAGTCCCAAAATGCAATGATTCTGTGCAATGATTAATCAAATACTGTAAATTTGGAGTGAAAATGACCATAAAAAAGTATGAAATATATGGTAAAAGTGACGTAAAAGCAGTAAAAATAGCCATTTTTACTCATTTATCTGTCATCTGTCATAGTATCTGTCATAGCCTGGAATGCCTATAAACACAGGGGAAGTGAGGCTATTTATGACAGATGACAGATAAAAAGAAGAAAAAACTTATAGATAGTAGTAAAATACAGAAGATAGGATATTGCTATATTGATGTGAAAAATAAAAAAAGGACTTCGTAATGAAGTCCTTTTGTGATCCGCTTTGTATCTATTCTTGACCAAATTATTTGCGGATTATACTATTGTAAATACTTTAATTACAATACTTTAAAGAAATCATTATCAAGGTCCATTTTGAGTTGGTAACACAGTTTGGTAACACACGTTATTTTACTCTGATGAATGCGACCTATTATGGGTTCATTTTGCAAAAGTACAAAAAGGCAATAAGTTGAATGGATTTTATAGTAAATAAATGCAGAAAAACAAGCCAAACCG
>CAYSSU010000017.1:0-59039 GCA_964433895.1 uncultured Prevotella sp.
TAACATGAAACTTCAATAAAAACTATACAAGAGAACCTAATCTCTGCGATCTATTTTTAGTTTTGCTTTGATGCGAGTTCTGTTTGTTCTCACGGTACTTGATCCAATGGCTATAATGTGCTCTACTTCTTCATCTGTCTTGCCCATATTATACAATA
Source organism: uncultured Prevotella sp. (assembly GCA_964433895.1). Taxonomy (GTDB): domain Bacteria; phylum Bacteroidota; class Bacteroidia; order Bacteroidales; family Bacteroidaceae; genus Prevotella. The sequence continues at coordinate 159 of CAYSSU010000017.1, forward strand.
TTTCAAAAAACTTATATCTAGATGATAAGTTTCGGTAATCTGTTTCCAAATGAATGACAAATGGTAAATCTATCAATTTGTAGTATTCAATGAAATGTATAAAATCACTCTTGCTCCATGAGACCGTTGTTTCGCCTTTTATTATATTATTGTAAAGTTTTCTACCTTCATGGAGTCTCTTGAACAGGTTTTTCTGCAAGTCTGCAATCTTATTCTTTAGATTTTCGATAGCGTTGTTCCTGTCTGTATTTCTATCTTTCAACTCGTTTATCTGTATGTTATAGATATTGATAAGAAGTTGATTCTGAAGTATCTTGTTCTTGTTTCTTTTGTCTTTATACTTTATCAACATAAAAGAAGCAATTATAATCAATGCCAGAATAACAGTGGCGAGAATTGCCAAACGTACCCGATTCTTTGCTTTGAGGTTTATTTTTTCATAATCATATTGATATTGAATGTTCCTTATATTATCCGATGCTAATTTTTCTCTTTGTACAGCAGCGAGGTCATTGGCTTTTTGAGACAAAATATATGCACTTTGGTAATTACCGCTGGCAGCATCCATGTTTGCCAAGGACTGCATAATGTCAATTTTAAATTTTACAGAAGCATTTTTGCATGCTTTCATAAATAGTTTCCTGGCTTTTTGAGCTTTGTCCTGATGCTGATATAAATTGGCCAGTTCATTAAATGCCATTGTTATAGGTGCGGCATTCAAGGACTTTATAAAATATAGTTCGGCTTTCTTTTCATCATGTTCTGCATAAAATGCACCTATGTTTGCATAGAAATATGCTCTGTCCTTTTTGGGAATATATTTTAAATAAGACATGCTGTGCTGAATATAACACTGTGAGGAATCCGACTCTCCTAAATAATAAAAGTCAACACCAATATTAATCAAGGCATAGGCTATCCAATTTTTGTTGTTGGATTTTAATGATATATCAAGATTCCGTTTAGAATATTTCAATGCTATATCATAATCTTCAGAACGAAGATTATGATATGCCATAGTTTCATATATTCTGTGGTGTAACTTATTATCATTTACATTCTCTAATAATATTTCTGCTCTTTTGATATTTGCAACAGCACTTTTGGTGTTCTTGATATCTGTATTGGTAACGCCCTTATAATAGTAGGCTTTTGCTAATTTATAGTTATTGTTATGGGCTGCATAGTAGCTGACAGAATAGTCAATTAAAGTATCTGATTTTATTGGTTTATACAAACGATAGTCTGTTTCGGTCTTCAACAGATTATAATAAGCCCGGTCTGCCTCTCCGGCAATCTGACTTCCGATGATAACATTAAGCTCGGATTCAGCGGAGTCCACCAAATCTCTGTTTAACAAAGTATCTATATGAACCAGTTTCTCATTAATCTTGTTATCATCATTGCAGGCAACTGCAATTATTGTCAGCAGTGCCAATACGAATATACAGTAGAATAGATTTTTCATGTTATCTGTCTTTTTATTTTGGTGTTGCAAGAACTATAACAGTGCTTCATAACTGAATGCAAAATTAATGATTTTCCGTCAAAGTTGAAAATTCTGAAAGATTTATTTTATTCGCGTGGCTGCAATTATTCCTAACCGAATAAAAGTTAAAAACCTTTGTAATGTTTTGCGGTTTGACTATAAACCGCTATTTTTGCAAGTTAGAACGTTTTTAATTCGAATTAATTATGAAAATTGCTTTGATTGGCTATGGCAAGATGGGGCACATGATAGAAGATATTGCTCTGCAGCGTGGTCACGAAATCGTATGTAAGATTGATGTAAATAATCCGCAGGATTTTGATTCTCCTGAATTCGCTAGTGCTGATGTTGCTATAGAGTTTACCAATCCTATGGTTGCCTATGACAACTATCAGAAGGCTTTCAGCCATAACGTGAAAGTGGTGAGTGGCTCTACAGGATGGATGAAAGACCATAAGGCAGACGTTGAGGCTCTTACCAAAGACGGTAAGCAGACTCTGTTTTGGGCATCAAACTTCTCTATAGGCGTGGCTATATTCAGTGCCGTGAACCGTTATCTGGCAAATATTATGAATGGCTTCCCTCAGTATGATGTGCAGATGGAAGAAACTCATCATGTGCATAAGTTGGATGCTCCGTCTGGAACAGCCATCACTCTTGCTGAGGAAATCATAGACAATATTGACCGCAAGGATTCTTGGGTGAAAGGATTCCAGCATAATGCTGACGGAACCGAAGATGGCTCTAATGACGTTAAGGCGAATGAACTGCCTATAGCAAGCATTCGTCGTGATGAAGTGCCGGGCATACATTCCATAAGCTATGACAGCGAGGCTGATAAGATTACTATTACACACGATGCTCACAGCAGAAAGGGGTTTGCTCTGGGAGCAGTGCTTGCTGCCGAATACACTAAAGAACATACCGGTTTGCTGACAACTTCAGACCTGTTTAAATTCTAAATGCGATGATAGACAAGGAAAAAGCGAAAATCAATATGAAGACGCAGTGGACAAAGTTTGCTGTTGTCATGGTGCTGTATCTGGCGTTTCTGCTATGGGTGAAAAGTTGGTGGGGACTGCTTGTGGTGCCTTTCATATATGACGCATATATATCAAAGAAAATCCGCTGGACATGGTGGAAGGATGCAGAAGGACCAGTGCGCTTTATAATGAGTTGGGTGGACGCTCTGGTGTTTGCGCTTGTAGCCGTGTATTTTATCAATCTGTTTTTCTTCCAGAACTTCGTTATACCTTCTTCTTCTTTGGAGAAGAGCCTGCTCACGGGTGACTATCTCTTTGTTAGCAAGGTCAGTTACGGTCCGCGTATTCCGCAGACCCCTCTCACAATGCCACTCACGCAGCACACCATGCCATTGGTAAATGTGAAGAGCTATCTGGAATGGCCTCATTGGGACTATCGCCGGGTAAAAGGTTTCGGACACGTGAAACTTAATGATATAGTAGTGTTCAACTATCCGGCAGGAGACACTCTGTGCTCTGCCGAGCAATGGCAGGGACAGGACTTCTATGCAATGGCATATTCTTTCGGACAGCAGATTCTTCAGGAACAGAATCCTAATATGCCTGACGTGAAGACCATGAATCCTCAGGAGCAACGTGATTATTTTGCGATGATGTATAATGCAGGTCGTGAATATATTGTGTCTCATCCTCAGGATTATGGAGATATAATGACCAGACCTACCGACCGTCGGGAAAATTATGTGAAACGTTGTGTGGGACTGCCTGGGCAGACTTTGCAGATAAAGAATCGTATTGTTTATCTTGACGGTAAACCAAACAAGGAGCCTGATAATGTGCAATATACATATTATGTGAAACTGAAGCATGATATGCCAGAAGAGTTGATGGGTGAACTGGGTATATCTATGGAAGACCTGACTAGTCTTAACCAATATGGTTTTCTGCCGCTTACAAAACGTGCAGCAAAGGCTCTTGCTGCAAGAAAAGACTTGGTAGCTTCGATAAAATTGAATACGGATGCCCATACTGGTGACCTTTATCCGCTGAATGCCTATACAGGATGGACGAGAGACAACTACGGTCCGATATGGATACCGAAGAAGGGTGCTACCGTGAAACTGAACATGAAGAATATTGCCGTCTATGAACGTCCTATACGTACATACGAGGGAAATGACCTTCAGGTGAAGCACGGACAGATATATATAAATGGCAAACTTGCCACAAGCTATACCTTCAAGATGGATTATTACTGGATGATGGGTGACAACCGCCATAATTCAGCTGATAGCCGCTATTGGGGATTCGTGCCTGAAGACCATATCGTGGGTAAGCCTATATTCATTTGGTGGAGCCATAATCCTGATCATAAGGGATTCAGTGGTATCCGTTGGAGCAGACTGTTCAACTTTGTTGATAATATAAAGTAGAGCAGACATATACTGGTGTAATGCAGCAAATCTTTAAATGGATATTGACTATAGGTGCTGCAATAGTTATTGTATTAGCGGTACGCGCCTTAGCTTTCACCGTCTACAGAGTACCTTGCGGCTCTTTATTGAGAGAAGGTGACAGAGTGGTGGTGGACAGGGTGGCGCGCACTGAATTCAGAAAACATGACCTTATCCTTGCCGGAGACAGTTCCTGTCTCTTTATAGGCAGCATAGAGGCTTTGCCGGGTGACACAATCAGAGTGGGCAAAGACAGATATGTGATTCCCACAAAATGTTGCCGACGTTGCAAGTGCCCTTATTGCCATACTTATATGTTGTATTTGGGCGGCAGAAACTATACTTTGGTGCAGAAGCATCAGATAAAGGGTAAGGCATATAAGTTATTTCATCTTCCATTTTGAAAACAGCGATACTTAGTTCCACTTATTTCGGACCGGTTCAGTGGTATCAGAAACTGAACCGTAATGAGGAATGCTTGATAGAACAACATGACAACTTTATCAAGCAGACCTATCGTAACCGTTGCAATATAGCAACTACACAGGGACTTCAGTCTCTAAGCATACCCGTAAGTGTGCCAGATGGTGCCATGTTGAGCAAAACGGAAATGAAAGATATTCTCATCAGTGACCATGCCAACTGGCGTCATGTGCATTGGAATGCTCTGTGCTCGGCATACGGTGATAGTCCTTTTTTTGAATTCTATCAGGATGATATCCGTCCGTTTTATGAAAAGAAATGGAAATATCTTCTGGACTTTAATATGGAGATAACCGGAGAAATGGTGGAACTGTTGGATATACAACCTCATATAAGGCTTACAGATGAATATTCTGCTGTTTATAATGATGATTTCAGAGATGTCATCCGTCCGAAGCATCCATTGGATGATTCTGATTTTCATCCGAAACGTTATCATCAGGTATATGAGCAGAAGTTTGGATTTATGCCTAATCTAAGTATTCTGGATTTACTGTTTAATGAAGGTAATGAGTCTGTGTTCTTTCTTTAGTATTTAATATCCATGAAAAAAGTATTATTGTTGATATTGTCTCTTATGATGGTTGCTGGCATGAATGCAGGCAACCGTTTTGTTTCTGAGCCTGTGCTGAAAGACTCGCTTATGCATATGCTGATAAGATTCTCGGAGTATCTGTGTAATGACTATAAAGATATAGACACTTGCCACGCTTGTTTTATGGGTGAAAACACTATGGGAAGTGATGAGCGTGGAGTGCGGACAAATGCCGACCTTTCGATGGTATCTGCCTTTTTATGTAAATATGGCAGTAAAGTAAGTATGTTGCCTAAGAATGTGACTTGGCAGAAACTGGACACAATGGCTATGAAATCACTCTGTTATGCCATAGATACCCATAAGGCGGTGCGAGCTCTGCCGTGCAGGGACAGACGTTATTGGGGGTCTGTTTCAAAAGCCGACCATCAGTGGGAGAGTAGCCTTTGGGCTATGTCTGTGGCATATTCTGCATGGATGCAGTGGAACAAGTTGGATGAAACCTATAAAGAAAAACTTTATCTGTTGTTGAAATCGGAATGTAACTATGAACTTCAGAGAGATATTCCTACAGGATATAAGGGCGACACGAAAGCCGAAGAGAACGGTTGGGAGGCTGATGTGCTTGCTGCAACTTTGGGCTTGTTCCCAAATGACAGTCTTGCGGAATGTTGGTTCAGGCGACTAAGGGAATTTGCCGTAAACAGTTATTCCCATCCTTCAGATGCAAGTAATCACAGGGTGGTAGACTCTTGGTTTGATAATGCTACTATTGCCGATTTGTATCGCGGAGCAAACTTATATCCTGACTGGACACTTCAAAATCATGATTTCTTCCATACAAGTTACCAGAATGTAGTTATTCAAGAACTAGGAGAGGCTGCTTTGGCATTGAAGTTGTTTCAGGGAGATAATGAGAAGTGGAGAACTGAAGCTTTGCTTCATAATTGTGAGAGTGTTGTTGATAATGTGCTCAACTGGCTTACTCTTCCTGACGGTGAGCAAGCTATGCCAAATGGCAATGACTGGAGCCTTTTTCTGTATGACCAGATAACGAGTTATTCTACTATGGCGTGTATGAAGCGTGATGCTGCTGCGTTGTTTTTTGAACAGCAGGTTATGAAACAGATTAATCATAGGCAGCATACCACTGCTGATGGCAGTTGGTTGCTGCGTCCGGATGTGGGCGGCAGAAGAATGGGAGTAGAGGCTCATAGGGTGATGATGAGTTGGCTTATGCATGAGATGTATTCTACATCATCCATTCAACCTATGGAATGGAATGATTTTGCCGGGAAATATGCTAAGGCTAAGTATTTTCCTTGTCAGAAGATTGTGCGTGCACTGAACAACAGATATTTTGCCTGTATGTCATTTAGTGACGGCAAGAAAAGTTACACCGGATATATTGCTCCTATATGCAGTGACAACAATAACATGGTTGTGCCTTATCGTGTATATAATACCGGTAATCTGATTGGTTATTATGAACCGGAGAATGGAAAGGTGAATGCCAGTCTTGTGAAGGTTGATATCAATACTAAAGGGAAGGACTTCAGTGTTAACGGTACTTTGTTGGAAAATGACAGTTCTATAGTGCGCTCTTTTAAACTTAAGACTGTTGGCGACGGACTAGAATATTCTGATAAGGTGAAGTTTTGCAGACCGCTTAAGATAAAGAAAGATAAAACAGGAATGCTGGCTATAAGTACCGATGAATTTACCAGAATCAGCAGAGATGTAAATATAAAGCGTGGCAAAACGCTGATAGACGGCATCTTGGAGATTAATACCAATGGCGGTAAGGCAGTTTTCACAGACAGGACAACGGACAATTCTATTACGACGACAAAATTATATCCGTTTGGTGATGCGATAAAGACTAGTCATAAGATTATTTATAAATTAAAGTGGTAAGATTGTCTTCTTGCATTATTTCAACGGCAACTTGCTGCAGACTCTCTGCTGTCACGTTATCTATATGCGCATATAGGTCGCTAATGTCTTTTTCCCATCCGTAATGCAGAAAACTCTTGCCGAAGTCAAGCGCAAAGTTCTCATGGTTGTCACATGATACTCCAATCTGTCCTTTTATCTGTTTTTTTGCGGCGCGCAGTTGCGTGTCGCTAATAGGCTTGTCTATTACTTTGTCAAGTTCACGCCTTACCAAATGCATGCACCTTTTCAGGTCATGTGGGTCGCAACCGAAATATATTCCCCATATACCGGTGTCTCCATAACTGGTCATTGAACTTTCCACGGTGTACACAAGTCCGTTGTGTTCGCGAAGAGCCAGATTTAAACGGGCATTCATGCCCGGACCACCCAGGATATTGTTTAGAAGATACAGACTGATACGTTGTTCATTATGTATATCGTATGCCCTGTTACCAGCCATTACATGAATCTGATGAGTATTCTTGTTTATTTCCAGGTGTTGAGGCTTATATTCGGGTAGGGCAATGCCCGGTTCCTTGTCAATGACAGGTTTGGCAGCAGAAAAGTCACTTGTGGCCTTTTCAAGTTGTTTCACAATGCGCATGAAGTCCACATTGCCATATACAAAGAAAATGCTGTTTTCCGGACGGTAATATTTTCCGGTGAACTGCAGCGCATCGGTTGTGGTGAAGGACCGTACCAGTTCTGATGTTCCTAGTATATTGTGCCCCAACGGATGCCCTTGGAACAGAATATTCTCGAATTCATCGTATATCAAATCCGCAGGAGTATCATTGTAACTTTCGATTTCATCGCAGATAACTTCAACCTCTTTGTTTATTTCATTCTGAGGATATGTACTGTGGAATACGATGTCTGTAAGCAGGTCTATGGCACGGGAAGTATGCTCTTTTAGAATAGCAGCATAATACACAGTATCCTCTTTGTTGGTGAATGCATTCAGGTCGCCCCCTACGCTCTCCAGACAGTTCAGTATGTGCCATGCTTTGCGATGTCCTGTACCCTTGAATGTAGTATGCTCGCAGAAATGAGCCATTCCCTCTTTTCCGGGAACTTCATTGCGTGTGCCGGCATTTATTTCATATCCACAATATACAACTTGTGAATCGTTGTGCAGATGAATAATTCTGAGTCCGTTATTTAGGGTATATGTATTATATTTCATAATCTTGTTTTATTTTTGTGTGCAAAAGTACTGCATTTTTTAGAATTTTACTATCTTTGCATCCATAAAAATTAGTAATAGATTATGCGTAAGGTAATAGGAATAGGTGAGACCGTTCTAGATATAATTTTCAAAGATGGCAAACCGATAAGTGCTGTGCCCGGTGGGTCAGCTTTTAATGCAACAATATCTCTTGGACGTTCCGGGGTTAATACCACTTTTATAAGTGAAGCCGGGAATGACCGTGTAGGGGAATTTGTGATAAAGTTTCTGAAAGATAATGGTGTGAATGCCGATAATGTGAATGTATTTCCGGATAGCAAGTCACCGGTATCGTTGGCTTTTCTGGATGAAAACAATAATGCAGATTATATATTTTATAAGGATCATCCGCATGATCAGCTTGAGTTTGTCTATCCTGAGGTAAACCGTGATGACGTTGTGTTGTTTGGTTCTTTCTTTGCCATCAATCCAGTTGTCCGCCCTCAGGTGGCAGGTTTTTTAGAATATGCCCATGAACATGGCGCAATATTGTATTATGACATAAATTACCGTTCATCTCATAAGAATGAGATAATGAAGATTACTCCTAATCTTATAGAAAACCTTGAATTCTCTGATATAGTCCGTGGCAGTGATGAAGATTTTGGAATACTATATAATCAGCCGGATGCCGATAAGGTTTATAATGCTGAAATCAGTTTCTACTGCAAAAAATTTATCTGTACTCGCGGTGCTATGCCGGCTGTGGTTCATGCAGAAAGCGGGTTCAGAAAAGAATATCCTGTAATAAAGACAGATGTGAAGAGTACTATAGGCGCAGGAGATAATTTCAATGCCGGTTTCATTTACGGTATGCTGAAATATGGCATAACCCGTGATGATATAGAGAACGGACTTTCCGAGGAGCAGTGGGACTGTATTGTTGAGTGTGGCGATAAATTCTCTGCTGAATGCTGCAAGGACATCTTCAATTATGTTTCTGTAGAGTTTGGAGCAGATATGAAAGCAGAACGTCGTCAGTATGAGTTAGATCATCTTGGTGATTAGTCTCTCAAAAGTGCCGGCTACGTCCATTTGATTGTGCCAGTCTCCACGTATCATAGCCTTGTGGTCAAGGTCATTAATCAGTTCAATCAGCGGATTCCAGAATCCGCTGATATTATATAGAATTACTTTTTTGGCATGATAACCGATAGTATTGCTGGCTGCCATGGTGAATATCTCATCCAAAGTACCAATGCCTCCAGGCAATGCTATAGCAATATCACATTGGTTCACCATTATGTCCTTACGGTCGCTAAGGTTGTCGCAGGGAATGTCTACATCCACATAATCAGATTTGCGCCCGCCTTTTTCTACCATTCTCGGAATTACTCCTATCGTCATTCCTCCATTTTCATGTGTAGCCTTGCCAATGACCTCCATTAGTCCTGAATTGCATCCTCCATATACAAGAGTGTTGCTGTTCTTTCCAATCCATTCGCCTAACTGAGCTGCTGCCGTTATATACTCTTTATTTATATTGTTGTTAGCTGAACAAAATACCGCAATTTTCATTTCTTCTAAATATATTTTCTGCAAAAATACAAAAAAAACATGATTTAATTTGCTAATTCATTAAAAAAGAGTAACTTTGCACCCAATTTCTATGGCAATGACGATAATTGCCAATTTATTTTTTTGGAAAGTATATGCACCCAATTCATGGCTGGGAGGGTGTGAGACTTTCCCACATTTAAAGGTTAAAAGATTGAAGACATTTGAAGAATTGGGTGTGAGCGAAGAGATTCGCCAAGCCATTGAGGAATTGGGTTTTGAACACCCAATGCCGGTACAGGAAGAAGTTATTCCTTATTTACTTAGTAGCAAAGATGATGTGATTGCGCTGGCTCAGACTGGAACCGGCAAGACTGCTGCTTTCGGATTGCCGCTTATTCAGAAGGTAGATGCTGAAAGCAAAATTACTCAAGCCATAGTGCTTAGTCCTACACGTGAACTGTGCGTGCAGATAGCTGATGATTTGAATGCTTTTGCAAAGCATATCAACGGACTTCATGTGGTGCCGGTATATGGTGGTGCTGACATACGTCCGCAGATGCGCACCATTAAGCATGGAGTTCAGATTATCGTTGCTACACCGGGACGTATTGTAGACTTGATAAACCGTGGAGCTGTAGATTTGTCTCAGGTTAAGAACATTGTTCTTGATGAGGCTGACGAAATGCTGAATATGGGATTCTCTGACAGCATCAATGCTGTGTTTGAGCAGTTGCCTGAGGGACATCACACATTGCTGTTCTCTGCAACAATGAGCAAGGACATCGAAAAGGTGGCAAAGAAATATCTGCATGAATACAAGGAGATTGTTGTGGGTAGCCGTAATGAGGGAGCCGAGAGTGTTAACCATATTTATTATATGGTACATTCTAAGGATAAGTATCTGGCTCTGAAGCGCATTGTGGATTTCTATCCTCGTATATTCGCTATTATTTTCTGTCGTACTAAGATTGAAACTCAGGAAATTGCAGATAAACTTATCAAGGATGGTTATAATGCTGAGGCTCTGCATGGTGATTTGAGTCAGCAGCAGCGCGACTTGACAATGCAGAAGTTCCGCCAGCATACTGTTCAGTTGCTTGTGGCTACTGATGTTGCAGCGCGCGGACTTGATGTGAATGACCTTACTCATGTAATAAATTACGGATTGCCTGATGATATAGAAAGTTATACTCACCGTAGCGGTCGTACCGGTCGTGCCGGAAAGAAGGGCACATCTATAAGTATTATCCATATCAAGGAAAAATGGAAGGTTCGCCAGATAGAGAAGCAGATAGGCAAGGAATTCGTGGACGGTGAACTGCCTAAGCCTGAGGAGATATGCAAGAAGCAGCTTTATAAGGTTATGGACGATATTATGAAAACTGATGTAGATGAAGATCAGATTGCTCCTTATATGGACGAAATTGACCATCAGTTTGAATATGTTGACAAGGAAGACATCATTAAAAAGATGGTGGCTGTAACTTTCGGACGTTTTCTTGATTATTACAAGAATGCACCTGAGATAGAAAAACCTACCACAGCACGCCGTTCAGAGCGTGGTGGAGAAATGGGTTCCAGAGGCGGCAGAGTAAGCGGCGGTCGTCGCAAACATGATACTGAAGCCGGATACAAACGCCTGTTTGTTAATCTGGGAAAATCAGATGGTTTCTATCCAGGTGAGATTATGCAGTTCGTAAATAAGAATATGCGTGGTCGTCAGGATATCGGTCATATTGATATTTTACAGAAGTTCTCTTATATAGAGGTTCCTGAGAAAGATGCGGCTAATGTGATGAACACATTAAGCGGTACTGAATATAAAGGTCGTACTGTTCGTTGCAACGATGCTGATGAAGCCGGACATGGCAGAAGTAGCCGAGGTGGTGGAGAACGTCGTAATGATGACCGCAGAGGCGGCAGAAGATATGATGACAGTCGCAGAAGCAGTAAGCCGAGAGACAGCCGTGGCAAACGTCAGAGTGAGGAAAATAATGACAACGGTGACTGGCGTGAACTGATGAAAGGCAGCAAAGACTTCAAACTGAAGGGTGAACAGCCAGATTTCAGTGAAGAGGGTTGGGCACGCCGTCGGAAGAAGAAATAAAAATAAAGAGATAAAGAGAAGCGATTTTCCTGATTAAGGATAATCGCTTTTTTTGTTATAAAAAATTAAATAAGTTACCCATTTGGTACATCAAGGCATATTATAATTGTACTTTTGTAATAAATAAGCAAATAATAATTCATATTTATAATCATGAATAAAGTAATATTAGGTTTGGTTCTATTGTTCTCTGCGCAGATTTCATACGCACAAAGCAATGAATTTAAGGTAAAGGGAGATATCAAAGGTATTGGTGATACTCTTTTAGTTATCAGAGGTGGTGGCGAAGCCCGTGATACAGTGCTTGTAAAGAACAATAAGTTCAGTTATAAGTTATCTGCCGATGCCCCGATGAATATAGTGACAGTTACCCCAGCTAGTCTCAGAAATGAGGAAAGCAAGATGATGCGTCTTATTGCGGTTCCGGGAGAAACGGCAGAACTGAAAGGCGACATAAGTACTCGTTATGATATTACGGGCTCTAAATTCTATAAGCAGTATCATGAGGTCGACGTCATGATGGAAAATGCCCAGAAGCCATTGATTGATTTACAGAAAAGTCTTTCTGCACGTATGAAGGCAGGCGAAAGTCGGAATGATATTATGAAAGAATATGAGGAAAAGTCTCCGGCACTGGAAAAACAATACAATGAAACAGTGATTGGCTTTATCAGACAGCATCCCGACTGGGAGGCTTCTGCAACTATAATACCACAGTTGGAAGATGTTGAGTTGATGGAGAAAGGCATAACCTTACTTTCTGACAGTGTGAAGAATGGCAGGATGAAACCAATTTATGCAACACCTCTGAAAAAGATGAAAGCAAGGGTTGAGCGTGAAGCTGCCGGTGCAAAAAAGCAGGCTGCCGGTGTTGCTGCCCCGGACTTTACTCTTAATGACATAAATGGCAAACCGTTTAGTCTGTCAAGTCTCAAGGGCAAGTATGTATTGCTTGATTTCTGGGGCTAATGGTGCGGTTGGTGTATCAAGGGAATGCCTCAGATGAAAGAGTATTATAAGAAGTATGCAGGCAAGTTTGAAATTGTGGGCGTAGATTGCAATGACAGTGATGCAAGATGGAAAGATGCCGTTAAGAAGCATGAACTGCCGTGGATTCATGTTTACAATCCTAAAGACAGTAATCTGCTTGATGAATATGAGTTACAGGTTTTCCAACAAAGATTCTTGTAGGTCCTGACGGCAAGATTGTGAAGACCATTATAGGTGAAGACCCTGCATTTTATACATTCCTTGACGAGACATTCGCAAAATAAGTATTAGTAAGGTTAGATAAGTCTATAAAAACAGAAATAGCGTATAACAATTAAGTTATACGCTATTTTCATTTCATATCAATATCTTGAACGAAAGTTTTTACGTGGTTGCTGAGATGCAGCCGGCTTATCTTTCTTTCGAGTAGCCTGTGGCTTTCTTCTTGATTGCTGTGGCGATTTCTGTTGTGCCGGTTTTGCTACTACTGTAACCTCCGGCAACTCTATATCAGGAGTTTGAAGAGTGAAATGTAGTCCTGTGAGTTTCTCTATGTCGCGGAGTAAATCTTTTTCCTCTGTGGCACAAAAAGTTGTGGCACGACCTTCGTATCCGGCACGTCCGGTACGGCCAATGCGGTGAACGTATGTTTCCGGTACATCAGGAAGGTCATAGTTCACTACCAGGTCAAGTCCTTTGATGTCTATGCCACGTGCAGCGATGTCTGTAGCCACAATAACATTAGAAACCCCTTCCTTGAAATTTTTCAAGGCACGCTGACGTGCATTCTGCGATTTGTCACCATGAATGCTTTCGCATTTAATGTTGCGCTTAGACAGATAACGTGCAATGTTGTCAGCTCCATGCTTTGTGCGTGAAAATACCAGCACTTTATTATCTTGTTGGTCTTCTTCTTTCAATAAATGTGCAAGGAACACTTTCTTTTGAGCTTTCTCTACTGCAAATACTTTCTGGCTGATTGTTTCTACCACACTTGCGGCTGGAGTTACCTCTACCCGTACAGGATTATTGAGCATATTCTTTGCCAGTTTATTAATGCTGTCCGGCATTGTGGCAGAGAATAATAAAGTCTGTTTCTTGGATGGTAATTTAGGTAATATACGTTTCACATCGTGAATAAATCCCATATCAAGCATATTGTCGGCTTCATCCAATACGAAATGACGCACATTGTTTAGTTTGATATAGCCTTGCTGCATTAAGTCAAGTAAACGTCCCGGAGTGGCTGTCAATATGTCTACACCGCATTTCAGTGCATTGGTCTGTGCTCCTTGTTTCACGCCACCAAAGATAACAGTATGTCGTATTTTGGTGAATTTGGCATAATCAGTAAATGATTCATTAATTTGAATTGCCAGTTCTCTTGTAGGAGTTAGGACTAAAGCTTTTATTTCGCGTGGTGTACCTTTGTGCCCATAATTTTTGTCAGCAAGTAGTTGCTCAATTATAGGTAATGCAAAGGCTGCTGTTTTCCCTGTACCTGTTTGTGCCAGTCCCAGCAGGTCTCTACCTGTCATAGCTTCAGGAATGGCTTGTGTTTGAATCGGAGTCGGAGTTTCGTATTGCATTTCCTGCAAGGCCTGTAACACCGGCTCTGATAGCTTCATTTCTTTAAATGTCATTATTTATTTGTTTAATTTCTATCAAGGTGCAAAGGTATGTTTTTTTATTGATAAATCAGTCACTTTTATGTTTATTTGATTGCATCTTGTTGGGATTATAAAAAATATTCTGATTTATGTTTCACCATAAGCTACTGATATGCCGTGAATTATGGTGAAACATATATGTCGGCAATATAGCTTACGTTGCATCGTAGTTCAATACATAATACAAGGCGATTCAGTATATATCGAGGACTGATTCAAGCCATATTGCCCTGATCTACCTGCTTCACCATAAATGGCGCTATATCAATGTCTTATGGTGAAACCATTTTATGTTATTTATTTTTTTGATTGTTTGGAGGTATTGAATAAAGTTCGTTTTTCTTATTCTCTTTGTGATAGAATCAAAAATGCCAGACTCTTCTGTATTAGAAAGTTCTAATTTCATCTTAAAGTCTTCTAATCAATTATATTTTCCCCAATACCAAAAGAACGGTACATTTGCAGCCGAAATATATTTTGGTAATAATAAATGAACAAGCAAGAACTTTTGTTTGCCGTTGGTGTGCTGCTGATGGCAACAAGCTGCAAGTCTACGAAAGAAAAGGAAGTATCAGCGGTTTATACAGTAACTACGCCACAGATAACAGACATTTCTGTTCCAAAAGACTATGTGGGTAACATCCAGTCGGAGAAGAATATTGAACTGAGGGCTCAGAAAGAGGGCATACTGCAAGATATCTATGCTGATGAAGGACAGGCGGTACGTGCCGGGCAACCTTTGTTCCGCATTGTCGCGGTCGGTGACAGGGAAGAACTGGATAAGTCAAGGGCAGAGGCGGAACAGGCACGCATAGACCTGCAGAATACATCCGTGCTATCGTCAAACCATATCGTGTCGAAGAATGCGCGAAAGATGGCAAATGCCAAGTTAAGTGCGGCTATGGCAGATTATCGGCTTGCCCGCGTTCATCAACAATTATCTGTGGTGCGTGCTCCGTTTGCTGGTATTCTGGGCAGAATACCTAACAAGAAAGGAAGTATGATTCAGGAGGGCGGTTTGCTTTCCAGTCTTTCCGACAATAACAGCGTGTATGTATATTTCAATGTTTCAGAACCGGAATATCTTGATTTCCAGCAGCATGCTGCAGAGCGTAAGAAACTGCCGCTGACGCTGATTCTTGCCAATGGTACTGTTTTCGGTGCTAAGGGATATTTCCAGAATGTGGAAGGCGAGTTTGACAATAGTACCGGCAATATTGCTTTCCGTGCCAGATTTCCGAATGCTGACCGTCTGCTTAGAAACGGTGAAACAGGTACCGTGAGGATGAATGTTCCGGTGAGGAATGCGATGGTAATTCCTCAGCAGGCTACTTATGAAGTACAAGACCGGAAATATGTTTTTGTGGTTGATGCAAGAGGATATGTTCATGCCCGTCTTATCAAAGTGGTTTACGAGAAGCAGAACATCTTTATCGTCTCACAAGGTCTGTCTCCCAATGACAGAATTCTGATAGACGGTGTGGACAAAGTTAATGACGGTGAGCGTGTATCCTGTCATTTTGAAAGTCCTGCTGCTGTTCTCCAGTCTGTTAAACTTAAAGCCAACTGATGATGTTCAAGATGTTTATCCGTCGACCGGTTCTTTCTATTGTCGTTTCACTTCTGATTGTGTTTGTGGGCACATTGTCGCTTTTCAATCTGCCGGTTACCCAATATCCGTCCATATCACCGCCAAAAGTAAATGTGGTGGCTGATTATCCGGGAGCAAACAACGAACTGTTGATTAAATCTGTCGTTATTCCATTGGAACAGGCTCTTAACGGTGTGCCGGGCATGAAATATATAGAGTCGGATGCCGGTAATGACGGTGAGGGCGAAATCAACGTTGTGTTCAAATTGGGAACAGACCCTAATGTGGATGCGGTGAATGTTCAGAACCGTGTGTCGGCAGCTACCAACAAGTTGCCGGCGGCTGTTGTGCGTGAGGGTGTGAAGATTTCGCGTGAAGAGCCTAATATACTTATGTATATAAATCTCTATAGTGATGACCCTAAAGCCGACCAGAAATTCCTCTTCAACTATGCCGATATTAATATATCACCGGAACTGCAGCGCGTTGACGGTGTGGGTGACCTTGATATTCTGGGTACGCGTAATTATGCTATGCGTGTTTGGTTGAAACCGGATAAGTTGACAGCCTATAACCTGTCTGCCGATGATGTGAACCAGGCTTTGGAGAATCAAAGTATAGAGGCTTCTCCGGGTAAATTAGGTGAGAGCTCCGGCAAGCGTCCTGAAAGTTTTGAGTACGTGTTGAAATATCCAGGTCGTTACACCACGCCTGAAGAATATGGCAACATCATTCTGAAGGCTAATCCCGACGGGCAGTTTGTACGTCTGAAGGATGTTGCCGATATTGACTTCGGTAGTGAGATGTATGATATATATTCCACGCTGAACGGTCATCCTTCGGCTGCCATCACGCTGAAGCAGGCTTATGGTTCCAATGCACGTGATGTAATAAAGAATGTGAAGAAGACCATGGCGAGTCTTCAGAAAGATATGCCTAAGGGCATGCATTATGAGGTAAGCTATGACATAAGCCGATTCCTCGATGCTTCTGTAGATAAGGTGGTGCATACACTTCTAGAAGCGTTCTTGCTGGTAGGTATTGTGGTATTCATCTTTCTTGGTGACTGGCGCTCGGCTGTAATTCCTTGCCTGGCGGTTCCGGTGTCACTTATCGGCAGTCTAGCGGTGATGCTGGCTTTCGGCATTACGCTGAATATGATATCACTCTTTGCCTTGGTAATGGCAATAGGTATAGTGGTGGATAATGCCATTGTGGTAATAGAGGCGGTGAACGTGAAGTTGAGTGACGGCAATATGTCTCCTCTGGAGGCTACGCAGGCAGCCATGAAGGAAATAAGCGGTGCCATTGTCGCCATAACGCTGGTTATGGCAGCAGTATTCATCCCTGTAGCTTTCATGGGTGGTCCGGAAGGTATGTTCTATCGCCAATTCTCTATTACCATGGCATCGAGTATTATTCTTTCTGGATTTGTGGCTCTTACCTTGACGCCAGCCCTATGTGCATTGATACTGACCAGAGAGCAGGAGAGAAATATGAAGAAGTCATGGTTGCATAAGGCTTTGGATAAGTTTAATTCCGGTTTCAATAAGAGTACTGGCATTTATCGCAAGACTCTGGAACGTACCATTACCAGAAAGGCAATAACGCTACCATTGCTTCTGGGACTTTGTGCCATAGCCTTCTTTGTGAACAATTCCATTCCGTCTGGCTTCATACCTGAAGAAGACCAGGGCATGATTTATGCTGTTATAGAAACGCCGCCGGGCTCTACCATAGAGCGTACCAACAAGGTGGCTCATAAACTGCTTGATATTGCCGAGAAAGAGGAAGGAGTGGAGAGTGTATCATCTCTTGCCGGTTATGAAATTCTGTCAGAAGGGACAAGTGCCAATTCCGGTTCCTGTCTTATCAATCTGAAACCGTGGAGTGAGCGCAGTCATTCTGCCAAAGAGATTATTGATGATTTGCAGAAAAAATGTCGTGCTGTTACCGATGCCGACATTGACTTTTTTCAACCGCCATCGATACCTGGTTATGGTGCTGCTTCAGGTTTTGAACTACGTCTGCTTGACAAGACCGGGAACAACGACTATCATCAAATGGAAAAGGTGAGTAAGAATTTTGTAAAAGAATTGAACAAGCAACATGAAATAGGTTCTGCATTTACATTCTATTCTGCCAGTTATCCGCAGTATATGTTGCATGTGAACAATGACATCGCAGAACAGAAAGGTGTAACAATAGGTTCGGCAATGGACAATCTGTCTACTTTGATAGGCTCTGACTATGAAACGGGATTCATACGTTTTGGAAAGCCTTATAAGGTCATTGTGCAGGCAAGTCCGTTATACCGTGCTTTCCCTGAAAGTCTGTCGGGATTCACCACCAAGAATAATCAGGGAGAGATGGTGCCTTATTCTGACTTCATGCAACTGCAGAAAGTTTACGGCATGAGTGAGATTACACGTCATAATCTTTATAATTCTGCAGAAGTCACCGGTTCACCGGCTGCTGGATACAGTAGCGGTCAGGCAATAAAAACCATAGAGAAGGTGGCGGAGAAGACTATGCCGCACGGATTCGGTTATGATTGGGCAGGTATTTCCAAGGATGAGGTTGATCAGGGCAATCAGGCTATCTTGATATTCATAGTGTGTCTGGTCTTTGTATATCTTATACTTTCAGCCCAATATGAGAATTTCATATTGCCGTTGCCTATCATCACTTATCTTCCGGCAGGTATTTGTGGAGCCTTCGTCTTCTTGAAACTCATGGGACTGGAGAATAATATCTATGCGCAGGTGGCTATGGTGATGTTGATAGGTCTGTTAGGAAAGAATGCCGTGTTGATGGTTGAATATTCCGTGCAGCGCAGAAATCTGGGATTGAGTGTACGTGATGCGGCAATAGAGGGTGCTATTGCCAGATTCCGTCCTATTCTTATGACGTCATTTGCATTCATCGCCGGACTTCTTCCTCTTGTGGCTGCCACCGGAGCTGGAGCAATAGGCAACCGTACCATAGGCAATGCAGCTGTAGGAGGCATGCTGTTTGGTACATTCTTCGGATTATTCCTTATTCCGGGACTGTATTATATCTTCGGCACACTGGCAGAGAAAGTGAAGATGGTGAAGTACCAGCGTGATAAGCCGCTGACAGAGAAAAAGGATTTAAAGTATAAGAAATGAAAAGGATACATATTTTATATATAGCAGGTGCGGTTATATTCGTCATGATGAGTTGCAAGACACCGCAAGTCACCATGACAACCGATAACGTTAAGATGCAGATGCCGTCACGTTTCCAACAGGACAGCGTAGCTGGCAACCATGCGATGGTTACTCCATGGAAGCAATTCTTTACCGACCCGACTCTTGTATCTCTTATTGATACGGCTCTGGCAAACAATCAGGATTTGCGGATAACACTTCAGCAGATAGCCATGGCTAAAAGCAATGTGCTTTATCAGGAAGGACAACTGATGCCAACAGTATCGGCGGGAGGCAGTGTGGGTGTTTCCAAAGCAGGTCGATACACCAGTGAGGGTGCCGGCAATGCTACCACAGAAATAGAGCCGGGCAAGAATATGCCCGACCCGCTGATGGATTATCAGTTTGGTGTCAGTGCAGACTGGGAGGTGGACTTATGGCATAAACTGAGTTCCGGAAAGCGTGCGGCAGTGGAACACTATCTGGTTACCGTTGAAGGACGTAACGCTGTATTGTCCTCGCTCATATCTCAGGTGGCAGACAACTATTACCACCTGCTTGCACTTGACAATAAATTGGATTTGATACACCAATATATAGATTTGCAGAAGAAGGCTGTAGAGATAGCAAAGATTCAGAAGAGTGCCGATGCAGATACAGAATTGGCAGTAGAGAAGTTTGAAGCTGAACTGGCAAAAGCCCGTTCAGAGGAATACACTCTGCGCCAGGAGATGACTGAGACCGAGAATAGTCTCAACTTGTTGTTGGGTCGCTATCCCATAACCATACAACGTGATAAATCTACTTTCATTTCAGAAAGTCCACAGAACGTAATTACAGGTATTCCTTCAGATTTGTTACACAACCGGCCGGACATACGTCAGGCTGAACATGAACTGGCTGCAGCCAAATGGAATGTGGATGCAGCGCGCAAGGAGTTTCTGCCTTCGCTTAACATATCTGCATCATTGGGGCTGGATGCTTTCAACCCCACTTACCTCACACGTCTGCCCAAGTCGTTGACATTCAGTGTGCTGGGAGGTCTCACTGGACCGTTAATCAACCGTAAGGCTATACGGGCAAACTTCCAGGCTGCCGATGCCCAACAGGTAGAGGCTCTGTATGAATACGACAAGACTTTGCTTACAGCCTATTCGGAAGTATGTACACTGATGTCTAAGATTAAGAACCTGGACCAATATTATCAGTTGAAAGAGAAAGAAGCCAATCAACTTGATAAGTCGGTAAACGTAGCCCGACAATTATACCTCAACAGCCGTTGTACTTATCTTGATGTTCTGATGGACGAGCGTGACGCGCTGGATGCCAAAATAGAACTTCTGGAAGCAAAAGAGCATCAACTCTCATGCGTGGTTGATGTATATCGCAGTCTTGGTGGCGGACAGGAATCTTCGCCTTCTGTACAAAATATCAGGTGATTTGTTTTTAAAATAGACATAAAACACTTATCTTTGCCATAAAAGTAAAGAGATGCTGAAACATAGCAACATCTCTGTTTTAAAATATACAGGTTGTATGGACAAAAAGATATTGATGGCTGAGGATGAGGAAAATATTTCCGATTTCGTAAGCCGCGGACTTTCTGATTTTGATTATGATGTCATCGTGGTCAATAATGGACACGATGCTTGGGGGAAACTTGAAGCAGGAGAGCATTTCGACCTTGTGATGCTCGACATCCGTATGGCAGAGATGTCAGGATTAGAGGTGTGTCAGAAAATCCGTGAACATTTCGGTTATGACACTCCTGTACTGATGCTCACCGCCCTTGACACTACTGATGATATAGTGATGGGACTGCATGCAGGGGCTGATGACTATGTGGTGAAACCTTTTAGATTCATGGAACTACTTGCCCGTATACAGGCTATGCTCCGTCGCTCTAATGCCATGAAGTCTAATCGTTCACTTGTATGTGGTGACTTATATCTTGACCCAGCTTCGCACAAGGCTATAAGGGGTGACCTTAAGGTGGATTTGAGTATCAAGGAATATTGCCTGTTGGAATATATGATGGAGCATCATGGAGAGATACTTTCACGTCGGCAACTTCTAAAGAATGTATGGAATAAGGATTTTGATACCAATACGAATATCGTTGACGTATATGTGAGATATTTGCGTAACAAGATTGATAACGACTTTGAACAGAAACTTATTCATACTGTTGTCGGTACAGGATACTGTTTAAGTACTGAAGAACAATAACTCCGGATAAATATGAAGGCAAGCAGAAAGATTTCTATTATATATTCTTTAATTACCATTGGTCTGATACTGATAGCGGGTGTAGTATTTTATTTTTTCTCTTCAGGCTATACTCAAAATCTGTATTACAAGTATTTGGAAGAAAAGGCTCATGCTGTGGCTGAAGAGGAATTCTCTATAGACGAAGTAGACTCGATAACTTATCGGAATATGGTGCTGCGTCGCAAAAATTCGATACCTACATCTAAGGAACTTTTTATTAATGTAGGCAACCGTGAGGCTGCAGAGAGACGCCTTTCGGTTTATCTTGACAGTAACCAGATAAAAAATTTGTTTGAGCGTAAAACCGTGGATTTTGAGAAGGGACGGGAAGTAGGCACTGCTTTTATATACGATGACAACTCTGGTACGTTTGCCGTTGTTGTGCTCAGTCGCAATCCTTATGGACAGGAGATTGGACAGATGCTGGGCTGGGCTATTCTCATATTGGTTTTGGCTTCGGCTTTTATTCTTTATCTTATAAGTCGTCTTTATGCCATGCGTATGCTCGACCGTATAGACCAGGATTATCAGACCGAGAAGATGTTTGTAAATAATGCTTCCCACGAAATAAACAATCCGCTTACTGCCATACAAGGTGAGTGTGAGGTGGCGCTGATGCGTAATCGCAGTCAGGAGGAATATAGAAAATCATTGCATCGTATTTCTGATGAAACCAACCGTATTATCCATATCATGCACGAACTGCTTTTGTTTTCTCATACACGTTCCGGGAACTTGGATGCTGACAATATGGAGAATGTTAGAATGTCGGACTTCATACGCCGTCTTGATGATGAACGCACGGAGATAACTGTTGTCTGTGATTTTTCAGTATTTGTGAATGAAGAATTGTTGTATATTGCGATAAAAAATCTGTTAAGTAATGCCCGTAAGTATTCTAACGGAAGTTTGGTAGCGGTTACAGTCAATCGCGGATTGCTTAAAATAGAAGATCATGGTATTGGTATTCCCTCAACAGATTTATCTCATATCTTTGAGCCATTCTATCGTGCTCGTAATACAGGAAATGTAAAGGGAAATGGTGTAGGGTTAGCTCTGGCTAAGTCTATTTTAAAAAATTTTGATGCTGGCATCCAAGTCCTGTCACAAGAGGGGAAAGGTACATTAATGAATGTGCAGTTTAAGAAATATAAAACATTATGATAAGAATATATATCAAAAAAAGGAGTTACATTTCTGTAACTCCTTTTAAATTTGTGGACCAGATAGGGCTTGAACCTATGACCTCCAGATTATGAGTCTGTTGCTCTAACCAACTGAGCTACAAGTCCTGAATCGTTAAATTCGGGTGCAAAGATACAGTCTTTTTGGGAAATAACCAAATATTTTGGGCAAAATTTATTATTACGGATAAAAAAGAGTAACTTTGCAGCATTATTTTTAATAATTATGACTGAGAATAAGATTTCTGAAAACTATGATTTGAACGGTCTGACTCTTGACCAAGTTGAAAAGAGCCGTGGGGAACATGGCGCGAATGTACTGACTCCACCGCGAAGGACTTCGCTTTGGAAACTTTATCTGGAAAAATATAATGATCCTATTATTAGAATCCTTCTTGTGGCTGCTGCTGTATCATTGGTAATGGCTTTTGTAGAAAAAGACTTTATTGAGACGATAGGTATTATTCTGGCTATATTCTTTGCTACGACGGTGGGCTTCTATTTTGAGAGGGATGCCGCCAAAAAGTTCAGTGTGCTTACTGCTATGACGGATGACCAGTCGGTAAAGGTAAGACGAGACGGAAAGGTGGTAGAGATAGCCCGCAAGGACGTTGTTGTGGGAGATGTTATATTGGTGGAAACTGGTGATGAAGTTCCTGCAGATGCGCTGCTTGCCAAAGCTACAGATTTACAGATTAATGAATCAAGTCTGACGGGAGAACCAATAACAACCAAAAATGTCAAGGAGAAGGAATCCTCTGATGTTCCTGGTGCATATCCTGAAAATCTTATATTACGTTCCAGTCTGGTAGTTAATGGTAGGGGAGAAGCTGTGGTTGTGGCTGTTGGTGATGATACTGAAATTGGAAAGGTAGCACAGAAGAGTACTGAGAAAACGGAAGTTGAAACACCCCTTAACAGACAATTGAATAAACTGGCAACATTGATATCTAAGGTGGGTGCCGGAATTTCTATAGCAGCATTCTTACTATTTCTGATTCATGATATACTTACAAATGATGCGGTATGGCATGGTGATGATTATGTGATGATGGCTGAAGTGGTATTGAAGTATTTCATGATGGCTGTTACGCTTATTGTCATGGCTGTGCCTGAAGGATTGCCAATGGCTGTTACGTTGAGTTTGGCTCTTAATATGAGAAGAATGCTTAAGAGCAATAACTTGGTGAGAAAATTGCATGCATGTGAAACTATGGGGGCTGTCACTGTAATTTGTACAGATAAGACAGGAACCCTGACTAAGAATAAAATGACGGTTGTGGAAACTGACCGGGCTAAAGAATCATCTGCAGATAATTTGCTGTATTATGCCATGGCGGTGAATTCCACCGCAGAGTTAGATGAAAATGAAGGTATAGGAAATCCTACGGAAGTGGCTTTGTTGTTGTGGCTTAAGAAAAACGACAAAGACTATAAGCAGTTGCGTAGTGAGGTGGAGATAGTGAAGCAACAACCTTTCTCCACGGAAACAAAATATATGAAAACAATTGCCAAAGTTGATGATAAGGAACATATATTTATAAAAGGTGCTCCGGAAATAGTGTTGAAGAATGCTGACATGGCAGATGATGAGCGAAAAGGAGTTGAAGATAAGCTTCTGGAATTCCAGAAAAAAGCTATGCGAACGCTGGCTTTTGTTTGTGACGGAAAATATCAAGGTATTGTGGCTATCATGGATCCTGTGCGTGAAGAAGTTCCAAATGCCATAAAACAATGTAATGATGCCGGGGTTGGTGTGAAGATCGTGACTGGTGATACTGCTGCTACTGCTGCTGAAATAGGCAGGCAGATAGGGGTCGTTGGTGACTGTATTACAGGACAGGAATGGTCTGAACTTTCAGACGAAGAGGCTTACAGACGTGCTGCTGATATAAAAATAATGAGCAGAGCACGGCCAACTGATAAACAGAGGTTGGTGGAAATGCTGCAGAAAAGAGGTGAGGTTGTAGCTGTGACCGGTGATGGAACAAATGATGCTCCCGCCTTGAATTATGCTCATGTGGGACTGTCGTTAGGTTCAGGAACGAGTGTGGCTAAAGACGCTTCGGACATGACATTGCTGGATGATTCTTTTGGCAGCATTGCCAATGCTGTGATGTGGGGACGTTCGCTATATAAAAATATACAGCGGTTCCTGTTTTTCCAGCTTACGGTTAATGTTGCAGCTTTGCTGTTGGTATTGGGTGGTTCGTTGATAGGAACAGAGATGCCGCTCACTGTTACTCAGATTTTGTGGGTTAACTTGATTATGGATACATTTGCCGCCATGGCACTGGCTTCTCTGCCACCGTCAAGAGAGGTGATGAAAGATAAGCCGCGCAATCAGAAAGATTTTATAATAAACCGGCAGATGACAGTAAATATATTGGGATGGGGAATTGGTTTCTTCATTCTGATGCTTGGAATGCTTATATACTGTGAACGTAATGGTTCTGCCGGCATAAGTGTTCATGAACTGACAATATTTTTCACGACCTTTGTGATGTTGCAATTCTGGAATCTTTTTAATGCCAAGGTTTTGGGTAGCAGGCATTCTGTATTTCATAGGTTGTATGCTGATAGAGGTATGGCACTGGTTTTGCTGTTTATATTGTTCGGACAGTGGCTGATAGTTACATTCGGCGGAAAGATGTTCCGTACAGAACCGCTTTCATTGCGGGAGTGGCTGGTAATAATACTGGCAACATCGGTCGTGATGTGGGTAGGTGAGGTAATAAGATTGATAAAGAAGATTATATGAATATAGTAGTGTTGGATAATAAAACCAGCATGGAAAAGCCATGTGTGGCAACAATAGGTTTTTTTGACGGGGTACACAGAGGACATAAATATCTTATAAGGCATGTTATAGATGAGGCCGAAGCTGATGGACTGAAGTCAATGGTGATAACTTTTGACAAACATCCGCGTCAAGTGCTACAGAGTGATTATATTCCGGAAATGCTTTCCACATTGGATGATAAATTGCAGTTGCTTTCTAAAACAAGAGTGGATGAGATTGTGGTTATGCATTTTGATGTTGAAATGGCTTCTCTCTCTGCCGAGGATTTTATGCATAAAGTGTTGAAGGACAGACTCAATGTGAAAAAACTGGTGATAGGATATGACAATAGATTTGGGCATAACCGTGAAGAAGGCTTCGATGACTATGTGAGATATGGCAGAAAGATAGGTATAGAGGTAGTACATAATCAGGCTTTGGAAGTACAGGGAATGAATGTTAGTTCTTCTGTGGTCAGAAGACTTATAAGAAGTGGAGAAGTAGAGATGGCTGAAGCTTGTTTGGGATATCCGTATGCTATTACCGGTGAAGTGGTCAGAGGATTTCAGGAAGGACGAAAACTGGGATTCCCTACTGCAAATTTGGATACATCAAAATCTGGGCAGATGATACCGGCACCAGGTGTCTATGCTGTGCGTGCATGCCTTAAAACAGATTCAAATTTGAGACCTGGGATGATGAATATTGGAACACGTCCTACTTTTGACGGTGACAGACTGACACTTGAAACAAATATCTTTGATTTTGATGAAGATATATATGGCAAACAACTTACTGTGAGTTTTGTTCACAGGATAAGGGAAGAGAGAAAATTCGATTCTCCGGAGATGTTGGCAGAGCAGTTGAAGAAAGACCGTAATATGGTGGAAGAACAATTTAAAAAGGAAAACGAAATATGAACAAGACATTAAGAGTGGCACTCGATGTGCTGTTGTTTTTGATAGTGTTTGTCGTACTGCAATTGGCAGTAGATGTCATAGCTGGTTATTTAAATCTGTATGGCAAAGGTTATACCAGTGACAAGATAATGCAGTTGATGCTTGCAGGAAAGTTTCTGCTCGACAGTAAGGTGATAGTGATAGCTACTGTAACAAGCAGCCTGCTCACCATTGTACTTTATGTGTGGCTCAAATGGTCACCTTTTTCAAAGGTTTATGTTCAGAGCCGGCAATGGACAGTGCTTATGTGGGTTGCAATTGCAGCTATAGGAACAATAATACCTGCTACAGGTCTGGAAGAACTGCTTAAAGTAGACATGCCGGAAACTCTTGACCAGATGTTTAAGGGTATAATGAAAGAGCCTGCCGGATATCTGGCAATTGGTATTTTGGGACCTCTTGCAGAGGAGATGGTGTTCAGAGGTGCGATATTACGGCGTTTGCTTGCGATTTTCGGAGGTAACAAACATTGGATAGCTATATTTATCAGTGCATTGGTTTTTGGGGCTGTACATGGAAATATAGCACAGTTTGTGCATGCGTTGTTGCTGGGACTCTTGCTCGGATGGCTCTATTACCGTACAGACAGTATTGTACCGGGAGTAGTGTTGCACTGGGTTAATAATACATTTGTATATGTGCTGGCAAGATTGATGCCTAATCTACAAGATGCCACTCTTACGCAACTTGCAGGTGGAAGTACGTTGCGGCTAGTCTTATATGTAGTATTCTCGCTGTGTATACTTGTTCCTGCGCTTTATCAACTGTATGCAAGAATGAAACCGGCTGAATAGAAAAACAGACGGCTTGCTATAAAAAAAACTGAAGGTCCGCGACTCTAGATGAGAAGCGGACCTTTCTACGTTAGTATGTTATGAAAAATTTGAGAGAATTGAAACTTCACAGTTTCATACTTTTTGTTTTACTAAACATGTTTTTATAGAGAAAGCATAGAAATATATCTACTTTAAAATATTTATATCCGACGGTTCTGCCGACTTGATGCTGCTTTGCTGCAGTGTGTCTATTATGGCAGAGTCACCCATGGCTACAGACGCTCCTTTACGGGCATTCTCTACGCCAATCTGTGATTCTGAATAATCAGAATCGTCGTTGAATGGAACCTGTGCGGCATTTCCCAAAGTGATGAATATTGCCACCACAGCTGCTGCCTTGAATAGAGGGCGCAAACGTTGTGTAAGCGAAATAATTCGTGCTTTGTGCTCTACAGGTTCTTCAATCATAGATAATATCCTGTTGTCAAAGTCCTCGCCAAGAACATCAGCTTTAGGCTCCAGATGCTCGTATGCAAAAAGATCCTTATATTGAGCCAGTTCTGCAGGGATGTCTTTCTGACTGAAGAAAGCTCTCAGAATCTCCTCTTCTTCAAGAGAAGTCTTGCATTCCCAATAGCGCTCCAATAACTGTGTGATATATTTATAATCCATAATTGTCTATTTCTTGAAATTTTAATTTCACCGCCTGACGTGCTCTGAAGATGCTCACTTTTACCTGTTCCTCAGTAATTGTCAATATGTCGGCTATTTCCTTATACGATTTTCCCTCGAAATCGCGCAGCTGCAAGCAGCTGCGCTGCTTCTCCGGTAACTCGTTTACGATTCTTCTCACCACATTGACCTTGTCTTTGTGTATGATGTCCTCGTAAGGATTGTAGGCGTTGTCTGGGGCGTCTTTGCTGTTTTCATCGAGAGAATCATTGCTGTTGCCGTGTTTCTTGATGCTATCAAGAGCCATATTGCGGCAAACTGTGGTACTGAATGCCTCCATGGATTCAATCTCGTTCCAACTGTCGTGTCTGTTCCAGATTTTTATCAGAGTCTCCTGTACGATGTCTTCTGCTTCGGCGCTATTAAGCGTAATGCGTAATGCAAGCCGGTAAAGCTGATTCTTCAGCGGCAGTACATCGTTTTTGAAACTGATATTTTTCATCTGCGCTACATTTAAATGACGACTGGATTATAAAAAAGTTACAGGAGATTTATGCGATTCTCTCAAAATTAACTTTTCTTTGCGTTTTATGCTTTTATCACTTTTGTGCCTTGGTTTCCGTCTATTGCCGTTGCAAGTGTGATAATTACTTCTTTTACTCCGGCATCTACAGCGGCAAGTGCGTTTTCCAGTTTCGGAATCATTCCTCCGACCACAGTTCTATCGGCAACATAACTGTTGAAGTCTTTGCGGGTGATTACTGGAATAATACTGTTATCATCGTCTGGCTTGCTGAGTACGCCTTTCTTTTCAAAAGAATATATTAAGGTCACGTCATAGAATCTCGCCAGACCTTTTGCTGTTTCTCCGGCAATGGTGTCGGCATTTGTATTTAGAATGTTTCCTTTGCCGTCATGTGTCAAAGGAGCCATAACCGGAGTTATGCCTTGCTCTATGATATTCTTTAGCGCATATCCGTTGACGTGTTCCACATCACCTACAAATCCAAAGTCAACGCCGTCTTTCACCGGACGTCTGTGACTGTGTATGGCATTCATGTCGGCACCGGTAAGTCCAAGTGCGTTAACACCGTTTGCCTGTAATTTGGCAACCAGATTTTTGTTCACTAGTCCACCGTACACCATGGTCACCACTTCCAGCATATCGGAATCTGTGATGCGTCTGCCGTTTACCATTTTACTTTCAATTCCGAGACTAGCTGCTATTTTAGTGGCTCTTCTGCCTCCACCATGTACAAGAACTTTCTTGCCCGGTATTGCTGCGAAATCTTTTAATAGGCGGCTTAGCTGTTGCTCATCTTCAACAACAGCTCCACCGACTTTAACTATAGTAAGTTTTTCCATATATTTAAATAAGGTATGTATATCCGTATAACCCATTACGGTAAGTAGAAAGGAATTCCTTGCCTTCAGCAGAAGAAATCTTTCCTTCTTTTATGCTTTTTGTTACCCATTGCTCCAGTTGGCGAACCAGTTTCTTTGGATTATACTGAACATAGTCAAGAACTTCTTCTACGGTTTCACCGTCGAAAATCTGGTCAATGTTATATGTTCCGTCTTTTACAGAAATGTGAGCAGCACTAGTATCTCCGAAAAGATTGTGCATGTCGCCAAGAATCTCCTGATAAGCTCCAACTAGGAATACTCCGAGATAATAAGGCTCGCCTTTCTTGAGCGGATGCAGAGGCAAGGCATTGCTTATGTGTCCGTTGGTAATGAAGTTTGCAATCTTTCCGTCACTGTCGCACGTTATATCCTGCAGTGTTGCGTTGCGGGTAGGGCGTTCGTTCAGTCTTTGAATCGGTATGATTGGGAAAAGCTGATCTATAGCCCAACTGTCAGGGAGACTCTGAAACAGAGAGAAATTGCAGAAATATTTATCGGCAAGCAACTTGTCTAGTCCGCGGAGTTCGTCAGGTGCATGCTTCAGATGTTTTGCCAGATTGTTTATTTCATGGCATACGCTCCAGTACATGGCTTCTATCTCAGCGCGTGTTTTAAGGTCTACTATGCCATGTGAGAAAAGTTCCAGAGCTTCATCGCGAATTTGTTCAGCGTCATGCCAGTCTTCAAGCATGTTGCGTGGATTCAGGTTATCCCAAATCT
Organism: uncultured Prevotella sp.; assembly: GCA_964433895.1. Lineage (GTDB taxonomy): Bacteria > Bacteroidota > Bacteroidia > Bacteroidales > Bacteroidaceae > Prevotella. The sequence goes on from CAYSSU010000017.1 coordinate 30,071, forward strand.
CATAAAGGTCTTTTACCAGTTGGTGGTCACTTTCCTTTGCCTCAAATTCTTCAGGCATTTCCGGCAGGGATGCCGTTTCCAGTACATCAATAACCAGAACAGAGTGATGGGCAGCAAGTGAGCGTCCACTCTCTGTGATTATGTTAGGATGTTTGATGTCGTTTTTGTCGGCTGCTTCCACGAAAGTGTACACGCAGTCGTTCACGTATTCCTGTATAGAGTAGTTTACACTACTTTCGCTGCATGAAGAGCGTGTTCCGTCATAGTCTACACCGAGTCCGCCTCCACAATCCACAAAGTCTACATTGTAGCCCATCTTGTGCAGATTGATATAGAATTGTGCTGCTTCACGTAGTGCCGTCTGAATGCGGCGAATTTTAGTAATCTGGCTACCTATATGGAAATGGATAAGTCGCAGACAGTCATGCAACCCCATGTCTTCTATTTTCTCCAGAGCCGTGAGCAATTCTGTACTTGTAAGACCGAATTTGCTTGCATCTCCGCCACTTTCAGCCCATTTGCCGGAACCGGAGGAAGCCAACTTTATGCGTATTCCTATGTTAGGGCGCACGTTAAGTTTTTTTGCGGTATTGGCTATGATGTCCAGTTCGTTGAGTTTTTCAACCACAATGAATATGCGTTTGCCCATTTTCTGCGCAAGCAGAGCCAGCTCTATATAGCTTTCATCTTTATATCCGTTGCATATAATAAGTGAATCACTTTGGCATTGCACAGCTATGACCGCATGCAGTTCAGGTTTACTTCCAGCCTCCAGACCAAGATTGAACTTACGTCCGTGAGAAATGATTTCCTCAACGACAGGCTGCATCTGGTTAACCTTGATAGGATAGATTACGAAGTTTTCGCCTTTGTAGTCATATTCTTTCTTGGCTTTTGCAAAACAACTTGCAGTCTTTTCAATCCTATTGTCAAGAATGTCCGGGAATCGGAGCAGCACAGGCGGTGTAATGTCGCGCAGGGCCAGTTCATCCATAACATCACGAAGGTCAATCTGAGTGTTGTCCTTACAAGGAGTAACATACACGTCGCCCTTTTCGTTGATGCCAAAATAAGAGGTACCCCAACCATTGATGTTGTAGAGTTCCTTAGAATCTTCAATAGTCCACTTCTTCATTTAGATATTCAATAATTCTCTTAATTTTTCAACAGATATTTTAATTTTCTCGTAATTGTCCATTAAACTTACATCCAGGGTATATTTTGCTTGGGTGTAGAAAGGCTCGCGCTGTTTCAGCTGTTCTTTAATGAAGACTTGTACTTCTTCAGGTGTCTTGTTCAATAACAGTGGACGAACCGTCTTGCCCATTTTCAGATGGTTGTAAAGTATTTCCGGTGTAGCTTTGAGGTATATCGTGGAACCTTGTCGGTTCATGTATTCAATGTTGTCGTAGAAACATGGTGTTCCACCACCGCAACTGATGATGACATTTTCAAATTCGGCTACTTCATGCAACATGTTGTGCTCAATAAGCCGAAATCCCTCTTCCCCGCGTTCATCGAAAATCTGCTTTACACTTTTGTGCATCCTGCTCTCAATATACCAATCAAGGTCATAGAAAGGAGCATTCAACTGGTCTGAAAGGGTTTTGCCGATAGTAGTTTTGCCGGCTCCCATATATCCTATGATGATAATTCTGTTCATTTTTTCCGTCTTGCTTTAGGTTCAGGCGCATTGTTCACAATGTCCATGCACTGTTCGTAAGTAAGGGTGGCTGCGTCTTTATGCAAATCCTTAGGCATACGGTAGTTTTTCCCATCGTATGCTATATATGGACCGTAGCGTCCGTTGAGCACTTCCAGTTTAGCGTCCTCTTCAAATGATTTCAGATGGCGTTGCTTTTCTTGCTCGCGCTTCTCGTTGATTAGTTCTATTGCCGTTTCAAGAGTTACTGTCATTGGGTCTTCAGTCTTTGGCAGTGAAACGTATTTCTTGTTGTGCTTGATATAAGGTCCAAAACGACCTGCGCCGATAACGACATCTTCATCTTCAAATTGTCCTATTGTGCGTGGCAGCTTGAACAGTTCCAGAGCTTCTTCAAGGGTAATCTCGCTCATGCTCTTGTCTGCTGGTAGCTGAGAGAAGCGTGGCTTTTCTTCATCTTCTGCAGAACCAATCTGGATGACAGGTCCGAAACGGCCAATTTTTACAAATACAGGTTTGCCGCTCTTAGGGTCAGTGCCCAGTTCGCGCTCGCCGGCTTTGTGCTCACTGCGCATATTCATTACATTGATTACTGTTGGCTCGAAGTTCTTGTCAAAGTCTTTCATCATGGCGTTCCATCCTTCTTTGCCTTCAGCAATTTGGTCAAACTGCTGTTCCACTTTTGCGGTGAAGTTATAATCCATGATTTCCGGGAAGTTCTGCATCAGAAAGTCGTTAACAACGATTCCGATGTCAGTAGGCAACAGTTTTCCTTTTTCGTTGCCCGCCATTTCTTTCTTGTCCTTGCCGGTTACCTTTATGCCTTTCAGAGTGTCAACGGCATAGATGCGTTCTTCGCCTTTTTTGTCGCCTTTCTGTACGTATTCGCGTTGCTGAATAGTGCTTATTGTAGGAGCGTAAGTAGAAGGACGTCCGATGCCCAATTCTTCAAGCTTGTGCACCAAGCTGGCTTCTGTGTATCTAATAGGTCCCATACTGAAACGCTCGGTAGATGTTATTTCCCGGCGTTGCAGTTCATCACCCTCATTCAGTACTGGCAGAGTGTGTGGTGTGCTGTTGTTGTTTTCATCGTCATCATCTACAGATTCGCGATATACTTTCAGGAATCCGTCAAAGGTAATAACTTCTCCTGTAGCTATGAATTTTTCAGATGTGCAGTTTGTTTCTACAGTAACGGTAGTCTTGTCTATCTGCGCATCAGCCATCTGCGATGCAGCAGTGCGTTTCCAGATAAGTTCATACAATTTCTTTTCCTGCAGAGTGCCTTCTACCTCAGTGAGAGTCATGTCTGTAGGGCGGATAGCCTCATGAGCTTCCTGTGCTCCTTTGGAATGAGTAGTATAATTGCGTGATTTGCTGTATTCTTTACCCCATAGCCTTATGATTTCATCCTTGCTCGTGTTTATAGCGAGAGAAGACAAGTTCACGGAGTCTGTTCGCATATATGTGATGCGTCCGCTTTCATATAAGTGTTGAGCCACCATCATCGTCTGACTTACGGTGAATCCCAGTTTACGGGCAGCTTCCTGCTGCATCGTTGAAGTTGTGAAAGGAGGCGCAGGTGTGCGTTTAAGGGGTTTTTTGGCTATAGCGGAAACTTTAAATTTAGCGTCTTTGCATTTCTCAAGGAAGGAAAGAGCCTCCTCGTGAGTCTTGAAACGAGAGTCCAGTTCCGTTTTCACTTCATTCTGGCTGCCGTCTGCGTTTGTAATGGCAAATATTCCGTTTATGCGGTAATATGGTTCTGTATTGAATTTCTGTATTTCGCGTTCACGTTCAACTATCAGGCGCACGGCAACACTCTGTACGCGACCGGCACTGAGGGCTGGTTTTACTTTACGCCATAACACAGGAGATAGTTTAAAACCTACCAGGCGGTCGAGAACACGGCGTGCCTGCTGGGCATTTACAAGATTCATGTCAAGATGGCGTGGACTCTTTATTGCGTCAAGAATGGCAGATTTCGTAATTTCGTGGAATACGATGCGGCTGGTCTTTTCTTCGTCCAGTCCCAGAACTTCGCAAAGATGCCAACTTATGGCTTCTCCCTCGCGGTCCTCATCGGAAGCCAGCCAAATCTTTTTTGCTTTCTTGGCATTTGCTTTCAGTTCGCTTACGAGTTTTTTCTTTTCATCCGGAATCTCATAGTCTGGTTCCAGGGTTTTTGGGTCGATACTGATTTCTTTTTTCTTAAGGTCACGTATATGACCATAAGAAGACATCACTTTGTAGTCAGTTCCTAAAAACTTCTCTATCGTCTTAGCCTTTGCGGGGCTCTCTACTATAACTAAATTTTCTTGCATATTCGCCAAATGTACTTTATTAGGGCGCAAAAGTAATTAAAACTTTTACTTATACCTTATTATATGGCAAAAATTTCTAGTTTTTTAAGGTTTTTACATTTGGTTGAATTTTATTAAACAGGAATGAACAATGTGTTATGAATAGATGCTAATTGCTGAATTTTATTTACGTTTACTGATATATTTCGTTAGTCCATTGCGTATGGATTCAAGACCGAATAGTTCGGATTTCAGTTTATTGAATGGAATCCACATACATTTGGCAGCATCGTCAGCCGCGCATACAGAAGCCTCGTCTTCTATGATACATTCAAAAAACATGTCAAGAGTGGGTATTTCAACTCCGCTATAATGATATTTGTTAGGGAAACTGAATATGTATTTTGCTTCGGTTACATTGAGTCCGGTTTCCTCCATAACTTCTCTAATTACGCCCTCTTCGGCTGTTTCTCCAATATCGGCAAAACCACCGGGAAGGTCAAGCGTGCCCTTAGCAGGTTCGTTCTTCCTCTCTTCCACCAAAAGTTCCCCCCTGCGGTTCACTATGAACGCTACGTTCGCGGCACTCGGATTCACAAAGTATTCAAAGCCGCAGGCTTCACACTTGCGGCTTTTCTCTGTATTTTGTTTAAAGGAACTACTGCCACATACTGGGCAATAGCTGAATTTTTCCAATATCATTTTTATTTACCATTTGTCGGTTCTGAAAGGGAACAGAGGCAATAAGGCCCCGTTCTTCAGATTGCCATATCCCCAGTTGCGAAAAGCATATCTCACGGCTACCGGCTTTTTCACTTCGCTGCAAGTCACGTATATAGATTCGTTTCTCGGGTCATTTCCATTAACCCAGAAGTGTCCTGCTTTTGCCTTGTGGAATACTTTATCTGCACCGGCTACTTCAAATCCTTCAATATCATCATATCTGCTTATGGCATCGTAAGTGTTTTTCAGTCTGATGTAACATGTGTCTCCTTTAATCTGCATGCTCTTGTATTCCGGACTTTCGCACCAAATGTTTTTCATGCCGTAAGTCTTGTTCAGGGCCTGAAAGGCAAGACGCTCACCCACAGGCTGTTTCTGTGAAGGATGTATCTGACCTACCTCGTAAGGATATACCAGGTCGTCAGTGCATACAATACCGCTGTTTGGAATTACCTTTGAGGCATTGAATTGCTGTTCGCGTAGCTTAGGACCCCAGTCACCGTTTACGTCACCGTTGATATAAGGAGCAATCTGTACAAAATAAAAAGGTATTACGCCTAATTTAAAATCACGTCGCCATTGTGCCACAAGGTCTTTAAGTCTTTGTGTGTATTGTCCTGTCGGGTCGCCCACGTTTGAACATCCCTGATAGAAAATTATGCCCTTTACTGTATAGTTCAGAATAGGAGAGAACGTTCCGTTGCCCCAGACAAGAGGACGATGATAATCAGAAGGAAAACTCTTCACTATCTTTGTCGTGTCAAGAGGTTCACTCGTATTATTTTTAAGGTAATCCTTGTCAAGCCAACTCTCTACACGCGTTCCTCCCTTGTTTGCCAAGACTAGTCCCACCGGTATGTTCAGAGCCTTGTTTACCACCTGAGCGAAAAAGTAACCGGTAGCAGAGGCATCCCCCACAGTTTCAGGGCTGACGGTTTTCCATTCGCAATTGGCATCGTCAAGGGGGGTCATGCTCATCACGCTTGGAATTTTTACATAGTGTATTCCTTTGTAATTGTCGGCATCAATTACGTCTTTATTGTATCCCTCTACCGGGCAATTACCAAAACCTTTTACCGGCATTTCCATATTGCTCTGTCCGGCGCAAACCCATACCTCGCCGGAAAGCACATTGCTGATGGTTGTCTTTTCTCCGTCATCAAAAGTTATTGACAGTGGAGTATATCCTGCTTCCGGTGTCTTCACGGTAAGCAGCCATTTGCCGTCCTTTCCTGTTTGTACGCTGTAACTTTCGTTGTTCCAGGAAACGTTAACGTTAATAACCTTCCCCGGTTTGTCCCATCCCCACAGTCTGGCATCAGCGTTCTGCTGAATAATCATATTGTTACTGATTACATGGGGTAATCTAACTTTTGCCTGAGCACTGAAAGTTATAGCAGCTAAGGCTGAAAAAAGAAAAATACGTTTTAACATGGTTTGTTTAATAATTTAAATCAGACTGCAATATTACAAAATTTTCGTTATCTTTGCAAACAATTACTGTGAAATATAAAATAACGAAATCAAAAAGATATGAAAACAAGACAAATTCTAATGACTATGGGGCTTATGCTGGTTTCATTGGCGGTGTCAGCTCAGAACTATGAAATCAATCTTTGGCAGAACGGTGCTCCTAATGACAATGGCGACACTAAAGATACAGCTAAGGTGTTTGTGTATTTGCCGAAGACAGAGAATGCCACAGGTCGTGCCGTCGTGATTTGTCCCGGTGGTGGATATGCCCACCTGGCAATGGATCATGAAGGGAAAGATTGGGCACCTTATTTCAATAATATGGGCATTGCAGCCATTGTACTTAAATATCGTATGCCTCATGGCAATAATGATATTCCCGTAAGTGATGCCGAGGCTGCAATAAAACTGGTACGTGATAATGCTTCAAAATGGAATATAAAGAGTAATGATGTTGGAATCATGGGCTCTTCTGCCGGAGGACATTTGGCTTCTACAATTTCTACTCATAGTAATGGAAACGCCAAACCTAATTTCCAAATACTGTTTTATCCTGTAATAACAATGATGCCAGGATATACCCATCAGGGCTCTCATGATAATTTTCTGGGGAAGGATGCCAAGAAGAAAGACGAGAAAGAATATAGTAATGACATGCAGGTTACGCGCACGACTCCGCACGCATGGATAGCCTTGAGTGATGACGACCGTGTTGTGATTCCATCTAATGGTGTGAATTATTACACGGAACTTTATCGTCATGATGTTCCTGCTACTCTCCACGTATATCCTTCCGGAGGTCACGGCTGGGGAATACGTCCGGGATTCAAATACCATTCGCTTATGATGATGGAACTTGCCGAATGGCTTAGAAGTTTCTGAACAGTATGTTGATTACCTTGCAGATTGTGTCTTTGAACGTTGGTTCAAGAAGACTTCATGTAACATACAAGTTCCTAAAAGGAATGACAATAATATTAAATAAAGAAACAGGAGCAGCCTCTGAATAGGGACTGCTCCTGCCTTTTTGGATTGCTACTGATAAATTATTAGTTATAGTAGAGATTTTATTTCTGCGTCAAGGTCTTTTATCTGCACGTCACGTTTCTTCAACACATTGTCCTTTCCTATGAGGAAGAATGTAGGAATGTTCTGTACATTGTATTTAACCAATGACTGTCCATCAGTACCGTCTTCATCGCGAACACTTATCCATGGAATAGCCTCAGTCTGTGTTTTCCAGAAATGTTCGTTGGGATCTACCGAAACTTGATATATCTCGAATCCCTGGGCATGATACTTGTTGTAAAGTTCACGCAACATCATGATGCGCTTTGTGCTGCCGTCACCAGAGAAGGCATGGAAATCCAACATCACTACCTTGCCTTTAAGGTCGCTCAACTTACGAATGTTTCCTTTATTGTCGTTTAGAGCCAAGTCTATGATTCCACTTACGCTCACCTTACTGGCGTCAATCTGCTGTTGTGCCCGTTCGTTTTGAATTATGCGCACATCTTTCATTCCCTCAATGGCAATGTTATGAAGATTGATTCCGCGTTCAGCCTTTGGATAATATGTATCCCAACTTGTTGCTACTGCTGCATAAACCTTTATGTCATCCTTGTTGTTGCGAGGGTTGAATATCAGCATTTGTTGGTTGCCCAACACTACAGTCTGGAAAAGAGCAAAATAAGAATAGGCTTTCATTGGCTCTTTGAAGATGTAGTTGCGCTTTACGTTGTCCTTGTAGATAACCAACACTTTGTTTACACTATCTTTAACGGCATCTATTCCTAAACCGGAATTTTGCGCAATGGCATTGACCTGTGCCTGCAACCCCAGTTGCAGAAATGACAACTCTTTGATTTTGGAACAGTTTTCACTGCCTTCAACTTCATATTTTGAAGCCATCGTAGGATAAGATGCCTTTACGTTGACAGTTTCTGTGGAGTCAATAGAGATGTTGATTATCTGACCTGCTATGCGCAGACGATAAAATTCAGGAGCATCCGTGGCTTTCTCATTGAAAGAGAAGGTTCCATCTTCACCTAATCTCATAGAGTCAACAACAGTAGGGCCGTTAAGACTCATATTCTCAAAATACAATATAGAGTCCTTGGCATCTGAAATCTCACCGTTAACGTGGAATTTCCTGTTGTTACAAGATGTAATTGTAAGAGCAACCAATAATAGTGCTGCAACTGAATAAATGTTTGCTGTTATCTTTTTCATTTTCATGTATTTTTCGGTTTCTGCCTACAAAAGTAATGCAAATTGTGAAGAATACAAAATATAAATTCTTTTTTTTGATTATATATGTTCTATTTGGTCACTCTAAACCAGTCGGCATCTATCCAACCACGGTTGTTCTTTCCGGCAGGTTCTTTGCTTACGAAACCAATCTTGGCTCCAATCCATTTACCTTCCCGCATGGTGAATAGGTCTCCTGCGTTTTTATAACTCTTGCCGTTGGTGCTGTAGGAGAACCTGCATGTACCGTCCTTCACGGTCATTCTCATATAGATGTCTTCATGAATAGCAGGCTGGTAGTCTATTTTGTCTTTGGATGTAGCTTCAAGTTCTGCAATGACATTGACGTTTTCCTTTCCGTCTTTGTCGGCTTTTTTGCAGGTTATCTGCTGTAATTGGAATTTGTCGCCTATGCGTTTCACCACAAGTGCGCTGTAGTCAAGTCCCATCATGATGATTCCTCCCATCTGGTTCTCGCTCTTGGCAGTAAGTCTGATTTTGGCTGTAGCAGTGAAATTATCGGTAGGAGTCTTCTGTAGCAGAAGATTAGGGGTATGCCATATAGTCTCGTCACTTTTGTGATTGTAAATTCTGAATACACCCATGGAAGTAGGCATGCCGAACACCTGATTATAGTTAGCGTGCCATTGCCATTGCAGTCCCATAGTGGGAGAGTTGAATTCGTCACTTTCCGCAGGATTTACAATAGTTTTGGAATTAGATTTCGGTTTTCTGTATTTTTCGTATGGTGTGCCGTTGTTGCCCATGACTGGCCAGCCTGTTGCCCAGTTCACCGGTTGCAGATGTACCACTCTTCCGTATGCACCCTTGTCTTGGAAATGAAGAAACCAGTCTTCGCCAAACTGTGTATGTACCCATGCACCTTGGTGAGGACCGTTGATATTTGATTTGCCCTGCTTTAGTACCACTTTGCTTTCGTATGGACCGAAAGGAGATTTAGAGCGCATGGCAAGTTGAAAACCGGTAGGAACACCACCTGCAGGACACATTATCCAATACCAACCGTTACGTTTGTAGAACTTAGGACCTTCGCAGGTGCGGTTTTCCGTACCGTTACCGTCAAACACTATTACCGGATTACTTATAGCCTTAGTGCCGTCGGCAGACAGTTCCCGCACTGTGATTATAGACGCAAAGTTGGTGCGGCTGTTTGCCCATCCGTTTACCAGATAGCATCTGCCGTCTTCATCCCATAGCGGAGTGGTGTCGATGATGCCCTTGCCGGGAATCACGCATACAGGGTCATCCCATTTGCCTGCAGGATTCTTGGTCTTTACCATAAATACACCGTAGTCAGGGTCTCCCCAGTAGATATAAAATTCTCCGTTGTGGTATCTTATGCTTGGAGCCCATACACCCATGCCGTGTGCAGGTTTATTGAATGTTTCTTCGGGTTCCAGTTTTGTTACGGCGTGCCCAATGAGTTCCCAATTCACCAAATCCTTGGAATGTAATATGGGCAGCCCCGGAATGCAGTTGAAAGAACTTGCCGTGAGATAATAGTCTTCTCCAACGGCTTCAACGTCAGGGTCGCTGTAGTCAGCATTGATTACTGGGTTGGTGTAAGTTCCGTCTCCATTGTCGGGACACCATACCTGAGATTTGTATTGTGCCTGTATAGACGCAGCCAAACCGAAAAATAGAATAGTCAGTAGTGTTTTTTTCATTGTTATAATAATTTGTTTTTAATTCTTTATAATACTGTTGAAGGGGGAAAATCCCCCAACAAATATGGAAATCCCCATTCCGGAATATGGAAAATATACCGAGAAGTATTCATGAAACTTCATATCTTTGCACGTGAATTCCAAAGGTAATAGTTAAGGTAGAAGATTTACAGGATTATTCTCGATAGGTTGACATAAGGTTTTTTTTAGAGTTATAAAGATTAAGTTAATTGTTGCGGTCATGTTGCTGAGATTAGCCAACATGGCCGCTTTTTAGCTAAAAAAGCGAAATTAATAAGTTATTTATTCTTTTTTTAAATATATAATAGGTATCTTTGTCGGCAAATGTATATACTATGGAGTGTATGCAATGTTAAGATGTTGATTAAAACAATAAGTTATTTTTTAAATTTTTAGATGAACGTAATAACAAAAACAGTTCAATTACCAGATGGGAGAACCATCTCAATTGAGACCGGAAAAGTTGCAAAACAAGCTGATGGTGCTGCGGTTCTCCGCATGGGCAACACAGTACTTCTAGCAACTGTTTGTGCAGCAAAGGATGCAGTTCCGGGAACAGACTTTATGCCTTTGCAGGTTGATTATCGTGAGCAGTACAGTGCCGCAGGTCGTTACCCTGGTGGATTTACAAAGCGCGAAGGCAAAGCAAGTGACGAGGAAATATTAACCTCACGTCTTATCGACCGTGCCCTTCGTCCACTTTTCCCTTCTAATTACCATGCAGAAGTCTATGTACAGGTGATGTTGCTTTCAGCCGATGGTGTTGACCAGCCGGATGCCCTTGCAGGTTTCGCAGCTTCAGCAGCTATGGCTTGTTCAGATATTCCATTCGATTACACAATTTCTGAAGTTCGTGTAGCTCGGATTAATGGCGAATATGTCATCAATCCTACATTCCAGCAGATGGCTGAGGCTGACATGGATATCATGGTTGGTGCCACAAAGGACAATATCATGATGGTAGAAGGTGAGATGAAGGAAGTTTCTGAGCAGGATTTAATCGGTGCTTTGAAGGCTGCAGCTGAGGCTATCAAGCCTATGTGCGAACTTCAGGAAGAACTTTCTAAGGAAGCTGGTACTGATGTTAAGCGTGAGTATGATCATGAAATAAATGATGAAGATCTCCGTGAGCAAATCAAGAACGAACTTTATCAGCCGGCATACGATATCAACAAGCAGGCTATGGAAAAGCATGCCCGTAATGATGCTTTCGATAAAATCCTTGCAGATTTTATTGAAAAATATGATGCAGACCATGCTGATCTTTCTGCTGATGACCTTGAAGAGAAACATGCAGAAGCTACACGTTACTATGGTGATGTGATGCGTGATGCAATGCGCCGCTGCATCCTTGATGAAGGCAAGCGTATGGATGGTCGTGCCACTACAGACATCCGTCCTATCTGGTGTGAGGTTTCTCCTCTGCCAATGCCTCACGGAAGTGCTATTTTCCAGCGTGGTGAGACTATGTCTCTTTCTACATGTACTCTTGGTACAAAACTTGACGAGAAGATGATTGATAATGTTCTCAACAAGAGTTATCAGCGTTTCCTTCTTCATTATAATTTCCCTCCATTCTCTACAGGTGAGGCTAAGGCTCAGCGCGGTGTAGGTCGTCGTGAGATTGGTCACGGTCATCTGGCATGGCGTGCATTGAAAGACCAGATTCCTGAGAATTATCCTTATACAGTTCGTCTGGTAAGTCAGATTCTGGAATCTAACGGTTCTTCTTCAATGGCTACTGTATGTGCAGGTACTCTTGCGCTTATGGATGCCGGTGTTCCTATGAAGAAACCTGTATCAGGTATCGCAATGGGACTTATCAAGAACCCTGGAGAGGATAAATATGCTATTCTTAGTGATATTCTCGGTGACGAGGATCACTTGGGAGATATGGACTTCAAGACAACAGGAACACGTGACGGTCTTACTGCTACGCAGATGGATATCAAGTGTGACGGTTTGAGTTTTGACATTCTTGAGAAGGCTCTGCTTCAGGCTAAGGCTGGTCGTGAGCATATTCTCGGCAAGATGTTGGAGACCATTGCAGAACCTCGTACAGAACTTAAGCCACAGGTTCCTCGTATTGAGGCTTTCGATATTCCTAAGGAATTCATTGGCGCTGTGATAGGCCCGGGTGGAAAGATTATCCAGCAGATGCAGGAAGAAACCGGTGCTACAATCACTATCGATGAGGCTGACGGCAAGGGACATATCACTGTTTCTGCACCTAACAAAGACAGTATTGATGCTGCAATCAATAAGATTAAGGGCATCGTAGCTGTTCCTGAGGTAGGTGAGGTTTATGAGGGAACTGTACGCAGCATTATGCCATACGGTTGCTTTGTAGAGATTCTTCCTGGCAAGGACGGATTGCTTCACATCAGCGAGATAGACTGGAAACGTCTTGAGACTGTAGAAGAAGCCGGTATCAAGGAAGGCGACAAGATAAAGGTTAAGTTGATGGACATCGACTCTAAGACCGGTAAGTATAAGCTTTCTCACCGTGTATTGCTTGAAAAGCCTGAAGGCTATGTAGAGCGTGAGCGTCGTCCACGTCCTGATCGTGGCGAGCGTCGTCCTCATCGTGATGGTGACCGTCGTAACAATGGTGGTCGTCGTTTCGAGCATCATGATAACAATGAGAATGCCGAAACACATGAGGCTCCTGAAAATAATGCAGCAGAATAATCAAACTACATTATAATATAACAAAATCCCCGTAGCTCATCAGAGTTGCGGGGATTTGTTTTTTTCTCTTCTATGTTATAAGGGCGAATCAGATAATACTGTTTTTTCTGGTCCATTCAATTATTTCGGGAATATAGCCGAAGACAAGACCGGTAACGGTGTCGGCACAACCGTAATAAACGGCAACTCTGCCCGTCTCAGGGTCGTGAAGCTCAGCACATGGGAAACAGACATTCGGAACATCTCCGGTAAGCTCATATTGTTTTTGTGGAGATATCAGATATGGACCAGAACGGTAGATTGGTTTCCAAGGCTGTTCCAAATCCAGTAGGGCAGAACCGAAGCTGTAAACATATCCGTTGCATGAGCGCAACACGCCATGATAGAACAACAGCCACCCCTCACTGGTCTCGATAGGAACAGGACCGGCACCTATCTTCATACATTGCCATGCGCTGACCTCAAATGCGGCAGGACTCATTACGTGTCTGTGGCGTCCCCAGAATTCCATGTCCGGACTTTCACTGTAGAAAATATCGCCGAAAGGAGTATGTCCTGTATCAGAAGGGCGACTCAGCATGGCGAAGTTGCCGTTTATCTTTTTTGGAAACAGCACACCGTTGCGGTTGTATGGCAGAAAGGCATTTTCAAGTTGATGGAAAGTCTTAAAGTCTTTAGTCCATGCTATTCCGATGGTCGGTCCGTAATAACCGTTGCACCACGTCACATAATAACGGTCTTCAATGAAGCATACACGGGGGTCGTAGCCATACACCCAGTTGCCTATTTCCCTGTTGTCACATTCAAACCTGAGCGGTTCTTCATTGATGTTCCATTTCACACCGTCTTTGCTGAATCCCACGTGCAGCACCATGCGCCGGTTGGTATCATCGCAGCGGAATACTCCGGCATATCCTTCACCGAAAGGTACCACCGCACTATTAAAAATACTGTTGCTCGTAGGCAGCAGGTCGCGTGGAATAATTGGGTTTTTTGAACAGCGCCACATTGTGTTCTTGCAGTCAGTCGGGCGTTCTTCCCAAGGCATATCGGGAATAGCCTGTCCTTTGATAATAAGTTTACTCATGTTATATGTTTGTTTTTAATGTTTATCTTCGTATGTAAATGGTACAAACCATGTTATCAGCAGTGCCGGTATAGTGCACACAAGTACAAATATAAAGAAATCTCTGTACCCCAGAGCGTCACTTACAATACCGCTGAGCATACCCGGCAGCATTACGCCCAGATTCATTATGCCGCTGGCAAAAGCATAGTGGCTCATCTGATGCCTGCCCGGGGCAATCTGCTGCATCATGAATAAGGTGAGACCTACAAATCCGAAACCATATCCGAAGTATTCCAGAGTTATGCCGGCTCCTATTACCCATATACTCTCAGGCTGATATACAGCCAGAAGAGTATAGGCCACGAAAGGAAGGTTGAATACCAGAGCCAGAGAAAACAATGTTTTTCTAAGTCCTCTGTGGGCAATGTAGTAACCTGCCAGTATGCTGCCTATTACAAATGCCGCAGCACCGAAAGTGCCATAGCACAGTCCTATTTCCTGTTCGCTCAGCCCCAGACCTTCCATACTCCGCGGAGCTTTGAGAAACAAAGGTACAATCTTCATCACAAATCCCTCGGCAAATCTGTAAAGTATAATGAAGAATATATAATACACAATGTGTTTCTTCCTGAAGAAATCCCTGAATACATTCCATAGGTCGGTAAGAGATTCTTTCAGCGTAAGACCTCCTTTTGCCGGTTTGTCGGCACAAGGCAATATAAAGAAGTGATAACATCCGCATATAATCATTATCACGCCTATTATAAGCATTATAATCATCCATGCCTTTGTAACTCCGAAAGAATCGATGAATGTGCCTGCAAGATACACCAAACCGCCTGTGGCGGCAATCTTGGCTATATTGTAGAAAGCCCCCTGCCATCCAATCCATCTCGCCTGCTCCTCGTTGGTCAGCACGCTCATATACGTTCCGTCTGCTGCAATGTCGTGGGTTGCTCCGCTTAGGGCTATCACGGCAAGCATACCTATTGTTATGGCAAAGAAGTCCGGCAGATTGAGTGCAAAAGCCACCAATGCGAACATTACGCCTGAGAGAATCTGCGTTAGAACCACGAAGAACTTCTTGGTTTTGTACATCTCCAGAAACGGACTCCATAGAGGTTTCAGAGTCCATGGAAGCATTATCAGCGAAGTCCAGAATGCAATCTTGGCATCGCTTACCCCCATGCCCTTATACATCAGCGTACATACCATGTTTAATACCACAAATGGCATTCCCATGGCAAAATACAATGTAGGAACCCATGCTATTGGGCTCACTTTTTTAATTTCATTTTCCATATCCTGTTTCTCATGTATTATGGACGGTCATTCTTTGCAGTGCCGAACTTGGATGGTTTGTTGCCCATGAAAAATTCAAGTTTGCCGCCATTCATGATGTCCTTGTATAGGATATATGACTTGTTATATTTTTTTCCGTTCAGCTTCACGCTTTGTATATACATGTTCTCCTTACTGTTGTTGTGCGCGATAATGTCGAAGGTTCTGTCTCCCACATTCACCTTTGCCTCATCCAATATAGGAGAGCCGAATATATACTTACCGCCTGCCGGTTCCACCTGATATAGTCCCATTGCGGATATCACATACCATGCCGACATAGCACCTACGTCTTCATTTCCGCTTAGTCCGTCCTTTTCGGCGGTGTACATCTCGTTCATGCTTCGTCTTATGAGTTTGGCTCCCTTCCACGGCTGTCCCACGTAGTTGTACATATACAGTACGTGATGACTCGGTTCGTTGCCCTGCGCATATTCACCGATAAGACCGGAGATGTCGGGAGAAGCCTCACCGCCTAAATCCCCATGAACAATGAACAGAGAATCCAACTTGCCTACAAATGCTTTCTCTGAAGGAAACAGACTCACTAGTCCGTGCACGTCATGAGGCACAAGCCATGTATATTGCCACGCATTGCCTTCGGTGTAGTCATCCTGCCGGTGAATAGAGTGGAATGGATTGAATGGTGTGCGCCAGTTTCCTTTGGAATCTTTACCGCGCATGAATAAAGTGCTTTTGTCGAAGATGCGCCTGTAAGCCTGAGCCAGATTATTGAAATATCTGTAATCATCTTTCTTCCCCAGCATCTTTGCCACTTTTGCTATACCGTCATCGGCAAGTGCATATTCCAGAGTCTTAGCCACTGTTTCAAAGGTGGTGTCCTTGTCAAAAGGAATATATCCGTATTTGCGCATCTGGTCCTGACCGCGGTCATCGCGGAGAGCAGAATTCTTCATTGCCTCAAACGCACCCTCCTTGTCTTTCACCCAACCTTTTAGCACAAGGTCGGCAAGTACCGGTATTCCGGGGTTGCCCGGCATACAATAGGTTTCATTACCCATAAGGTGCCATATCGGAATTTGTTTCTGCTCCTTGTATATATGCATCAGTGTGCCGGCAATGTCACCCAGCATTTCCGGATGTATTATTGTCATCAGCGGATGTGCGGCACGGTAGGTGTCCCATAGTGAGAATGTTGTGTAGTCTGTAAAGTCGCCTTTGTGTACTTTTCCGTCGCTGCCTCTGTATTCTCCGTTTACGTCGCTGAATACAGACGGAGCCACCATCGTGTGGTATAGTGCCGTGTAGAATATAGTCTTTATGTTTTTGTCATCTGTCTTTATATCAATCTTGCCCAGTTGCTCATTCCATTCATTGTTGGCGGCGGCAACAGTGCCGTTGAAGTCCCATGTCGGGATTTCAGCCTTCAGGTTTTCTTTGGCATTGTCCTCACTTACGGCAGACACACCTACTTTCAGCAGTAGCGGAGTTCCGTCGTTGTCAAATTCAAATATGCCTATAGAGTCGCAACTCTGGATAAGTTTCACTGGCTTGTTGAATTCAGCATAGAAGTAGTCATACTGTTTTGCAGCCCATCCGCTTGATATTCTGAATCCGCTCAGTTCCCGGTTGTTCACCTGCCTGAAGCCACATTCTTTCATCTGGTCCCAACCGATGCCCTGTTTTAGGTTCAGGGTGATGAGACATTTTCCGATGTTGGCTCCATAAGTATAACGGTGAAATCCGGCACGCTTGGTGGCAGTGAGTTCCACGAACACATTAGGATTACCCAGTTTCACGGCATAGTAGCCCGGCACTGCCGTCTCGTTCTCATGGCAGAACTTCACCTCTTTCTGGCATTTGCATGATATAGGCAGAAAGGCAAAGTCGCCAAGTTCTCCTATACCGGTTCCGCTAAGATGCTGATGCCCGAACCCTATAAGAATGGAATCAGAGTCGTGATAACCGGAGCACCAGTCCCAACCGCGTGTGTGTTCGGTCGGTCCCAACTGTATGTTTCCGAAAGGTACGTTTGCCCCAAGAAATACGTGACCGTGTCCCCCTGTTCCTATTCTGGGATTTACATAGCGTGTAAGTTCCTGATACTGAGCATTGGCTGTAGTTGAAAATCCAAAGACAACGGCACCCAATACCAATAATGATGTTGATAATTTTTTTAAAACCATGGTTAGAATTTGTTGATAACGGTGCAAATATAATAATTATTCTGCATTAATGAGGCAAATTATGTTTAAAATTTTGCAAGTTAGGATTTTTTGGTTAATTTTGGCGTTGAAATCTAACTTATCAACTTAAAATATTCAATTCTGGTATATGAAAATTAAAAGTCTCTTTGTTTCTGCATTTCTGCTGATGTCTGTTGCGGTAAATGCTAAGAATGTCATTGATTATGTAGACCCATTCATCGGCACGACAAATTTCAGTGTCTGCAATCCCGGTGCTGTATTGCCCCACGGACTTATGTCGGTGGTTCCGTTTAATGTCATGGGTTCTGATTTGAACCAATATGACAAGGATGCCCGTTGGTGGTCGGCTCCATACGAGGCAAACAACAGATTCTTTACCGGTTTTGCCCATGTTACCCTCAGTGGCGTAGGATGTCCCGAAATGGGCACTCTG
This sequence comes from uncultured Prevotella sp., assembly GCA_964433895.1. Classification (GTDB taxonomy): domain Bacteria; phylum Bacteroidota; class Bacteroidia; order Bacteroidales; family Bacteroidaceae; genus Prevotella. The sequence goes on from CAYSSU010000017.1 coordinate 47,894, forward strand.
CTCACCATGCCCACAAGTGGAACTCTGAATGTGGATTATCATGATTATGGTTCTGAATATACGTCAGAAAAAGCTTCGCCGGGCTATTATGGTGTCACCCTGTCCAAATATGATATTCGTGCAGATGTAACATCTACGTTGCGCTCATCGCTTGAACGCTATACATTTCATAAGGGCAGAGGAAACATTCTGCTGAATGTGGGCGACGGACTCTCCAATGAGGTGGGCGGAATGTTGAAACGTGTTTCTGATACGGAGGTGGAGGGATTCCGCTTGCTCGGCACGTTCTGCTATAATCCGCAGGCTGTGTTTCCGATGTATTTCGTAATGCGCGTGAGTAAGAAACCTGCTGCTGCCGGATATTGGAAGAAACAACCTAAGATGAGCGGAGTTGAAGGTCAGTGGGACAAGGACAATGGTCGTTATAAACTATATACTTCATACGGCAAGGAGATAGCGGGCAACGAGATAGGATATTATTTCACATTTGATTGCGATGAGGGTGAGCTGGTGTATGTTCAGATGGGCGTGTCGTTTGTATCAATAGCCAATGCCCGCAGGAATCTGGATGCCGAGCAGAGTGGTTTCGACTTTGCTTCAGTGTGTAGCAATGCGAAGGCTGAATGGCAGAAGACTCTGTCACGTGTGGAAGTGGAAGGCGGCACAGAGGCTCAGCGCAAGGTCTTTTACACGGCTCTCTATCACAGTCAGATTCATCCCAATATCTTGCAGGACGTGAATGGGGAATATCCGGAAATGGAAAGTTTGAAGATTGGCAAAACTGCGGCTAACCGATATACTGTGTTTTCTCTTTGGGACACTTACCGGAATGTGCATCAGTTGGAAACGCTGCTATATCCCGACCGTCAGCTTGATATGGTACGCTCCATGACGGATATGTATAAGGAGTGGGGATGGCTGCCTAAATGGGAATTGTTCGGGCGCGAGACTTTCACCATGGAGGGCGATCCGTCAATACCCGTGATTGCCGACACTTATCTTAAAGGACTGCGTGACTTTGATGTGAAGTCTGCTTATGAGGCTGCTCTCAAGGGTGCCACCACGGTAGGCAGGGACAACAAGATGCGTCCGGACATTGATACATATCTCAGTCGTGGATATATTCCCATGGGCGTGTATTCTGCAGATGAATCAGGAGACAACAGTGTGTCTCACGCATTGGAATATTATGTTGCCGACAATGCTCTGAGTAATCTGGCATCGGCATTGGGCAAGAAGGCTGATGCAAAGAAATTCCGGAAACAGAGTCTTGGTTACAGACATTATTATTCCGGTGAATATGGTACGCTCCGACCGATTCGCAAGGACGGTAAGTTCCTGTCTCCTTTCAATCCCGAGGCAGGTGCCGATTTCAGTAATGCTCCAGGATTTCATGAAGGCTCGGCTTGGAATTATACTTTCTATGTGCCTCATGATGTCAAGGGGCTTGCCGGACTGATGGGTGGCGACAAGAAGTTTGTGGCTCGTCTTCAGATGGTGTTTGATAAGAATCTCTATGACCCTGCCAACGAGCCAGATATTGCCTATCCTTATCTTTTCAGTTATTTCAAGGGTGAGGAATGGCGCACGCAGAAAGAGGTGAACCGCCTTCTGACAAAGTATTATACAGCCCGTCCTGATGGCATACCGGGCAATGACGATACAGGAACTATGTCCGGTTGGGCAATATTTTCAATGGCTGGATTTTATCCTGACTGTCCGGGGTCTCCATATTACACGGTTACGTCTCCTGTTTTTGATAAAATTACTTTCCATCTGGACCGCAAGTATTATCCGTCGGGTGACTTGGTGATAAAGGCTAATCGTACAAAGCCGGGACAGATATATATACGTGATATGAAGTTGGGAGGCAAAACTCTGCATTCTTACCGCATCTCTCATGCTGACTTGATAAGGGGAGGATTGCTGGAAATAAATATGAAATGATTTTGTGTGTGAGGGCATGAGAAATTGTGCCCTTTGTTAAGCAATAATTATAGATTTGCAATCCATTTCTTGCCAGACTTGGTGTTTGACCTTATAGCCAAAATACCACCTATAATAGCGGCTCCGCCTAAAACTATCATTAATCCGTTCATATTTTTATTTGTTTAAAATTTTATATCCAAAGTATGCAAAAAAGAAAGTGGAAAGCGAACTTATAGAGAATAGTAGCAGATAACCTTGATTTCGCAAATCAGAGAACCATGGTACGATAACACCTATCACCATTGCTCCAAATGAAAGTTTAGATAAGTCGTAGAAATATTTACCTAGTGTTTCCCGACTAGCTCTGTCTTTTTCTCTAATCTCTTTTCTAGCTTCCTGTTGCTTCCCAAAATTTCCCATGCTGCAAATATACTATTATTATAATAATAAATCAAAGTTTTTAACCTTTTATTTTCCTATTACAGCAGTTTTATTGCTATTGCTGCGCAGGCTTCGGCATCAGCGAGGGCGTTATGGTGCAGGGTGAGGTCGTATCCGCACTCTTTTGCGACAGTTTGCAATTGGTGATTTTCAATATTGGGCAACAGTCTGCGTGATGCTCTCAGAGTGTCGTGAAACTCATAATCGGGGTAGTCCATACGGTAACAACGGAAAACAGCTTTCAGGCAACCTTCATCAAACGGACTGTTGTGTGCCACGAGCGGCAGACCGATGATAAGTGGTTCTATTTGTTTCCATACTTCCGGAAATATCGGCGACTCCTCAGTGTCTCCACGACACAAACCGTGTACCTTCGTGCAATGGTAAGAGTAGTAGTTGGGTTCCGGTTGTATGAGAGAATAGAACGAGTCGACAATCTCTTCGTTTCTCACTGTCACTATGCCAACGCTGCATACGCTGGTGCGCTCATAGTTAGCAGTTTCAAAGTCTATGGCTGCAAAGTCTTTCATTAATTGTGTCCCCCCTCTCCGTTATGCAAATGCAAAGATAAGTCTTTTTTTTCGTATGTGCAAATTTCGGCTCCAAACCGATGTGAAAATCTGTTAACGCACGGAGACTTCTCATTTTATACACCTCGCATTTTAGGTGTAACCCCTGTACCCCCTATGCCATAATTCTTCGGAGAGAATATGTATATTCTTGGGGAATTTTTCCCCATTCATCCCCCGTAAATTCCCCAATATATGGGGATTGAAAAATGAAGCAATGAATGTAAATGCAATAATATCAGTGTGTTATGGTTAGACGTGAATTTCTGGCACGGCGTTGGCATTAGATATGATGAACGAAATATTATTCACTTAAAAATTTACAGATATGAAAAAGTTTTTAGTAACAATCGTAATGATGAGTTTGAGTATTGCAACATTTGCACAGGTAGAAAATGACAGCGTAAAGACTGAATCAACAGAAAATTCAGGTCAGATAAGTCAGAAATGTGAAGTTGTTTTGCCTGAAACCGTAAAGGATGCCATAGCAAAAAATTATCCTGATGCCGTAATAAAGGAAGTAAACAGGGACGAAAAGGACGGAACAGTTGTCTTTGAGGTCAAGATTGCAGACAAGGATAACAATTTGCAGACCGTGAAATTTGATGAAAAGGGTGAAAAGGTGGAGTAACCTTTTGGAGTTTTAAAAGAAATCAAGTCGTTTTTTGGTAGGGGGAAGTCGTGTCGGCTTCCCCATTTTCTGGATAATGTGGTGGAATATTGCATAACCGTTAATGGTGCAAACTTTCAGGCATAGCCCCAAATAAACAGTCTTTTATTTTGCGTTGTCTTAAACTTGTAGTATTTTTGTAATTCCATATCAATTTAAAACGTTTATATGTTTCGATTTTCAACCCAGATGAAAGTGGCGGCAGGATTTGCGGCATTGCTGCTGCTGATATTGCTGTCGGCAGGACTTGTATATCATGAGATGTCTGCTTCCATGACGAATGACGAGCAGCAACTGAGACACATAGACTCTGTGAAAGTTTTGTTGGCGCAGAAAGAAAAACGCATTGGAAACGCTGTAAGAACACTGGAACTGTTGGAACCGGCAAAGAGAAACGCGGTGCGTACTGTTGCCGTTAAGGATACCGCCGGACTGACTCCGGTAAAGTCCAGAAAACGAATAGTCATTACGCAGCAATATGCAGTGAGTGGGGCGAAAAAAGGTTTTTTCAGAAGACTTCATGATGTGTTCGCAAAGAGCAGACCTGATACGGCACAGATATCAAAGACTATTGTCACGGAAACTGTAGATACGGTTTTGAAAGGCGGGGACAGCCTTAATGGTGCCAATGCCAGAGCATGGAATAAATACAGTGCGGCAGTTGATGTGGAACATAGTAAGAAAATAAGGAGACTGAACAGACAAATCAGAAATCTGAAGTCAGAAGACAGTGCGCTGGATGCTCATATTGTTGGTCTTCTGAAAGAAATAGAATCTGGCGACAGCATTATCTCCGGTCTTCAGACAGAAAATCTGAATATGATACGGCATAATTCCGTGCAGACGTTGGGATGGATTTCCATTGCTGCATTGTTGTCGGCCGGGGCATTTCTGTTTGTTATTTGGCGGGACATCAAAAGAAATGAGCAATATCGCCGTCGACTGGAAAAAGCAAACGGAGAGACTTCACGACTGCTGGAAGAACGTGAACAGATGATGCTCACCGTGACTCATGACATAAAGGCGCCGCTCGGCTCAATACTCGGATATGCCGACCTGTTGGAGCGCATCACAGAGGATGAGCGGCAGCGGCAGTATCTTGACAATATGAAAGTGTCAGGACAGCATTTGCTGTGTATGGTTACGTCTCTACTGGATTTCCATCGGTTGGATGAAAACAAGGTGGAATTGGAAATATTGAGTTTCAGACCGGCAACATTGTTCAATGCCATTTGCCGGAGCTTTCTTCCTCAGGCAAGGAAAAAAGACATCCGTCTGGAATATGTCAATGGTGTGGATGCAGACAAGTCTTATGACGGGGATGCTTTCCGTATCCGGCAGATTGCGGATAACCTGTTGTCCAATGCCTTGAAGTTTACCGACAGTGGCAGCGTGCGCCTAAGCGTGGATATAAAAAAAGGCAAACTGCATTTTTCCGTCAGTGACACCGGTTCCGGAATTCCTGAAAAAGAGAAGCAAAAAATATTCAGGGAGTTTACCCGTCTGTCCAATGCCCAAGGGCATGAAGGTTTCGGATTGGGACTGTCAATAACTCTTAAGCTTGTAAAACTGATGAACGGAGAAATATCTGTTGACAGTGAACTGGGAAAGGGTACCGTTTTTGACGTGCTGTTGCCTTTGCGGGCTACAGAACGGCATGAAACAGAGAAGAATACGGCAACGCCGCTGCGCCTGCTGATGATAGACGATGACCCGTTGCAGCTTAAATTCACTGAAGCTATGCTCAGACACCGTAATATAACGCTCACCACTTGTGTTCAGCCTCTTAAGCTGCTGGAACTTCTGCGACAGAATGAATATGATGCTGTTGTCACGGATATACAGATGCCGGCAATGAATGGACTGGAACTGATAAGAGAGATAAGAGATGCCGGATTCCCCCTTCCGGTATATGCTCTGACGGCACGCAGTGATATCACCATTGGGGAACTCCGTAAACATGGTTTTGACGGTTGTCTGCATAAGCCTTTTACGGCAGAAGAACTGGAAATGACGTTGCGTGGCATTCCTCATGAGAGCCTGCCTGCTGAAGAGATGCCGTCTTCAGTGCAGCCTGACTTCTCTGCGCTTACTGTCTTTTCAGGTGATGATAAAGATGCTGCTGTGGCAATATTGAAGACATTTGTTTCTGAAACCCGCAACAACCGCAATATGCTTGATTTGGCAGTAAAGAAAGAGGATGTGTCACGGATTTCGGCATTGGCACATAAGATGCTTCCGGTGTTCATTCAGATAAAGGCAGGCGGATGCGTGCCGGCTCTTACATGGCTGGAACAGTGTGGCAATATCGTGATGAATGAAAGCGTAAAGCGGGAAGCCGAAACTGTGCTTGCCGGCTCGGCAGAGTTGGCGGATATGGCGGAGACTTTTCTCGAAAAAATGTAGAAACTCAGATATTGTAGCTTTTCATTTTGTTATATAGTGTCTTTCTGTCTATACCCAGCAGTAAGGCAGCTTTGCCCTTATGGTTTCCCGTCCGCTTCAGAGCCTCTTCTATTCTGGCTTTTTCATCGTCAATGTTATGCAGACTCAGATTGTTTGCCGTCAGGGTATCTTCCAGGTCAAGAGTAGCAGACTGTATGGTTTCGCCCTTTGTGAGCAACGCAGCCCTGTTTATCACATTTTTCAACTGCCTTATATTGCCGGGCCACTGATAGCTGAGCAGTTTCTGTTCGGCATCTGCCGAAAAACTCGTGATGGAGCGTTCCAGTTCCCTGTTGGCACGGTCAAGGAAAAAGTTGGCAAAAAGCATTATGTCTTCACTCCTTTCGCACAAAGCCGGCATACGCAGGGTGAACTCGTTGAGTCTGTGATATAAATCTTCCCTGAAACGCCCTTCGCTTATGGCTTCAGGCAAATTCTCGTTGGTTGCGCATACCACTCTTACGTCAACAGAAATCTCCTTGCTTGCGCCTATCTTGCGTATGCTGTGTTCCTGCAAGGCACGCAGCAACTGTATCTGTACGTTGTAGCTTAGGTTTTCCACCTCATCGAGGAAAATAGTTCCGCCGTCGGCATTCTCAAAAGCTCCGGTCTTGTCGGTAACGGCTCCGGTAAACGAACCCTTTACATGCCCGAAAAATTCACTTGCAGCCAGTTCGTCGGGAATTGCACCGCAGTCTATGGCAACGAAAGCTCTGTCGGCTCTTTTGCTTAGTTGGTGAATTCTGTGGGCTACATATTCCTTGCCCGTGCCGCTGGCTCCGCAGATGAGCACAGACATTGGTGTAGGTGCCACCAGCGCCACATAGTCATAAAGCCGCCGTGCCGGTTCGCTCACGCCCTCAAGATAATCACCCGTGGTGTTTGCCGCTGTCATCGTTTCGGCAGTTGTCTGTGCAGATTTCTTCTTGTCAGTGCGGTTCAGTGCTTCGTGTATCTTCTGCAGCAGGTCATCAGGCGGTATCGGCTTGGCTATGTAGTCAAAAGCTCCGTCCTTCATAGCTTGCACAGCTCCGCGGATGTCGGCATAGCGCGTCATGATGATTAGAGGAGTGTCCATTTCTTTTTTCTTCAGCCAAGGCAGCAGAAAAGTTCCGTCTCTGTCAGGCAGACGGAAATCAGAAAGGATAATATCAAAGCGTTTGTCTTCCAGTAAGTCACAGGCTTTCGATACCCGTCCGGCAGTGGCAACGGCAAATCCGTTTCTTCCCAGCCACGTCTTCAGCATCATGGCGTAAGTGAGATCATCTTCCACAATTAATATCGAATGTAACTTGTTGTCAGAAATCATATCTTGGTTATTATCTTATAATTGCAAAAATAATTAATTTCTGTGATATGGCAAAATCCTTTACATACTTTTAACCTAATAGGAAAGTGGGCAAAATTTAATTCAGCCAACAGGTTATTATTTGAAAAGTTTGGATAAATGTAGTATAATATGTATCTTTGCATAGAAATACATTTATAGAGATGAAACCATATATAAATCAGAGTTCTTTGTGCCGTTTAAAATCCTATGTTATTATAGCAGTTGTGCTTCTGTCATTTGCGTCCTGCCATGATAACAGCAGATATGAACAGGCCTTGTCCCGGGCTGAATCTCTTATTTGTCAGAATCCCGATTCTGCTTTAATTATGTTAAATGAATTGAAGGCGGAAACAGGAAAGGTTTCAGAAAGCTTTAATATGCGTTGTCAGATTGATATTGCAGATGCTTGTAACAAAGCTTATATACCGTTGACTTCTGATACCGTTCTCAAAGATGCTGTAGAATATTATGACAGATATGGTTCCGACAACGAACAGATGAAGGCACATTATCTGTTGGGATGCGCATATCGTGACCAGGGCAAGGCGCCACAGGCTTTGCAGTGTTTCCATGATGCCGTGAGCAAAGCTGATATTGCAGAAGCCGACTGTGACAGAAGGCTTCTGATGATAATACACGGACAGATTTCTGATGTTTTTGAGAGTCAGTGTATGCCTGCGTATCAGTTAATGGAATTAGACAAAGCCCGAAAGATAGCCCTTACGGTTCATGACAGTGCTTCGTATATGATATATTCCAATAGTAAGGCAAGTGCATATTATGCAATGAACAGGAAAGATCTAGCTGTTACCACGGGCTTAAAAGTGTACCGTGACTATATGAAAATAAAGAAATACAATATGGCTTATTTTTCTTTGGCAACTGTTATCCCCATATATCTTGAACGAGGTAAGTTCAGGGAAGTAAAGCCGCTTTTAGCCGGATACCATTGTGTCATGACATCAATGGCAAACAAGACCACAGATGTTCAGAAGGCTGCATGCTGTATTTATCTTGGTGATTACTACCGTGGTGTTGGGCTTGCATCATCGGCAGATTCATGCTATCGCAAATCTCTGTCTTTGTGCAGCAACATTAACAATAAGGTGATGGCATATAATGGTCTCTACCGCCTTTATAAGAATATAAATCCGGACTCCACGCAAAAGTTTATGATGCTTTATTGTCAGAACAATGATTCGTCGGTATATGAATTGTCAACGCATGAACTGTCCAGGATGCAGGCACAATACGACTATTCTTCATTCCAGAAAGATGCTGCCGAAAAGGAGGTAATCAATGAAAGGCTGAAATCCATAATGTTGATAGTCTCTTTGGGCAGTGGCATAGTCTTTATACTGGCTTTTCTGCTTTACAGAAATTATAGGACTAGAGAAAAAGAACACATACATAACATGAACATAACCTACACTGCCTGCTTGTTTGAATACTCAAAGGTAAAGGCAGAACTGGAGTTGGCAAGGCGTAAATACGCCGGTCAGAAATCCGTTATAAAAGAAAAGACAGATGAGGTAAATAAACTGAAGGAAAAGTTGGAGTCTTTACGTGGATGGAAAAGTCTTTCTGCAGACAACTCAAAGGAAGAACGAATACAAGAGACTCCGGTTGTAGCTGCTTTTCATAAATTGGCTTCTACAGGCATACATCCTGAAGACCAAGAGTGGGGAGAATTAAGAAAGACTATGAATTCATTACTTCCCGGTTTTTCAGGATGGTTGGTTGAACATGGAAATACCCTTACGCTCAGAGAAACTGATATATGCATACTTGTAAAGTTGCATTTCCTGCCGTCAGAAGTGTCTGTTCTTACGGATTCTTCTCCGTCATCAGTATCCAATGCTCGTTGCCGACTTCTATATAAATTATTCGATATAAAATAAAGCTCCAGATTTCGACAAGAAGATAAGGGAGATAGTATAGAAATTATAATGCCGAAGACCATTCGTAACTTCTTGATATAATGTGAATTATGTAAAGAGGTGAAATATGTGAAATCATTTTATTTTAAAGTTTTGTGGATTTATATTACTTTTGCTTTGAAACTTTTCAAAAGTAATAGATATGAATAATTTATTAAAGAATCTTTCAAGTTTAATGTTAGTCTTAGTAATAAAGATATTAACAAACCAAAGTGTTCAATTGCTAATATTAGGCAAAGAAAACGTTACTAAAAAGTATAGTCGCGTTCTCGTGGAAACAGCGTTTATTTTCTAAAAGAAGCTACTAACAGTATCTCTGATTAATAATTATAAAACTTTAAAAATAAAAGAAATGAAAAAGAAATTTAGTTTTATTTGTGCTCTTTTTGTATTATCACTTATGTTTATTGGATGTAGTAATGATGATGATAATGTTGATGAGCCGAAAGAAACGGTGGCGTTGAATATGATGAATGAAGATAACGGAAAAACGACATTGGCAAATACCGGAACATATATTGATAATTCAAATAATTTTAATTCGGGGAATTATTGGTATATTGTAAATGCAGGAACATCAAGTCTGGGCACTAACGATCTTCCTGATTTGCAAAATGCTACTCATGAGGCAGCCGTACAGCCCGGTCATCTTTATTATCTTTATAATTCTTATAATCTTGTTCATTTTCCATCCGGGAAAATTGTGACGAGTATAAATGCTTCTTATTATAAAATAAAGGTGGATTCTCCGATAATGGAAAATAATATAAACAAGGGGGCTGTGGTCAAATATGTCAGTTGTTACCCATTATCAAATAATCTTCCCAAAGCTGGAAGTGATTTGGGCAAAATTACTTATTCTGATGAGCAGTTGGAATGTTCTGTTCCGCAAGATGCAGAATATGTGATGTTTGATACATTTGGTGCGAATAATATTGATATGCATTTGAATAAAGGAAGGCTAACAATTAAACTCAAATGTAATGCTGATAAACTAGATGGTCCATACGGTCGTTATACGATATACGTCCGGTCTGGCAATGTTTGTTCATTTGTCTTTTTTAATATTGAGTATTGATATAAAAGGAATAAATATTTAAGATTAGAGGAATTAATATCAAATAGGCAATAGAATACTATAATTCGATGATGAAATTTAAAAGTAATATGATTCCCTTGAAAAAAACTTAAAATATTTCTAAGTAAGAATAATACACTATAATTTACCGGTAATAATTATAATTCAGACCTAACTGATAAAAATAGGAGCGATAACCAATGCGCTGTAGTATTATACTATGAAGTCGGAATTTTTAAACAAAAATAACTATTATGGAAAATTTTTTTTAATTTACCAACAAACTTGTTGGAGGCTTTATCTACAGAAAGTATGGCATTACTCATTGGTGGTATTGATGTAAATAAAGATGTAGCTGATATAATAAATAATTCAACAGGATGTGGTTGTAGTGTGAACAACGGAGCTAAATGAAAATTTAGTATATTTTTATTTGTTATGAGAGCGCTATTAAGCACCCTCATAACTTTTTAAAACTGATTATATATTATTTTGATTGCTGCTGTGTTAAATAATTTAAAATATTTCGAATGAAAAAAGCTAAATACCAAACATTTATACAATTGCAAAACCAAATATATTTGCATTACAATTCTTTTAGTGATAAATATATTCTTATGAATAAGTATTGTCATGATATATATGAAAATAACAGCATATCCCTATTATTTAGAAAATAATAAAGATTTATATAACAAATTGATTGAATCAAAATATTTTTTAGATGATGAGATAAATGAACTA
>CAYSSU010000018.1:0-58424 GCA_964433895.1 uncultured Prevotella sp.
ATTTATAAAATCAATAAAAGTTTTATTTCTATATATGGTTGCAAAGATAATATTTTATATTTATAAAAGGTAATTATCTGCAATAGAATGTTTGCATATTTGAATTTTTTAATTTCAATTTCTTGTTTATGTACGCTATTCGTTTGGCGTTTTTTTCTATTTCAGCCAAATCATGACTTACGATGATAATTGCGCATTTACGGTTTATTTCTTTCAGCATGTCATACATCTGTTCCTGAAAGTGTTTGTCTATATACGTATTCGGCTCGTCAAGTATTAGAACGTCCGGATCTGAGACAATTGCTCTTGCCAGAAGCACTCTCTGCAGTTGACCTCCACTGAGAGCATTTATCGGATTGTTGCTGAGTCCTAAAAGATCCATTTTTTTGATGGTCTGGAATACTTTGTTCTTTTGCTCTTGGGTGTATTTGTGAAATAGCTTCTTCTTTCTGCTGAGACCGGAAAGAATCACGTCATATACGGATATAGGAAAAGTCCGGTCTATGTCGTTATATTGTGGCAGGTATCCGACATTGATTCCTTTAACCTGTATACCGTCCTTGTAGAATATAATGTCACCTTCTGATATTTTTTTCAAACCAAGTATGACTTTTACAAGAGTTGTCTTGCCACCTCCATTAGGACCTATTATTCCCAGGTAATCATCATCCATGACTGTCAGTGATATGTTATTTAGAACATTCTTGCTGTCATATCCGGCGGATATGTTTTTTATTTCAATTATCGGGTTGCTCATTTTAGAAGTGTGGCTATTTTTATCATCTGTTTGTCCCAATTGTAATCTAATGGATTTATCTCTTCTTTTATTGCATTAGAGCCTTTGCTGACGATGTCTGTATTACGATTGGAAAATTCTTTCTGCACGAACATAACTCTGACATTGTTGTTTCGTGCTTTTTTTATAACTTCTTTAAGTTGTGCAGCACTTGGTTCTCTTCCTTCTTCTTCCACAGGAATCTGTTTCAGATTATAATCACGCGCGAAGTAGGTGAGAGACGGATGATATATCAGAAAAGACAGGTTTTTATCCTTTCTGATATTTCTTTTCACTTTGATGTTTGTATTATTTATTTTTTCAATTAGTTTTGACAGATTCTTTTTGAATGTCAAACTGTCTTTTAGATTTGTTTCTGCCAAAGCCTTGTATATGTTCTTTGCAATAATGATAGCATTGGTAGCGCTCATCCATGTATGCGGATCTTTTATTCCTGGATTGCTTTCAGCCGGAGATATGCCCTCTGAAGAATTTACTATTATAGTATGAGGGGCATTGGCCTCTAGTTTTTTCATCCATGTGCGTTCAAATCCTATTTCTCCAACCTTGATGTAAAGAGCACTCTTGGAAAGTTCCATCATCTGTTTGGGAGTAGGTTCGTATGTTTCGGGGTTGTTGCCATTAGATACCATTGTTACCACTTTATATTCCTTGCCGGCAATCTGTTCTGTGAAATACCTCAGAGGCTCTATGGTAACAGTTATAATTTTATTATTTTCTTCTGTTGCAGGCTTGTTGGTACAGGATGTCAGTGAAGCTACTGACATTACTAAAATTATATATCTTAAGAGTTTTCCCATAGTTATGCTAATTGTAGAAATTAAAAAGTTTGCTCTCATCAGGCCTAATACTATTGTTATTGCGCTGCCTAATATTGGAAGAAATGCGAAAAAGCCCATCCAGGCACCTTTGTTGCCCATAAACTTTTTAGCTTTATTGATGTCTTTTTCTTTTACATGCAGATGTCTTTCTATCCATTGCAGATTTCCCATTCTCCCGATACCATAGTTAAATATACCTCCCATAACATTTCCTACGGTACCGTAAATTATCAGTGGCCATGGTTTAAGACCGGCGGCAAAAAGTCCCAACATCACAGCTTCACTGCTGAATGGAAAAAAACTGCCGGCAAGAAATGAGGCTGCTAACATTCCCCAATATCCCCAGTTAATCAGAAAGTCAATGAAGGCATCCATGTATTATATACTGTTATAATCAGGGTTGTTGCTAATATTATATAAAAGGTGATGTTTGTCCACCATGTATGAGTCAGGGCTATATAATGACCTATTAATATAGATGTGTTGATTATTATTAGTCTAAGTAATATATCATAGTATTGTGGCTGAATGACAATGAATATTATGGTCGTAATATCCATTATGATGAACATTTCATAGTGCTTTCTTACTTTTATACTGTCATTATAGCTGGTACGTAGAAAATGAATTGTTCCAATAATGGCTAATATCAATACAAAAAACAATGTAATCAATTTGTTTGCGCTCAGTAACAGTAAATCAGCGATGTCTCCAAATTGGATAAGTCCACATAGATGGGTTGTTAATCTGGATATATCTCCGTTTATAATTTCATAACCTCCCCAAAACCAGTAGGGCAGGGTAAGACCAAAAATAGAAGCGCACCATCCCTTGAATGATAACGCTGACAGGTTATATGCAAGAATAAGCCATATCACCGGTATGAAGAACAATGCCTGAACCCAGAATGTGCTGCTTATTCCCAATAATATGAATATGTACAATATGGTTCCTCTGGTTCCTCTTTCCTGATATGTTTTCAGCATGAGTATATACATGGCTATCCAACATACAGACACAATATTGCCACTTGTCTGCATGAGCAGGAAACTGCTCATTACCATTAATATCAGATAAGAGCAGGATACCATTCTGCTATATATGCGAATAAGACTGTAACGGTTGTTCAACAATGCCATTAGCAGGGTGCTTCCTATAAGAAAAGCTGCTTGCAGCCATCGGGACCAGTCTGTAATCCCGTTAACTACAAGCATTAATGCTCCATATATCATTGTAATCTGTAAAGACCAATGATTACGTGCAATCTTTTCCTGACTTCTTATCTTGTTACTTCTCATTTACAAATCCTGTCCTATGTCTTTGCGGAAATATTTGTCTGTAAATTCAATCTTCTGTGCTTCTTTGAAGCTTTTCTCCAGTGCTTTTTCTTTGTTATTTCCGTAAGAAGAAACTGCAATCACTCTTCCGCCATTGGTGACTACTTTACCGTCTTTTACCGCTGTTCCACTATGAAATACAACAGAGTCTTCAACTTTGTCAATACCGGTAATAGGATATCCCTTTTTGTAAGCCTGTGGATAACCACCGCTTACCAGCATTACACAGACTGCAGAACGTGAATCAAATTCAATATTACGTTTGTCCAAATCGCCATTGGCAACCCCTTCAAACAAATCAACAATGTCGCTCTTCAGTCTTAGCATGACGCTCTCTGTTTCCGGATCACCCATACGGCAATTGTATTCTATTACCATTGGCTCACCTTCTACATTGATAAGTCCGAAGAATATGAATCCTTTATAGTCTATATTTTCTTCAGCCAAACCATCTACGGTCGGACGGATTATACGGTGTTCTACTTTTTCCATCCATTCTTTTGTTGCAAAAGGAACTGGCGTTACACTTCCCATACCACCGGTATTAAGACCAGTGTCGTGCTCACCTATGCGCTTATAGTCTTTTGCTTCAGGCAGAATCTTATAGTTCTTTCCATCAGTAAGAACAAATACGGAACATTCAATGCCACTCAGAAATTCTTCTATTACAACTTGGGCACTGGCATTGCCGAACATACCGCCAAGCATATCTTTAAATTCTTTCTTAGCTTCTTCTAGAGTCGGAATAATAAGTACACCTTTTCCAGCGCACAAACCGTCAGCTTTTAATACGTATGGTGCTTTTAGAGTTTCGAGAAATTTTAAGCCTTCATTGATATTGGTTCCGTCAAAGGTCTTGTATGCTGCTGTCGGAATGTTGTGACGCTGCATAAAGCCTTTTGCAAAGTCTTTGCTGCCTTCAAGTATCGCACCTTTCTTTGAAGGACCGATTACAGGAATATTCTTTGTACGTTCATCATTTTTGAATTCATCGTATATGCCTTTCACCAGTGGATCTTCCGGACCTACTACGACCATGTCTATACTGTTGCTTATGGTGAATTCTTTTAATTTATCGAATTCATTTACTCCAATTGCAACATTTTCGCCAACATTTTCTGTTCCGGCGTTGCCTGGAGCAATAAAGAGTTTTTCTACCTTTTTGCTCTGGGCTATTTTCCATGCTAAGGCATGTTCTCTGCCTCCGCCTCCTAAAAGTAAGATTTTCATATTGTGGTGTTATTTTAAGTAATCAAAGAAATATTGTGAAATTCTTTCGTGCAGGTGGGTACTCTGATGTCCACGCATATTGTGTGGCTCTCCTGGATATACGAAAAAGTCAGGTTGAGTTCCTGCTGCTATGCATGCTTTAAGAAAAGAGAATGCGTGCTGAGGTACAACTACCGGGTCGTTTAGTCCGATGATTATCTGCAGTTTTCCTTTCAGATTTTTTGCTTTAGGCAACAGACTGCAATTTTTGTAACCTTCAGGGTTAGTCTGAGGGGTATCCATATAGCGTTCGCCATACATCACCTCATACCATTTCCAGTCAATTACCGGACCTCCGGCAACTCCCACTTTGAAAACATCCGGATAAGTAGTCATCAAATTTGTTGTCATGAATCCTCCGAAACTCCATCCATGTATGCCTAGGCGAGTTGAGTCTACATAAGGTAGGCTCTTAAGAAATTCTACACCTTTAATCTGGTCTTTCATTTCTTCTTCTCCCAGATGACGGAATGTTACCTGCTCAAATTCCTTGCCTCTGTTTTCACTGCCGCGGTTATCAAGGATGAACAGCAAGTAACCGTTTTGGGCCATATATGTTTCCCATCCCCTGCTAGCATAGTGCCAATGTGCGTCTATGTTGTGGGCATGAGGACCTCCGTACACATATACTATAGTAGGATATTTCTTGTTCTTGTCAAATCCTACAGGTTTAACCATACGATAATACAAGTCGGTCTTGCCATCGGCAGCCTTGATAGTGCCGCAGCTATATTCAGGCACATTATATCCTTTCCATGGATTTTTTGCTTTGAAATAGCTTATGCGTTTGCCGTTTTCACAGTTTACAATGGCTATATTCCTTGGTATCTCCGGTGTCTGATAACTGTCATATATATACTGTCCGCTTTCGCTCAAAGTTCCGTAATGCCATCCTTTACCGTTATCGTCCATCATAGCACGTTTACCGGTTTTTATGTCCACCATGAATATATTTTGCTGTATAGGACTACATTCATTACTAGTTATGATAACGCTTTTGTGTTTGGAATTGAATCCCAATACATCCATTACTACCCATTTGCCTTTTGTAATCTGTTTCAGTTCTTCTCCTTTTGTATTAAAAAGGTATAAATGATTATAGCCGTCTTTCTGACTTTGAAGAATAAACTTACTATTGTCCCAAGGCAAAAAAGCAATAGGGTGCAGTGGTTCTACATATTTGCCATCGGTTTCACGATATAATTCTGCAATCTTGTCACCGGTCTCAGCATTATAGCTAATCAGTCTACAGTCATTTTGATCGCGATTAAGTTCAAACATATATATGACTTTATCATCAGGGCTCCATGCGATATTTGTAAAATATCTGTCTGTAGGGTCTCCTGCCTTCAGATATATGGTCTTATCGGTCTTAACGTCATAGATACCTATTGTAACTTTATGTGATGTCTCACCAGCCATAGGATATTTCTCTGGTGCAGGTGTAGCAATTCTGCTTTCTCCCTTTTTTGGAGTCCAGTCTACTTCTGGAATATCAACCAAAGGAAAGTCAGTTACCATGCTCTGGTCCATTCTGTAGAATGCCAGCTTGCTGCGTTTGTTATTCCAGAAAATACCACCTGTAATTCCAAACTCATCACGATGCACGCTTTGCCCATAGACTATATTGCGACTTCCATCTGCTGTCAGTTGTTTATCATTACCATTGCAGTCTATAACATGGAGTTGGTAGTCTTTTACGTACGCCGTAGTCTTGAAAACCTTTTTCTTATTCTTCCAATTATATATAACTTCCCTGTTTCCGTCTTTCAGCAGAATTTCAGTCTTGTTTTTTTTAGGGAAAGTTATATTATAAAGGTGGTGTACTTTTATTCCACTGCCATTTCCTATATCAGAAAGAGAAAATAAAGGCGTTTCTTTGCCGGTATTTTTGTCAATGATGTAACATTCTTCAGCATCAAGTCTTACCAATTCATCTCCCCACCATGCAGTCCATCGGTTTTCAGCTATCATATTATGATAGTTGTTTCCTCCGAAGTTAAGATCTTCCAGGGTAAATTGTTTCTGTGCCATAATGCCTGTACTTCCCATTAACATCATAGAACATATTAAGAGAAGTTTACTCTTTATATTATTCTTCATCAGTTTTGTTTCTTTCCTGCGGTCTGTCGAATCCTCCACGTTTGCTGCCATTCCGTTCAAAGCGTTTGCCGTCTTTGTTGAATGGTCTGTCATTTTTTCCAAAGTGTCTGCCCCCCTTGTCAAAGCGGCTATCACTTCTGCCGAAACGTTTGCTTCCGTTGGAATCATTCCGTTCATTATTTCTATTGAAGCTATGTCTGCCTCGGTCTTTGCGGTCATCATCGTCTCTTCTGCCGAAACGTTTTCTTTCTCCAAAGTCCAGGTCATGCTTGTGGAATGTGAATGAACGTATATCACCTTCCTCATTATCGCTCTCTTCATCCAGACGTTTTTTGAATTCGCGGTCTTTCTTGAAGCGATGCTTTTCTGCCATTTCTTTTTTCTCAGCTTCACTCTTGACAATTCCACCCTCAGAACGGAAATCCTTCATTCTTCCGTCAAACATTACGTATTTACGGAATTCACATTCAAGAGAACCGTTATATACAGGAATCTTTATAGATGGTTTTAGACCAATCTGTTCGAAACATTCTTCGCGGTAACTTAAAATCCAAGCTTCATTACCTTTGAACGCATTTTTCAGTCGCTCGCCAATCATTCTGTATGTGCCCAAAAGATTTGGAGTTGAAATACGTTCACCATAAGGAGGATTCATAATGATAATGCTTTTCTCTGCAGGAGTCTTGAAATTCTTGAAATCCTGTTGCTCAATAGTTACATCTTTTGACAAACCTGCAGCACGAATATTCAGATTGGCTGTATTCACAGCTTTCATGTCTATGTCGTATCCATATATATGATGAGTGAACTCACGTTCTTGTGAATCATCGTTATATATCATGTCAAACAGGTCTTGGTCAAAATCAGGCCATTTCTCGAATGCATATCCCTTGCGGAATACACCCGGACTGATGTTCCTGGCAATAAGAGCAGCTTCTACCAATATTGTGCCACTGCCGCACATTGGGTCAATTAAATCTGTTTTTCCATCCCAACCGGTCATTAGAATCATGCCTGCTGCCAAAACTTCATTGAGAGGAGCCTCTACGCTCTCTTGTCTGTATCCGCGACGATGCAGACTTTCACCACTGGAGTCAAGACTTAGTGTGGCATTATCTTCTGCTATATGAATATTGAGCCTGATATCAGGGTTACTTACTGAAATGTTAGGACGGTCACCGGTCTTGTCTCTAAACCAGTCTACAATAGCATCCTTTACCTTGTAAGTAACGAATCTGGAGTTGCGGAACTCCTCAGAATAAACAACAGAGTCTACAGAGAAAGTCTTGCCCTTCTCCAGATATTTACTCCATTCTATCTTCTTCACCTCTTCATACATGTCCTCTGCGGAGCGTGCCTTGAAGTGAGCAATCGGTTTAAGAATTCTGATGGCAGTGTGCAACTGGAAGTTAGCACGGTACATCATCTCCTTGTTACCTGTAAATGACACCATACGGCGTCCTATCTGTACATTGTTGGCACCCAACTGGGTAAGTTCCTCAGCCAAGACATTTTCAAGTCCCATGAAGGTCTTGGCAATGAGTTCAAATTCCTGTTCCATTATTGAATTCTAAATCTAATTTATCAATTTTTACTTGTTTATACTTTTTTGTGTTTGGTCTCATGTCCTTTGTAACCCAGACGTTTGCTCCGACCACGCAACCTTTTCCTATGGTTATTCTGCCTAATACAGTAGCATTTGCATATATCACCACATCATCCATTATTATCGGATGTCGTGGAATACCTTTTATAGGATTACCGTCTTTGTCCAACGGAAAGCTCTTAGCTCCTAAAGTGACACCCTGATATAGTTTTACATTGTCACCAATAATGCATGTTGCGCCTATTACGACACCGGTTCCATGATCAATAGTGAAATATTTTCCTATTTTTGCTCCAGGATGTATATCTATTCCCGTTTCGCTATGCGCCAACTCTGTCATGAGCCTTGGTATTAGTGGCACATCCAGTTCATATAATACGTGGGCAATTCTATAATTTGTAAGAGCTTTTATCACAGGGTAGCATGATATGATTTCCCCCATGCTTTCCGCGGCAGGGTCGCCTTCGTAAGCAGCTTCTATGTCAGTAGCCAATACTTTTCTGAGTTTGGGAAATTCGCTGATTGCATCAGCTGCCAGAATACTGGCTCTTTTTCTTGCTCCGGAAAGTTCTTGGCTGGTTTCTTCTTTACAATCATTACAGAAACATAGTCCTGCCAATATCTGGTCGGTAAGTCTTTCATAAAGTTTTTCCAGTCTTACTCCTATATGATATTTTATAGTATCGATATTTACAGATGAATTGCCAAAATATCCCGGAAAAAGAACAGAGCGTGACAAATCAATAATTTCTTCGAGCACTTTGCCCGAAGGGAGGGGATTCCCGTCTCTGTGTTGATGGAACAGCCCTTTCAGAGAATCTGCGCATGAAAGAGCGTCTATTGTATCCGTCAACTTATGAGTTAATGCATCTTTACTCATCTTTTGTTGTATCAGTATTGTGTGTGCAAAGATACTAAATTTCATTAGAATATTTCTTTCTTTCTTTATTTTTTTTGTCAGTAATGCAACTTTTTCGATGTTTATTGCGTCTTATCATCAGTGATACCCCAAATAATATGGGAAATATAATTAATATAGTAACCGTAAAATAGAATTTATATGAAACGAAATTTGGTCTTTATACTGTTGGCAACAGTAACTGTAATGCTTACTTCGTGCCATTTGAGTGTTGGAAAAAACTTTGGTAATGATGATAAATTAAATGAAACACTGAATGTAAAATATGTAAGAAATTTTGAGAAAATCCAAGTGGATGCTCCTGTAGATGTTTATTATACACAGGGAGATTCTCTCTCTGCCAGAATAGAGGCTTATGGAGATGCTAAGACTTCTGATGTTAAACTGGAATATGAGGGTGACAGACTGGTGATTTCATCTGATGGTAAAAACAATTTCGGCTTGTTTAATGTAATTAAAAGTTCTACTATAAAGTTGTATGTGACTTCACCGGATATAATAGAGGTCTATGTCAGAGGAACAGGTGGATTCTATGCAGATCATATTGATACAGATAACATGAATCTTAAACTTGACGGAACAGGTGATATAGATGTAAAGCATTTGGTTTGCGATGTGGTTTCTTCAGAGTTGAAAGGTACCGGCGATATATCGGTTAATTATTTGCAGGCATTGTCTTCGGATATAAAGTTGAAAGGTACTGGCAATATAGATGTTAATGAAACTGGTGTTAAGAAGACTGTGGTAGCTTTGGAAGGAACAGGTGATATAGACGTGAATTTTAATGATTGTGGCAGTCTTGATACGTTTTTGCGTGGAACAGGAGATATAACATTATCCGGCGATGTTAATGATTATAAGGAACAGCTTCAGGGGACTGGAGATATAAATAAAGAAGGTCTGCATGTCAGATAAGTCAAAAAAAATGTCGTAATTTACCAATAGTAAGTCTCTCTCTAGTTACATTAGGCTTTAAAAAACAAAATTGTGCTAAAAAGTTTTCTCTTTTGAGGCAGATTGTATATCTTTGCATTGTTTTTTAATGTCGCTACATAATATGATTTATGCAATTATTGCAGCTGGAGAGGGTTCGCGCCTTGCGCAAGAAGGTATAAGAGAACCCAAACCACTGGTAAAAGTTCAGGGTGAATATCTTATAGATCGTCTTATTCGCATTTTTATGAAAAATGGTGCGGATAAGATATTTGTTATATGTAATAGTCTTACAACGCTTGTCAGCAAACATCTTTTTCAATTGGAAGAAGATGGTCTTGACGGTATGCCTATACCTTTGGATTTTGTTGTAAAGACAACTCCAAGCAGTATGCACAGTTTTTATGAACTGAGTCATTTTCTTGCAGATGCTCCGTTTGTCATGACCACTGTAGATACAATATTTCGTGAAAAAGAATTTTCAGATTATATATCAGCGTTTAATGTTGCTTTGGAACGTGGAAGTGATGGGGTTATGGGAGTGACTGATTTTATAGATGATGAAAAACCTCTTTATATAGAAACGGACTTAGAAGATAATATTACCGGGTTCTTTGATGATAATGAATCCGGCGAGTGTAAATATATATCCGGTGGAATTTATGGACTTACGCCCACAGCTATTCAGACGCTCAATAGATGTATTGAGCGCGGGGAAAGTCGTATGCGTAATTTTCAGCGTGCTCTTGTCAGGGACGGAAATAAACTGAAGGCATACGCATTTTCCAAAGTAATGGATATAGATCATGCTACAGATATAAATAAAGCAGAGGAATTTCTTTGTTCAAGGTTATAGCCATATATAGGGACGAGCGCTTTTCTCCTAATTCTGTAGGTAAAGACGCTGCAATTCTTCAGGCTGTATGCGGTTTACTTCAGTCTGATGATATATTGTATATCAAAGAGTCAGAACTTTCTGCAGATGTTCATGCCGATATTTATGTTTCTATGGGGCGTCTGCCGCAGACGTTGGTCATATTAAAGGCTAAGCAAGAAAGTGGGGCATTGGTGATAAATTCTGCTTATGGCATAGAGAACTGTGAGCGTGGCAGACTGGATGCCATTATGCGTAATTACAGTATACCTGTTCCTCCGGTAGATGGAACAGACGGCTTTTGGCTCAAGCGTACAGATGCGGCAGCACAGTCAAAAGATGATGTGGTGTTTTGCAAAGACAGAGCAACTTTAGCTTCAGCAGAGGCTGATTTTGTAATTCGAGGAGTAACAGCATGGATAGTCCAGGCTCATATACCAGGAGATTTGATAAAGTGGTATGCGGTAAGTGGAGGCTTTTTCCGTTATTATTATCCGGGTGATGACGGTATAAGTAAGTTTGGAGATGAAAAGATAAATGGTAAGGCCTGCCATTATGATTTTGATGTGACATCATTGCAGAATAGTGCTGCTGCCGTGGCTGAGATTGCCGGTGTTGATGTATATGGAGGTGATGCAATTGTTACTCCGGATGGCAAATATTATATCATAGATTTTAATGACTGGCCTAGTTTCTCCAGATGTCGTGATGCTGCTGCTGAGGCTATTGCTGCCACGATAAAGCATAGAATTTCGAAGTGATAAATACAATTAGAGAGGATAAGGATAAATTATATGTTTCATAATAAAAAATAATAAATTAAATAATGTCAAGTTTTAAAGAATTACTACAGGCTTCATTCAAGTCAAATGATACAGAAGAATGGTTGGATGTTCATTTCACTCGCCCCATAGGACTGGTGTTTGCGTTGTTGTGGAATAAATTCAATATCCATCCCAATGTTATAACCATTGCTTCTATATTTCTTGGTATGTATGCCGGTTGGATGTTTCATTATTCAGATTTACAACATAATATCTATGGTGTGATATTGCTTATGTTTGCTAATTTCTGTGATTCAACAGACGGTCAGATGGCTCGTCTCACCGGTAAGAAGACTTTGTTGGGCAGGGTTCTTGACGGCTTTTCCGGTGACGTATGGTTTTTATGCATATATGTTGCTATAGCATATAGACTTATGGATATAGATATGCCATATACTGATGTCAAGTGGGGTATATGGTCTTGGATTCTTGTTCTGGTGGCAGGTGTTCTGGCACATTCTCCACAGAGTTCTTTGTCTGATTATTATCGGCAGATACATCTGTTTTTTTTAAAGGGCAGTGCTGGTAGCGAACTGGACAGTTATAAGAGTCAGCGTGCCATATATGAATCTTTGGATAAAAAGAATTGGTTTGGTCGCTTGTTTTATTTCAATTATGCCAATTATTGCCGTTCTCAGGAAAAGCGGACACCTGATTTTCAGAAACTCAGAGCAGAGTTGCTTTCTAATCCAGACAAGATTGATGATATAAGAAATTCTTTTCTTGCCGGCAGCAGACCATTGATGAAATATACAAATCTTCTTACTTTTAATCTCCGTGCAATCGTATGTTATATTTCATGTCTTATTGATATGCCGTGGATTTATCCTTTATTTGAAATTACGTTTACGCAGTGCATGTATGTATATATGCATCGCAAACATGAATCACTTTGCGCTTCAATGTTATGATAAAAGGTTATATTTTTGATTATGGTGGCACTCTGGATACTTGTGGTATGCACTGGGGCAAGGTGCTGTGGTACGCTTATCAGCGTCATTGCGTACCTGTTACGGAAGAACAGTTCAGGAAGGCTTATGTGTATGCAGAGCGTTATCTGGGCAGCAATCCTATAATCAAGGCAGATTATACATTTCATAAGACACTGGATGTTAAGTTGCGTTTGGAATTGGAGTATCTTTGTCAGAATGGTATATGGAATGCTGATGGAGATGAGTTTCTGAAAGTACATTCTGAACTTCTTGATGATGTTTATTCCGGTGTATTGAAGACAACAGAGCATAGTCGTGAAGTTTTGACTGTATTACATGAAAAATATCCGATGATATTGGTGAGTAATTTTTACGGCAATGTAGAAACTGTGGTAAATGAATTTCAGCTGGGTCCTTTTTTTCAAGACATTGTTGAAAGTGCCTCTGTCGGTATCCGCAAGCCAGATCCCCGTATTTATAAAATAGGTGTAGACAGATTGGGGATAAGACCGGATGAAACGGTGGTTGTAGGTGACAGTTTCTATAAGGATATAGAGCCTGCTAGAAAAATAGGATGCAAGACAATATGGTTTAAGGGGGAAGGTTGGACAGACCGTACCTATGATGAATCAATTCCAGATAAGGTAATAACAGATTTAAATGAGATACTTTAAGTTTATTTTTTTGTTTGTGTTGTTGTTTTCAACATTTACAATAAAAGCTCAGAATATTTCCGGCATTGTTGTTGATGCAGAAAGTGGGGATACTATATTTTATCCTAGTGCTTCATATAAAGGAAATCATATAGCTGTGAGCGGAGATGCTCATGGCAGATTTAATATTGCCCGTCATAATGGTTGGGTGCTTACGATTAGTGCTGTGGGGTATCAGCCAAGAACTTACAATATAAAACAAGGAACAGCCGGAATGCTTAATGTCAGATTGAAACCTGACAACAGGCAACTTGCTACTGTTGTTGTAAAAAGCAAGCGTGGAAAATATAGTCGCAAGGATAATCCGGCAGTAGAGTTGATGAAGCGTGTTATCGCTGCCAAGAAAAAGACGGATCTTGCCAATCATGACTTTTATCAGTTCAACAAATATCAAAAACTTACACTTGCATTGAATGATATAAAGCCGAAAGATATAGACAGTGGCTTTTTTGCAAAAAAACAGTGGCTTATCGACCAGATAGAAACGAGCAAGTTCAATGGAAAGCTGATTCTTCCTCTGTCAGTGGATGAAACTGTAACACAACATATATATCGCAAAGACCCTAAGAGTGAAAAAAATATTATAATAGGTCAGCAGAGCAATGGTATAAATCAGCTTATTCAGACTGGTGATATTTTAACCACGGCAATGAAAGATGTGTTTACTGATGTTGATATTTATGATGACCAGATTCGTCTGCTGCAATACCCGTTTACCAGTCCTATAGGTAAAAATGCAATATCTTTTTATCGCTATTATATAGAAGATACCGTGTATGTGGATAATGACAAATGCTATCATTTGCAGTTTCTACCAAACAATCAACAGGATTTCGGTTTTCGTGGCGAACTTTATATTCTGGCAGATTCCACTCTTCATGTAAAACGGTGTGAACTGACAATACCAAAACGAAGTGATGTTAATTTCGTTGATGATTTACATATCACTCAAGAATACCGTAAACTTGATGATGGTGAATGGGTGCTCAGTGCAGACGATATGACGGTGGAAATGAGTGTTATAAAAAAGTCATCTAAATTTCTTGTCACCCGAACCACAAGACTTAGTGACTATTCTTTTGACCCTTTGCCTAAGCAGTTGTTCAAAGGCAAACTTACTACGCGCCGTGAGTCTAATGCCATGATGCGTGATGATAGTTTTTGGAATCAATATCGCACAGTTGAGCTCACAAAGAGTGAGAGTAGCATGGACGCATTCTTACATCGTATAGAACAGCTTAAAGGATTTAAGTATGTGATATTCTTTGCCAAGGCACTTATTGAGAATTTTGTGGAAACGGGAGATGTAAATCATCCGAGTAAAGTGGATTTCGGACCGGTAAACACTACGATTACAAAGAATAGTATTGACGGATGGCGTACTCGTGTAAGTGCCCAGACTACGGCTAATTTAGACAAACATTGGTTTGCTTCAGGATATTTTGCCAGAGGTTGGAACAGCAAGAAAAACTATTATAAGGGAGAACTTACTTATTCTTTTAATGAGAAAGATTATCTGCCTCGTGAATTTCCTAAGCGTACCCTTACGTTCAGTTCTACTTATGACATAATGTCTCCGTCAGACAAATTCATGCAGACAGATAAGGATAATGTGTTCACGTCATTCAAATGGTCGAAGGTAAACAAAATGATGTTTTATAACCGCCAGCAATTGCAGTTTGAATGGGAGAGTGAATGGGGATTGAAATCTACTTTGGGACTTAAAACCGAGTCAGATGAGGGCGCAGGAGAAGAACTTGTGTTTGACAAATTCCGTACTACGGAGTTCAATGTGAAATTCCTGTTGGCTCCGGGGCGTACATATATCAATACCAAGCAACGTCGTCTGCCGATAAATCTCGATGCTCCCGTGTTCACTTTAAGTCATACAATGGGTGTCAAGGGATTTCTCGGAGGTGATTATAAATACAATATTACGGAAGCTGGAATATTTAAGCGTTTCTGGATGAATTCGTGGGGCAAGATAGATACATACGTTAAAGCCGGAGCACAATGGAACACAGTGCCGTATATGCTTCTTATAATGCCTTCAGCAAATCTCAGCTATATAATACAAAATGAAACTTTCAACATGATTAATAATATGGAATTTCTGAACGACCGTTATGCCAGTCTTGATGTCAGTTGGGATTTAAATGGAAAGATATTCAACCGTATTCCATTATTAAAAAAATTAAAGTGGAGGGAATATCTTGGAGTTAAATGCCTATGGGGTAAGTTGACAGACAAGAATAATCCTACGCTGAATACAGGTTCAGATATAGTTACGGAATTTCCTGAAGGCAGTTATATTATGGATCCTAACCGCCCATACGTGGAGTGGATTGCCGGCATACATAATATCTTCAAGATATTGCATGTTGAGTTTGTCCATCGCTGCAATTATACCAGTTTGCCGACGGCAAAGAAGAATGGTATAAGGTTTATGTTTAGAATGACATTCTAATTCTTTTCCGATGATTCTCTTATTTTGAGAATCATCGGTACCACCTCTTTATATATTGTAGAATCCCCGTTAATACTTCTCATGAGTAGCTCGCAGCTTTTGCTTCCCTGCTCATAAGCCTTGTCCATAATTGCACTCAGTTTGGGAGTTACAAAGGCAGCCATATCTCCATCGGTGAATCCTATGATAGCCACGTCCTGTGGAATATTAAGTCCGCATGTTTTTATGGCATCAAAAGCAGCGTATGTAATTATATCGTTGAAGGCAAGTATGGCATCGGGTCTATTGTCACTTTTTAGTAGTTTCATAGTTGCTTCACGTGCAATGTCAAAGTCAATTTTGTCACAAATAACCAGATTCCTGTCTATGGCAATATTGTTTTCGCGCAGAGCTTCCAGATATCCGTGTTTGCGCCTTTTAACCATGTCAAGATGGTTGGGACCGCCTAGAAAGGCAATTCGCCTGCTTCCTGTTTCTATGAGATGTTGTGTGGCCTGTTGGGCAGCTACGTCGCCATTGCCAACAACTTGTGAGAATTTCTCAGGAAGACATGTACGGGCAAAGAACACCACAGGTATTTCCATGCTGTATAATTGTTCAAAATGGCTGTAGTCTACCGTGTCCTGAGCCAAACAGGCTATGATGCCTTCCACGTGCATGGAAATGAAATTGTCTATAGCTTTTTCTTCACGTTCATGACTTTCATGACTGTTGGCACTGATAATGGAATATCCTTTTTTTGAAGCGTAGTCTTCAATACCGTCAAGCACGGCAGCATAATAGTGTGTCACCAGATTTGGAACTATCACTCCCACAATATGTGGAGCTTCGCTGCGCAGACTCTGCGCAAAAGGATTGGGGCGGTAATTCATTTTCTTTGCCAAGTCCTTTATCCGTTGTTTCATGTCATCCCCAACCTCGTGGCTGTTTCTTAGTGCACGGGAAACGGTGGCGATGCTCACACCGAGTTCATCAGCCAAATCTTTAAGTGACGTTCTATGCTGTTTCATAGTTTAAAAACCTATCAATTTGTGGACAAAGATACTAAAAAAATATAAAAACGCAAACGCTTATGTTCTTTTTTCTTCCAATTTGTGCTTGTTTTCAAAAATTATATATATCTTTGCAGCTAATAAATAGAAAGAGTAATGAATAGTTGATAATAAGTTAGTTAGAAAATGTGGGTTTAAGATTGTCGTGAGACAGTTTTAAACCTTTTTTATTTTATAAATGCTAATGCTTGGTGCAACAGAGTTGCACCATATACAAACAAATTTCTTCGTGTAGGGGGAAATCAGATATAATACTCTGCAGAATCCACAAGTCCGGCACGTAATGCGTATTTTGTTGCTTCGTGTGCATTGTTTACTCCCAACTTACGGAATATATTTTTACGGTGAGTGTTTACGGTGTGGAAACTTGAAAAGCGTTTTTCTGCTATTTCTTTGGTAGTCATGCCCAGTGCAATGTCTTTCAGAATTTCTGTTTCCGTCTTGGTTAGTTTCACTGTTTCTTGTTCCTGTTGGGCAGGAGCCAGTAACAGTTCAGTCATGTGTTGGCAGATATATCTCTTGTCGTGAAGTGCATAGTTTACAGCCTCTTTTATTTCATGCGTCATGCAGTCCTTCAGTAGAATACTGAATTGAGAACTAGTTGCCACCATCAGTCTTACGAAGTCTGGGCTCAGTTCATCACTGAATAAAATCCATCTTGTATATGGAAATCTCTGATTCAGAATTGTCAGTTCGGCGGCATCATTGATATCAAATAGGGTATAGTCTAATATAACCACACAGTCTTCTTCTTTTTGCAGAGCCAGCATCAGTTCTGTCTTGTCTTCGGCATAATAGTATTCTACATCCTGCAATTTATCGAGAATGTACATAAGTCCCGCCCTTGAAATATCTTGTTTGTCTGCTAGTAAAACTTTCATTTTTATATCAATTTGTTGCAAAATTACGTCTTTTTCTTTGAATATGAATAAAATAGTGATACTTTTTTATGTGAAGATGCGCAAAAGTATAAAAAAAGATAATTCCGTGTTGATGATGTGTATATCTGAATAAATATTGTAAATTTGCAGGTTGTTATTAACTAAATTTTTCATATTATGAGCTTGAACGTATCGAAAAATGGAAAAAAACGTGTAGTAATTGTAGGTGGCGGCTTCGGAGGATTGAAACTTGCCAACAGACTTAAACACTCTGGTATTCAGGTGATTCTTATTGACAAAAACAACTATCATCAGTTTCCACCGCTTATTTATCAGGTGGCTTCGGCTGGCATGGAGCCTAGTTCCATATCTTTTCCTTTCCGCAAAATTTTTCAGAACACGCGCGATTTCTACTTCCGTATGGCCGAGGTGAGGGCGGTGTTTCCCGAAAAGAAAATCATTCAGACATCCATAGGCAAAGTAGATTATGACTACCTGGTGTTGGCTGCCGGAACCACAACCAATTTCTTCGGCAACAAGCATATCTCGGAAGAGGCTATACCTATGAAGAATGTGTCTGAGGCCATGGGACTGCAGAATGCGATACTCTCTAATCTGGAGCGTTCCATAACCTGTGCCACGGAGATTGAGCGGCAGGAGCTGCTCAATGTTGTCGTCGTCGGCGGAGGTGCCACCGGAGTGGAGGTTGCCGGAGTGCTTTCTGAGATGAAGCGCACCGTGTTGCCGCACGACTATCCCGATTTGGACAGAACTCTGATGAATATATACCTTATAGAAGCGGGCAACAGATTGCTTTCCGGTATGTCTGAGGCTTCATCGGCAAAGGCTGAGGAATTTTTGCGCCGTATGGGGGTGAATATCCTGCTGAATAAGAAGGTGGTGGATTACCAGAACCATAAGGTGATGCTCGAAGACGGAAGTTCTATAGCCACACGCACGTTTATATGGGTGAGCGGTGTGGCAGGCAATGCAATTGGCAATCTTGACAGTAAGTTCATGGGCAGGGGCAATCGGATAAAGGTGGATGAATATAACCGTGTATTGGGACTCGACGGTGTGTTTGCCATAGGCGACCAATGTCTAATGAGCGGTGATAAGGATTATCCCAACGGACATCCGCAGCTGGCACAGGTAGCCATTCAGCAAGGGCGGCAATTGGCGGGCAATATTCGCAGAATGGAGAAGGGCAGAAAGCTGAGACCGTTCCACTATAAGAACCTCGGTTCCATGGCAACCATTGGACGTAACAAGGCCGTGGCAGAGTTCTGTGGCATCAGAATGAGTGGATTTGTGGCATGGATAGTGTGGCTTGTGGTGCACCTGCGTTCTATTCTGGGCGTACGCAACAAGTTGATAGTGTTTCTCAACTGGGTGTGGAATTACTTTAATTACAACCAGTCGCTGCGCATGATATTCTATCCGCAGAAAGCCCGTGAGGTGATGGAGCGCGAGGCTCGTGAGGCGGTTACGCATCTCGGCGACGATATGTTGCCCTATCGTGAGGGTGATGAAAATGGTAGAGATGATAAATTGTAACATATTGGTAGGATGAATGTAACGGTTTTGTAATATGCCTTTTGTATTTTTGTGCCCTATAAAACGTATATAAAAGGTTATGAACAATTCTTTTTTCAGCAAGTTCGGTCCAAAAGAACCAAAGTTCTTTGACTATCTGCAGCAGGTGTCAGGGGTGCTTATGTCGGCATCAGACATCCTGCTCAATGCCCTTGAATGTGAAACTGCAGACGGGCGCATAGAGTTTTTTCACAAAATCAAAGAGCAGGAGCGCATAGGCGACAATCTTGCTCATAAGATTTTTGAGGAACTCAGTTCTTCTTTCATCACTCCGTTCGACCGTGAGGACATTCATGTTCTTGCGGGTAATTTGGATGACGTGATAGACAGAATAAACAGCTGTGCCAAGCGCATGGCGATATACAATCCCAAGAAGAACAATCCTTACGGCAAGTCTTTGGGTGAGATTGTTAGGAAAGATGCCTTGTGCATAAACTCTGCAATGGAGGAACTTGCCTCTCTGCGCAAGAATGCCGGGAAGTTGAAGGAACGCAGTAAGACTCTGCACGACCTTGAGAATGAGGCTGACGACCTGTATGAGGCTGCCATAATCCATCTGTTTGACGAGGAGAAAGACGGCATAGAACTGATAAAGATGAAAGAGATACTAAATGAACTTGAAAAGGCCACTGATGCTGCAGAGAATGTGGGCAAGATACTTAGAACAATAATAGTGAAATACGCATAAACGCAAACAATATGACACTGCTGATTCTTATAATTGCGCTTGCGCTGACCTTTGACTTCATCAATGGTTTTCACGATGCGGCAAACTCAATCTCCACAATAGTCACCACAAAGGTGCTAACACCGTTTCAGGCTGTGTTGTGGGCTACATTCTTCAATTTTCTGGCTTTCTTCATTTCCAAATATATCATAGGCGAGTTCGGTATTGCCAACACCGTGTCCAAGACGGTGTACGAGCAGTATATCACCCTGCCCATAATACTTGCCGGGGTGATAGGCGCAATTATCTGGAGTTTGATGACATGGTGGAGAGGTATTCCATCGTCATCGTCGCATACCCTCATTGGCGGCTTTGCCGGTTCTGCAATCATGGCAAACGGATTCCATGCCATTCAAGGTTCTGTGATACTTAAGATAGCCTCATTTATCTTTCTTGCCCCAATTATAGGTATGCTTATTGCGTTCATCATTGCCATGTTGGTGCTGTATGCCTGCCGCTGGGCTAATCACAGTAGAGCAGAAGTATGGTTTAGACATTTACAACTAGTATCTTCGGCTCTTTTCAGTATAGGTCACGGACTCAATGACTCGCAGAAGGTGATGGGCATAATAGCTGCTGCCCTTATAGCTGCCCACCCGCTGAACATCGGCATGGGAATACATTCTGTGGAAGACATCCCCGACTGGGTGGCTTTTTCGTGCTTTGCGGCAATATCAGCAGGCACGATGTCGGGAGGTTGGAAGATAGTGAAGACCATGGGAACTAAAATAACTAAGGTTACTCCATTTGAAGGTGTAGTGGCTGAAACGGCAGGAGCTTTGACCCTTTACATCACGGAGTTTCTCAAGATACCTGTTAGCACCACGCATACAATAGCAGGTTCTATAATGGGTGTGGGGGCTACAAAACGTCTGTCGGCAGTTAGGTGGGGTGTTACAAAGGAACTTATGACTGCATGGCTGCTTACAATCCCAGTGAGTGCCCTGTTGGGAGCGGTGATATATTTGATACTGCAAAGGTACGAATTATTTTTTTAATTCTCCCCTGCTTTGATATCTGCATTGCGGGGCATCTAATGCTTTGTATCAGATGCCTTGGAATGAAGAATTAATATTGCGTTTAAAATATTTTTGCATCTATTTGGCGCTTGAATTTGCAGGTGACGATGGAAAGTAGTATCTTTGCAAAATCAAATATATAATACCGCGCCACATGAAAAGATATATTTTATCACTGCTAATTTGCCTTTTGACTTTGTTTACCGTGAATGCACAGAATGGTCCCACATTCAGGCGCATAAGTACCAAAGACGGATTGTCCAACAGTCAGGTGAATTGTATATATAAAGATTCCAGAGGTTTTGTGTGGTTTGGCACTGAGTCGGGACTTAACCGCTACGACGGTTTCCGGAGCAAGGTGTTCTTTCACGAAAACGGCAATGCGAGGTCGTTGCCCAATAATGTGGTGGATGATATTCAGGAGGATGCCGACGGCAATTTGTGGATTCTCACCGCCATGGGATATTGCATATATCATGCTGAAACGGAATCTTTTGATGCTAACCCGGACAAATGGATGCAGCAGCACGGTATGAGTGGGAAACCTGACAGAATAGCTGTGGATAGAAATCGGAATATGTGGATTGTGGTGAATGGCAAAGGTGTGTATTTCTTTAATGCCAAGACAGGAAGTCATCATCTGTTTGCACAGGGGCGTAGCAGGAAAAATTCTCTGCCTGGAGGCAAGGTGGTCTTTCTGGATACATACAGCACAGACGTAGTGATAACTTTTGATAATGGAACTATTGCCGTAGTATCGGGCAAATCTCTAAAGCTGCTGAATGTAGACAGATATGTGGCAAAAATCAATCACGGTAAGGCTGTTGACTACAGCACAAGAGTGGACAGGCAAGGCAATTACTGGATGTCTTACAATGGTAAGACGAGGGTGTGGAGCAGAGCCCTGAACAGATGGCTTGATTCCGCCGCTGCCATGCTTGCCTTGCAAGGTTATCGCGGTGTGCCGACAGACATGATAGCTGAAGATATTGCCGAGGACGGTAGGGGACATCTGTGGATAGCTACCGAGCACATGGGACTGTATATGCTGGATGCAAACACAAGAACGGTGACGCAATATACTTATAATTCTCTGGATTCCGGCAGCCTGCCCAACAATACGTTGCAGTGCCTCTATGTGGACAATCTTGGTGCGCTGTGGATTGGAGCTTACAAGAACGGAGTAGCTTATTATTCAACTGATTTCAACAAATTCAAGACTATATATATTGGTGACGTGTGCACCATAACCGAAGATGCCGCTGGCAATCTTTGGTGCGGAACCAACGATGCCGGCATCGTGGCTTACAATCCTGGTACCACCACCACGAGGCAGTTCCGCAAGGATGAAACGGGACTGGGCTCGGATGTGGTGGTGAGCAGCATCCGCGGAAATGACGGGTCGCTGTGGTTCGGTTCTTTTAACGGTGGACTTACTCATTACAAAGACGGCAAGTTCAAGGCTTACAGGGCAGACGGCAGGGCGAACTCTCTGGCAAGTGACAATGTGTGGGCACTGATGTGTGATGCCAGTGGCAATATAATCATCGGTACGCTTGGAGGTGGCTTACAGATTCTGAATCCAATAACGGGACGTTTCTACACCTATAATATGAATAACAGTGGTATAACTTCAGACTATATCAGTTCGCTGTCGTTTGATACTGACGGAAATATCATAGCAGGACAGTCGCAGGATTTCTCGGTTGTGAATGCGCTGACACATAAGGTGACAAACTATAAATCGACAAAGAGCGGCGACAAGTTCAGTAATTCTGCCATAAACCAGACTATATGCGACAGTCGCGGACTGATATGGAATGCCACGGCTTCGGGACTGACTATGTATGACCCTAAGACGGACAAAATGGAAACGGTGAGACTTGGGCAGCAAGTCAATGTGATTACTGTATGTGCCATAGTGGAAGATAGGGAGCATACGCTGTGGGTGACCACGGACAACGGGGTGTCTAACGTGAAAGTGGAGAAGAACGAAGACGGATGGACTACATTTGTGACCAACTATAATGAT
This sequence comes from uncultured Prevotella sp., assembly GCA_964433895.1. Lineage (GTDB taxonomy): Bacteria > Bacteroidota > Bacteroidia > Bacteroidales > Bacteroidaceae > Prevotella. The sequence goes on from CAYSSU010000018.1 coordinate 22,902, forward strand.
ATGGACGGGCTGCAGCAGGGACTGTTTAACGGTCGCTCTGTTTTGCTTGCCGACAATGGAAATATCGTGGTAGGCGGTCAAGGTGGAATAAATATTATTCCACGACTTATACACCGTGGCAATGCTTATCAGGCAAGACCGCTGTTCTCTGGGCTGATTCTCTTTGACCACCCTCTGTCTATAGGCGAGGAATATAATGGCAACGTGGTGTTAAAAAGGGCTCTTACTGACGGAAGTACGCTGAAGCTGAAACACTCTGAAAATGCTTTTACGCTGCTGTTGGCTTCTGACATCGTGAGCCTGCCTGACCGTACGAGGTTCAAATACCGATTGCGCGGATTCAGCGACAGATGGATGATTACCACAGAAGGACAGCCGCAGATTACGTTTACAAACCTCTCTTCGGGCAGCTACACGCTTGAGGTGAAGGTGGTGAACCGTGACGGCAGCGAGAGTGACAATGTGGGGAGTCTGGATATAGTGATAGCTCCGCCTTTCTATCTTTCTGTATGGGCAATATTGATATATATACTTATTATTGCCGGAGCTTTGTATTATGCCAAGAAGAATATAGAGCGCAGACAGAAGGTGAAGTTTGAGATTAAGCAGGTGAAGATGGAAGCTGAGCAGAGCCGTAAACTTGACGACATGAAACTGAAGTTCTTCACCAATGTGAGTCACGAACTCCGCACTCCGCTCACGCTGATAATATCTCCGCTCACCAATCTGATAGGTAAAGAGGAAAACGCAGACAAGAAGGGCAAACTGGAACTTATTCACCGTAATGCGGTGAGGCTGCTCAATATGGTGAACCAGATACTTGACTTCAGAAAGATGGACCGCGACACGCAGTCGCTGAGTCTACTTTCTGGTGATATAGTGGAGTTTGTACATACAATATGCAATTCGTTCAAGGAACTGGCTCAGACTCATGTCAGCCTTACTTTCTATTCGGCTGTAAGCAGTTTGATAATGCGCTTTGATGATGACAAGGTTAGAAAGATAATGAACAATCTGTTGAGCAATGCCTTTAAGTTCGCTTCCGATGGAGGTAGAGTTGACGTGTCTCTGCGTCTGCTTGCCCGTGATGAGGAAAAAGGCAGAAAAGAAGATATGCTGGAAATAAAGGTGGCAGACAACGGAATGGGAATAAGCGATGAGAACAAACAACATATCTTCGACCGCTTCTATCAGACTCATCCTGAGAAAGAACAGCCGTATGGAGGCAGTGGAATAGGACTGAGTCTGGTAAAGAACTTTGCCGAGATGCATGACGGAACAGTCACCGTGGAAGACAATCCTGGCGGAGGTACTGTGTTCATGGTTTATTTGCCAGTGCGTCAGGATGCCGGTCAGCCGACAGTGAATATAAGCCAACTCGCAGATATAGACAATGAAAAGACCTGCCAGTTGCTTACACAGGAAAATGAGATAAAGGTGTCGCAGAATGGCAAAGAGACAGATATGTCAAGTAATGAAAAGAAGTATGAAGTTCTTTTGGTTGATGATTCTGAAGATTTCCTTTCTTTCATGAAAGACGTAATGGCGCAGAATTACAGAGTCCGCTGTGCCGTGAATGGAAAGGATGCCCTGAAGAAAATAGAAGAAAAGCAACCTGACGTGATATTGAGTGATGTGATGATGCCTGAAATGGACGGCAATGAACTATGCCGGGTGCTGAAGGCTAACCGTGACACGAAGAAAATTCCTTTTGTAATGCTAACCGCCCGACTGGCACAGGAACAAAAAATAGAGGGCATGGAAATAGGGGCTGACGACTATGTAACAAAGCCGTTTAATCTGGAACTGCTTAACCTTAGAATACAGAATCTGATAAAATGGCATAACGGACAGACTCAGCAGTTGCTGAAACCGGAAGCTAAGCAGGTGGAGATAACTTCGGTGGATGAGAAAATGGTGAAGGATGCCACGAAATATGTTGAGGATAATATCGACAATAGTGAAATTTCTGTGGAAACTCTGAGTGCGGAACTTAATATGTCGCGTGTACAGCTTTACAAGAAAATGGTATCGGTTACCGGTATCACTCCTTCTGAATTTATTCGTTCAATAAGGTTGCAGCGTGCCGAGCAAATGCTTAGGCAGAGCCAGCTCAGCGTGAGTGAGGTGGCTTATAGTGTAGGATTCAACAATCCGAGATATTTCTCTAAGTATTTCATGGAGACATACAGTATGACACCGTCACAATATAAGCATTAAAACGGGGATAGTTAACATTTTGTGTACTTATTGGAAACATTTTCCCGCTGAATGAAATAATCAGCGGATATTTTGGCAACACTTGCAACCCGTAGGTTATCGGAATTAATGTTAACTTTGCATCAGTGAAAAACAATAAACTATAAGTATGAAAACAGCAAAGAGATTATTATTGGTTGCTCTTGCCTTTGGAGTGGGCAGTGCTTATGCGGCTGACTACACGCAGAGCGGTAACTTTATTACTGTTCAGGTGAAAAAGCAGTCTGCACAGGGAGCCAGACTTGTGCGCCTTCAGGTTGTAGGTGACAAAATCATACGGGTTGAGGCAACCCGTGAAGGTTCTTTTCCTGACAAGCAGAGTCTTATCATCGTTAAACAGACAGCGCAGCCAAAGTATAATGTCAGCGACCAGGGAGAAAATCTGGTTGTGGCAACTTCAAAGTTAAAGGCTGTGGTTAATGAAAACAGCGGTCAGGTTACATTCTATGATGCAACTGGAAAGAAAATCCTTGGAGAGAATGCTGACAACGGAAAAATTTTCAGACCCTACACCGTTCCGGAACGTGAAATCGGTGCGGACAGTAAAGTCACCGAGGCACAGAAGCACGGCTGGACATGGCAGCTTCTCTTTGACAGTCCTCTGGATGAGGCTCTTTACGGACTGGGACAGCACCAGAGTGAAGAACTTAACATGAAGGGCAAAAATGAAGACCTGTTCCAGTATAATACTAAGGTTAGTGTGCCTTTTGTGGTGAGCAACAGAAATTATGGCGTGTTGTGGGATAGTTACAGTTATTGCCGTTTTGGTAATCCTGAAGCCTATCAGCAGTTAAACAATGCCTTTACCCTTTATGACAAAGACGGCAAACAGGGACATCTCACCGGTACATACGTGCAGAAAGACGGTCGCCGGTTGGTGCGTGATGAAGACAGCATATATTTTGAATATGCCATTCCTGAAATCACTCAGCGTACAAGTAAAGACGTGGGTATAGGCAATTTGCCGAAAGACATAAATCTGCAGGGCGCTCATGTTCAGTATGAGGGCTATCTGCAGGCTCCGGTAGATAATAATTATCGTTTTGTGCTATACTATGCTGGATATATGAAAGTGTATATCGACGGCAAAGAAGTGGTGCCTGAACGTTGGCGCACAGCATGGAATCCTAATACTTATAAATTCAACGTGCCTTTGACAAAAGTTGCCAAAAGTAAAATTCTGATAGACTGGTATCCTGACGGTTCTGTGAGTTATTGCGGACTGCGTGCTGCCTCTCTTCGCCCGGAGGCAGAACAGGAGAAGTTGAGCATCTGGAGCGAGATGGCAAAAGACATGGACTATTATTTTATTGCCGGAGACAATATTGATGACGTAATTTCAGGATACAGAACTCTTACGGGTAAGGCTCAGGTTTATCCTAAATGGTCTATGGGATTCTGGCAGAGCCGTGAGCGCTATAAGACTTCCGGTGAGATTGAAAGCACAATGGCTGAGTTTCGCAAACGTAACATTCCTATAGACAATATCGTACAGGACTGGAATTACTGGGCAGAGAATGACTGGGGCAGTCATCTGTTTGACAAGAACAGATACCCAGACCCTCAGGCTATGCTCGACAGCGTGCACGCCATGCATGGTAGATTCATGGTGTCCGTATGGCCTAAGTTCTATGTTACTACTAAAAATTATAAGGAACTTGATGCCAATGGCTGGATGTATCATCAGGCTGTGAAAGATTCTATTCTTGACTGGGTTGGTCCCGGTTATATGGGAAGTTTTTATGATGCTTATTCTGCAGGAGCCAGAAAGATGTTCTGGAAACAGCTTAATGATAATATGTACAGTAAATACAGGCAGGGTATAGATTCATGGTGGATGGACGCTTCAGAGCCTAATGTGCGTGACTGTACACCTATGTGGTATAGAAAAGCACTTTGCGGAAGTACGGCTCTTGGAACTTCTACAGAATATTTTAATGCTTACGCCATTGCAAATGCAGATGCTATTTATAATGGTCAGCGTTCTGTAAATCCTGATAAACGTGTATTCTTGCTGACACGAAGCGGTTTCGCCGGAGAACAGCGTTACAGCACGGCAACATGGAGCGGTGATATTGGAACCCGTTGGGAAGATATGCGGTCTCAGATGACAGCCGGAATGAACTATTCTCTTGCCGGTCTGCCTATATGGGGCATGGATATTGGCGGCTTCTGCGTGGAAAACCGTTATGTGGCAGCTCAGCAGGAGTTTGACAAGACTGGTGTTGAAAACGAGGACTTGAAAGAATGGCGTGAGATGCAGACTCGCTGGAACCAGTTTGGCTGCTTTGTTCCTCTGTATCGTACTCATGGACAGTGGCCTCTGCGTGAGGTGTGGAACATAGCTCCTGACAATCATCCCGCATATAAGACTATTGTGGCATACGATAAACTCCGTTACCGCATGATGCCTTATATCTACAGTCTTACCGGAGCCGTGCACTTCAATGATTACACCATGATGCGTGCGCTGGTGATGGATTTCAACGGAGACAGCAATGTGTATGATGTTAAAGACCAATGGATGTTCGGTCCGTCACTTATGGCTTGCCCTGTGGGATATTACAAGGTTCGCAGCAGAAAGGTTTATCTTCCTAAGCAGAATGGATGGTACGACCTGTATACGAATAAGTATTATGCCGGCGGACAGACAATAGACGCTGATGCTCCATACGAAAAGATACCTGTGTTTGTACCTGCAGGCGCTATAATTCCTTTTGGTCCTGAGATGCAGTGGAGCGATGAGAAGCAGCCTGAACTTATTACTCTGTATGTGTATGCCGGTAAAGACGGACATTTCACTCTGTATGAGGATGAAGGCACAAATTATAATTATGAGAAGGGTAAGTATGCCACTGTTGCTTTCAGCTATGATGATGTTGCCAAGACTCTTACCATTGGCGAATGCAACGGACAGTTTGATGGTATGCTTAACAACAGAAAGTTTAAGGTGGTATATATTAAGAACGGTGTTGTGGCATCAGGTCTTGATATAGACGGAGCCAAAGGAAAAGTTGTAAGTTACAAAGGAAAGAAAGTAACAGTAAAACTAAAGTAATATGAAGAAGTCAGCATTGTTTTTACTGACATTATTGTTTACGGTCGCTGCCAATGCCAGTGACCGTAAATTATTTGTTGATGATTGGTTATTCACCCTTGCCGACTCAGCGCAGATGTCTTGTTATGTTTATGATGACTCAGGCTGGCGTCGTCTGGATTTGCCGCATGATTGGGCTATAGAGGGTGATTTCCTTGCATCTAATCCTTCCGGAGCGAGTGGGGGAGCATTGCCAGGTGGCGTGGCGTGGTACAGAAAGCACTTTAAAATCAATAAGTACAGTAAGGATAAAAAGTATTTCATAGATTTTGACGGTGTGTATATGAACTCTACTGTCTACATAAACGGCAGAAAACTCGGTACACGCCCTTATGGATACAGTAGTTTCAGATATGACATTACCCCTTATCTTACAAAGAGTGACAATGTGATAGCCGTGCGGGTGGACAATGAAAAACAGCCTAACAGCAGGTGGTATTCCGGTTGTGGCATTTACCGTAATGTGTATTTGGTTGAAACACGGAATGTGCATGTGGCTCACTGGGGTAGTTATATCACAACAGACAAAGACAATAATGTGAATGTTGAGATAACCATAGACAATGGCAGTGGCTCTAGAGAAAAGGTCTTAGTCAGGAATACTATTATTGATTCAGACGGACATGCCGTGGCAACATCTGAACATATAGCAGATATTAGTGGCAAGAGTTTTGTGGATAAGCAGCAGTTGAGTATTGCCAATCCACATCTCTGGTCTGTTGATGCACCGTATCTTTACAGGATGCGTACTGAATTGCTGAATGGTCATAAGGTTGTGGATGAATATGTTACATACTTCGGAGTAAGAACCTTTCGCTTTGATGCAAAAACAGGTTTCTGGCTTAATGGCAAGAACATGAAGATAAACGGAGTGTGCTACCATCATGACCTGGGATGCCTCGGAGCAGCCGTTCATAAAGATGCCATAATAAGGAAATTGCGCATTCTTAAGGATATGGGTTGTAATGCTGTTAGGTGCAGTCATAATCCTCCTGCTCCTGAACTCTTGGATGCCTGCGATTCCATGGGCTTTATAGTCATGGACGAGAGTTTCGATATGTGGCATCAAAAGAAGACGGAATATGACTATGCCGGATTCTTTGATGAATGGTATGAGCGTGACCTTACTGATATGGTGCTGCGTGACCGCAATCATCCATCGGTGATGATGTGGAGCATTGGAAATGAAGTGCTGGAACAGTGGAACAATGCCAGTGCCGATAAGTTGACTGCTGATGAGGCAAATCTTATTCTCAATGCGGGACACGACAAGTCTCTGCTGGCTAAAGATGGTGAAAGTCTTAACTCCCGACTTACGCGAAAGTTGGCTGCCGTGGTGAGAAATCTTGATGCCACACGCCCCGTAACAGCGGGATGCAATGAGCCTTCACCGGATAATCATCTCTTCAGAAGTGGGGCTCTGGATATAATAGGATATAATTATCATAATGCCAATGTGAAAGATGTTTCGCAGAACTTTCCGGGTAAGCCTTTTCTGTTTACCGAGAGTGTTTCTGCCCTGCAGACTCGCGGCAACTACAAGATGCCGTCTGACAGCATAATAAAGGCTCCCAAAGAATGGTGGCTGCCATATACTGACCCTACATATATGTGTTCGGCTTATGATAATATGCACGCTTCATGGAGCAATACTCATGAGGAAACGTGGGACTTGGTGAAGAACAATCCTTTCGTCAGCGGACAGTTTATCTGGACAGGTTGGGACTATATCGGTGAACCTACTCCATATAGTTTTCCTGCGCGTAGCAGTTACTTTGGTATTATAGACCTTGCAGGTTTCCCTAAGGATGTGTATTATATGTATCAGAGTGAATGGACAGACAAGCCTGTGCTGCATCTGTTTCCTCATTGGAACTGGTATCCGGGGCAGACTGTGGATATGTGGTGCTATTATAATAATGCTGACGAGGTGGAACTCTTTATCAATGGCAGGAGCGTGGGCATCCGTAAAAAGGAGCCTCATAAGTATCATGTGATGTGGAGAGTGACATTCGAGCCGGGTGTTGTAAAAGTGATAGCACGTAAAGATGGTAAGGTGGTAGGAGAGCAGACTATTCATACTGCCGGAGAACCTGACCATATAAGGCTTACTGCCGACCGTTCTTGCAATACTCATGGCGGACTGATATTTGTCTCGGCTGAAGTGATAGATAAGGCTGGCGTTCTCTGTCCGTGGGCAGAAAACAATCTTCAGTTTAAGGTTGGCGGTGAGGCAGAGATAGTAGGTGTGGACAATGGCAGTCAGACTTCTATGGAACGTTTTAAGGCTTCACACCGCAAGGCTTTCTTCGGTAAGGCTCTTGTGGTGCTGAAAACATCAAAGACCAGCGGTGACATAAATCTTACCGGTTATGGAATAGGCCTTAAAGACGGAAAATTGAAATTGACCAATAAATAAAACAAAAACAATCATGAAAAAAACAATTTTAACCTTATCTATGCTTGTTTTAAGTTGTGCCGTGGAAGCACAGCTTAAAACGAACAACGGTATTGAATATCTGCAAGGTCAGGCTCCGGATGTGTCCGGAGATTTTTCTGATTTGGCAAATACTTACTTTTTGGCAGATAGCATTGCCGGTTTTAATGTTTCTACGGGTGAAGGGCTGCTTAACTGGAAACGTTACAGACTGGCACCTCGGCAGGCTTTCAATCTTAATGGCTATTGGCCTGTTAGAATGAGAATGCTTGATTTTCCTGATACTCAGTATGACAATGATCCTGATTTGAGGATAAAGGTAAGTAAAATAGACAGCCGCACATTGCGTGTCACGGTATATACGTCGCCTGTAGAACCGAAGATGAATGATGCTGATGATATAATGTTCTCTCCTGAGTTCATTGCTGCAAAGAAGGGATATGGATTTTCTGCTTCTGCATCCGCTAACAGCATTGTCTATAAGAGTGATAATGGAATATTGGAAATACAGAAATATCCTTTCAGACTGATATTGAAAGATAAAAATGGAAAGATACTCACGCAGACGCGCCATATCATAGATGATGATTCTACACAGGTGAAACTGTTGCCGTTCAATTTTATAAAAAGGGGCAGTGATAATTCGCGCAGTATAAATCCGGTGTTTCTTCTTTCTCCGGGAGAGAGAATATATGGGCTGGGAGAGAGTTTCACTTCTCTGAATAAGGCCGGACAGAAAATCAATCTGTCTGTAGTTGACCCTCAGGGACCAGAAACAGACGGTATGTATAAGCCGGTTCCGTTCTATTTCTCCAATCGGGGGTATGGTATATTTATGCATACGTCAGCTCCGAGTACGGTAGATTTCGGTGCGAGCTATATAGGTGCGCAACGATTGTTCATGGCAGACGAGACAATGGATTTCTTTATCTTCTTTGGAGAACCTAAAGACATATTGGATGAATATACCGGTGTTACGGGAAAAAGCCCGATGTTGCCGTTATGGACTTTTGGGACATGGATGAGTCGTATATCTTATTTTTCCCAGAAAGAGGGACTGGAAGTTGCCCGTCAGCTTAGGGCAAACAAAATACCGGCAGACGTGATTCATTTTGATACAGGATGGTTCGGCACAGACTGGCAGTGTGATTATGAATTTTCTAAAGAGCGTTTTCCCAATCCTGCCGGTATGTTGAAGAGTCTCAGAAAAGACGGATTCCACACATGCTTGTGGCAGTTGCCTTATTTTACGCCTAAAAACCGTTATTTCAAAGAACTCGTAGATGGTGGAATGTCGGTGCATAATGCTAATGGTACTTTGAATTATGAGGATGCAGTGTTGGATTTAAGCAATCCAAAGACTGTGAACTGGTATCAGAATAAGATTGCCGGATTGATAAAGCAGGGAGTAAGTGTGATAAAATGTGATTTCGGTGAGGCTGCTCCTTACGATGGACTGTATTATAGCGGTAAGACCGGATTGTATGAGCACAATTTGTTTCCGCTAAGATATAATAAGGCTTTATGGGAGGCAGTGAGAGATAATTCTGATGGTAATGAAGGTGTTATCTGGGCGCGCTCTGCATGGGCAGGAAGTCAGCGCTATCCTTTGCATTGGGGTGGTGATGCTGCTACCAACGAAATTGGCAGCATTGGAATGTTGGGAGATTTGAGAGGGGGCATGAGTTTTGGTCTCAGTGGCTTTTCTTTCTGGAGTCATGATATGGGTGGCTTTGTAACTAAGAGCCCTGAAGATTTATATCGCAGATGGTTGCCTTTTGGATTTTTGAGCAGTCACACTCGTGCACATGGTGCGCCTCCTACAGAGCCGTGGCTCATAGGCAAAAGTTTTACTGATGCGTTCAGAGACTGTGCAGAGATGAAATACAAGCTGATGCCTTATGTGTATGCTCAGGCTAAGCTATGTACAGAGAAGGGACTTCCTATGGTCAGAGCTTTGTTTGTAGAGTTCCCTCATGATGCAGGTGCATGGTTTGTTGAGGATGAATATATGTACGGCAGTCAGATTTTGGTGGCTCCGCTTCTGGAGAGCGGCAGCGACAGAACCGTATATCTTCCAAAGGGTAAATGGATAGATTATCAGAGTGGTTATGTGTATGACGGTGGTTATCAGACTATAAAGGCAGGCAGGATTCCTTGTGTCATTCTGGTACGTGACGGCAGTCTTATTCCTCAGGTTCCGGTAGCTCAGAATACTTCTGAAATTAGATGGTATTTGCTGCAATGGAAATCATTTAAGGCTGAGGCTGAAAAATGTATTGGATATATGTTTAAGCCGGGCATGACGACTGTGCAAACGATTGAGCAATGATTTGTGTAGAAAATAAGGATTTACAGAACAATTAAGTTTAAAAGCAATTAACTTTGCAGACATATAAAGAACGTGAGAATAATTAATTGGTTGGTGTTGGCAAGGTAAGAAGATTGTTGCCTTGGAACTTTAAGGAAACGAGTAGAATTTTAGGTTTAAATGTTTTGGTAACTCTTTATTTTTTGTGTTTTGAAGATATATATTGATTAAGTTAAATTCTCCGAGATGGTAGATGACTGACTTGTTTATGTTGATTTAGCGAGAAAAAACAAATCCCCGGAACCTGATTATCAGATGACGGGGATTTTTTTTATGTATTTCTGAAGAAAAGAGAATCTCAAATCATGGAAATAATATAATCTGAAAAGTGGTTTCACTGTAACACTTTGATATAGTGTTATTTACCGTGAATGAGTCTGAACGTGTATGCGGAGTTGTATTATGTGCTGTATTGTCTTGCATTTTGGGCTACATCATGCTGCGTTTTGGACTGAATCGTTTTGCATTTTGTGCTTTATTATTATTTCTTCTTGACTATCCTCTATTCCCCAAAAATTGTACACCGTGTCGGTATGTTTCACTGCAAGCTACAATATATCAATGCATTATGGTGAAACATAAAATGTGAACAAATAATTTTATCCTGTGTAAAGGGGCAATTTCTGCTCTATTTTACGGACACTTTATTGTATCCCAGAGAATAGAAAAGTTTGGTAAACTGTTCTATGGCATTCTGTCTGGCATTCTGTATATTGGCATTGCTCAGTCCGCGTTTTTTCATAGCTTCGTATGCTCTGCTGTATAGAGCCTTTCTGTCAGCTTCAGTCCATTTGCCCTCTTCATAGAAAGATTTGCTCTTGGCTTCATCTATGAAATTATTGTCCAGAAGTATTATTGGTGGCAAGGTGGCTGTCAGGGAATCTCCTTTCATCTTAATCCAGTTGTCCGGAGCGTTTTTAAGGTTTATTCCCAGACTGAGTTTGCCATAATATATCCTTACGAGTTTGTCGTCTCCAAAGAATCCGTGGCGGGTAGTGTCTACAAGTTCTTCGTCGCTGACCGACAGAAATTCCCATTCCCCTATGCTTTCAATCTGTTTTATCTGTGTAGGAGTGATGTCAATCTTGTCGTTGTTGGTAATAGAGACAGAGTCATTTCTTGTAATAAAATATATTGTAGCCGTCAGCAATATTACCAATATTATTGCGGTTGCTGTTATGTAGTTGTTTATCCTTTTCATTTTCCGATATTGTTGTCAATTAGATTTATAATATCTTTTGCTGAGAATTGTTTTCTGAAGCTCACGGTAATGTCTTTTTCTTCATATCCCAGTTGTGTCAGCAAAGGAACAAGTATGCCGGCAGAGTTCTGTCTGGCAGTTTCTATAATTCCAAGTTGCGGAATGCTTTCTGCTATCTGCCTGCGTCCCTGCTTCTCATAGTCGGTGAGCTCTTCATCGCTGAAGTCAGCGCGTGTGAAAGCCACATATTGTTTTACGTTGTCGTGATCTATTTTTGTTGACGCAATCACTATTTTCGGATTAGGAAGTATAATGTTTATTTTCTTACCATTTTTCTCAATGTTTTTCTCCGAGAAATCAGAAAAGTCAATGTATGCCTTGACGGTGGCGTCCATGGGAATGGCAACTTTGCGCTTACCCAAAGGCAAGTCCAGATTGAAGTCGCGGTTAAGGAACGTGCCTTTAATCTGCTTCTTGTCATCATGCGTTATTATCTTGTGCAGATGATACTCCGCTGTATATAGTCTGGAGCATTTTTGTATCTGCATCATCATGATTCTGGCAGTGTCAGTATCGCTGTACCCGTCTTTTGTTTTCTTGCCGTTGCATGACACAAAAAGCAAGACGCAAGTTATCAATAAGATAGTATATTGTTTCATAATTCAAATCCTGTTAATTGCTGCAAAGTTACTAAAAGTTTTCAGTATTGTTTCTTTGTTTCCTTTTTTTATAGCCTTTATTATGACATAAGCTGTGAAGGTAATTTAAAATAATCTTTCTTTTTTACTCGTTTTATAGAAATTTTGCATTATCTTTGTAGTCAAAACAAATTAGGATGAAAAAGTTATTTTATTATATAGCTGCCGTTACTGCTGTTGTTTCTCTTTATTCTTGCAAAGGAGAGAAAAAAACAGATACTATTATAACCAGAATACCTGTTAAGGTGAAACATAAGGGTATTTCTAAAGTGGGTGACTATCATCAGACACGTGAGGTTAAATGGATGGGCACCACTTATAATGTCATTGTAGAGAGAATTGCTGATGTAAGTCTTCCGGTAGTGGAAGATGAAGACGGTGATAAATATTATGATAATAAGATAATACTTAAAATATGCCGTAAGGGCGAAAGTGAATTTTTCAACAGAACATTTACAAAGTCTGATTTTGACCGTTATGTAGACAATATATACAAAAAACACAGTGCATTGCTTGGTATTGTCCTGGAAGAAGGAAACGGAGAAAGTCTTGTCTTTGCGGCAAGTGTAGGTTCACCTGATAAAATGAGTGATGAATATGTACCGCTTGTTCTGAAAATCTCCAGAACCGGCTCTGTATCCATTTCCAAAGATACGCAAATGGATACAGGCAGTACCGAAGGGAATAATGAAAAATCAGAAGATGACCTTTCAGAAGAGGAAGGCATTTAACCTTTAAGCAGTTGCTGGCGTGCAGCTTCAAACTGCTTGGGATATTTACCCAGAAAACACATGTTGACAAGGCAATTAGCAAGAACTTCTGTGTCGTTGAGGTCCACTCCATGTTCTCTTGAAATGTCTTTACCCAATACTGATTCCCAAGAACCGGTAAAGCAGTTATCTTCTGCTCCCATATACTGTTCCTCGCCTTTACCTTTCATTATCTTGTAACGAATACTTTTGCTTGAAGGTTGTGGCTGCATGCTGTTCATTAAGTCGTATGCTTGTTTCAGCTGTTCACGATATATGGAAGTGCCCGGAAACATATCATTGATGACAGGCATCAATTCATCGAATTCATAGGCTTTTAACAATTGATGAAGTTTCATACTTTTGATTGTTTTTTAGAATTTAGCCATCTTGATAGCATCAATAGCACATTCGTCACCTTTGTTTCCCAGTTTTCCTCCACATCTGTCTTGTGCCTGCTGAAGGTCATTGGTTGTAAGAAGTCCGTATATCACAGGAATTTCCTGTGTAGCATTCATACGTGCTATGCCGTAAGTTACTCCTTCGCAGATATAGTCAAAGTGAGGAGTTTCTCCACGAATCACGCTTCCAAGTATAATCACGGCATCATATCCTCCGTTCAATACCATCTGGTGTGCTCCATAGATAAGCTCAAAACTTCCCGGAACGGTTTTCACATGAATGTTTTCTGTGAGAGCGCCATGTTTTTCAAGAGTGCTTACGGCTCCGTTTAGCAGTGCGCCGGTTATTTCCGGATTCCACTCAGCCACTACAATGCCGAAGCACATATTGCTGGCATCAGGTACCTGAGCGGAATCATAGTCTGAAAGATTGTGAAGTGCTGTTGCCATTATCTTGAAGCTCTTTCAATATATTTGTCAATGTCCTGACTCTGAACAAGTGGAGAGTTGACATATTTCTTTTTGATGTTCTGATAGATTTCAAGAGCATCTGCCTTGTTGCCCTGGCTCTCCAGAATTTCTCCTGCCTGAAGAAGGAATGTTGGTGAAAGACTGTTGTTCACTCCGTCTTTGCCTTCGCTGTCTGCCATGTCGGCAGCTTTCTTTAGGTTGCTTACTGCTTTGTCCAGTTGGTTTACATGAGCGTATGCGTTGCCCAGAGCTGCCACGGCAGCAGGAGAAACCATTGCGTCATTTTCTGGAGAATACTCGTCAAGATATTTCACGGCATCAGCCCATTTGTCCATGTTGGCATAGCAAAGACCGGCATAGAGGTTGGCAAGATTAGCTGCATCTGTTCCGCCATAGTTGCTGATAATGTTTACAAAACCGGTATAGCCGGCACCGTCACCGTTAAGAGCCTTGTCAAATTGCTCTGCGTTGAAGTATTCCTGACCTTTGCCAAGTTCTGTACTTGCCTTTTCCTCACGTGGACCGGCTACATAATTCTTGTAGAGGAAAAATCCTGCAATGATAACAATCAGTGCTACTGCGCCGATGATGATGACTTTCTTATATTTGTCGAAGAAAGCCTCAGAATTGTTGAGAGCATTATTTACGTCAAGTGCTCCCTTTTCATTTTTGTTTGCCATTTCTTTATTTTGTTTTTTTATTTATTTCGGGCATTAATCGTTGCAAAATTACAGAATTAATCTCATATATTGAAATTTATTCCTTCTTTTTTTTGTTTTGAGTATGAAAACTACTGTTTTTACTGGTGACTAATTACGTCTCTATAATTTCAAGGTTATCAGCCATTCACCGGAAGACTGTGGAAGTGTGGATGACTGTTGGTTGAAACAACGGGCATAACCGAAAGACCACGTGGTCTTCATATAATTGAATAATACCATTTCTACATTAAACTGCCCACCGATGCTGACGAAATTATTGAACTTGCCATTCCCCCACGGATTGGCGGCAAGGTCTATGGCAAAAAGTGACAGTTGGGCATAAGTGGGGTAGAGACAAAGCAGACCGATGTTGCGAAAGCGCACAGGCTGGAAATTTATCTCTCCTGTTGCCTTGCAGAAAGAATGTGCGGAAACATCATCTATATTTAGTCCAGGCATGGCATTTACCGTGCGGTAACGGTTTACGGAACTGTTATCTACATAGTTGTTTCTGAATCCGCCGAAATACTCGTTTCCGAAAGAAGAATCACTGTTGCCGAAGTTCTGTCCCATAGCCATGCGCAGCCATCCGCTGGTGTTGCGCATGAAAGGCAGCAGAATACCCTCGTCAAGAGTCATGGTTACGGAAGGGGAAAACTTTCCGTCTGCCAGATAAGTATATCCGCTGCACTGGTATGAATAACCTTGTTCTGCCATGGTGGCACCGAGTGATGCGCGTGTCTTGGACGCTCCGATGCTCAGTTGTGCGGTTTGGAAAGATGTAATGCCATCTGTCACGTTAACATTCTGGAACATTGGCAGAACATCCATGTCTCCGTATGTGTTTACGGAAAATTCCCAGTTCCATCTGAAAGGGCTCTGCATGGAATAAATTCTCTCATATTCTATTCCTGCATTGTATCCCTTTCTGCTGGTGCGCATTGGACCGAAGAGGTCATAAAAATTAGTCTTGTTCCATGCAGCGTTAAAACTCCAACTGTTCAGATTCCATTCTACGGAAGCGTGGAAGCGGTTTTTCCATGGATTATTGCTCCACGGTGATATGCCGAGTGCAATATTGATAGAGTTGATGCCTATAGGGTCTGAAAAGGTAAGGTGATACCCGAGCACGGGTGTTACTTTGTTCCATGAAGATGCGTCAGTGAAGCCACTTATGTCGGGGTAGGCTCCTTGAAAAGTGGTTTCCTTTATAGGGTTATATACCTTTATGGAATCATACACCTCTGAGAATGTAGCCTGTCTGTCACTGTCGGCAAGTGTTGCCAGAGTAGCCAACTGAGGATTTGCCTCATAAGCCTTCTGCCCAAGGTATGCCACAGAGTTACAGTCGGTTATCTCTTTGCGTGGGAAACGTACCGGTGTCATGCCGTTACGACTGAACTGCATGGCACAAACTGTGTCTTTATGCGTGAGAACGGGTGCGAAAAGTCCGGTCTGGGTGTTGCTGAGCAGATGCATCTTGCCATCAGTCAGATTTACAGTCCAGATGTTTGCCACACCGGTGTAATAAGAAGAACCGATGAGTTGTTTACCATCTGGAGTGAAACGGAACTGTGAGAGATTGGAATCATCTAGGGTTAAGACTGTGTGATAGGTGAAAGAGGCATTATCAAGGTCACTGACATTGAATGTTATCAGAGAGTTTTCACCTTTCAGACCTACAATTGTCATGGCTAGTTTTGCCCCGTCACGTGATACATCAAGGTCTGTGACGCTTACTCCGAAGTTGAATGTGTATAAAACATCCTGTTTCTTTAGTGAAGAATCATATCTGACAAGATGGGTGATACCTTCATGAGAAAGCAGACCATAGAGGCAGTCGCTGGCATTGTCATACACGATGTTTGACATGCGTTGATATTTGAGTTTGCCATTCATCGGTACATCATTGTCTTTATTTGTAGTGGAGGACACGCTTCGCCATCTCAGTCCACGCCAAGAACTGTTTCTGTCGGTCCAGAAAAGTCGCTGATGCCTTTGGTCCAAAGCAACGTAAGCAGTCTGGTAAAGCATTGGACCGTCTATATTCCACAATTTGTTTCTTTTTCCGGTGGTTAAGTCAATGCGTTCTATATGAGCGAAATCTCCGGGATAGTTTACAGCCGTGTATGCCACATTCAAGGAATCATCAATGACAAGAGGGGAGGCAGAACCGTATGGCTTTTCCACTATCTTTTCTGTTTTGGTTACCGGATACTGCCCCAGAGCTTCAAAGTTCATGTGTTGATGCTGTTTCTCGTAAGTCTGCCATTCATGCCATGCGTTACGTAGATGGGTTCCAAAAACACTTCTGAATTGAGTAGCAAAAAAAGCCTTGCTGTTTTCTGTGCGGTTATAGAATGTCAGAACTTTGTCATATCCATAGTGCAGAACTAGATAATTTACGAAGCGTGTTCCGTAAAGGTAGGCATTTGTGCCAAGTTGAAAATCTTTTGTGGAACCTTCTGATTCCAGTCCGACTACTGTAGAAAGAGGCTCATTTTCATGGACAATGCTTCTGAAATACATTTCGTCATATCCACCTAGCGCACGTCCTACTCCGCCGGAAAGCCATGTTTCCATAAAGCAGGCAATACCTTCGTGATACCATCGCGGGGCATACCATCGTGGTGTTGTGAGATAACTCCACAGCATGCTGGCAGGATACCTGTTGTCTGCAATTACCTTGGTGCCGAAGAGAGAACGAAAATAACGGTCTCTATGGTTGGGACGGTCGGTCATAACAGTGTGGGTATATTCATGTTTGAAGAGATGACTATATCTTTCGGTAGTAGGTCCGATATAGTATGACATATTTACCGGAGCCATGCCAATGGCTATAAAGTTGACAGGTAACGGTGAAGCACCACCGTTACCGTCATCTTCCATATCAGTAAGCAGCATTAATGGAGGCTGCAGAGGAGAACTCAGATGCCATATTTGCGTGTGCATGGCTCTGACGTGCTCGTATTGCCGCATGATGTGCGGTATATACTGTGACAGATTCGGGGCATAGAAAACCAGTCGTGCGCCCTTGCTTCCGGCAGAATCCTTTTGCTCATATTTATAAAATGTATTATACGTTTGGGCATGAAGACTGAAAACGCAAAATATACTGATGACTGATATATGAAAAATCAATAATGAACGGCGCATTTCCGGTTTGTTTTAAATTACGTGGAATCTGTTTATATCATAAATTGTATTGGTATATGGATAAATATGGTTTTGGGGTTATTACCATATAGGTTTTTTCGTTTTATTTAATGCCTCTATACTTTTAATATTAAAAAGTGCTGAATTTTTATTAAGGAGAGCAATCATATTCATAGTAGCAAAATTAGATTGGAGAGATTTAAAATTTGAATTGAAATTTCTAGCTAAAGACGGTTGCTTAAGTGCAGAGGCATAAACTAATTCCCAAGCATTTACTGCATTTTTATTACCAGACAAAATAGCATCTTCTGCTCCGTATTTTATCCATCCGCTGGCAGAAGCAAGAACAGATGCATTGTTGGAATGTAACCCAAATTCAGTCAGTGCGTCAATTGTTTTTGTGCATGAAGATATTTCGTTTTCAATCACTGAAAAAGCGTGGTTGGCATTGTTAACCAATTCCTCATAACCTGTGACCTCTTTTCCGGCAAGCACTTTCTCTGTTTCAGAAAAAAGTTTTTTGTACACGTTCTGTGCATTTTTGGCTTTTACGGTCAAGGTGTTCATACTTTTATTGATATCTGTCAAAGTCTTAATGCTTTCTGTAGCTTTAGCTGTTGCTGTTGCCAACGAGTCTGCCGTGATGATGCGACTGTTCTGTATTATTAATCTTCATAGTCTTATAAAGAATGTAGAGATATGTGGCCTTTATATCTCTTGTTTTTGTGTTATAGACACCGGCCGTGTGCCTGTTTTTCTTATTATTAGCGGATTCAGAACATTATGCTCATACTTGCGCCTATGGATATTTGATTTAGTGTCTTCTTGAATGAAAAGTTTTGTATACGTTCAATTTTTTTATCATCTTCTACAATAGCAGATTTATCTGAATAATATCTTCCTGTAAATCCGGTTTTAGAGCTGTCATAGTCGGCATATAGTTTCCAGGCTATGCTGTTGCGGTAAGCGTATGTAAGACTGACTCCGGCTCCCCACTTGAAGTTGTTTTCATTGTAAATTTGAATTTGGTCACCCCAATATGTAGCCTCATCCTTTAACTGATCTTCAGTCCAGTCCTGATGCTCTGATTTTAACTCATTCATGTGTGTATAATCTATAATACTAGCTGCTAGTCTTATTTCGCTGTGTTGCTGTGAACCTGCAAGAATCTTTCCGCCTAAAGCCAGTCTCTTTGACAAAGGATACTGAAAGTAAAGTCCAAGGTCTTCAGAAAATATAGCCATCTGGTCTGTGACATCAGCTACAGGGTTGTTGAGTACACTTCCGTCAGTTTCATATACAGACATACCGTTGGCACGGACAGGAGCTGTAGCTATGCGCAGGCGACCGCCGAAGCCAATATAAGGAAATGACTTGAATGGGAAATAACCTAATTCAGCCTGTACCTGCGTAGCAGTACCTACACGCAGAAAACCACCTTCAACAGCATCTTTGTCAGTCTTGTTGCCGTCATCATCCAGTTGTGTCATGGAGAACGGAATATCGTTGGAGAAACTTGCACCCATTGAAATGCTGAAGAATGATGGGTTTACACGTAAATCGTTTAAACCTTCGAGGTCCTTTCTTACCAAGCCCTTTTTCTTAAACAGAGCATCTCCAACCATATAACCCAAGTCTGTGGAAAGAACACCGATGCCCGCACCTACGAGAATATCGGAAATCCAATGGCGGTTGTTCAGAGAACGCATCACACCTGTGGTAGTTGCCATGGCATAACCGGCAACAGAAAACCATGGAGAGCGAGTCAGACCGTACTCCTTGTGCAGAATAGTAGCACCGACAAATGCCGTTGCCGTATGTCCGGAAGGAAATGAGTTTGCCGTAGAACCGTCTGGTCGCATCTCATGAGCTGAGTTTTTTACAACATTGACAATGAGTGCCATTATGCCGTATGACATACCTGACGATGCTGCAAAACGTCCCCAATTGCTGCGTCCTTCAACACCGGCAAGTTTAAGACCCAAAGCCAAGGCAATGCCACCAAACTGCAACTGATCATCAAAACGATGATGGAATTCTGGTTGCAGATATTGTCTTGCTTCCCGGAAGTTCTTTTTCTGGCTCTTGGCTATAAATCCCGCCAATACTAAAGGTACAGGCATTAGCGTGAGTTCCCTGATGGGAGAGTGATAACCGTATTTGGCTGAAATGTCAGTTGCCGGAACTGCAGTCATTCCTTCGTTTAAGAAACTGTATTTATTTTCTGATATGTCTATATCTGAAATTTCAGACTTTGCGCTGTTTTGCATAGCGCAGTAGATTTTATACTTTTTACCTTGCAGGCATGCAGGCATTTCCGGTTCCTGTAACTTCACCGGCAAGGTGTAATTCTCAAAATCAGAAACTTCAGATGCTTTGCTGAAAGTTATTGTACTCAACAACAGTAAAACTGCAATATTTCTTTTTATGTTAATGTTTGTTCCCATATTAATGATTACTAATGCTTTAATCTCTATTAAGTTAAAAAATGGTATTTACTTTACGTTTGGTACAAAGATATTAACTTACCAAATATTATAGATGATTTATTTTATTATTTTTTGTATCTTTGTACTCAAACTAAAACCGCAAATATGTTTTTTGAACAAATAATAGAAAATACGGGTATGTATCTGACAAGTTTCATACCTATAACAATATATCTCATAATTCTTAAATCCCTTGACAGTTTCAAATTGGTAAAATGGAAGAATATAGGGATGTGTATTCTGTCTGGTATCTTATGTTGTGTTATGGCATACGGCATAAGTTGCATTGCGGAAATAGTTGGGCTTGCATATTATTCACCATTGATAGAAGAAATATTGAAAGCTATGGCAGCCGTTATACTGGTGCGCGCTATGGGAATCGTATTTTTTGCAGAAGCACTGTGTTATGGGGCTGCAATAGGAGGAGGCTTTGCCATATTGGAGAACATAATATATATTACTTGTAATCCGGATATACTAATTACCACGGCTCTGTTTCGAGGATTAGGTACTGCCATGCTGCATATAGGTTGCACGTCGCTGTTTATCACGTTGTCTCTGCAGATGAATAATCATCATACGCAGGCATCAGAAAAACTCGGAAGTATTTTTGTTTTTGTTTTGGCAATTCTTCCAAGTATAGCAATACATATACTGTATAATCTAAAGTTGTTTTCTCCGTTGATACTTCTGTTTATGACGGTGGCATTGTTTCTGCTTATATTTCTTGTCATAAGCAGTTATGGAGAAAAGCGTATTTCAAAATGGCTGGATAACTCCATGATGCATGATGTGCAACTGTTAACCGAAATACGTAATGGAACATTGCCGGAAACCAATACCGGCAAATATCTGCTATCTATCAAAAAACAGTTCAATGTAGAAGTGTTTTTTGATATGATATGCTACATACAGTTATATCTGGAACTTAAAATTTCAGCAAAGAGTCATATCATGCTCCATGAAGCAGGATTAGATGAGGCAGATGATGCTTCGGAAGAGATGAAACGTAAATCGATGATAAAAGAATTCCATGTGTTGCGTGGCAATATAGGTATTATGGGGGAAATGATTCTTCATCCTATAGTGAGGCTCAGCCATGAGGAATTAAAGATTATAGAGCATAATTAAAAAGTGCAGGGTAAAGATATTAGCTGATACATAAGTGTGCGGGCTATGCGCCGATGACCTTCATCATTAGGATGCAGGCGGTCGGTGTCGCCATTATGAAAGTATTGTACATGTTCGTCTGCCATAGGATAAAGTCCGCATAAGGCATTCAAATCTATTACAGGCATAGCCCAGATATTGCCGGCTTCTTTTACGGCATCTACATAGCTTTTTAGGTATTCACCTCCAATATTGGTATAATCCTCTGTTGGCTGCCAATTTTTGTCGTTGGCATAAAAGCCGGCGCGATGTATTGGGGTAAGCAACACTATTTGTTTTGAGGGAAACATTTTCTTTATAGTGCTGAGTGCGATGTTTATTCTTCCGCGATATGTATCTTTATCCATGCACATGTACTGTCGCTTACGGCTAACTAGATGTTTCTGCTCGTGAATGCCTGCCATGACCTTTTCCTTAGATTCTTCATACCATTTGCCTATTGGTGTTCCGCTGTTATAGTCATTGGTACCCATGAATATTAGAATGGCGTCAAAATCATTGCCATGTTCAGCTTTAAGTTTGTTTGCCTGATTGTGAATATCATTCCATTGTCGCCCGCTTATACCATAGACATAAGGTGTGATATTGAGCCATTGCTCAAGCCATCCCCAATATTTTATCTTAGAACCGTTGTTTTTAGGATCAGTGATGGAATCTCCGAAATAAGCTACGCGTTTGCCTTGCCATGGATGTGTGAAAACTGTTTGTGCAGTAGTAGAAAGCACTACCATTATGACTGTGATAGTTAAGGAAAGTCTTTTTCTCATTTTTAAGTGTATTTTTGTTTTTCTGCAAAGTTAATGAAAAAATCAATACAAGGAATATTCTGCTTTGAAAAAATCAAATGAATGTTGATATTTTATTTTAATATATTCTTGATTTCGGAATTTTTGTCTAACTTTGCACATGACTATATGATACTGGACAGACTTTCTATAATAAATTATAAGAACATACGCGAGGCTTCTTTGCAGTTTTCGCATAAATTGAATTGTTTAATAGGTAGTAACGGTGAGGGGAAAACAAATCTTCTGGATGCCGTATATTATCTGTCTTTTTGCCGCAGTGCTTTTAATCCGATAGATTCTCAGGTGATTACGCATGAACAGGACTTTTTTGTTCTGGAAGGTAATTATACCGGAGAGGGTGATGAAAGGGAAAACGTGTATTGCGGTATGAAACGTGGCACGAAGAAACATTTTAAAAGAAACAAAAAGGAATACAAACGACTGTCTCAGCATATAGGTCTTATTCCGCTTGTCTTTGTTTCTCCGTCAGACTCAATACTTATTGAGGGTGGAAGTGATGAGCGCCGCCGGCTTATGGATGTCGTTATTGCACAGTATGATTATTCTTATATAGAGGCGCTTTCCTCATATAACAAGGCTCTGCAACAGCGGAATGCTCTTCTTAAAATGGAAGATGAACCGGATGAAGCTCTTATGGAAATATGGGAAGAGCAGATGGCGCAGAACGGTGAGGTATTATATAAAAAGCGCGATGAGTTCGTGAAGAAACTTATTCCTGTATTCCAGAATATCTATAACAGTATATCCGGTGATAAAGAGACCGTTTCGCTTAATTATGTTTCTCATTGCCAGAGGGGTGCTTTGCTTGATGTTATCCGTAGAGACAGGTTCAAGGATCGGGCTGTGGGGTATTCTCTTCATGGAGTGCACAGAGATGATTTGGAAATGCTGCTTGGTGGGTATCAGATGAAGCGTGAAGGCAGTCAGGGACAGCACAAAACCTTTGCTTTAGCCTTGAAATTGGCACAGTTTGATTTTCTTCGCCGTACGGCATCAAATACAACTCCAATTTTGCTGCTTGACGATATATTTGATAAATTGGATGCTGAAAGGGTGGAACAGATAGTGAAGTTGGTTGCCGGAGACAATTTCGGGCAGATTTTCATTACTGATACAAATCGTGACCATTTGGATAAAATCCTGCATAGTGGAGAATTTGACTATAAGTTGTTTAATGTATGTAATGGAGAAATAAAATTGAAATAATGTTCAGAAGAGATGTAAAATCATTGAGCGATATCCTCAGTAAACTGTTGCGTGAAGAAGGATTTGAGATGCCTCTCAATCAGAAGCGTCTTATGGATTCGTGGGAGTCTGTTGTAGGAACTTTCGTTGCCAGATATACTGTTGAAAAATATATAAAGAACCAGACACTTTTTATAAAAATACAGAATCCTGCTCTTCGGCAGGATTTGAGTATGAAAAAATCGCAGTTGGTAAAGGAACTCAATGCTAAGATAGGGTCATTTGTTATTGCTGATATCCGCTTTTACTAGATAACCTCGTCTACCTTGATGTCTGTAGGTTCAGTAGGAACTTCCGTGGTCTTCTGAAAATCAAAACATATTCCTATTTTGTATGCAGACGGTATTTTGCTAAGAAATCGGTCGTAATAACCTTTGCCTCTTCCTAGTCTGTTTCCCTTTTGGTCAAAACTCATGCCTGGGATTATTGCCAGTTCTATTTCTTTGTAGTTTTCGAATCTTTTTCCAACAGGTTCCATTATATGGTAAGCTGAACCTTCAATCAGGTCATCTTTGGAATGGTATTCTCTTATTTCCATGTTTTCATTGTCTGTTACGACTGGAAGTAAAACCTTTTTTCCTTCAAGTATCATTTCGTCAACCAGTTTGTGGGTGTTTACCTCGTCTGGCATAGAATAATATAACAGTACAGTGTGAGAATTTCTGAATGCATAGTGCTTTTTCAGACGTGAAATAACAGTGAGCGACAACTCACCAAGTTCTTCACTTGTGAATTGCCGCTTCATGTTTCTTATCTTGTTCCTTAATTCTTTTTTGTCCATAAGGAAAAGTCTTATATTATTTTTTTTGCTTAACTTTGATGTAGGGTTTCTTCTTTGCAGCTATCTGTTTCTTTGGAAAAGCGGCATTGCGTTTGAACACACCAAGAGTGGTGGCGATTACCGGATCATCCTGGTTCAGATATTCATTCCAAGCCTCTTCATCAAGCATATTGTATATGATGCGGCTGTTTATATATGTTTCCAGAAGCTTATGACTCTTCTTTATCATCAGGTTTCTGCGTTGCAGACCGTGTTTATCGGCATAATTGCTGAACATATCTACAGTGTTCTGTTTCACTAGATAGTCGGCAAGTTCAGTCATTTCCTTGAAGTTGTTCAGCTTTATTCTGTTATCATCTGTATAAGTAAATGCAAATTGCAGAATAAGACCGCTCATAGCTGCATTCTTATAGTAAGAAGTAACATTGCTGGTATCTTCAGGAACAAAGATGTCTGGTGTTATGCCGCCACCGCCATAGACAGTTCTGCCAATGGCTGTATGATAGGCCGGACCGGTGTGCTTGATACTGTCTTGAGAGAAGAATTCTCCATGTTGGTATCTTGTAAGTAAGTCTTGTTCATAGTTAGGGTCTTCACCGTTTGTGTATGGTTTCTGTATACATCTTCCAGAAGGGGTGTAATATCTGGCAATGGTAAGTCTTATCATACTGCCGTCAGGGAATTCCATCTGTTGTTGTACAAGTCCCTTTCCAAATGAACGGCGTCCTATAATTGTAGCGCGGTCATTGTCCTGCATTGCTCCGGCAAATATTTCAGAAGCGCTGGCACTGCCTTCATTAATAAGTACCACCAATGGTATGTTCAGATAACTTCCGTGTCCGTCAGAACGGTATTCCTGTCTAGGACTCTTTCTTCCCTGTGTATAGACTATCAACTTGTTTTTTGCAAGGAATTCATTTGCAATCTGTACAGCACTCTGCAAGTAACCGCCAGTGTTGTCGCGCAAATCGATAACCAGATTGGAAAATCCTTCCTGAGACAATTTCGCAAGTGATATTAGAAGTTCTGGATAAGTGGTCTTTCCAAAATTCTTTATGCGTATATAACCCGTCTTGTCATCAAGCATGTATGTAGCCGAGATGCTCTTCTGCTGAATATCAGCTCTTGTAACGGTAAAATACTTTATATCCTTGTGACCATATCTGATGATACCGATTTTCACCTTACTGTCTTTAGGACCTTTCAGTCTGTGTTGGGCTTCTGCATTAGTGACAACCTTTCCAATAAAAGGCTTGCCGTTGATACTTACTATCTTGTCACCGGCAATGATACCAGCTTTTTCAGCAGGACCATTTTCTATCACATTCTGCACATGTATTGTGTCCTGGCGTATAGTGAATTCTATACCCACACCAGAGAAAGAACCTTCCAAGTCATCATTGGCAGCCTGTACATCCTTTGCGCTGATATATACAGAGTGAGGATCCAGTTCTGCCAAAATCTGTGGAATAGCCTTGTCCACAAGTGAGTCTATATTTACCTTGTCGACATATTGGTCGTCAATGATTCTCAACAGGTTATTAAGCCGGTTGCTTCCCGAATTAATTATGTTCAGTCTGTTTCCGCCAAAGTGATTGGCGTAGAATGAACCAAGAAATATACCTATCACGACACAAACTGCCATGATAATCGGCATATATCGGTTATTTCTGTTCTTTTCCATAATCTCTCAAATTATATGTATCAGTTTATTCTTCGTCTGGGTTTTTATATATGACTTCTATTCCCGCCCGTTTCAGCAAGTTGATGCCATCTTCCAAGCGGTATTTTTCTCCATACACGACTCTTTTTATGCCAGCCTGAATTATGAGTTTGGCGCATTCAATACATGGAGATGCTGTAACGTAGAGAGTGCCTCCGTTGCTGTTGTTGTTGCTTTTTGCCAGTTTGGTTATTGCATTGGCTTCGGCATGCAGCACGTATGGCTTGGTGACATTGTTCTCATCTTCGCATATATTTTCAAATCCGCTAGGAGTTCCATTATATCCATCGCTGATTATCATTTTGTCTTTAACGACAAGAGCTCCCACCTTGCGGCGTTTGCAATATGAATTCTCTGCCCATATTCTTGCCATCCTCATGTAGCGTGAGTCTAGCTTGTCTTGCTTATCTATCTTTTCCATATTATTGTTTTTTTATTCCATTGCGTTTTAACAATGCGTCGATAGTTGGTTCTTGACCTCGGAATCTCTTATATAGTGTCATCGGATGCTCGGTTCCGCCTTTAGAAAGAATGTTGTCACGGAAACTTTGTGCCGTAGCTTTGTCGAATATTCCATTTTTCTTGAATACGCTGAAAGCATCAGCATCCAGAACTTCAGCCCATTTATAGCTGTAGTATCCGGCTGCATATCCACCTGCCATGATATGAGAAAATTGCACTGTCATGCATGTATCTGGTAATTGGGCAATCACCATGGCTTTTTCCCAGGCTTTCTTTTCAAATAAGATTATGTTGTCAGTGAATTCTTCTTTTTTTGTATAATATGCCATGTCCAATAATCCGAAACTGACCTGTCTGAGGCATGAATACGCTGCAAGGAAGTTGCGGCTTTTTACGATTCTTTCTATCAGTTCTTCTGGAATTGGCTCACCTGTTTTGTAGTGTGTGGCAAAGGTGAGGAGAAAGTCTTTTTCAACAGCGTAGTTCTCCATGAATTGTGATGGCAGTTCCACGAAGTCCCACCATACATTAGTACCGCTGAGAGATTCAAATCTGCTATTGGCAAACATTCCATGCAGAGAATGTCCGAATTCATGCAGGAAAGTTTCTACTTCTCCTAGTGTGAGCAAAGCCGGTTTGGCTTCTGTAGGCTTTGTAAGGTTCATTACCAGACTCACGTGTGGACGAGAGTTGTTGCCTTTGTGGTCAATCCACTGTCCCTTGAATTCTGTCATCCATGCACCGCCTTGTTTTCCCTTACGAGGGTGGAAGTCTGTATATAAGACCGCCAGATAGCTACCGTCTTTATCAAATACTTCATACGCTTTGACGTCCTGATTATAAACAGGAATGTCTTTGTTTTCCTTAAATGTTATGCCGTATAGAGTTGTTGCCAGTCCGAATACACCTTTTATGACTTTTGAAATTTCAAAATAGGGTCTCAGCATTTCAGCATCAAGATTATATTTCTCCATTTGCAGTTTGTGAGAATAGAAACTGAAATCCCATGGCATGACTTCAAAATCTTTGCCTTCAAGTCTATGTGCCAGTTCTGTTATATCTTTTACTTCAGCTTCGGCGGCAGGTTTGTAGGCATCTATAAGATCATCAAGCAATTTATACACGTTTTTCACGTTGCTAGCCATGCGGTGCTTGAGTACGTAGTCTGCAAAAGTGTCAAAGCCTAAGAGCTGCGCTGTTTCACGTCGCAGATTTACAAGTTTCTTGCATATTTCAAGATTGTTTTCCTTGTTGTCATGTGTGCACTCTGTGTTTCGTGCCATATACATCTTCTTACGCAGTTCGCGTTGGGTGGAATAGGTGATAAATGGACTGTAACTGGGATAATCTAATGTAAATACCCAACCTTCTTTATTCCGTTCCTTGGCGGTTTGCGCAGCTGCTTCTTTTGCTGTATCAGGCAGACCGTCAAGTTGTTTTTCGTCTACGATATGCAGTTCGAAAGCCTTTGTCTCTTTAAGAAGGTTTTGTGAGAATTGCAGAGCCAATATGCTAGACTCTTCTGTAAGTTTTCGCAGTTTCTCTTTATCATCATCATTAAGCAATGCTCCGGAACGTACGAATCCGTCATAACTGTTGTTGAGGAGCATATTTTCTTCTGTCGTAAGCTCACGATGGTGTTCATATACGTATTTGATGCGTTTGAAAAGTTTCGGATTTAGACTTACATCATTTGAATGCTTTGTTAGAATGGGACTTAGTTTTTGTGCCAGGGCGTCCAATTTGTCATTTGTTTCAGCACTTAGCATACATGAGAAAACATTTGAAACCCTGTCCAGTAAGTCATAATAGTGTTCACCTTTAGATAAATCAACTCTTGCCAAAGTGTTGTCAAAAGTTGGAGTTTCAGGATCATTTATAATCTTGTCTATTTCTTCATTATCACGTTTGATACCTTCCATAAAAGCCTCCTCATAATCAGAAGTCTTTATTTTATCAAAAGGCACCGTTTCATGTGGTGTGTTGTAAGTTTCAAAAAAAGGATTTATTCTCTTATTTTCCATAATCTATATTTTATCTTAAAGCATTTTCTATAGCCGGTATGTCTATATATCCGCGACGCAGGTTTATCTGTTTCTTTTTTTCCAGGTTGTTCAAAGCCTTGGAAATATCCAGTCTGCTGTCGTTGATTTCCATAGCCAACTGTCTCATCTTTATCTTAACAATTTTCGTGCCAGCTGGTTTCATACATCTGTCAGCGATGAATCTTATAATTCTTTCTTCTAAAGTCTCAGGATATTTGTGCAGCATTAAGCGTTCGTGCTTCTGCATACCTGTGGAGAGTATGTTGAGAAGGTTTATGCGGAAAATCATATATTGGTCACTTAGTCTCATAACTTCACCTTTGTCAAGTGTCAGCATATTGCAGTCGCTTTCTGTTATAAAAGATTTTGTGAATCTTTGTGTCAATCCGAATAATCGTTCTGGTTGCAGAATTTCTGGCGCAAATATATCTTCTGCGATTTCGTAACTGTTTCCTGCAGCTATAGTCCTTGCACATAATTTTCCATCCATTAGAAAATGCATGTGTGAGCAAACCTCGTTTTCCATGATAATCCGTTTCCCTGTTCCATATTTGTGAAAACCGAATTTTGTATGGCTTACGATTTCTTCTAAATCTGCTTTCCCTATTCCTTGAAATAGAGGCAATTCCAGAAGTTTGCTATATAGTTGCAAATCGCTTTCCATTATTGTGCTATTTTATCTCTAAGTGATGGGGAATACCATACTTTATAGTCTTTTTTATTACCAGAATCATATATAAGATATGCCATCAGTTCTGGATGTTTTTTTAATATTTTTTTGGCATCGTCAAGTCCCATTACCATAAAAGATGTGGCGTATGCATCTGCTGTAGCACAGTCTTTTGCTATCACTGTAGCCGACAATATATTGTGCTGTACCGGATATCCTGTATGCGGATCTATTGTGTGCGCATATTTTTTCCCGCCTTTATAATAAAAGTTACGATAATTACCACTTGTAGCCATGGCTTTGTCGGTGACATTCAGTACTGTTTGTAAATTCTGGTTTGTGTTTAGACTGTCATCTGTTGGTTTGGTAACACCGATTTTCCAAGGCAATCTTTTTTCATTGATGCCGTTTGTTACAATTTCTCCACCTATTTCTATCATGAAGTTCTTGATGCCCTTCTTTCTCAGTAGTCTTGCCACAATGTCACTTCCGTAGCCTTTGGCTATGGCACTACAGTCGAGAGTTATATTCTTGTTTTCCTTTTTTATTAATAGTTTTCCATTTTCATCTATAAGTTTCACCTTGTTATATCCAACCAACTGTTTCAGACTGTCAATAACTTGTTTTGTAGGGGTGATGCCTTTCTTGAATCCGAATCCCCATTCGTTTACTAATGGCGCAACGGTGATATCGAAAGCTCCATTGGTTTCTTTTGATATATCACAGGCCTTTTTATAAACTTCTACAAACATTTTTTCATTGCTTAAATCAATGTCATTACCTTTGTTTATTTTTGATATGGTAGAATTCTTGTTGAACATAGACAATGAGTTGTCAACTTTGTTTAGTTCAGTTACAATTTCATTGTTCAAGTCTTCATCATATTGATAAGTAACATGATATACAGTACCAAAGATGAATCCTTCATTGTGCTGATATGGCATAGAATGTTGTCTACTTATTATGAATATGGTTCCTATAATAAGTATTACTAGAAATGGCAATTGCCAGATTAGATTTTTCTTCTTGCTTTTATCCATAATCCTGTTCCTTTATTTTTTTTTTAATTTCACAGTTCAAAAGTGATGTTGAACTCTCCTCCAAGTCTGGTGTTGCCGGATTTTCCATAGCCGGGAACATACCATGCTTCACCTATATCTCCATGACTGTGACTTATTCTGCGCTTATATCTGACGTTCCATCCCATTCTCACGGCATTCCATACCTTGGCATCAATGCCTATGACTAGTTCCAACCATTGATATTTACAATTCACGCCATCAGCCTTGAATTCTACTTTGTCTCCCCATACTGGATCTGTGATGCCTGGACTGAATACGTCATATTTAAAACTGGTATATGCATATCTGAAACCACCAAGTATGCGGTAAATACTATGCTTGTTTTTCATTAGATTCCAGTCCATACCGATTCTTCCATAAGGGGCACTGGTCTTATATGTGAGCTTTGTGGACAGGTCGTTGGCATTTGCCTTTCCATATCCTATTTCAATTATAGGAAACCATTTGTCTTTTAGATTCACTCTTGCCGAAGCTTCGTATTGCCCATAACTGCTGAAAGCAAGTTGTGCGGCTCCAACCAAGTCTACCGATACGGCTACATTTCTGAAGAATGGAATCGTATCAGGTTCAATTATAATATTTTTTTTTGCTCTTTGTTGTGCTGATACAGAAAGAGCAGTCAATAGCAGCAGACTAATAAGTGCTGCTCTTGAAATGAATGAGGAATGTACTCTTTGTTGCATCATACGTTACATCTTTGTTGTTTATAACAATAGAATCTATTTTGTTTTTTGTATATTTTATGGACTTTATGGTATGGAAAATCAGAGGATTGCAGTCTACGGCTTCAAAGTGAGGACTGTTGGTCTTTTCCACTTTTATTGTATCATAACAAGTCACATTGTTTGTATCTTTCATTTCAAAGTAGAACTCGTCCATATCACGTGCATAACTCATAGGCAGTTCAAAACTGTCTGTGTTTACAGATTTATTTATGATTGTAGAGTCCATACCGTCACCCAAATCAGCTTTTATTGTCAGAGTGTCAGTCAGTGTTGTCACGTCGCCTGCTAATTTGTATTTGGAATATACACGATTATATAGCGGGCAGTCTATAGTGGAACAACCTGCCAGTATCATGATAAACACAATCAGAATTATGTATTTAGAATTCTTCATTGTTAAGGTGAGCTCTTTGTTTATAGTTCTATATTTTGTCAGCGAAGCGTCTTCTCAATCTGATAGTCGTTTCTGTTTGGACTTTGTCTGCTTATCAGTTCACCGATAAATCCGGCAAGGAAAAATTGACTTCCAAGCATCATTGCTGTGAGAGCGATATAGAAATATGGCGAATCAGTTACCAGATTACCATATATGCCATTGCTCAATTCATTTAGTTTCTCGCATCCCAATACGATAAGTGCAATGAAACCGATGAAGAATACCACACTACCGAGGAAACCGAATACATGCATTGGCTTTTTTCCGAAGTTACTGAGAAACCATATTGTCATAAGGTCAAGATAGCCGTTCACGAAACGGTTGAGTTTCATAAATTTACTTTGACCGTATTTCCTTGCATGATGATGTACGACCTTTTCGCCAATTTTATCAAATCCGGCATTCTTCGCCAGATATGGTATGAAACGGTGCATTTCTCCATATACTTCAATATTCTTCACCACATCCTTGCGGTATGCTTTCAGTCCGCAGTTAAAGTCATGCAAATTTTTAATTCCACTAACTTTTCTGGCAGTAGCATTGAATAGTTTTGTAGGTATAGTTTTTGAAATAGGGTCATATCTCTTTTGCTTATATCCGCTTACAAGGTCATATCCGTCAACTGTTATCATGTTGTAAAGTCCGGGAATTTCATCAGGTGAATCCTGCAAGTCTGCATCCATGGTTATAACTACATCACCTTCAGCTTTCTTGAAACCACAAAATAGAGCCGGGCTCTTACCGTAATTGCGGCGGAATTTTATTCCTTTTACGTTTTCGTCTTTGTCGGCAAGTTCTTCTATGATATTCCAAGAACGGTCGGTACTTCCGTCATTTACGAATATTATTTCATAGCTGAGGTTGTTGGCCTTCATCACTCGCTGTATCCAAGCGTGCAATTCTGGCAGAGATTCTTCCTCATTGTATAGAGGTACAATTACAGATATATCCATATATAGTTTTTAGTTGTTTCTTCCAAAAATATTATTAGCGTCTTTATTTGGACGCTTACGATTCATAATGCCGAATACGGCAATCATTACAGAACTTATCCATCCGATAAAGAGATTATACATCATCAGGATGAAAGCCAGTTCTAATGGTTTCAATTCTCCCAACATTGTCACTGCGTCTTTTAAATTACCGGCATCCAGTCCCTGTTCTTTGTAGGCTTTTGTCATAGATAGCATTACGGTGCTTACCATAGACATGAAACGACCTCCGTCAAGAAATTTGAAGTACATGAACTGAAGTACCCCGAATAATAACGCTCCGTAAAAGAATGTGTACATGCAATATGCCAGAGCTCTTCGGTAGGAGATATATCCGTCTAAGGCATAATTTCTGAAACTCAGTAGGCGCCATCCTACAAAAAATGGTGTGAGGATAGTAAGAATACTCCCCAAAGAAGAACTGGGATTCATTACATTGAAAGCAAAACTCAATGCCCACAACAGAGCCAGCAATGCGCCGTCCTGCCGTGCAAAGGCTTTCAGTTGTCTTAATGCGTTAATATTAATCATTAACTAAAATTTCGTTTATAAACAGTTGCAAAAATAGTCATTTTATCTCATATAGAGTAATTATGCCGCATAATTTATATTTTATTTGAACATAGTTTTATCATGTATGAAAAAAGTTGTATCTTTGCTGCCATGATTTATCCAGATAACTTTGAACAGAAAGTGGGTTTCGGTGAAATTCGCACTCTTCTTAAAGGATATTGCCTGTCTGCTCTTGGAAAGAGTGAAGTGGATGAGATGAAATTCTCTGTTGATGCTGCTCAGATAAATAGTTGGCAGACTCAGGTCAGAGAGTTTATTCGTCTTGTAGAGACAGTGCAGGAATTTCCACTTGATAATTTTTTTGATGTCCGTCAAAGTATTCATCGCATTCGTTTGGAGAATACTCATTTGGAGGAAGAAGAACTTTTTGACTTGCGGCGTTCTTTGGATGTTATCAACAGAATAGTTAAAATATTTCATGCCGGTGGCAATATAGATGATAATGGAGTTGTTGGAGCTCCTGAATATCCTGCATTATATGACGTAGCGGATGGTATTGCTACGTTTCCAAATATAATTCAGCGTATAGACCAGATATTGGATAAATTTGGTCATATTCGTGATAATGCGTCTCCTGAGCTTCTTCGCATCAGAAAAGAACTTTCGCGCATGGAAGGTTCTATTTCCCGTACTCTGTATGGTATTCTTCATGCCGCACAGAGTGAGGGTGTTGTTGATAAGGATGTAACTCCGACAATACGCGATGGCCGTCTTGTTATTCCGGTAGCTCCGGGACTTAAACGACGTATCAGTGGCATTGTGCATGATGAGAGTGCCACTGGTCGTACTGTATTTATAGAACCGACAGAGGTTGTAGAGGCTAACAATAAAATTAGGGAATTGGAGAGTGATGAGCGCCATGAGGTTATCCGTATTCTGACGGAACTGACAAAGCATGTTCGTCCTTATGTTCGTGAAATATTGGATTCCTTTCATTTTCTGGGTATAGTTGATTTTATAAATGCAAAGAGTCATTTGGCTCAGACATTCAGATGCTATAGTCCTGATATAAAAGATGCTCCGTTGATAGACTGGATACAGGCACGTCATCCGTTGCTTGAGATGTCTTTTAAGCATAAGCATGTTACAGATGGGCAAACTCCAAAGATTGTTCCGCTGGATATAACCCTTACTCCAGACAAGCACATTCTTATAATATCAGGTCCGAATGCCGGTGGCAAGTCTATTTGCCTCAAGACTGTAGGCTTGTTGCAGTATATGCTTCAATGCGGTTTACCGGTTCCTGTAAGTGAGCGCTCAACGGTTGGTATATTCAATGATATAATGATTGATATAGGTGATGAACAGAGCTTAGAGAATGATCTCAGTACTTATTCCAGTCATCTGCTTAATATGAAGAATATGATGAAGCAGGCCAGTGCATATACGTTGGTTCTGATAGATGAATTCGGAACAGGAACCGAACCACAGATAGGAGGAGCTATTGCAGAAAGTGTTCTTGATAAGTTTTGTCAGAAAGGGGCATGGGGAGTTATCACTACCCATTATCAGAATTTAAAGCATTTTGCTGATAGTCATGAAGGTGTGGCAAATGGAGCCATGCTCTATGACCGTCATGAGATGCGTGCTCTGTATCAGTTGGCGATTGGACGTCCGGGCAGCAGTTTTGCAATAGAGATAGCCCGTAAGATAGGATTGCCTGATGATGTTATCAAAGCCGCTTCTGATATTGTAGGTTCTGATTATATCCAGAGCGATAAGTATCTTCAGGATATAGTCCGCGATAAACGTTATTGGGAAGGTAAGCGCCAGACTATCCATCAGCGCGAGAAGGATATGGAACAGACCATTTCCAAATATGAAGAAGAAATAAACAAATTGCAGTCTCAGCGTCGTGAAATAATGACAAAGGCAAAGGCTGATGCTGCAGAACTGTTGCGTGAGAGTAATAAACGTATAGAGAATGCTATTCGTGAAATCCGTGAACAACAAGCGGAAAAGGAAGAAACCAGAAAGATACGTGATGATCTCAAAAAGTTTGAGAGTGCTGTTGAAAATGATACGTTTAAACTTAAAGGTGAAGCTGATCATGGTGTGATGAGCGATGAAAACTTTGAGAAGAAAATAGCTCAGATTAAACAACGCAAGGAAAGAAAGGACAAACGGCGTAAGGAGAAAACCCAAAATGAAGCACATGCTGCTGAAAGTCTGCGTAATGCTGTAGATAAAAAAACAAATGTGGCAGGCAAGGAACATACTTTTGCTGTAAATGACCCTGTTCGTATAAAGGGACTTAAGACAATAGGTCACATTCAGACAATAGAAGGAAATATGTGTACGGTCATTTTCGGTGATATGCGTTCTAAAATGCGGCTTGGTAGACTGGAGTATGTTGCTGGAAAACAAGATGAAGAAGCTGGGGCTGCTGATTCTGCTATGGCATATACGGTAAGTCATGCAACCTGTGAAACAATAGATGACCATAAAAAGAGTTTTCATCAGGATCTTGATGTTCGTGGATTACGAGGTGATGAAGCTCTTAATGCCGTACAGTATTTTATAGATGATGCCATTCTTGTTGGAATGAGTCGTGTGCGTATTCTTCATGGTAAGGGCAATGGAATTCTTCGTCAGTTGATACGCCAGTATCTAGCTTCAGTTCCCAATGTTATTCATTATGCGGATGAGCATGTGCAGTTCGGCGGAGCCGGAATAACAGTAGTGGATTTATAATTAAATAAAAAAAGTTCAGATATTTATCTGAACTTTTTTTGAGCCTCTTGTCGGATTCGAACCAACGACCCCGAGATTACAAATCA
>CAYSSU010000019.1:0-56847 GCA_964433895.1 uncultured Prevotella sp.
AAACGTTCATTAGGGTCAGTTCCGCACCTTTATTTATTGCCGTAAAACCGGAATGCAATATCAAACAGTACAAAGGGACAGAATAATCAAAATTCAACAGTTTGGTGAAGCCCTATGAATTATGCAGGCCAATATAGAATCCTTACTCAGAAAAGAGGTTGAGCAAAGAATAAAAAAAAACTTAAAACGCATATCACGAGATCGCCTATGTCTGTTTTGTTGTCTTTTAGTAAAAAAGTGCAACAAAACCAGCGGAAAACTAGAACATATTACACAGGATAAAGTTTTTGTTACACTGTAGAAACAGTAAAAATGCTTTTTTGTTTAACTTTGCAACGTCTAAATTAACAGAATTGCAGAAAAGGTCCCTTTTACTTATGGCTAAGCGGAGGTGATGGGAGTAGGTTGGTGGAAAGACAGAACATCAAATAACCTTCCTTCTTTGTATTTTGCAAATTAACCTTGAAAATGAGAAGAAAGACAGAAATATCAATGAGAATCTCCAATAAAATAGTGATGGAGAAGATTACAAAAAAACAAATTAAATATATTTTAGTTTGTTTCTTTATAATAATGGGGGTATATATTACATGGTTGTTATGTAGAATCTTCATTATGGATAGATTTGTTATTCCTTCAGAATCTATGTACCCAACTTTAGTTCCAGGTGATCGAGTTCTTGTTGATAAGACAGAATATGGTGCTAGATTATATAAAGATTTACATTTTGATAAAGCTGGTGTAGATTTGAAGAGTTTTAGAACACGTGGATTAGGTCAGGTAAATAGAAATGATGTAGTGGCTTTTAATATGCCAAATAATGGTTTGAAAATAAAGTTTATTATAAATTATGTTTACTGTAAGCGATGCATAGCTCTTCCTGGAGATTCAATTAGTGCTGTTAATAGTCACTATATTAATAATAATTATGCAGGAGTTTTAGGTTTAAAGAGCGAACAAGATAAGTTGGCTTCTCTTCCTGATAATTCTATTAAATGTGGCTTTTTTGTTTATCCATATGACCGCATTTGGACCATAAAGAATTTTGGTCCATTATATATTCCCCGCAAAGGAGATATTATAGATATTCATCCAAAGGAGGGTTGTATGTATGGTATTGCTTTAGAGTGGGAATTAAAGAAAAAAATAGTTGTCGACTGGGGAAAAGGTACGGTGACTGCAGATGGCAAACCAATTACAAGGCACCACTTTTTGCATAACTATTACTTTATGGCAGGAGATAATATAATAGATTCTAATGATTCTAGATATTGGGGACTTGTACCAGAAGAATATATAATCGGAAAGGTAGTAAAGGTCTTATCTTCAAAAGATAAAAAAACTAATAAATTAAGATGGAACAGATTCTTAAAAAATATGTAACTTTTTCTGATGTAAGAATTGGAAAGCTAGATATTCTTATGTCTGCATGGTGGTTATACATAATTTTACGAACATACTTCGTAGAGGGGGCACCATGTAGTGAGAAAATATCAGATTTTACATTTCTTTATTCGATATATGTGATATGCAGGATCCTATTTTCTGTAATTCATGTTAGATCCGTTATTTTAGAGTATTCTTTGGTAGCTTTCACTGTTTTTGAGATGTTGTATGGTGCATTTCAGTTAATAGTGGGCCATAGTAATCATTTTCTATATCCAATGACTGGAACTTTTCATAATCCAGGACCTTACTCTGCGGCTATAGCAATGGGAATGTCTCTAATAATTTCAATGTTGCATGGTGATGGGAGGACTGTGAGAAAAAAATATTATTATGCTTTTTTGTTTATTGGATGTATTATATTATCCATAACATGGAGTAGAAGTGCATTTGTGGCAGTATCTATTATTTCTATATTGATATATTGGTCTCATGTTAAACGTTATAAATATTATGTTATATGTGGTTCTATTATAATGGCTGCTTTTATTCTCTACATGAAGATTGGATCTGCATTAGGGAGAATTGTGATATGGGTTATATCAATATCGCTAATAGGAGGAAAACCCTTCTGCGGATACGGAGTAAATGGCTTTGAAGGGGCATATAGTTCAGGTCTAATAAACTTTTTTTCAGATGCTTCACATTGTCAGTTTGCAAAATATGTAAATATAGCAGAATATTCGTTCAATGATTTTATCCAGCTTGCAGTAGAGCAGGGTCTTATAGGATTATCTTTTGCTATATTTAGTTTGATAATTGTTTTGAGAATGATATTTAAGGAGAGTAAGCCTTTATTCTGGGGAAGTATTTCCTTGATATTGTTTGCTCAATTTTCATATCCATTCCAGTTGATGCCATATAAAATAATAATTATTATATGTGCTTCTTATGCTGGTTGTAAAGATTTATTGTTTAGAAGATCAAGGATATGGAATATTCCTTTGATAGCTATGAGTTTATGCTTGTGCTTGGTCTCTTTTTA
The DNA here is from genome assembly GCA_964433895.1 of uncultured Prevotella sp. Taxonomy (GTDB): domain Bacteria; phylum Bacteroidota; class Bacteroidia; order Bacteroidales; family Bacteroidaceae; genus Prevotella. Next base: position 2,432 of record CAYSSU010000019.1, read on the forward strand.
TAATATTATTATGAGGATAAATAATGCGAGAAAAGCAGAGCTTTTGTTTCGAAGCTACGATTTTAACATGAAGGATTATTATGCATTGTTGCCATCTTGCTCTGAAAATAAGTATTTCTTGTTTGATTTCGGAAAACGACTTCGGCAAGATAAAAGGTATCTTGATAGTAATGGTATACTGTCTATGGGGTTAAGAATTAGTAATGATCCAATGTTTCTTGTACTCATAGGCAATAATTACAAGGATATGAAAATTCTGGATAAGGCAGAGATGTGTTATAAGCGGGCTTATATGCAAATGCCAAATAGGTTATATCCATTATTTCAATTATATAAGCTGTATGATTTAATGAATGAAAATGTAAAGAAATTAAAAGTTGCAGAAAAATTGAGGAGTTTAAAGCCAAAGGTCCAAACAGTAGCAACTTCACAAATGCAATATGAAATAGAGTTTATATTAAAAAATAACAAGTAATATGAAAATGAAGTATATTAAAAGGATATCTGTATCCTTAATCTTATTATTCACGGTTTCTTCGGTTATATCATGCCATGGTTGTGGTGATGTTGAGGATATCATATCTAACATGATGAATCAGAAGGTAAATTTAAATTTAAAAGAGATGTCGTGTATGCGGAGTGCTACTAATATACCGCAGGAAAATAAGTATGTAAGAGGAAATAGTAGTATTATAGTATACGTTGATTCTTCAATTTGTTCACCATGTAATATAGATCATTTCTTTGAATGGAATAAATTGATGTCTAAAACAAGAAAACAAGGATTGAGTTTGGACTATTATTTTATAGTGGCTCCTAAAAAGGAGCAACTTAGTGCGACTCGAATAGCCATAGAGTCATGTTGTTTAGATAATTCAATATATATTGACTCGACTTATGCTTTTAGGAGACATAATAATTTTCTTCCTATAAATCCAGCTTTCCATGTTTTTCTAATTGATAGTGAGAGAAAAATTAAAGTGGTAGGAAATCCGATCTATAATGATGATATACAAAAGATGATTTTAAAAACTGTACAGTTAGATAATAATAATTAATTTTTAAAAAAATGAAAAAAAGTATTTTAAAGAGTACATTATGTGTTGTAGCAATTTCAGCTACATTGCTTGGTGGAAAAATGTTTTCTAGTATGAATTCTAAAATTTCTGGTGACGAATTATTGCTAGCCAATGTTGAGGCGTTGTCAAGTGGTGATGGCCCGGCACAAGGTTTTAAGGGTCGTTTTAATGGCCAAGATTGGGACACAAGCAAACATTGGTATAATAGTATTGGTACTAATTGGTGTCCTTCATTAACAGAATGCGAAGTCACTTCTGGCATAGATTATGTTATCGTTCAAACATCAACGACAAAGGGCCACCAGATGTGTTGTATTGCTGGTAATGGAAATTGTCTTTCAAGTACCGATTGTATTGTTGGTGCTTAATGTGTAATTAATTTGCTTATGGGTTATGTTTAAAACATATATCCATAAGCAAAAAAAAAAAAATGTTTTTAAAATTAAAAAATAAAATTGGATATATGTCCATGTCATTCATTGTTACGATGTGCAGCTGCAGTAATAATAGAACATTAGATATAACATCTGACATCATAAATGCTCCATCTATGAATTATGTAAAATCTTCTCCTTTGGAGTTAGATATTACTAAAGTTGATAATATATCAATTAAAGATTTTGAGAATTTAATTGATACAATAAAATATATTCCTTTAGATGAAAAAGAGATTGTTGGTGATATATCAGATATAATTTTAGGCAATGATAGAATGTATGTTTTAGATACATCATTAAAGAAAATATTTGTGTACGATTTATCTGGTAGATTAATTAAATGTATAAATTCACGAGGACATGCTAACAATGAATTTCTTTTACCTTTTGCTATTTTCTTTGATAATAAACATTTGGTTGTAAAGGATGGCCAGCAACTAAAATTCTTGTATTATGATAAAGATGGAAAATATATAAAAACGACAAAGTCTATAGCTTCACTTTATGGCGTAAAGCAAGGTAAATATTTTATAAATCAATTAGCTATGGGGCAAAGTTATGATAGGGATATTAATTATCATATGGTATCGACTGTGGAAGATTCTGTATGTTCAAAAGGTCTGCCATTTGATCCTATTCAATTGAACTATCTAGAATCAGACCGTTTACGTTATAATAGTAAAAAGGAATTACTTTTTCAGCCATCACTGTCTGACACTGTATACTCGATAAACTCAAAAGATAAATATTCTGCTAAATATTATATAAAACATCAAAATAGTATTTGGCAAAAATCTAAAGAAAGTCTTAGTTATGATAAAATATCAGAGTTCCTAAGGCGTGGATATACAGAAGTACATCATTTTTTTGATGTAGATAATTATTCGATAATGTCAATTTCAAAGTATGATAAAAGAACAAAATATTTATGCAATCAATATCTTTTGTATGATAAGAATAATAAAAAGGCATTAAATTTGGAGAATGCGACATCTGGAACGATTAATAATATTTGTCCAATAACATTAATAGCAACACATGATAATATTTGTATATCTTCAATAAATCCTAATAGGCTAAAATATAGTTTAATAAAGAATTCAAAGATTAAGTTGACAGATAAACAGCTATCTGATATAGTAATGAATAGTTCTGAAAATACTAATCCAGTAATAGTTCTTTTTACTTTTAAGTAAAAGGAGAAATATAGATAAATTATGGGTATGTTACATCGCTATATTTTTAATATTATATACTTTATAATAGCATTAACTTTATGTTCTTGTAACCAAAAGTTAAATGAAAGTCTTGATTATGCGGAGAAAAATCGAGAAGAAATGATGAAAGTCTTAGATTACTTTAGTAATGATAAAGATCCATTAAAATATGAATCTGCAAAGTTTTTGATTGAAAATATGCCATTCCATAGTTCCTTTGAAGGTAAAGAAATGAGAAAATATATTCAAGCTTATGATCAAATTGGAGCTGAACCAAAGGAATTTAGAGATAGCGTATGGAGAAGACTTGTTAAAGAAATCTATGTCAAAGACTTTAAAACATATCCCGATGTTAAGAAAATAGAGGCTAATTTTCTAATTAGAGCTATAAATGAGGCTGTTGATACATGGCGAGCTGTTAACTGGAATAATGATTATGACGAATCAATATTTTTTGATTATGTTCTTCCTTATCGTGTTTCTACTGAACCTTTAAGTGATTGGAGGACTTTTATAAAGGGTGAGTATCCTTATTTAATTGATAATTCATTTTGGAGTAGTCGTGGACAACAGATAATTGCTGCTCAGAACAAATATGAAAATGCAGAGATAATGCATGAGCCGAGTGCTCTTAAGGGACAGTCCGTGCTCTTAAATAAGTCTAGCTCTTGTGTTAAGATAGCTATTGAGTCTCCAATAGCTAGCCATAAGTTAATTAGATTTCGTTATAACACGTTGTCTAAAAAGGCAAAGGCTGCCGTATTTTTGAATGGTAAATTTATTGGCTATTTGAATTTGGAACCTACAAAGACGATGCATTCTTTTCGTAGTACACGCTTTGGTATGCAGATGAATCTGAAAACTGGAACAAATGAACTAACAGTGAAGTTTGTTAACGATACTTTTGGTTTAGATTATATAGAAGTGGCCACAATGGAGAAACTTGATGAGTCAAAGTTGGAGGATTATTCAAGTAATTACTGTACTATAAGGAATAAAAAAACAGGTACATATGTTTCTATGGATACATTGTCAGCATCTTTGCTAAAACCAATAAATCTTAAGAAGTATTCAGCTAAGGATAACAGCTTACTGTTGAGGCTTGATTATCTAGGCTTTCCATGTTGGAAAATATCTCCTAAGGATCGCACAAATATGTGTATGGAAGACCGCTGGGTCAGTTTGGATTTGAAAGCTCCTGTAGGTAAGTATAATTATTTGGGGGCGAATCATCAAAAGTGGATTATAATACCAGTTGGAAAAGGCTACAGCAAGATAATGAACAAAGATACCGGTCTGTTTTGGGAGGTATCAAAAGATCCTGAAACAGGAAAAAATATAATTGTCCAGAATCTATACATTGGAAAGGATTCCCAAAAATGGAAAATCACAAGGAAGACTGAGAATCCATTAGCTGATCATTTCTTTACTTTTGGTAGTGCAACTTCTAAGGCGGTAAAAGTGACAGACGTAATGAATCAATTTGAATTTATTGGTAATAATGGTAACTTGCCACCAACTCTAACCCAGTTGTGTAAGTATCGTACAGGAAAGTGTCGTGATGAATCTTCATTTGTGGTTTCTTTGTCCAGATGCTTGGGCATACCTACGGCTATAGATTTTACTCCGCATTGGGGAAACAGAACTAATTCACATGCGTGGAGTGTGTTAATATTGCCAAATGGAAAAGGAACCCCATTTTATATGGGATGTGTACCTGGAGATACCACCCAATATTTTCATAGTTATTTGAAGCCTAAAATATTTAGGCATAGATTTCGTTTGAATCGGGAGATGGTGAATGATTTTAGGGGTGAACAATATATTCCGTCTCTTTTTATATTACCGGATTTTATAGATGTAACAGATGAGTATTATGAAACTACTGATGTGACGCGTGAAATACCAGATGAATACCGGAATCATAAGGTCGCTTATATATGCGTAGCAGATAAGGAAGCCTGGACTCCAGTTTATTACGGTAAGATATCATGGGGGAAAGCTAAATTTAAATCCATGGGGCGCAGGATTCTTTATTCTGTGGGAGTAGTGCAGGATGGAAAAATCGTTTCTGTTGGAAATCCGTTTTATATTACAGCTAAAGGCGAAGTTAAAGATATCGTGTGCAATGTGCGTAAGAAGCAGAGTATGACTCTTTTGCGTAAATATCCATATTTCGGTAAAGAAGACTTTTTTAATGCAAGAATGGCTTATGGGAAATTCCAAGGGAGTGATGAACGATTGTTTAAAAATCCAGTTACATTCTTCAGTCATGAAGGTATTACAGAAGGATGTTGGTATGAGCACAAGGTGACGGACAAGCATACTTATAAATATGTAAGATATTTTAGTCCAAAGAATTCATATTGTAATATTAATGAATTAGAGTTTTATAATGATAAAGATGTAAAACTTTCAGGAAAGATATTGGGAACTCAGGGAACAGACAAACGAGGTAAGGAAACAGTCTTTGATGGAGATGTCCTAACAGGTTTTAATGGAAATAGTCCTGATGGTCATTGGGTAGGATTGGAACTTAAGAAGCCTTCTGTAATATCCAAGGTTAGATATATGCCAAGGAATGATGGTAATACCGTAGAGAAGGGCAATGATTATGAACTTAAAATGTATTATAAAGGGAAGTGGAAGGCTCTATTTAGGAAAAAAGCTATAGATAATCAGGTAATATTCTACAAAATCCCGTCAGCAGGCTTATATATTCTAAGTGATATTACAAAAGGTGTGGAAGAACGTCCATTTATCTATGTTAAAGGAAAGCAGATTTGGTGGTAATTTAGAGAATTAATAGTAAAGTAAAAATGAAAGAAATCTTTCGATATATATTAGCTATCGTATTTATATCTTCAGGTATAATGAAGAGTATAGATCCTTATGGTGTTTCGCTTACGGTTGCTGAATATTTGCGATGGCTTCAAATTCCATCTGCGGATATTATGAACGAAATAATTGCTGTTGGTTTATGCATATTTGAAACAGGCCTTGGATTTATGATTTTTCATGACATGTTTAAAAGAGTTATTTCTATAATTACTTTTCTATTGATATGTGCATTTACAATATTAATAGAATGTATAATAAATGATCCTTACGATACTATACAAGAATGTGGATGTTTTGGTAATATCATAAGCTTATCAATGGAACAAACGTTTTATAAGAATATTGTACTTCTTGTGTTGTCGACACCTAATGTATATTATTCTTTTAAGTACAGTAAATGTGATAATCATCTAGGCATACATAGAATTGCTGCTTTTAGTTTTGCAGTGATATTGCCTGTCTATTCTTTGTTTTTTTTACCTATAGGTGATTTTTTGGATTATAATCTATACAGTGATTTGAGTAAGAGCAATAAGTTCATGGTTTTTGATAAGAACATAAAATTAGTAAAAGACTCTTTATTGTCGAATAACGAGTATCATTATTATTTTATAACGAAGAATAATGTGGATAATCGTATTCTAAAAAATATAAAATCATCTGTTGATAATTATACTTGTGATTTATTATCTTCTAATGAAATGTCTAAGGAATATTTTATAAGCGATTATGAACGGAAATCAATTGTAAGAGCAGATGAAGGTATGATAGCAGTTCAAAACAGTAAGATTGTAGGTAAGTGGTCTAAATACACATTTCCTTTCTTTTTACTTAAATATTTTCATAAAGGAGTGATGCCGGTGATAATCCAGCATGTTGTATTAATAATGACAACTCTCATTTTTATTTTCGCATTTATTTTTGGCTTGAAAAAAGACAAAATAAAGAATAATTCTTTAGAGATATAATATTAGATGATAATGAAGAAAAAGAATAAAAAAAGGACTTGTTATGGTATAGGACTGTCTATACTATTATGGCTCTCAGGTGCTAATGCTATTAAAGCCCAAACTAATTTTTATCTAAACAATGCTATATGGATAGCTCAGGAGAATTCGTTTGATGCCAAGTTTGCTCAATTTTCTTATATGGCCAGTTATTGGACGTATCGTTCTTTTAAGGCGCAATTGCTGCCTTCTGTGAATCTGTCGGGTGGGCTACTGAACTTTAATCATTCTAATGTTGAGGCTCGGGATGCTAATACTGGTAAGATTAATTATGTGAGTAATAATTCGATAACGAATAGCCTGATGTTGTCTGTCGATCAGCAGATTCCTACATTGGGCGGTACTTTGTCATTGCAGTCTTACCTATATAGGCTTGATCAGTTTGATTATAACCTTAAAACATATAACACGCAACCGTTGAGGATTTCTTATACCCAGCCTTTACGCTTGTATAATGAGTTGAAGTGGGAAAAGAAAACAGCTCCAAAGGAATTTGAAAAGGCCAAGAAGGTGTATCTTGAGGCAATGGAGAATGTGGCTATTCAAACTACTACGCTCTTCTTTAATGCCGTTACAGCACAGTCGGATTATAATCAGAATGTGGCTAAATATGAAGACCTTAAACTGTTGTATGACATTTCAAAGAAACGTTTTGACCTGGGAACGATAAACAAAAGTGACGTACTTCAACTGGAATTGTCAATGCTCAATGCCAAAGTTGCCGTTACCAACTCCAAAATAGCGATGGATAATCAGATGTTCAGTATGTTCTCTTATCTTAGATTAAAGGATTATGAAGGCATAAAACTGATGCCTCCTTCGGATATTTCCGATATCATTCTCAATGCAGATGATATTCTTGCCAAAGCATTGCGAAATTCCTCCCATCAGATCAACCAAGACCTCACAATGCTTATTGCTCAGCAGAATCTTGCAGCTGCAAAATCTGCCAAGGGATTGCAACTTCAACTGAACGGAGAACTGGGATTCAACAAGACGGCAAAAACCTTTACTCAAGCTTATAGTAATCTCCAGGACAATGAGATTGTAGGACTGACTCTTTCATTACCTATATTCGACTGGGGTGTCAAGAAGGGAAAGATAAGAGTTGCTAAGTCAAATCTGGAACTGGCAAAGACCCAGATGGAGCAGTCTCAGGAAAGTTATCTGCAGAATATCCGACAACAGACGGTTCAATTCAGTTTCCAGGCTGAGCAGTGTCGGACATCGTTGAAGGCCCAGGATATTTCAAGAGAAAGATATGAGATAACCAAGAAACGGTTTGAAGCAGGCTCAATAAGCGTGACCGATCTGAACACAGCAATGCAGGAAAAGGAAGCCGCAAAGTCACAATATATAGGACAGCTGCAGCAGTATTGGATTAATTATTATACGTTGCGTAGGATAACCCTCTATGATTGGGTTGCCCACAGAGACCTGACTGCAGATTTTGAAGATATAGTAAAACGTAAACTCTGAAGAAATGAAAAGAATAGGATATATTTTTATTGCCGTTCTCTGCCTTGTAACCTCATGCAAGAACAAACAAAAAGCAGAAGAGCCACAGCTCTCGGCAGATAGGGAGCCCAGTGCGACTGACTTGTACGTGGATACGGTGAGGCTGCATAGCCAGGTGTTTCATCGACAGTTGATTTGTAATGGAAGGTTGGAAGCCATCGCAAAAAGTGAACTCTCGTTTAGTAACGGCGGAACTGTGGTTGCCATACGGATGCATAATGGAGATTATGTCAGTAGGGGACAGGTCATCGCAGAAACTGACCGACATGAATATTTGCTTGAGATTGAAAGGGCAAAAAAGGATCTGGAACGTGCCAAGGTGGAACTGACCGATAAACTTATTGGACTGGGATATAATGCCGATGCGCATGGCGTGCCTGCTGATGTGCTTCGTCGGGCACGGGTGATATCCGGATATTATTCTGCTGTCTATGCTCTCCAAGCTGCCACAAAGCATTTGAAGGACTGTACATTACGTGCCCCTTTTGCTGGCAGAATAGCTGATCTGAGTAATAACAGGTTCCAGCGTATGGACAAAGTCTGTACACTGATCAATGATAGCTATTTTGATGTGGAATTCTCGGTGATGGAAACCGAACTGAAGAATATCCGCCGTGGTCAGCAAGTGATAGTCACTCCGTTTGTGGATAATGCGGTCTCTTTCCATGGTCAGGTAGTGAATATCAACCCTACCGTGAATGAAAAGGGACTTATTCTTGTGAGGGCAAGAATCAAAAATATAGGCAACAGACTGATAGATGGTATGAATGTCAAGGTCATCATTGAAAATGATGTGCGAAATTCCTTTGTTGTTCCCAAGGATGCCGTCGTGGAGCGCGATGGCTACCATGTGGTGTTTGTCTACCAAAATGGTAGGGCGGTATGGACTTATGTGGATATTGCCCATAGCAACCTCAGCAGCCATGCCATCACCGGTTGTGAACAGAAGGGTACGGAACTTCATGAAGATGATGCGATCATAACATCCGGTAATCTCAACCTTGCCGATGGAATCAAGGTAACGATAAAGGCAAAAAGCGAAGAGTAAAACCCTAGAGTTTGACATGATAAAATATATTATACATAGACCTATAGCCGTTTCGATGATTATTGTTGCAATCATCGTAATCGGAATCGTGGCAGTCAAGGGCATTCCTGTTTCGCTTATGCCGAATGTGGATATTCCACAAATCACTGTAAAGGTGGATATGCCCGGATCTTCGGTGGAGGAGATAGAGCAACAAGTCGTTGCGCCGCTGCGCGAACAGTTATTACAGGTGGCAGGACTGAAGAGTCTCAGCAGTGATGCCCGCATGGATGGCGGAAACATATTGCTGAATTTTGAACCCGGAAGTAATATCAACCTCCTCTTTATTGATGTAAATGAAAAGATAGATATGGCCATGCCGCAGTTGCCTAAGGAAATGAATCGTCCTAAGGTGGTGAAGGCCAGTGCCACGGATATTCCCGCTTTCTATCTTGATGTGTCATTCAAGAATGAGAAGAAAGGTGAACAAGCCGGCAACAGATTTGCCAGACTGAGTGAATTTGTCAGGAATGTCGTGGCAAAACGAATAGAGCAGTTGCCTTCTACGGCCATGGTTGACATCAGCGGCGTGACTTCTTCCGAGATTGTATGTGTGCCTGATGAGGACAAGATGACGGCGCTCGGAATCACAGAAGAAGACCTTCAGCATGCTATCAGTGACAATAACATTAAGCTTGAGGCCCTTACTATAGCTGATGGTATCTACAGATATAACATTCATTTCGACAGTCAGATACTGACAATTGACGATATCAAGAATATCATTGTCCGTCATGAAGACAGATTGTTCCAGCTAAGAGACATCTGCACAATAGAGGAACGGCCTGCATTACAAAATGGCATCATTCGCCATGACGGCCGGAATTGTATTTCTCTGGCTGTGATTAAGCAGAGCGATGCACGTATGAGTGACTTGAAAGAGGCCATCTCGGGCGTTGTCAGCGACTTGGAGAAGGCCTATCCCGAAATGCAGTTCAGCATCACGCGTGACCAGACGGAGCTTCTTTCTTATTCCATCAACAACCTTGAATGGAACCTCCTGGCAGCTGCTACCTTCACATTCCTCGTGCTGCTGGCTTTTATGCGCCGATGGATACTTGCCATATTGGTAGCTTTGTCAATACCGCTTTCGCTGATAATTACCTTCATCTGCTTCAATGTCATTGGAATTTCAATGAACATCATCTCGCTTTCTGGTCTTATTATCGGTGTGGGTATGATTGTAGACAATTCCATCATCGTGATAGACAATATCCTGCAGAAATGGCGGGGCGGAATGAAACTGGAAAATGCCATAGGCAAGGGAACATGTGAGGTCTTCACACCTATGCTCAGTTCGGTGCTGACCACGTGCAGTGTATTTGTTCCGCTGATATTCCTGAGCGGCATAGCCGGTGCTCTGTTCTTCGATCAGTCCATGGGCATCACAATCTCCCTGTTTGCTTCGTTAGCTGTTGCCATGCTGGTGTTGCCGGTTTATTTCTATATGAACTACAGGAAAGCTGCCGAGGCTCCTGCTGATAAGGCGAAAAAGAGTAATGCTTATCTTTTTGGATTATATGAGCGCTGTCTGCATTGGATTCTTCGTCATGCACGCCTGTGTGTCATGGTCTTCATACTCATCATTCCTGCAACGATATTTTTGTTTGTCGCAATAGACAAACAGACATTGCCAAGAATAGACTATACCGATGTACTGATGACGATAGATTGGAACAGCGGCATCTCGGCACAGGAGAACGACAGTCGGGTTCTTGCCTTGCTGAAAGGACAGCATGATATTCACACGAGCACTTCGATGGTTGGCACACAGGACTTCCTGTTGTCCCATACGCCCGACATAACACCATCGGAAGCATTGATATATCTGAAGTGTGCTTCGCCGTCGGCACTGAAAGCCACCTGTGACAGCATACATGAGAACATTCTGGCACATTATCCTGAGGCTACGGTGAAGTTTGAACCTGCCGGAAACCTACTGAATATGATATTCTCTTCTGATGAACCCGACCTGATGATACAGCTTCAGAATAGTGACGGAAAGCGTCCCAGAGTGGACCAGGCACAGGCTTTTACGGATACGCTGAGGCGCAGGTTCCCCGATATCTCTGTTCCTTCGGTTACTACAGAAGAGAATCTGCAGCTGGTGGCCGATGTGGAGAAGATGAGCTTCTATAAAATCAGTTACAGTCAGTTGTCTCAGCGCCTACGGGAACTCGTCGGTCGCAATGATGTGCTCCATATAAACCGAGGTGCCAGCAATGTGCCTGTCCTTCTGGGTGCCGATAATGACGATCGAAGGATAATCATGCAGAGTTCCGTGAAGTCGAGCGACGGGATAGATGTTCCTCTGAACTACATCATCACCGAGAAATTCGTAAATGGCTACAAGCACCTTTATGGTAATGATGGCGGTGAATATTACCCCGTCAAGATCAATGCTTCGTCATCGGAAATTAACGATATAATTCAATTTGTGGTAAATTATGACCAGAAACATGAAGATGTTTCCACCAGCATGTCGGATGCCTACTATTCCGGCAGAAAGTTGGTTGGCCAGCTAACAGGAATCCTTGTCGTTTCATTGTTACTGCTGTTTTTTATCCTTGCAGCACAGTTTGAGAGCATGGTTCAGCCGACCATTATCCTTTCTGAGATGGTTATCGACGTGTTTTTCGTGGTGCTTGGACTATGGCTTTTCGGCGAGACGCTGAACATCATGTCTATGATTGGTATCATTGTGATGAGCGGTATCGTCATTAACGATTCCATTCTGAAGATTGATACCATCAATAAGCTGCGCAGAACCGGAATCCCGCTACTGAAGGCCATTCTCGTTGCCGGTCATGAGCGCCTGCTCCCCATCATCATGACCTCGCTGACCACCATCTTCGCCATGATTCCGTTCATGTCGAAAGGCAGTATTGGTGCAGATATGCAGTATCCGTTGTCCCTTGCCCTCATTATCGGTATGGCCGTCGGAACATTGATCAGCCTGTTCTTCGTGCCTATGGTTTATTACACTATATATAACAGAAAACCATGAAACTGTCTAGATTCTCTGTCATTCTTACCATGGTGATCCTGATGATCATCGGAGCCGCGCTTACACCTTTCATAGATGTGGGCACGGAACCGATGGAGCGCCAGGGAAAGACTTTTGTCATCGGTGTAGACTGGCCCTTTGTGGCAGCCAAAGTTGTGGAACAGAATGTTACGTCTCCTATAGAAGGGCTGGTGTCTTCACTAAAGGGTATAGAAAAGATAGAATCGAATTCCTATTTCGGTCACAGTGAAATCAAAATAAAACTCAAACCTGAGACAGATGTGTCTTCCATCAGGTTTGAAATTTCTTCTTTGCTCAGGCAGGCTTACAGTCATTTACCTAAAGGCATCAGTTACCCCACACTGTCCGGTGGTGATGTGAAGATGAACACCGCTTCGCATAACGAAAAGAAACTCCTGCTCACTTATAATATCAATGCTGATATGCAGCCTGATATGATTAAGAATTATGTGGAGCAGAATATTTCCAGACCCCTTGAGCACATATCGGGAATATCAGGAATAGAACTTACCGGAACAACGGACCGATATATAGAGATAACCTATAATCCGGTGAAGCTTGCTGCATGCGGACTGTCGGAGAACAACATTGCCGACGCCATCAGAAACTTTATAGGTCGTGATGACATCATCGGTGAGGTCAGGCATGGCAAGGGGCATAATGAAACCGAGAAAATAGCACTGCATCTTACTACTGCTGAATTTTCCAAGTCGCTGGAACAGATGCCCGTCACTGCTTCCGACGGCAGGATGTTCTATCTGAATGACCTTACCTCGTTCACTTATAAGAACTATGAGCCATGGAGCTATTTCCGGGTCAACGGAATGAATACCATCTATCTGAATGTCTATGTACCCGCTGACGCAAAGGTAATTTCTCTTTCTGACAAGGTGCAGGAGGAGATGGACCGTATTCAGCAAACCATCAGCCGAAATGTACATGTGGAACTTGCCCATGATGAGGCTAAAGGCCAGCGGGAGGAACTGTTCAAGCTGATTACCCAGACCCTGATGTCATTGGCATTGCTGCTGTTTTTTGTGTGGCTGACAAGTCGAGATATGAGATATCTGTCGATAATAGCCATTGCTTTAGCGGCAAATCTCCTTATAGCAATAATTGCTTACTGGCTGTTCAAGGTGCAGCTTCATATATATTCTCTGGCAGGTGTGACGGTGTCGCTTGGACTGATTATCGACTCCACCATTGTGATGGCAGACCATTATAGCTATTATCATGACCGCAAGGCATTTCAGGCCATACTGGCAGCTTTGCTCACCACAATCGGTTCTTTGATTATTATTTTTTTCTTGCCAGACGAGCTACGGGAGAATCTCTACGATTTTGGTTGGATAATCATTATAAACCTCACCCTGTCGCTGTTAGTGGCTTACTACTTCGTGCCGTCGCTGGTTGACTCCATGCGCTACACCAGTCACCACCGGAAGCTGAGACATGGACGCGCCGTGATTCGGTGGAACAGATTCTATACGGCCTATCTGAACTTTACCCGCAGAAGAAGATGGATATATTACATTCTTCTGGTGCTGGCTTTTGGTGTCCCTGTCTTTGCCATGCCAGCCCATCTCGGCGCAGAAGACATGTCTTACTCTGAAGAAAGCCCGGAAAACGGTGTGTGGTATGAAAAGTGGTATAATGAAACGATAGGAAGTGACTTCTTCCAAATGGTCATCAAGGATAATCTCTCATCGGTGCTGGGCGGTTCGATGAAGCTGTTTGCAGAATCTCTCAACGAAGAACAACATGATGAAGAACAGGAAAAGATCCTGACGATTATGGCGCAGATGCCTTTGGGAGGCAGGGCTAGTCAGCTGAACGAGAAGGTGAGGATTCTTGAGGAATATCTACGGACATTTAAGCAAATCAAGACTTTCACCACAACTATTGACGGCCGCGGTGCCCAAGTGGAGGTGAAGTTCAGGGATGAATGGAAGAATACAGCCTTCCCTTATTTTCTTGAAAACAAGGTCATTAGCAAGGTCATCACCATTGGTGGAGCCGACTGGAGCACACATGGTGTCAGTCTGCAAGGGTTCAGTAATGCACTGAACCTACAGAGTCGACGGGACCGGATAGTGGTTTCTGGCTTCAACTACAATCAGTTGTACAGGCTGGCAGAGGACATCTGTGACTACATGAGGGATAACGAGCGTGTGCAGGATATTATCATTGAAACTCCCGGCAGGGATATAGAAGAGGATGAGTACTATATGCGCTATTCTCTCGATAAGTTTGCACTAGCCCGACAGTCGGCATGGAGCGTGCACAGTTCCCTGGCAGACATGCTGAAGATGAATTGGGTGGGACATTATCATGACAGATATGTCTCGTCAGACATCTGCCTGAAGCCTTCAACCTATGACGAATTCGACTTGTGGCACCTGAATAATTCCTCTGTCAGTGCCGCAGGTTCAGCCGTTTCAGTGCCCGATTTGATGCAGATTGCGAAGCGTACAGCCAAGAACGTCATCCATAGAGAGAACCAGGAATACGTGCTTAACATTGCCTTCAACGTGCTTGGCAATTATGATTATGAAAGTGAATATATTCATGATGTGATAGAACATTTCACCAAGACACTGCCCATTGGTTTTAAATGTTCCAGTCCAGTGTTACCCCAGCAGCAGGAAGAGGGTGTCAAGTATTGGCTGGTGTTACTTATCGTGGTCATCATCTTTTTCATCTGCACTATTCTGTTTGAATCTTTCAGAGCAACGATGGTGATTGTTTCAATCATTCCGGTCACCCTGATAGGCACATTCCTTACCTTTTATTTCACGGGTGCAGAGTTCGGAGCAGGCGGTTTTGCCTCGTTGGTGTTGCTGTGCGGCATAACCGTCAACTCGGGTATTTATATTATGAACCAGTATAATATTCTCCGGAGAACATCAAACAATGATGGTCTCGATGGGACGATAAAGCAGTTTGTCCGGGCTTATAACCACAAGATTATACCCGTTTTTCTGACGGTATCTTCCACCATTATGGGCTTGATACCTTTCTTTGCCTACGCCAAGGAAGAACCTTTCTGGTTTTCTTTTGCCACTGGTGTCACCGGAGGGCTGGTGTTTTCTTTTGTCGCAATAGTCTTTATAATGCCTTTGTTCGTGAAATTCAGGAAACTGCATCGTGTAGGATGATACTGAAGTAAGTAATCAGTAAACCCCACTTGCAAGTCTCTCTGAGATTTTGAGAGCAACTCTGCGTGCACGTGAAAAGGCTTTTTTAAGCATAGTTACGAGGAGATGGTCTGCCAGCGTGTCGGTCAGGTGATGTGCTGAGCTCTCAGCTAACTATGCGCAAGGAGAAAAGCATAAGCAAAAAAAACACTGTTCGTAATCGCCTATTTGTTCCTTTATCATTTCATAGCTTCTTACAAGAAGGCACCGAAGCGAATCATGCTAAGCACTGTATATATCGTTGAGAAGAAAACGTTCATTAGGGTCAGTTCCGCACCTTTATTTATTGCCGTAAAACCGGAATGTAATATCAAACAGTACAAAGGGACAGAATAATCAAAATTCAACAGTTTGGTGAAGATGAATTATGCAGGTTAGTAGTTTTACTATGGTCATTTTTGCTTAACCGCAATATTTACCAGGAGTCACTCCAAACTTGTTTTTAAAGCATCTTGTAAAATATGCTGAACTTTGGAAGCCCACTTTTATACTTATCTCAGATATTGTCAGTCCACCTTCTAATATCATCTCAGAAGCAGTTTTCAACCGTTCATTCTGAATATAGTCGTTAGGGGTCTGACCGGTGACACGCTTCATCATATAGTAAATTTTTGTACGACTCATATTCATAAGTTCTGAGAGTCTGTCTATATTAAAGTTAGGGTCACTGATATGATTGTTAACTATAACCTTTAGTCTGTCACTGAAATATTTATCAGATACAGAAACAAGAATCTCCGTTTCTTTGTCAGTTTCAATTTCTTTATTTTCTTTTGCAGCCGGTTCTATTTCTTTCTTTTGTTTAATCAGTTGCAGAACCCTGGCTACAAGAAGAGTTGGATTACATGGCTTTACCATATAGTCATCTGCTCCCTGCTTAATGGATTTAAGTCGCTTGCTGTCATCATCAAGAGCTGTCAATATAATAAAAGGTATAGATGCCACAATGCTGTTCTGCTTTACCTTGGCAAGTATATCGAATCCTGTCATATCCGGCAGCATAATATCACTTATCACAAGTTGCGGATGTTTCTGCATGATATTTTCCAGTCCGCTTTTGCCATCCATAAAAGCATCAACTTTAAAATATACAGACAATTCTTCTTTTATCTGTTCCAGCATATCAGCATCATCTTCTATTATCTCAATTGTTATGTCATTTATAGGATTAGTCTGAAGTTCACGCAACAATTGCAGATGTTCTTCTTCCGAAATACCGCTTTCGTTTATAGCCGTTTCTTTCTTATATTCATCTTCAGTATATACGGATTCATCGGCAGGCAGAGTTATAGTGAATACGCTTCCACCTTCATCATTTATTCTCTTATATGTCAGGCTTCCTTTGTGAATATTTGCCATACGGTAAGCCATATACAGTCCTATACCCATACCGCCCGTAGAGACATTTCCATTCATGAATTCTGTGAACATATATCTCTGTTGCTCTTTTGTAATGCCGGGACCGTCATCTGTTATCGTTACAACTATGTTTTCCAGCCCTTCTTTTTTCTGTTTCACTTCCAATAATATATTACCACGTATTGGAGTATATTTTACGGCATTGGAGATAATGTTTGACAATATCATTTCTACCTTATGTCTGTCAAAAGCCAAATTGTAACTCTTGGCAAAAGTCCTTATATTATAAGAAATATCTTTTTGTTGTGCAAGCGCCCAGAAGTCCTGATATATGTTGCGGATAAAGAAAATTATGTCTTCTTTTTCAAGTTCCAACGGCATATTCCCGGTAGAGAGTTTTCTGAATTCCATAAGTTGGTTTACGAGTTTGAGCATCCTCGATGTACCTCTTTTCAATGATTGCATAGTGGCTCTTGATACACCTGTCTGTCCGTTTACTGTTAGTTTTGCTATAGCAGACTGTATTATCGCAAGTGGAGTACGGAACTCATGAGACACATGGGTAAAAAAGTTTATTCTGAAATCAGTAAGAGTTTTGTTTACTTTCATTTCCTGCTGCAATTCAAAATTGCGATGCCAGAATCTATACAGATAATATGCCACCATTCCTATAAAGGTAAGGTATACCATCCATGCCCAAATGGTATTGTATAAAGGTTGACGTATTATTATATCTAGAGTATTCTCTTCTGTCCACCTTCCTCCCGGAGTCAAAGCTCTTACATGAAGACGATAAGCTCCTGGAACCAAATCGCCGAAGTCGGCATGGTTTACATTAGTTGTCTCACGCCAGGATTTATCAATATCCTCAAGATAATATTGATAGAGAATTGCAGATTGATTGTTATAATCGAAGTTGGAAAAATAAACTGATATTCTGCGCTGGTCGTATGCCACGGATATTTTTTTTATATTATTGAGAGATGGCGTTATTTTAATATCTTCTGTATTATTGTAAACAGAAGCTCCATTTACAAATATATCTGTGAATCTTATTCTCATGTTATCTGCAGAAGAGGCATGTATGTTCTTGGGAGTTATTATAGTTATGCCACGATTGGTACCAAACATAAGTCTGCCGTCTTTCAGTTTCACCACGCTTCCTTCTGTATATATATTACTTCTCAGTTCATCACTCAATGTATAGTTCTTTATATCCTGATATTGTCTGTTTATTCGTGACATACCTTCTTCTGTAGCTACCCATATATTACCATCGTCATCTTCTACCATAGAACGCACATTGTTGTTTATAAGTCCATTAGCCTGACTTTTAAAGTCATATTTCAGATAATTTCCTTCAATCTTGCATATTGTCATGCCACCAAGGCCACCAGCCAGCAATTCCCCCTTGCTTGTCAATGACAAAGAAAGTATTTCGTCAAAAGGGAATTTTCCATTTGACACATTATATCTGTTAATGTCGGCATTAGTGATTCTTTTCTTGTTTGTATCCACCATGTACAGCCCGCTGTTGGTAGCAATCCATAAACGTCCATCATAGTCTATCGTTAAATCATGCAGGCGTCTCTCTCCATAGCTTTTTGTCAGATATTGCCTGAATATCATCGGTTTACCGCTTTCATATTTAGTCTGCAACAGTCCTCCGTCCCATGTCGCAATCCATATTCTGCCATATTTGTCTTGCAGAATATCAAAAATTTCATTTATAGGTATATTATGTATAGCATCATTATATTTATATTTTTTACCGTCAACCATAAATCCAGCTCCCTTTGTACCAGTCCACATATGCCCATCCCTATCTTTGAGATATGCATAAACACAGGCTTCTGAACTTACGGTCTTCTTGATACTTCCATTATCAGGACTATATTCAAACAAATTGCATTCTTTTGTACTTGCCAGAATTTTTCCATTGTCTAGAGAAAACAATTTTCTAACATAGTTGTTCCATTCACCTTTTATCTCTGGTTGTGGATAGACAAAAGAAACGTTGATATCATTCTCTTCTACTATTTTAAATACTCCCATTGCAGAACATATCCACAGGCAACCACTTCTGTCTAACAGAATGTTCAATAAGAAGTCCGTTTTTATTATTGGCTGATCATCTTCCGCAGTGTAGTGCAACAATGTATCATCTATATAGTTGTAGACAAATAGTCCGTTTCCGTATGTGGCTATGTATATTCTGTGTTTTTTAGAGTCAACATCCATCGTAAAATTCGCAGTTCTGCCATTGATGATACTTTTATCATCAAGCAGATGCAGTATTTTCTTCTTGCCTTCCGGAGTTACAATGTGTAGATTTCCCATGTTGTCTGCCGCAAAATCAAACCCTTTTGTGTTTTGTGTAAACTTGAGATTCGGAGTGTTTACAAAAGGCAATCTGTTTTTTGACATTTTTACTAAATTGCTCTTGCGGAATTCCAGATGCACTTTATTATGCTTGTCAATCATAACAAGTCCCCAGTCTGTGTTCAGCCACATATTGTGTCTGTCGTCTTCTGCAACACTTCTGATTTTGTCAGTTGGTAGCAAATGATTCCTTTTAGAGAAATCTTTTATTGTAAAATCGTTCCCGTTATATGAAATTTTTCTGGCTCCGACCTCATCATCCCATACCCATAAGCCGTCTTGCGTCAGCATCTTGTAATAGAAATTAGGCATTTTAGTTATGTAAGTTGAGAAGTCTACAAATCTGGATTTGCTGAGATTATAGCAAATCATATCGTGCTGTTGAGTGAAAGCCCATATCAGATTATTTTTAGTATCACTTATCATGAAATCAATATGTCCTGAGACCATTTGCGTTGGACTTATTGGTAATGGATTGTAGTTTAGAAATGAATATCCGTCATATCTGGACAGCCCGTTTGCGGAAGCTATCCAAATATATCCATCACGATCCTGTACCATCCAGTTGACTGTATTTGACGGAAGTCCGTCTGAAATAGATATTTGTTTACCCCTTAGCAATAAGTCGCCGGCAGCAGAGGGCATTATAGTCAATAAGAATATGCACAATATAACAAATGATTTTACCAGACTCTTCATGATATATAGATTGCTTAGAAGTTTCTTTTTTTAGATTACAGATACAAAATTAAACAATATCTTCTTAAATAAACTATGATTTTTGAGTTTTCTCGCTATGTTTTTGGACTATATTTATAGAAAAACCGCCACAGACAAATGTCTGTGACGGTCAATTTATTACCATATATAAGTTTATATGTATCCGTTTTTATAGATCAAATTTATAACCAAGTGTAATCTGGAATACACTATTCTTTGGTTTATAACCTGTCTCGATTTTAGTAATACCCCAATTATAGCGACCTTCAACTACAAAGTTATTGAATTCATACGAAAGTCCTACAGGTATAGAGAAATCAAATGATTCAACATCATTATCATCAACTTCAACATCACCTTCTTTTACACTGCCCTTAACATTAAAAGCAGGTTGAACACCTAATTTCACAGCAAATCCATCTGCAACATATACATTAGCCATAATTGGGATATTGATATAATCTAATTTTGCAGTACCTTTATCATATTTAAATCCTTGCATAGAATAAAGAGCACCGGCAGAGATACTAAAAAAGTCTGTTGCTTGATACTCAAACTCTGCACCGACAGCGACACCAAAGCGAGGATCTATGTCATTACCGTTAGTAACGCTTGCAATGTTGAGACCTATTTTAGGTTAAAGTGTGATAGAACCAACAGCATGCTGTGCAAAAGTGGCAACTGATGAGAGCATCAAAGCTGCTACTAAAATAATTTTTTTCATAACTTAATTTTTTAATTGTTATGTCCCTTCTCTCAAGGAACTTTATTTCTATTTTTATAATATGTATTTATAACTCAAATGCAAAGGTATGGTGTTTTTTTATAATGACAAAACTTTTTGGTAAAAAATCATATACATGTTCTGCACTATTAACACAAAGACCTGAAAATAAAAGTATATATTCTTTATCTTACAATTCTTGCCTTCTGAGGATTCATAAAGTCACCCATATCATCTTCCCAATCACTTAAATGGTCTTTATAACGTTCTGTCTCGTATGTATGAGCCACAATCTGATACAGACTGTGGGCTGCAGCCTCAACATCAGTTATACCACTTTCTTTCTTATAGTTGCGACCGGCAAGATCACTAAGACTTCCCAGATGAGTATTGGTTACACGCACAGCATTACCGCTTTTCTTAATTAAAATTATACTGTCAAAATAATCATAGGTGGGATTTATACGGCAAATGGTCTCAAAGGTATCTTCAAAGCTCTTTATATCCTTGATATCTTTATACTCTTTACGTAATACTTCCTTCACAGCATTGAAATCCTGCGATTTCATCAATTCTTTTATAGTAGACATTATAGTTATTGCTTTAATTTATCTCCGCAAAATTAGTCTTTTTTCTTTAGACTGCCAAAAATACGCAAAATGTAATGCGATAAATTCTCATTTCTCAATAATTGATATTAATTTTGCACCTGAATTTACTTATAAATATATTCCTGTTATGTTTACCAATCCTTTCTATTACGAACCATCAGAAACCTGTATTGCGGCTGCCACTGAAGTACAGAAGTTGCTATTGGCTCATGCCGGAGATGACTTTGGACGGGAAATTGCAGATGGCAAAATGTTTGGTGTCCTCATCGTAAAGAATAAGGATGGCGAAACGTCTTTTCTTGCCGGATACAGTGGTCAGATATGTGGAAGGAGTGACTGGGAAGGTTTTGTACCTGCTGTATTTGATTATCTGCAGCCTGATGGTTATTTCAAAAGACATGAAACACTGATTACCGCTGTCAACCGACAAATATCAGCAATGGAGAACAGTCAGGAGTGCCAACTTGCCATTGCTGAATGTAAAAACATTCACAACGAAGCAGAATCCGCCATAGATGATTTCAAGCAGCAGATAAAGACTGCCAAGCAGAAACGTGACATGAAAAGGTTAGACTCTCTGTCTGCAGATGAAGAAAAAGCTCTTATCGGTGAATCACAATTCATGAAAGCAGAACTTCACAGATTGAAAAAGCATTTCAGCACTCTAATTGCGGAATCAGAAAAAAAACTTTCAGACATCAACAGTAGGATAAATTCACTGAAACAGCAACGCAGACAGATGAGCGACAGCTTGCAGAACTGGCTGTTTTCCAACTTCGTGATGCTCAATGCACGTGGGGAACAGAAAAATCTCATTGACATATTCCATGAATATGAAGGAAAGATTCCTCCGGCGGGAAGTGGAGAATGCTGTGAACCCAAACTGCTGCAATATGCCTTCATGCATAATCTCAAGCCTATTTCCATGGCAATGTTCTGGTGGGGAAAAAGTCCTAAACAGGAAATTCGCCATCATCTGCATTATTATCCGGCATGCAACAACAAGTGCAAGCCTATACTAAAATGGATGTTGCAGGGACTGGAAGTAGCACCTAACCCTCTTGAATCAGACAATGACAGACAACTGGAAATAATATATGAAGATGAATACATCGCAGTTGTCAACAAGCCTTCCGGTATGCTCAGCGTACCTGGCAAGAGCAATCGGGAAAGTGTATACAGCATTATGCGCCACCGGTATCCTGATGCCGACAGTCCTCTGATAGTCCACCGCCTTGATATGGATACCAGCGGAATAATGATTATTGCCAGAAACATAGATGCTTACAGAAATCTCCAGCAACAGTTTCTGCATCATGAAGTAAAAAAACAGTATGTAGCCTTATTGCAGAAAGAAATCACAAAACAGAAAGGAATGATAAATCTGCCGTTACGTCCTGACCTCAATGACCGTCCGCGCCAGCTTGTCGATCATGAATTAGGAAAAGAGGCTGTAACAGAATATATAAAATACGGCAACAACAGAATAGAACTGTTTCCTCATACCGGCAGGACTCATCAACTTCGTGTACATTGTGCACACAGTGAAGGATTGGACAATCCTATTCTTGGAGACCCTCTGTACGGTGAGAAAGCAGACCGTCTTTATCTTCATGCGCAGCATATTATCTTCCGTCATCCCCAAACTGGCAAGACCATGGAATTCAACATACCGGCAGAATTCTAGACAAAGAACATTATCAGCATTTGCGCGATTACCACCCTTACAAACATCCCAAGAGGATACACGGTAGCATAGCTCACAGATGCCGTGTCACCTTTCAATGTATCATTTGCATAACCTAGTGCCATCGGATTTGCCATTCCTCCACATAATATACCGCAGATTGTACCAAAATCATATTTATGGGTCTTCAAAGCTATAAGACCTACTATTATAATCGGTACTATTGTTATCAGGAAACCTATGACTATCCACATTATTCCCTCCGGGCGTACCACTGTGGCAAAGAAATCCTTACCGGCATCAAGTCCAAGACAGGCAAGATATATGCTGAGCCCCTGTTTTCTGAGCATCAGAGATGCCGAGCGTGTTGTATATGATATGAAATGCAATTTTGGTCCCAAAGCCCCCACGATGATACCCATTATTATCGGTCCCCCCGCAATACCAAGTCTTATAGGACTTTCCATTCCCGGCACAGAAATTGGAATTGTGCCCAGTGCAAGACCAAGAATTATTCCAAAGAATATACTCCCTATATTAGGTTCATTCAGTGTCTTTACTGAATTTCCAATAAATCCTTCTACATTGTTAACAGCCTCATGCCTTCCCACTACCGTCACACGGTCACCATATTGTAATCGCAAATCATTCGTGGCAAGTAGCTTTATATCTCCACGTATCACACGACTCACATTCACGCCGTATGAATTGCGCAAGTCAAGAGCACCAAGACGCTTGCCGTTCAATGCAGCTCTTGTCAAAACCAGCACCCTACTCTCCACATTAGAGTCTATGGCATTCCAGTCTATCTTTTCACGGTTCCAATCCTTGTCAACCTTACGCCCGAAGAGGATTTCCATTGCCCCCTCATCTTCTTTATTGGTAATCACCAGCAGACTGTCATCTTTCTGAAGTAGAGTCTGTGCCGTTGGTACAATTACCTCACCGTTTCGCCAGACTCTGGAAATAATGAATTTCAAATGCGTCATCTGTGTCACTCCCGCAATCGTCTTACCCTCCAGGGCAGGATTTGCCACAATGAACTGTGCTATATAAGTATGGTCGTCATCTGTAAGCGGTTTTACTTCCAAATCATCCGGCTTTACAAATAATTTGCGTATGAAAACCATTGCCATTATAACTCCCAATACACCAAGCGGATATGTCACTGCCGTAGCCAGAGCCAAACTTCCTGAATGTATTCCCAAATGTCCAAGAGCCTGCGTTGCAGCACCAAGTGCCGGAGTATTTGTAGTGGCTCCACATAATAGTCCCACCATATCAGGCAAGCTCACTCCGGTAATAGGTACCAATATCAAGGCGAACGCCGTACCTGCAATAATCACGGCAAGGCTCCATAAATTCAAAGCCATACCCTCATGACGCAAAGAACCGAAGAAGTTTGGTCCCACATGAAGTCCAAGACAGTAAACGAACATAGACAGTCCGAACGTCTCAGCATAGTCAAGTATAACCGGATCTATGGAAAATCCAATATGACCGGCAAGAATACCTATAAAAAAGACAAAGGCTACCCCCAATGATATTCCCATTACTTTGACCTTGCCCAATGCAAGTCCGCAAGCAATGATTAGCGAGATAATAATCACCGTCTGTACCGATGAATGTATATTGAAAAGCCCTTCGAGCCACTCCATATTCTTTAATTTTTCTCTTGTAACAAATTGTTATGTCAATAATTTCGATGCAAAGTTATAACAAATTTATGATATAAGCAAGAGAAAATATTGTTAATCTCCCTATAACGTCATATCTGATACCGCTAAATTACTATCTTAATTCTCTTAACTTAAAAATAATATTATTCAAATATCAGTATGCTGACGACAAAAGACTTCCCATACGACATTTGTATTTTTCTTCTAGAAGCTTCTAGATTTTTCAAGAATCTAGAAGTTTCTATTTATCTGGAAAAAAGATTGAAAATTATAAGTTATTAAAGAGGAAATTTTTCCCAATCATCATCTATATAAGAATGGGATTTAGGCTGCTGAGACCATACCATTAAGGAAACAAGCATTAGCAACACATAAATCAACAATCTATTCATTATATATATTTTAATATTGTATTAATAAACGCCGAATTATTTTATGCTATTAAGCAAATCCACCTTTCCATCATTAATAATCTTTAATATTAATTCTCCAAAAAGAGTATTTTGCCATGCAAACCAAGCCCTTGTAAAATTGTATGCATCATCTTTATTAAAAGACTCATGTATAAATCCCATACCTGCATCTGTATCTATAAGCATAGCTATACAGTCTTTTATCTCCTTATCATCACTACTTGTAAATGCTTTCATCATTATACTCATAGGCCAAATCATATCATAACCAACATGAGGTCCACCAATACCTTCACCAATTTTTCCTTTAAAGAAATAAGGATTATCTTTACTCCATACAAACTTTCTTGTATTAACGTAAATTGGATCATCAACCTTAACATCACCTAAATATGGCATAGAAAGAAGACTTGGGACATTTGCATCATCCATCAATAATTGATTGCCAAATCCGTCAACTTCAAAAGCATATATTTTTCCATATTGAGGGTGACTATATACTGCATATTTCTTTAATGCGGCATCAACTTCACTGGCAAGAGAAATACATTGAACAGATAAATCGTAATTTTTATTTACTTTTTTCAATATTTCTGCAGCCTTCTTCAATGAGGATACAGCAAAGAAATTAGAAGGAATTAAGAACTGAAATGTCGTAGCATCATCTGATGGACGAAAACTAGAAGCTATAAGTCCAACCGGATTAACAGGGGCACCAAATCCATTATTATTAACAGTGTCCAATGCTCTATCTGTAACACGCAAGAATTTATAACTTCCAACACCTTTTCTACGTTGCTGTTCTCTAAATATTTCAAGTATTTTAGTTATTGCATTAATCCATTCTTCGTCAAAGATACTATTATCTCCAGTTATCTTCCAATATTGATAAGCCAATCTAAGTGGATAACACAAAGAATCAATCTCCCATTTACGCTCATGTAATTCGGGCTTCATGTCTGTTTTATCTGTCATCCATTCCCCATTAGGAATAGCACCGTCATTGAATGCATTAGCATAGGCATCTATATTTATACATTTAAATTGTCGTCTAATTACCCCTTCCAACATTCTTTTTAATTTCGGATCAGAGTTAGCAAATTGCACATAAGGCCATACTTGAGCTCCCGAATCTCTTAACCACATTGCATGAATGTCACCTGTATAAACAAAAGTATCAGGTTTTCCATCCTTGCCTTTACGAAAATGCACTGTTGTATCCAAAGTGTTCGGAAAACAATTAGTAAACATCAATGCTAATTTTGTATTTTTGAGAAGCTCCGTAACACGAATTATCTGCTTTTCTACGGCTTCAGAATAAAACAATCTATCTGCCACAGGAGGTCTGTTATCTTTTATAACATCACTCATAATAGCAAATTCTGATTTTGTATGAATCTCCGCAAACAACGATAAAGGACAGAATGTCAATAAAGCTATGACAAACATAACCTTTCCTATATAATATATTTTATTCATTGTAATCTATTTTTTAATATTATCACTAAAAGAGTATGGCAAATCTTTAATATTAATACCACGTGATTTATTAGGAATGTCACTCATATCAAAATCTACCTTCATTCCTTTTATTATATCTTCATGAGAAAGATAGTTTTTTGTATAATTCACACCATTTACTTTCATCGACTGAATATAAACATTATTATCTGCATTATTATCTGCATTTATCTCCAAAATATGTCCATTTTCCAAATGAACCTTCATGCTCTTAAAATATGGCGTTCCCAACACATACTGATTAGAACCAGGGCATACAGGATAGAATCCCATTGCAGAAAACACATACCATGCAGAAGTCTGTCCATTATCTTCATCACCACAATAACCATCTGGTTCAGACGTATAAAGTCTATTCATTACTTGCCTTACCCAATATTGGGATTTCCAAGGTTGCAATGAATAATTATATAAATATATCATGTGCTGAATAGGTTGATTGCCATGTGCATAGTTTCCAAAATTCATTATCTGCATTTCACGTATTTCATGAATAACACTGCCATAATAACTATCATCAAATATTGGAGGCAAAACAAATACAGAATCTAACATTACATTAAATTTATCATAACCTCCCATCAATTCAATCAAACCTTTGGGGTCATGAAACACAGACCATGTATAATGCCAACTGTTTCCTTCTGTGAAAGCCCCCCCCCACTTAAATGGATTAAAATTTGCCTCAAAAGAGCCATCAACATTTCTTCCACTCATCAAATTATACTTTTTGTAAAACAGATTTTTATAATTCATTGCACGCTTAGCATAAATATTTATTTCTTTTTTCGACTTTCCAAGAGCTCTCCCTAACTGATAGATACTCCAATCATCAAATGCATATTCTAAGGTTCGAGCTGCACTCTCATTTATGCCTGTATTACATGGTACATATCCCAGTTTATTATATTCTTTATAACCATATCTGCCTGTTGACTGAATATCCGGATGAACACTGTTGGCACCATGTATGACCGCATTCCAAAGAGTTTGAGTATCACAACCTCGCACACCTTTAAGATAGGCATCAACAACGACTGAAGCAGAGTTATTACCCACCATACAACCACGATGACCAGGACTGGACCACTCTGGCAAAAAGCCACTTTCTTTGTAAACATTGACCAAACCTTCTTGAATTTTCTCACTCACGCTAGGATAAACTAGATTTAAAAATGGAAATAAGCAACGGAATGTATCCCAAAATCCGGTATCTGTATACATATATCCTGGAAGTATTTTCCCATTATACGGACTATAATGCATTACTTTACCATTTTTATCATACTCATAAAATTCTCTCGGAAACAGGAGAGATCTATAAAGACAAGAATAAAAAGTCCTTTTATGATAAATATTTTCATCCTTAACTTCTATTCTGCCCAAAACTTTATTCCATATATCACGACCATCTTCAGCAACCTTATCAAAGGATTTACCAGCAAGTTCTTCCATATTAATTTCGGCTTGTTCAATACTAATGAAAGAAGATGCTACTTTCATATTTACTTTTTCTCCTTTTGATGTTTTAAAACCTATTATAGCACCAGAATGGTTATCTGAAACTTCTAGTGAACAAGTGTCTATATTTTCATTTCTTACAACAGCTTTATATGCAAAAGGTTTATCAAAGACCATAACAAAATAATTTTTGAAATTATCAGGAACACCACCAGAATTCTTAGTTGTATAACCAATGATTTTATTTTCAGAAGGAATTATTTTTACATAAGAGCCTTTATCATACGCATCAATAATGACACTTGACAAATCATTCTCAGGAAAAGTAAACCTAAAGGCAGCCGCTCTTTTAGTCGGAGCGATTTCTGTAGTTACGTCATAATCAGCAAGATACGCCCTATAATAATAAGGAGTTGCTACTTCTGTCTTATGTGAAAACCAACTTGCACGTTCATTCTGATTAAATACAATCTTACCAGAAACCGGCATAATAGAAAATTGCCCATAATCATTTATCCATGGGCTCGGTTGATGAGTTTGTTTAAAGCCCCGAATCTTATCAGAATGATAAGTATAAGCCCAACCGTCCCCCATCTCCCCAGTTTGAGGAGACCAGAAATTCATACCCCAAGGCAAAGCAATAGCAGGATAAGTATTACCTGTAGATAAAGATTCTTTAGAGTCACTTCCTACCAGAGTATTAACAAAATCAACAGGTCCATTTAACGATTTTGCATTTACTCCATATTGTATCAATAATACAAATGCAAAGAACACGTATTTCTTCATATTATATTTTTTTCATATTACATAATTAAGACAAAATTCAAACAATTAAGTGTACTATGAATAGTAACTATTCAATAGTACACTTTCCTAAAACAATCTTAATTACGGTATTATAACTTCCATAGGTTCTGAATAATTCCAACGACGAGTACCACTGCCAACAGGAGTGTCATAATTTATACGCGCTGCTGCACGTACCCACACATGGCGTCCGGAAGGAATAGTTTGTCCTTTAGTAGACTTTATTGTCACAGCCGTACCCAATAATTCATCAAAAGAATTTCCAGAGTATTCTATTCGATTTGACCATCGTTCATCACGAGCCCTATACCCTACAGATGACGAATAACTAACGAATAACTGTATATCAGTCACATTAGTATAAGACTCATCATAATTTCCCATCGGCTCTACAAGATTTTTAAATTCTTCTCTGGAAATACCACGAGAGACCTTAACCCTTGCTGTAATCTGTCCATTAGAAACCGTAGGATATCCATTAAATTCTACTCTCAGGAATGGTCTGACAGTAAAATGCACATGAGTAGTACCTTTAATCTTTAGTGTCTGAGTATCATCAGCAATAGGAATACCTTTATCATTCTCGCGAACAATAGGAACAAAAGGACCATCTATACGAACATTATAAAGGCCCTCGAAAATTTTGGTATTGCGAAATGTTCCATTCGACATACAATAAAAATCAGGATTATGATCTGCATTATCACCATAGTCAAGTTGAGTCATACGCACACGAATTCCTTCACTTCCCTGATCTGTCAAAATAGAATCAGCCGTTTCGGCATCAACTACTTCACCTTCTATCGTCTCCTTTGGTTCTTCATAATTGTCTATTTCAAAAACATCACAAGAAGAAAAAACAAAAGATGTTGACAACATTATACTTAACAATATTTTTTTCATATGTATATCATATTTAATTATCTATTTGGCTGTTGGTCTATATAAGGACTCTTTGTAACTTCATCACTTGGTATTGACCAATAATAATCAAGAATATTATAACTGAAAGTCTTCTGGCAAATAGTTTGGAAATGTTCATCAAAAAACCATTTCCTGGCTTTTGTAGAATAAAACGGATATAAACCACGGAAACGATATTCACTATTGTTACTATACGTACTTTTATCTCGTTCTTCACCCCAGAAGCCGTCACGTCCTTCATAATGCTGAACGCGCCAACGACGCAAATCCCATTTGGTTTTTGATTCAAAAGCCAATTCTTTTCTACGTTCACGACGTATTACATTACGACCGACATTGGTATTATCTAGCTTTTTGGTAAGCATCACTGCTCCAGCACGCTGTCTTATCATATTAACAGCATCTGTAGCCTGCTGCAACAAATCATCGCCATCAGGAGAAGTAACACCAGACAAAGACAATTCCATGGCCGATTCTGCCATATTAAGCAACACCTCTGCATAACGCATAAGAATAAAATGCTGTGATGACTTTCCTTCACCAATTTCTGCAGAAGGATCCGGATTAAGATATTTCCTTACCATGAGTCCAGTGAGACAAGCCTCACCATTATCATAGAATGGACCATTAGCTCCAGAAGCATTTATTGTAGTCCCGTCTTCTAGAGTAACTAGTTCCTGACTAGAATTTGCATTTGGACTAAGATACAAAGTCTTTGGTTTCTTTGTATATGCTTCTAGCTGTTGGTACGTTTTTTCAGATGTAGCATAAGAATAATCCTCAAACAAAGGACTTATTGGTGTATTGCCAGTATAACATCCTGTACGCACTTCCTGAACATCTCCTTTGAACACATCACCTGGATAAATGATATCGGCTCTCAATCGAGGTTCTACATTCTTGAAAAAATCCAGAGGACTATCATAAAGAAGATAATGGCCTTTACCATTAGACTCTCCATCTGTCACACGTATTGTTCCATCTTTGTAATGGTCAAAACCATCAAAAAGTTGAACAAAATCTAAAGTTGGACACATGCCGCAAGACAATGGGCTATGGTATATAAACGGTGAATTATAAGCATCATAAGCATGTGTGCTAGTCGGATAAAGATATTCTTTTACATCAATATTCTCAGGACTATCATCATCAAAAAACATATCTACCATGTTCTGATATTGAGCTTCAGAATCACCATTGCTCCATTTTTTCATATAGAGGCTATACTTTTTACTATTAATAATTTCCTTGGCTGCATTATATGATTCTGCGAAATATTTCTTAGCATCGACTTCCCATCTATCAGGTGCAAAACCAATAACACGTGTACCCGTCTTCTGCCCCAAACCAGTAAGATTGCCTGTCACCGTTTGATTATACTTAGCCACAGTACCGGCATATAACATAGCTTCAGACTTCCAAGCCAAAGCTTTGTATTTATTAGAATATCCACTTTTAGGACTTTCTGGCATTAACAATTCTATAGCTTTGTCATAGTCAGCCAGAACTTGATTCCAAGTATCTTCCTCAGAAGAACGTGGAATCTCCAATTTATCAGATGTAGATGGATAATCTATAACTTTTGTCACAAGAGGCACACCGCCAAAGCGTTTCGCCATTGTATAAAACACTGTCGCTCTGATATAATAAGCCTCTCCTAAATAATGATTATACATAGTCTCAGAATAGCTATCCTTATACTTAGGAAGTGTCTCCAATAAATAATTAGCATCACGTAATTCCTTAAATGCCATACCCCAATAAGGAGTATCTTCACCTGTAAAAGCGGTACAGATTCCATCACGATCAAGACACTCACCTGTGCCCTCGATGCCAAGCGACACCAACCAACCATTGAATTCAAATCCCCATTGCCCCTGATACTTAAAGTCTTCATAAGGCATATAGCTATAAAGACGTGCCATATAAATATCTATATTTGACTCGTCTGAAAGTAGCTGATCTGATGTAACAACATTTTTTGGCGGAACATCAAGATCCACACATGATGCCATTAAAGTAACCGCTGCCATTAACATTAATATCTTTTTCATAATTCTTAATATTTAAGTTCATTAGTTAGAATGATAACTGCAATCCCAATGTATATGTTTTATTAAGAGGATAAAGACGTCCATTATCATCACTAGGATGTTCTGGGTCTACAAACTTCACTCCTGTAATAGTAAACAGATTGTATGCATTGGCATATATACGTAAACTTATTGTTGGCAAGATTTTCAGACGTGGTACGGTATAACCTATCTCTATGCTCTTGAGACGCAAATATGCTGTACTTACACGGTTGAACTCTGAATTAGAATAAGGAGAATGTCCTGTGTAAGCATAATAACCACTTTCCCATTCCGTTGCAGGATCATAAGGATCTGCCGTCGCATCAACAGGGTGCCAGCGATCCCAATATTGCTTAAGTGCACCACCGCCATTCTGTCCCCAAATTGCATACAGTGGTTCTTCGTATGACATGGAACCTAAAGCAGAACCCTGAAATAAAATATTAAAATCAAAATTCTTATATACACAATCAAAGCTCAAACTATAGTTCATCCAAGGAGTTTGATCAAAGCAATAAGGATGTTCATCAAGACTACTTATTTCTCCATCACCATTCCAGTCCAAATATTTATAATCTCCTGGCAATACATCATTTTCATGATATATAGTATAATTCCATATATCATCCCAATTCTGAAAACGCCCTGCCGATTCATAGCCAAACTGTATTCCCTGATAACGGTTATTAAGATTGTCATTACGCCATTTATCATAAGAATTTGCATAAGGTCCATTCTGAATTGCAGTAAGATATTTCTGACGGGTAATTGTAGCTATAGCCTTTACATTATATATGAATTTACCGATTTTATTATGATGACTAAGTTCTAGTTCCAGACCAAAATTACGGCTACTGTTTGCATTCTCACGTGGAGGATTTGCGCCAATTACCGTAGGGAATGTTGATGTGCGATATTCATAAAGTCCAGTCATCGTTCTACTAAAGTAATCAAGAGAAAAACCAAATAGACCGTTCCATGCACTAAAATCAATACCTATGTCAAATGTCTTAGCCTTATACCATGAAATCTGTTCATTAGGGATAGCCATTGGTGTGGCGGCATACACAAATTTATTATTGAAGATATAACCTGGAGCATAACTTCCAAAATATCCTCCTTGTGCATTCTCACTGGTAGAAGGATAAGTATAACCAGAAACCCAATCATATCCAGCACCGGAATCATCACCCATTTCACCATAACTTACACGCAATTTCAATTGTTCTATGTCTTTCAAAAATGAGATATTTTTAAACCATTTCTCTTCTGAAATAACCCAACCTGCAGACACTGAAGGGAAAAATCCCCAACGATGATTTTTAGCAAACTGAGAAGAACCATCATAGCGGAACTGAGCTTCTAACAAATAGCGATTTGCATAACTATAATTAGCGCGCCCTATAAAGGCATTATAGTTGGCTGCATATATACTGCCTGGATCACTGTTCCCTACCTGTGATTCTTCTACTCCATTATAAAGATAAGGAGAACTGAATGCCAAATCGCGAGAAGCATAAAAATTATCACCAGACCGACGCTGGCTTTCAAAACCTAAAACACCGGAGACACTATGTTTTCCAAAATCTTTATTATAGTTCAATGTAAACTGAGTAAGGAACTGTTGTGTATCATAATGTTCACGTGTAAGTTTACTTGGTGTACTTGATGAATACACTTTCTGTTTATACGTTTGCGTAGCAGGATCATAGGCATATTGATAATACTCCTTACGATAAATAGTATTATTGTTAATATGATAGTCGTAACTCATCATGGCTTTGGCAGACAGACCTTTCAGAAAGTCAGCAATTGTTCCAAAGTCATAAGTCAGAGTACCAGAAGTAAGAAGTTGTGAACGTTTATATTTTCTATATCCAGATATACTTGAAGTCATCTTTGCAACTGTATTTTCTTCCAAATCAAGACCATCATAATTAAGCATTGTACCTGCTTCATCAGCGTATGCAGGGAATAGAACACCCTGACGCCAATAGTTACGAATAATATCTGAAGACGTAGAATATGGATTATTCTGACGATCTGTAAGTCCCGTCATGTTAAGATCAAATTTCAAACCTTTAAATATTTCAGTTGTAATATTTGATGTTATATTATATTTACTATAATTAAGATCACCAGACTTGAAAAAACCTTCCTGATAAAAATATCCGAAACTGATGAAATATTGAGTTTTATCATTACCACCAGATACGGTTATGTTGTGATTTGCCTCAGGAGAAGATTTGGCAAAAATAAGTTTATTCCAATCTGTAGTGCGTCGAGTCCCATTTCGAAAATCTTCAAAAACCTTATCTGTATACACAGGAGCACCTCCTTTTACATTATTCATTGCCATCTCATTATATAAGGTCATTGTCTGATAAGGGTCACAAAGTTCAGGCATGCTTTTGGGCACCTGCAATGTAAAAGACCCACTATATGACACCTTAGTTTTACCGGCTACTCCTTTTTTTGTAGTTATCAAAACTACACCATTTGCAGAACGCAAGCCATAAATAGAAGCCGAAGCATCCTTCAATACTGATATATCTTGAATATCATTAGCATTCATACGCTGGAAATCACTCATATCACGTGGAATACCATCAATAATAATTAACGGCGTTCCCATTCCACGCACATCAAATGCATTATTGAATGTTCCTGGTTCTGAACTCTTCTGCCATACACGTACACCAGAAACACGTCCGGCAAGCATATTCTGCGGATTCTCATTTTTAGTACGCGTCATTTCATCTCCTTTAACAGCAGCAACAGCTCCTGTCACAGAACCTCTTTTCTGTGTACCATAACCAACAACTACAACATCTTGTATCATATTAACATCCTCTTGCATAGTAACGTTAATTTGATGACGACCATTAACAAATTGAGAAAAAGGCTTCATGCCTACATAATTTACAACAAGTTCACCTTTTGATGGAACCTCTATAGCATAAGCACCATTTATGTCTGTAAGTGTTAGTTGATTTTTATATCCCTTTACTGATACAGTCGCACCTATAATTGGTTCATTAGAGACATCCGTAACAACACCTCTAACTGTGATTTTATTCTGGGCTTGCACACTTGCACCAACAAGCATAAACAACATCAGAAGCAAACACATTTTCATTTTATTCATCATAATATTGAGATTTTATATTATTCGTCCAGTTTCTGTCTTTCATAATGAGCAAGCATTGCATATTCTGAAATAAAAGCGAAAGAGAACAATGCTTCTATATTATTATTGGCTTTAGTCCAACTCCAACCAACAAGCAGATTTACAGGAAGCATACCTTTATATAAATAATTAGCATACCCATAGTCAAGATTTGCCTGATAAGACTCCAAAGCATCTTTAGAATCTATTTTTTGTCCATAGGCATCAAGATAACCACGAAGCAAGACATCATTAAACCAAGTACTGAAATCAGTAATTGGATATGAATAATACCCAACCTTAGAAGCATCTTTCTTTGCAAATTCATTGAATGATGCTGTTGTAAGGGCTGTGATATCTTTCCGATAATCAAGAATATGTGTAACACGATAAAGCTCAGCACCTCCAGAAAGCATTGTTCCACTGTTATACGTATAGGCTGCACCGCCTGGAGTACTTAAAGGCAATCCCTTACGATAAGTTTCTCCATTAACTTTCTCATACTGAAGTTCATCAGCGTCAGCACCTATAAGGTCATAATAAACACCACTGTCCATCATAAGATATTTCTTCTGCCAAGTATACACTTTTTTAGCGAAATCAAGATAATACTGACTTTTAGCCTGCGTTACATCATAACGTCTGTCATTCAAATCTACTTTTTTATAGGTTATCTGATCGCCCTTTCCACGATAAATTTCATATAGCCATACCAACGAAGATATTAAAGGACCATTACTACAGGAATGTTTTGATATATAGGCAGGTCCCCAAGTTATTCCACCATTTTCTTCTCCATTGGTATTAAGGGTACAATCCCATCCGTCAAGGACATATTCCGTAAGGTATTCGGCTTTCTCTAAATATTCTTTATTTCCGGTAATTTTATATGACCTCAATATTTCACGTATAAGCCATTCCTGATCATCATACACATTAGATTCACCAGATACATCGGCCTTACCGGCTTCACTACAACGGTTTACCGCATATACAGTCCAATTTTTAGTCTGTGTATATGAAGTTAATTCGTATGTTCCTGAATAATATTCCAAACCTTCATAAAGCTTTCCCAATAGGATTTCATATTTATTATAATTGGATTCATACAGAGATGGTGTCAAAGCCTTCATCTCTTTCAACGATTCCATTATGGAATTGACAGCCTCTATTGCACCGGTATACATCCACACACTACCTACCTCAGAAGAAGCTGTTCGCAAATATGGATTATAATATCGAGACATTGTCATGTTAGCTCCTGAAAAATATTTTGGAACCACAGTATCAACAAGGGCTATTGCCCTTGTGATATTGCGTGTAGCAAGTTGTATGGATGATTCTGGCACCGGTTCTGTTTCTGTTCCGCTATCATTATCATCATTGCAACTAATACAATTCAGACTGCTAAAAATGACTATTACTATAAAAAATATTTTTTTCATACTGATTATCTTTTAATTCACATTAATACTGTAAATACAAAGTTTGTTTTCACCGTCATTATCTTCCACCTTATATACACCGAGAACTAAGACTTCATTTTTACCATTAAATTCTGACAAATCAAATGTAAACGTTGCATATCCATCAGGACTAGCGGTATCTCCATTTTCATGTATAAACTTCACACAACCGTCTGCAGCCTTAGACCAATTATTTGCAGCTACATCACTAGGACTTATATGTTTAACATTCATGTTTTCATCAATCGCTGTAAGTTTGAAGAAAGTTGCATCCTCACTGCTGAAATTACGACATTTAAGTACAAGATGATTATGTCCATTTTGTATAGCAAACTTTGCATAGAAATAGGCCTGAGGCTCTATTGTTGAAACAGGAGTGCCTCCTCCATTAGTTTTCATCACAAATCCCTCATTAGCAAAAGGTTCAGCATCTTTATGAAGAGGTACAAATGACCAGACTGCCCCAATATGTGACACAGTACGCCAAGAATGATACGCATCCCCAAGATTGTCTGTATTCACATCTCCTGGAGTTACTCCTGAGAATGACCATTTTGTTTCAGGCATTGTTGAACGTACCATTTCCTGAGTTAAGGCCCAACCTGAGAGCTCATCGTTAATCGGAGTACCAGGTAACCAGCCCCAACCGTCTAAAGACTTATTACAAAAAGCTATACGGCGCAATACTAATTGTTTCCAGTAGTCACCAGTACGTGCGCGATATATACCCACTGCAATAATTACATCTTTGCCTATATAAGAACTAAGATCAAATACTTCATTTGAATAATTACCATCTGTAATATCAAGAGTGCGATTATCACCGAGTTTTACAACCTGAGGCTCAGCATCAGACATATCAATAATCTGAACTCCCCAGACAGCAGGGTCATCTGCAGATGTTGCATGCGTGCGGCACTGTATTGTCATAATTGCATTGTCTGCGGTTATATGCTTCAAACCATAAACATAAGAATCAAACACGTTAAGGTCTGCAGGATTACTTTGATTTGCATCATCATTACGTATCTGTAGTGTTGTGCCCTCATTCTGTTCTTCCCACCAACCACAGAAATCAAATGTAGCCATAAAGTCAGTAGACCAGTCCCAATGTGGATAACTTTCAGCATTCTTGCCACCACGATATTCATTAAAGAACCAGTGATCTGCATTTTGCAAATCATCATAAGTCTTATCCCTAAGGATCTGGCGCCCACCCATTGTAACATCTATAGTTGCGATACCATCTATAAAACCATCTATACCTACAGTACGTGTAATTGTTGCGTATCCGCTTTTTGCAAATGTAAGAGAATATGCATCCAAAGGTAAATTCTCTATAGAGTATTTACCATCAATACCCGTTGTTACAGACTGAGACTCGCCAATGCTAACAGTTACTCCTGCCAGAGGCGCATTGCCGTTCTTGGCATCCAATATAACGCCCTCTATTTTAGCAGCAGCATATTCCATACTGGCATTTACCAAAGCCGTACCATTACTAAAACTCTTGGGGGTTACAGTAACACTGATAGTCTGGTAATTTGACTTTTTGAATGTAATAACCGACTTTCCCAAAACGATATTTGGCAAGACAAATTCCCCATTTGTATTTGTAGTCACCGAGACATCGCTGCCCTCTGCCGAAACAACAACACCCTCAAGAGGAGAATTGTAGTCATCTGTTATTATACCTGTAACTGTACCAGAACTTAAATCCGTAGAATTATTATCATCATTACACGATGTAATGAAAAGACTAAGGCAACAAACTAATAAGAAGATTGTGCTTTTACTTAATAATTTTTTTATTTCCATAAATATTAAATATTGTTAGTTATTAAAAATTGATAGCAAAAAAGAACGAATGCAAATATACCATAATTAAGTTAAACAATGGGTTAATTCAG
Source organism: uncultured Prevotella sp. (assembly GCA_964433895.1). Taxonomy (GTDB): domain Bacteria; phylum Bacteroidota; class Bacteroidia; order Bacteroidales; family Bacteroidaceae; genus Prevotella. Next base: position 40,754 of record CAYSSU010000019.1, read on the forward strand.
GGTTAATTCTCCGATTATTATGATAACCCGATATATTTTATACCAGAAAGTCTTATTCTTAATTTATTTAATCATAAAAAGAATTTAAAAGATAATCATACAATAAATTAGTTCCGCTTTTATTTGCAAAAACAATTCTATCTTGCTATATTTGCATCAATAAAGGTCTATAATCATACAATGAAAAAATACAGCACAATTATCATCCTTCTGATTATTTTGGTATTAAAAACAAATGCACAAGGATTAATTTTTCAAAATCCATTATCAATAGAAGACAGGACTTCATACGATGTCTTCCATAATAACACGCCACTATTCCATCAAAAGTTAAGCATTAGTTTCGATATGAAATTGCCTTATGAACCCAGTGTTGGCTACATAATACGAATAAATGGCCAAACAAGTAATTTGGCATATAATATGTTTTATGACGGACGTGGCAATGATTTTTTTGAATTAAATGAAGAAGGACGTAAACCTTTATTAAAATATAAATTTAAGAAAAGCCATCTACTTGATAAGGTATGGTTTCACATGCAATTGATATTCGATTCAAAAAACAAAACCATTACACTTATTGTTGATGGAAATAAGTTAAAGACAATACAAAATAATATTCCTGAATCTATATCACCTAAAATCACATTTGGACGTAGCGATTACTTAGTAGATTTACCGGCATTTGGAATTAAAAACCTTGTAATAAAAGATAATTCTAAAGCATATAGTTTTCTTCTTAATCAAACCCATGGCACAGATGTATATACAGCAGATGGGTATAAAATTGGAAATATTGTCAACCCTTATTGGGGAATCAATGATGCTTATCACTGGAAAAACATCGTGAATTTACATTCCACAAACAATGCCGGGACATGCTATAACGCTAAACGTCATGAATTATATTTCTTTAATCGAAAATCACTTGTTATATATAATACTGCCTTACATAAAAAGAGCACCAAACACTTTGTAAATCAATGTCCTTTGAAAATTTGGCTTGGCATGACATTTCTTGACACGAATAATAACAAACTTTATGCTTATGAAACTTATCGAGAAGACAAGAAAGAAAAAGATTGCTCTATTGCCAGTTTAAATCTGAACACTAACAAATGGACTTCAGAAAGCAATGCACAGATTAATGAAGGTCCAATGCACCATCACGGAGCTTTTTTTGATTCAAGACAAAACCGTTATACAATTTACGGTGGTTTTGCAGCTATGAAATATAGTAGCACTTATTATACCTATATTATAAAAGAACACAGATGGCAAATGGATCATAACATAATCGGAGAGCGATTTCCAAGATACTATATATCAATGGGATTTGACAATAACCGTTACGTATATATGTTCGGTGGGATGGGTAATGAATCTGGAGATCAGACTGTTGGACGTAAATATTTCTATGATTTACATCGTATCGACTGTAAAACCCAAAAAGTTAAAAAGCTATGGGAAGTAAAATGGAAAGACGGTAGAAATGTCGTTCCTGTAAGAGGAATGGTAATAATGGGAACAAAATACTTCTATACATTATGTTATTCTGAATCACAGTCAGATTCATCCCTTAAATTATATCGATTTTCAATAAAAGACGGTAGCTATGAACAACTGGGAGATTCTATAACTATACATTCTGACCGAATAGAAACAAATGCTAACATATACTATGACAAACAGTTTAAAATGTTTATAGTTACGGTACAGGAATTTACAAAGGGAACAGCTTCTATAGTACGTGCATATAGCATTAATATGCCGGTTCTATCTGCAAAACAATATGCCAAGATATCCAGTACTCCTCATAATAACCTTATTTTATTTGGCTTAATAATCGTATTTTTCTTTTTCATCTTTGTATCTGTCTATATTTACAAAAAAAGACAATGGAAACAAGAACGGATTATTAAAGAGAAAATATCATTCAGAATTCCTGAAATGAGAGCTAATGCCATTTATTTCTTTGGTGAATTTACAGTTAGAGACAGAAATAATAAAGATATCACATATATGTTTACAGACAAACTGAAACAAGTATTGTGTCTTATAATATATTATAGCAAAAATGGAGGATTATCTTCACGATTTTTAGGAGAAAAAATGTGGGGTGACAAAACAGCTGATAAGATTAAAAATTCTCGCAGTGTTGCTATAAATCATTTGCGAAAAGTTTTGTGTGAACTTGACGGAGTGGAGATCGTTTATGATAAAAATTGTTTTAAACTAATATTTAAAGAACCATTTTATTGTGATTATATTCATTTATTACAAATTCTTGATATGAATGATACGAAAGACAGGAGCATAATGATTTTAAGAATACTTAAAAGAGGTATCTTCCTGAAGATGCTTAGTGTGCAAACCCTTGATGATTTCAAAGCTGACACAGAATCCCTCTTATTACCAGACTTATCTGCAATTATGGAAAGAGCCTATAACTGTGGTAATTATCAGTTAGCTTTAGAATACACAGAGATTATATTTAATATTGACCCATTTAATGATAAAGCTTATAACTATAATATAACAATACTCCAGAAAATGAACAGAATTAAAGAAAGTCAAAAGGCCATACATTCATTTAATGAAAATTACTACAAAACTTTTGGTGAGAATTACTCACCAAAAGAATCATAAAGTGCACGTTGAAACATACCATATATGCCTAGATCCATAAATTTATTATTCCATGGGTATGGAGAAACACGGTTTGTAAGAAATACATACACTAGTTTGTTGTATGGATCAACCCACACATTAGTACCGGTAAATCCTCCATGTCCAAATGTAGACAAAGGTAAAAAATTATTTTTATCTTTAGGATCTGGGCGATCAAAACCTAATCCCCGATTACTAATTTCAGATTGTCTCGTCTCAAAGAGTTTACATGTTGAATCTTTAAGATAACGGTGACCATTTATCACACCACGATTAAGATACATTTGAAATATCAAAGCTAAATCTGTAGCATTGGAATATAAGCCAGCTTCTCCGGCTATTCCTCCCATAAAAGATGCCAATTCATCTTGGGTATAGCCACACATTTCATCTATTCCACGTAGTCTGTCATTCTGCACTGTAGGAATAATATCTTTATTTTTATATTTCCTTGCCGGCAAAAATAATGTATGATTTGCTCCCATAGGCAAATAAAAGTTTTTTTCTACATAATCTGACAATGACTGTCCGGTTATTGCCTCAACTATCCATTGTAAAGTAATAAAACCTAAATCACTATAAGCATAACGGTGTTCGCCGAGTCTTATTTTTGCCACATCCTTCTTTAACGTATCCATATAACAGTCTGCAAACCAAATATTGTCATATACATGTAAATTATGCTTACTATCACGTTGCTTAGAAAATGCATCTTTCTTATATTTATAACGTGATATAAATAGATGAGTATCTAATTGCCACGGATGAGATTCGTCTCTCTCTTCCACAGTCAACGGTTGGGAAACAGACGAGCCCTCAATAGCTTTATAATAAAAAGGTGTAGACATTGGTAAGCCACTTTCATGAAAGAGTAAATCCTGCACGGTTATATTCTCTTTATCTGTATTACGCAAAAAAGGTAAGAAATCAGAAGCTTTATCTTTAAGTTTCAATTTACCATCTTCATATAATTTCATTATTGAAAGTGTTGTAGCCGTAGCTTTGGTAACAGAAGCCAAATCATATATATCTGTTGCTTTCACTGGTTTAAGCACTTTATCAGAATGGACACCATAACATTTATTAAAAACAATCTTTCCATATTGGGCTACAACAACTTGACAACCTGGAAAAGCATTTTGTTTAATACCATAGTTCGCAATTGAATCCATTTTACAATTAAATTTGTCAGCAACAAACTTTTTAGTTTGAGCATTGCATGGAATAAAAGCTAATACACACAATAGAGAAAAAAACATTTTCATGATATATTTCATTATAATTTTTATATTAAGTATATATCGAGCAGATATACGATATGCTTAATTCATATTTCTTGCACGCAAAATTAATAAATTATTCTCAAAAACATTGCATCAGACAAAGATAATCTATTGAATTAATCAGAATATCGCATTTTCTCTATCTGTAGTTTTTTCTCTTTTCATCTGTCATCTGTCATAAATCACTCGGCTCACCCAGTGTTTATGGGCGTTCCGAGTAATGACAGATACTATGACAGATGACAGATAGAGGGGTGAAAACAATGAAAAGCACTAGTTTTTTAACGCTTTTACCAGATATTCTGTGCCATTGATGGTGCGTTTTTGCTTCAAATTCGCAAGGTTTGATAAATATCGCCCTAACGTAATGGCGTTTTTGAGCTTCAAACCGCTACCTACGTGACTTTTTATCCTATCAAAGATGGCGGTTGTGGTAAGATATTCACCTTCGGTTTCTTTCTCAGCAGGAGTAAAATAATCATGGAAATACATCTCGGCAGGACTTTTCTGACGGAAATGCTCATTATTCTGCATTATCAGCACGGTCTCCGCAGCATCAAAATAAGTAGGTCTGCCCTGCTCTACCTCATATACCGCCTGGGCATACAACTGTTCGTAATCAATGATGTATTCCGTGTCTATCGGCTTCTTCAACTCCACGGCTATGAAACGTCGGCTGCCGGATGGATCACTGAGCACGTCGGTCATGTTTGACGTGGCTATGAATGAGGCAATTCGCGGTATATCCTCCACATGCTTGGCATACGGACGCTTAACTTTCACTGTGGGCAACTGGATGATGTTTTTCAGGAATCCCTGCTGCACGTCCGGCGAAATCATATTGAATTCATCAAGGTTCACAAGCAGAAACTGGGTCATACTGAGCAGCACCTGTTTCTTTTCCTGTATCTGCATGCAGTCGGTATATCCCCACTGAAGTTCTGTCGGGAGCAGACGACGGCAAAAAGTGCTCTTGTTATAACCCTGACGGGAGATGAGAAGCGGAGCCACACTGTTACCGTAATTGTGGTTGGGACGCATCCACTGCTTCACCATACCTAGGAACCATATATGAAACCACGACTTCCATTTGCCGCAATCTGCCGGAACCGTCTTTGCCAGTTCGCCAATGCGGTCTTTTCCGTCCCACTTTCCGCGGCACGTGTCAAGATAGGCTTCTATGGGACTGTATTTGTCAATGTATGCCGAGTTCACATAATGGTCCACGTCATTGCTCCATACATCTATGCCCATGGTGCGGGCTTCGTATGCAATGCGGTTTATCACTCTACTGTCGACAGGCTGAAAATCAATGAGACTTGAATCATTGGGGCGGAACTCTGTATATCCCATCACCGTGTTGTACCGGAACACATATCGACTTTCCATAAACCGCATAATATTCATGGCAGACATACGCACGCCCATTGCAGCGTCAGTCTTTTTCTGTGGCTTTGTCTCCATATACGCATTCTTCACCGTCTGGCGCACCACATCATCTTCAGCATAAGTCCATCCGTGACCGAGAATGTGATACACGGCATCTTCTTCGCTCATTCCCATACGGCACAGCTGATGAGCCAGTTCACAGATATACGCAAGCCGGTTGTCGTCTGCCGTCATTTCTGCGGCACTCATCTTTTCTGTCACCTTCTCCACGGCCTTGCCATAGAGAAATTCCATATCGGCATGATGTTCAAAATCTATTTTACGCTGTTGTGAAACAGACACTCCACCTGGCAAATGCTGTTTATCGTGCTTTTCGGATTCAGCATCCATATCTATGCACAGAGGGATAGCCTTAGGGTTATAATAAGGGGCACCGTCCACGGTCATGCGGAAACTTGACCGCAAAGACGGTTTCTGCTTACGGATGTCAGGCAGAATACCGCCATAAAGTTTACATACAAATTTATATGCGGTAGCATAAAAACATTCAGCCTCATCCTCACTTTTGGGCAATTTGTTATTTTTCAACCGTGCAGCCACCAGTATCTTCACGCTTAGATTGCTTGAACCTGCGAATGCTGCCACGGTGGAAGGCATTATGCCCACATCCTTCTTCACCGTGTCTATATCGTTAGCATCATTCACCTTTACACTTAGCAGCACAAGTCCGGTCATTCCTTCAAACACGATGTTGCCGGCAGCATCCCTGCCCAGTTCCGCAACAGGATATATGCGCGGCAGCAGATACATGGAAGCGAAATGACTGTTATAGGCAGCAATAAGAGGCATCTCCTTTCTAAGAGCAGCCACGGTTCCCCTGTTGTCATCAGTCTTGATACGCTGCATAAATTGGTCCATTGTCTTTGCAGACAAGTGTTTCACATTACTTTTATCAGTTCTTATAATAGACAGTTTCTTCATTTACGTTGTATTAATAATTCATTTAAAAACAGTACAATGGCTATATATTCATTGTATTTATGCTGAATACTCGCAGTTTTTATGCTATATATTGACAGTACAAAGCCTTCAGACTGCGAATACAAAAATCAAGTATGATTTTCTGTACTGTTATTCTCTGAAATCTATTACGTCTTTATATCCGTCAAACATCAGATTATCCTTATATCCGTATTTGTTGAATATGTCGATTATATGTTGCTGTTGTTCCGGGAGCAATAGTTTTTTACCATTGTGATAAAGATAATACGTACTGTGTCCGCCAAGATAATCCTTTATCTCTCTGCGAATATCAGTAATATGTCTGTGAAGAACGTCATTGAAAATTCTGTTGAATCCCCACGCACAGTGTACAAAACGGCAACAGTTATAATAATCACATTTGCCATCATGCAGTGCATTGGGGTACACAGCATATCCCCAAGTTTTATCATTGGGAATTTTCTTTCCGGTGATGTAGTGCAGACAATCGTTTTTTAGCGGGCAGGTTTCATTAAAGCAGTTTATCCATGATTTAGGTGCCTCAGAATAGTCAAAATCTATAGTTTCTGACATTTAATAAGTGTTTTTACAATTAAAATCACAGTTATTTGTGACTTTTTGGATTGCGAAGATACAAAAAAATGGGCAAAAATGCAAGTTTTTTGCCGTTTTTCTCTTATATCTGTCAATCTGTTATATAATCTGTTATGCCTGCGATGCCGATAAACACTGGCTCTGCGAGAGATTTATAACAGATTGACAGATAAAAACGAGAAAAAAACATAGAGAGAGAGAATTATAGATTCAAAACATAATGTTTGCGGAACATAATTATTGCAATATGAAATTCGTAGACAGAACCTAAGAAATCGATTACGGAAATAACAGTTTCAGCATTCTTTAATTTCATAAGAAAAAAATAATTAAATTGTTTATAACATAACAAAAAAAATTACTATTCAGATAAAAGTATCATTTAAATTCCATATTCTTTTTGGTAATATGAAAAAAGAAGTATATATTTGCAAAATTAACAACTTATTATTATGAAAAATATTAGACTATTACTATTCATCCTAGTTTCACTCATATCTGGAAATATTGAGGCTAAAGAATACAATACGCCTGCATACGAATGGCGTGGTATGATGCTTGATATATCACGACATTTCATGCCATACAAATTCCTTAAACAACAAGTTGACCTACTTGCAGAACTCAAAATGAATAAACTGCATCTGCATCTCACAGATAATGGAGGTTGGCGTATTGAGATAAAAAAGTATCCACGCCTAACACAAATAGCAGCATGGCGCTGTGAGAGCAACTGGTTTAAATGGTGGGTTAATAAAGATCGTAAATATCTATATGAAGGGGCTCCAGGAGCCTACGGTGGTTATTATACTCAACAGCAAATGCGTGATTTAGTAAAATATGCATCTACAAAAGGCATTGATGTCATTCCGGAAATAGAGATGCCAGGACATTCAGACGAGGTTTTGGCTGCTTATCCTGAATTAGGATGCATTGAGCAAACATCACATCATATTAATTTAGAATCAGACGTATGTCCTAGCAAAGAGAGTACATTTATTTTTTTCACTGATGTATTAAAAGAGGTAATGGATATTTTCCCATCAAAATATATACATATCGGTGGTGACGAAGCAGCAATGGAAGCATGGAAGACATGCGAATTATGTCAGGCAAAAATGAAACAAGAGCATATTAGCGATGTTTCCAAATTACAAACTCTGTTTATAGACCGTATAGATTCTTTTCTCAATGCAAACGGAAGAAGTCTTATAGGATGGGACGAACTAGTTACTTTAGGAAATCCGACGAAAGCTATTCCAGGTAATCCAAAAACTATAATGATTTGGCGAGATAGCAAACATGCATTACTGGCTATAAAACAAGGATTCAATGTTATAATGGCTCCCGGACGCTATTGCTACTTCAATAACCCGCAAGATGCACCAAAATTAGGAATTGACGAGCGCACCGGATACCTACCACTTAAGCAAGTATATTCGTTTAATCCCGCAAAAGGGCTATCCAAAGAAGAAGCTTCTCATTTGATCGGACTGCAATCTTGTCTTTGGACAGAACAGATAGAAGATTACAAACAAGCCGAATATATGTTATATCCACGCATCCTCGCAATATCTGAAATCGGTTATAAAGGCAATAAACATTGTCCTTATAAACAATTCCACAAAAAAGCTTTAAAATTTTCAACCAACTTGCGACAGAGAGGAATTAACGCATTTGACCTATCAAAAGAACAAGGCGAGAGACCGGAAAGTCTTAGACCTATTAAAAATATAGCCAAAGATGCTAAAGTAATATACAATAAGCCTTATAGTTCATCTTACATTGCCCAGAAGGAGACAACTCTTACTGATTGTTTACTTGGTGGATGGAATTATGGAGATTATCGCTGGCAGGGATTCATTGGAGATAAATTCTGTTTTGATGTCACAATTGACATGGGCAGCATAAAAAAATTCAAAAGTGTAATGGCTACATTCATGCAAAATGCCGGTCCTTCTATATATCTTCCCGCAGAGACTATAGTATCTATATCAGAAAATGGAACAGACTTTAAAGAGATTTCACGACATACAGAAGAACAAATAAAAAAGCCATATTTGAACTTTAAGTCACTCGGATATAAAGGCATTCCTCTCAAGGCTCGCTACATAAATATAAAAGCAAAAGCACCGGAGCAGAATGCCTGGATATTTACCGATGAAGTCATAATCAGATAAAGCGAAGTTTCTCTATTTCTGGAGCGTAATTCCCAAGATTCCGATCAGAACACGGGAAGCCGCACCTATGGGATTACTGAAACTTAATCATGTCAGCAAGCATGACAAAATAATCGTTTGACCAGATATCCAATTCTTTAGGATTCTTTACAAAAGGAAGCACATCCTGCTTCACCTGATTAATGTCGCTTGTAGATAATCTTTCTTTGAGTTTCATAATAAATTCATCCTTGTTCATTTCCTTTTGATTGAAATCTCGGATACGTTCTTTGAGATGACTGAAGTCTAAAGCTACATTGTTGCGGACATACCACTCAAAGTCATACCAATCCCTTCCCTTTACTCGATTACCCCATACTCTAAATACAAGTGCATGCATCTTGCCAGCAAATAAATCGGGCAAAGCATAACAATTAGCCATAAAAGACCGAGGCCTAAGTAATAGCTTTTGCTCTGTGCTAAAATTCAAAGGAGGATTGGTATCCACCTCTATCTTTATCTTGATAGATTTCTCTGTATTAAAAGAAACATCATAAACATCGGTGTTGTCCTTCAAAAAGGCTGATTCTACTTTTCCGAACGATTTTTTTTCTTTTTTTTTGATTTCAACTTCTCTGCCTACAAGTGAGAACTCGTCTATAATAGGTTGAAAATACTTTTTGAAGTCAAAGTTTTCAGAAGGAACTAATAAAGAAAAGTCCATATCCTCACTGAAACGCTGCAAGCCATGGAATATACGCAAACAAGTGCCACCATAGAAAGCCGCAACATCAAAAAAGCCGCCAGCCTCCAAGCCAGATAAGATTATCTGCTGGTTTACTTCAAATATTGCATTACGCTTGGATTGGATGTTACTCAAATCATAAGGAGCAAGCATCGTTTCATATATCTTGTTCATCTTTTCAAGAATTTAATTAGAGTTTGGATGGAACGTTTTTTCTTTCCTCCGGCATCTATGTATGCTTGAAAAATATCTGCATCCAACTTAAAAAATAGATCCATATCGAAACGTATATCGTACTCCAAATATTGCTTAACGTCTTTTATATAACGAAGATTTAACTTAGGAGTACTTGCAACCAAATCGCAAAGAGACTTCTCCGGTGTAGCTATCAAAAAACAGATTCCGTTATCTTCAATAGAAGTAATACCAACAGAGAATATATTTCGTGAAATAAAACTATACTCAAATCTTCCAAGTTTATTCTCAAACACTTTGGCATGCTTAATGGTCATCGACTGCATTATATATACTGCCTCTGGAATTAAGCCATAGTATCTCAATGCCGATGCCTTAGAAATATAAGAAGGAGAGTATATATGATTTGCAATCAATTCAGTAGAAAGAGGCATACCTGTTTCTGATGGACTAACCACATACATGCCTTTCTTGAGCCGGATGATTTCACCCGCTTTCTCCAAGTCGACCACCTTTTGATTCTTTGCCAGATGATTCGGATAAAGAGCCTCTATGTACGAAGTCCTGACTGGAATAATACCTAAATTTGATACTATACTTTTCATAAGTAACTACAAAAATAGTCATAAATTGAATACCAACCAAAGAATTCGTTGGAAATCTATTCAAATTATGACTATTTTAATAATTATTGGACTTGTATAGCTCGCTTTCATATATTTATTTTATAAAAAACATACGAATGAATTTCTCTATTTCTGGAGCGTAATTCCCAAGATTCCGATTACAACTTCATTTGACAAAGTTTCCAATACCAGATGAGATAGTTCCTTATGATTGTCTAGTGGCACACGCAGCAACACTGCCGCACCACCATCTACCATGCGGGACACACCTGGATAACCTAATTCCTCTCCAAACCGATTACTAACATCTCCTGTTTTCAGGCGCAGACGGTAAAGAAACGGAGCATGACGGTTGAAAGCCTTACCATCTTCAAAGAAGAACTGTTCTATAGGCGGCCAGTTATCAGGATTTACCAATGGCAACACATCACAACTACCGTCTTTATAATAAGCACGGATTATGCCGTTATCTATATGGCACTGCATGTGGTTTGTGCTGCCTGCCATAAGCAAATAGGCACAAGAAGCCTTGCCACTTAACGGTATTCTCAGACTGTCAGGATAATTGTCCCACAAAGAGGTAAAGGCTATATTACGTCCTTCTGCCGGAGTGCGGAAAGGTATTCCGACTTTTGTTTGCAATATATTGTTACGAACCGCGGCACGTAATCCTGAATCATCTATATTGGCTGTTGCCAGAGGATGACACCATTCGCCTATTCCCTGTTCAGGAATCTGCAATGTGGTGTAAGGAGAACGCGGCGACAGGTATTCATTGCGAAATATATCTGTTACATTGGCATTAAACAACTTGTCCATAACAACAGGTACACATTTACCGGTTTCTACATTCCCCAGGACTACAGAAGCCTTAGCCAATGAAACAGAGTCTTTGACCGGCTTTGTGGAATTCTCCAACGGAGCCCACCACTTCATATCTCCCTGTTCCATTGCGACAAACTGCATCGGTCCGACTTTCTTAATGCGTGAAGCCGGATAAGCGGAATCAGCACACGGTTTTGTCAACGCTTCACCTGCCCACTCTACACATATTTTAAGTTGTTCATTCTGCGAAGCAGGAAAAGAAACAGACACACGAGGATATTCCACAGAATTTTCCACCGGTTTCCAAGACACAGCCTTACCATTTACAGTAAGACGAGCTATGCGGGAACTATGGGCAGGAAGTTGTATATCCAGAGTATGCACTGCCGACAGATGATGCGTTATCGTGTAAAGAGACTTCAAACCCTTGTTTTTATTATCTTTTATATTGAAATCAAAATCTATATCCGGTGTATGAAGAGACGCATATTTCCATGTTTCAGGGAAACCTGGTTTCAGAAGTAACCGACCATTCATCGCATCAGGCAACACACCATAAAGTCCCTGAATCAAGACACGGGAAGCCACACCTATGGGGTCGCCGAAATCGCGATAACATTCACCACGGGCTGCATCATAAAAACTTATCTGTCCGAAGTTGGCAGGACTGTCTCCCATATACATTCCATCGAGAACCGAACTCTTAAGCAACTTGAAACCAGCCTCATCACGCCCTGCCTGAAAATAGGAAAGAGCAGTGTGCATAACTTCGGCAAAAGCCACATTATTGATGCTCCAGGAGTAAGGTAGCCAGTCGGTAGTGGAAACTGTTGCATAATCACCGTCATTGACATCAGCATCAGCTTTTTCTATACGTTTGCGCCAAGACAAATCAGTATAATTCTTCAATGAATCAACAGATGTTACAACCGGAATATGCGGTATGCTGTTATCAACATAGCGAGTGGCGAGGTATGCCTGAAAAGAATTTGCCACATAACTGTCCATAGCATGATAAACAGTCCATACGGCAGCATCCTCATGCAGGCGCTTATGCCCCATGAAATCCCGAAACTCAGCCCAATGTCCCTTATCTTTCAGCCACAGGCTGGCATTGATAGCCTTCAATATTTTGTCGGCTTCCTTTTTATATGGTTCAGGATTTTCTCCTATCTTTTCGGCTATCAAGGCAGCCATACGGTTAGCACGATAATTATAAGCCGAACTGTGAGTCACGGCTCCACTGTTGTAATAAAGGGCATCACTTGCCCATATACATGCATAAGCGTCATACAGTCCGTCATCATCAGGGTCAAAATTGCGTTTCTCCCAAGCAAGATGTCGGGTTATCACAGGCCACATACGTCGAGCATACTCCAAATCACCGGTCCAGTTGAAATGCCACAGCAGTTCATCAATATAACAGAGGTTCATGTCATAATGATGCATCTGGTCGTTGCGTCGCGGATTACGACAGATATAGCCATTACTATACATCGGCGTGCCCCATTTTTTTACAGAACGTGCAAGAGCAAGTGCAGAATCCTGTGCAGGATGCGGAATAACATCAGGCACATCAGTAACCTGACTGGCTGCATACGCATTGAAATGAATGCGGGCACGATCGTGCCAGCCAAGCGCATCACCGGTATAGGCAGCACGCCAACCGCTGAGCGGCATACGCCAGCCCACGGCTCCATGCAACCAGACCTCTCCGTACCATATTCCGTCAGCAGCCACAGCAATAGCACCACCGAGAGTATTGAAATACGGATCAGGGGTATCTATTCTGATACGACCGGCAAGAGTACGTCGGGCTTTTTCATATCCGGCAAATACAGTACGGTCGGTTACTTGTTTCAGTTCATTATTGGAAACACCTATATACAAAGGTGTCTTCGGCGAAAGCGAACACTCCAGAACCTGCAATATCTTTCCATTCTCAGAAGGGTCAAAGCAACGGGGAGGGTCTGCCCCCATGTCACCACTTCGCGAAAGTTTTCTGAGTCGTATCGGAGAATTCAAAGCCTCAATGACACAACCGGAAGGAAGTCCTTTGCCGATAAACTTCCACATTGCCTTTTCTTCTGTAGGACTGGTCAGCACAAACACCTTAAGATAAGCATTCTTGCCCCAGGCAGCATCCTTCAGAGTGTAACTGCGGCTTCCCGGAGTATAGCGAGCTTCGCACCATTCTGTATCTTCCAACGAAAAAGTCCTACCGTCAGGCAGATGCAGACGGAAACGGATATTACGGCTGTCATTCTTCACGTATGTGGCAAAAACAGGGCGGTCACTGGTTTCCAGTCGCCACGCCGTATGACTACCGTAAAGAGCACGCGTATAACGGTTCTTTCCATTTACGCATACAAAATCTTCGCCATCAGGCAAATACTGTAGCGTGCGCGGCTTACCCCTTTTCTGGTCATTATAAGAAGTAGACTCTATCAAGTCTCCGGCTTTCTTCTGTACCTTTGAAGAAGAAGCATATTGAGCATAAGATGCTATGCTGCATGAAGAGAAAAGAAAATACAAAAAGAGTGTTCGCATAAAATCCTTTTTTATTAGTTTACGGCATCGGTTTCAGACCTTCCCAACGCACATTCCAGTTACCGTCTTTCGGAAAACCGGGGTTCGTCACTTCATTGCCGTCCCAACCGGCACACATCATAGATACTGCCATAAGCAGTCCACCATTGCCTGGCAGATAGCAACGCAGACGGTCATCTTGATAGTTGTGCCCGTTATTAAGATAAGTATTGGTACGCTTATTCATCAGCAAAGCATCCACAGCCTTTCCAGGTTCACCAAGGCGGGTAGCGTTCATTGCCACCATAGGGAAATCCCATCCCCACGTCTTATCCCAGTTCCAGTTGTTCCATATCCAGTTGAATGTATTGTCCATAACACCGGCATTCATCTGTCTGCTGCTAAATGGAAGCAAGCCCACAGCACCCAGCACTGCAGGATGGTCAGAAAACATTCTGATGTCCTTATAAGTATCCGGCTGAGTCTCGGCAGCAAGATACAGACTGTCCTTTTGAGCCAATGGAGATATCTTGTTGATTATATCATCCCAATGAGCATTGCGCTTCTTTCCCAACCGTTCACGCCATGCCTGAGCTATCTGCAGAGCAAAATGCCAATAAGACAACTCAAAGGGCGGATTAACAGTGGTTGCAGCCGGAAGAGTTTCCTGAGCAGCAATGCATCCACGAAGCACATAACGGTCTTTTGCAGCGTCATATTCTGCAAATGACCCCATAAACTCAGCCGTTTCATCTACGAGCCGCTCATATTTACTGAGCACATCTTTCATACCGGAACGATACAGAAGTTCTGCCAAATATATAAGATGTGGCTGCTGCCATATCAGATAACTTCCCACATTTGACGGAGCTTCCTCTGCACTAGGGTCTGTCATCTTCATCCATCTTACGCCCTGGAATCCCTGTCTTTCTGCTATTTCACGAGCCTTAGGCTCAGCCTTGAAATACCAGTTGAGAGAACGTTCCAGCATTTCCGGATGTCCAAGCAACGCAAACTGTGCCTGATGCCAGAGTATCATCTCAAGATGAAACTTTCCGAACCATGAATTATATGTAAGTCCTGTTTCCTGCGGAGGTGTGTTTCCTGCATCATTCACTGCCATAAGATACTGACTGAGCACCACACGGCGCTCCAGTTCCTTGGCACGAGAATCCTTGCAAGCTGAGAAATCAACCACAGCACCCGTATTCCAATAATTCTGCCAGTAACCGGCAGACTGTGTCTTTACAGAAGTATATTTGCAGGCAGAACCTGTCAGGTCATTCATATTTTCCATATACTCACATGAAAAACTAATGTCATCTTCCTTAGGCATCAACACAAAATAATTACGTGCTTTCTCTCTGAATTCAGCCTTTCCACACCACGTAACGGCTACATAATACACTGTAGAATCAATGGTACGCTTCAGCAAAGCATAATTACTGCTCCTTTTCACAATAACAGTAGAGTGAAGATTGTCAGCACCCCATCTGCACGCATCATCACAATGACCGGCAGAAGGATAAGGGAAGCGGAACTTCACGCCATAACGACCTTTAGACACGACCCTGGCAGCTATCATGTCACGTTCAGGATGACAGAGGGTAGAGACATTACACACTTTCCCCTTATATGAAAAGCTGCTGATTATCTCTCCGGTCCACATATTCAACTGTTCCCTGATATTCTTTATCGCCAAAGGGTTGGAACCCAGCTCAAGTCCCACGATGCCCAAATGCAGGCGGTGAGGATTCTTGCGAAACCATTCAGAAGCATTTTTCTGCCGTCCAGCATCTTTAAACTGAGCCGCGTACAATTCCTTATGTCCGCGTCCGAAGTCCATTTCTTTCAATGCTTCCTGCGACTTATAGCCATTGACATTCGGGAAGGAATGCCATCCCCAGTCACTCATAGTTCCCAATGGCACTCCCTTACTATAGTATTCCGGAAACGACTGCAATCCTGTTGCATCAACAGTAAAGGCAAAGCCTCCATTTCCGACAGACAGAGATGACAATGTATCCATCATCGTCACTCTGGGATTATTTCTGTTAACTAAAGCATAACGGTCTAT
>CAYSSU010000020.1:0-55944 GCA_964433895.1 uncultured Prevotella sp.
AGTTTTATTACAGTGGTCTTAAGGATGTATTACAATACGATGTCTATTGGCAGACTACAGTCGCTGATGTTTTCTGTCAATATAGGCTTGTTGTTGTTGATGATAAATCCTTCTCCACGACATGGTCTCTTGTCTATCATGTCACACTGGTATGTTGTTATACGTTTATGCCGGAGTTTTACATTGTTAAAATAGATGTGGTTTACTTTTCCTGCCTCGTCACCTCCAACAAAACATCCGTTTTCACTTGTTGCCATAATATTATTGAAATATATATAGCTCACTTCTCCGCATTTGCCTTCTGTCTGTCCCTTTGGAAAGCGCCAGTTGGCATCTTTGTTGTTTCCATTGGCGCGTGGATATGATGTTACATAAATCGGTTCTGCTTTACCCCACCATACGTCACTCCATAATTGACAGTCCATTATGATGTTGGAAAATGACACATTGGTAACAGTACCTTCATCTCGATTCTGTATTCCTAGTCCGCGGTTGCTGCGTGTAATAATGCAGTTGTCTATAGTTACATTATATATGGAATCCATGTTCTCGCTGCCAATCTTTACAGTGCAGCTGCGACTTTCCATGACGCAGTTGGTTATGGTGATATCATGACATGAACCATATTCCTGAAATTCGCGGCGGTTTTTCAGACATATAGCATCATCACCACTTGTTATATGGCAGTTGGCTATGCGTATGTTCTTACTGTGGTCTATATCTATTCCGTCACCATTGCGTATTTTAAGATTGTTAAGCAGGTTAATACCGTCTATTACTGCGCCATTGCAGCCTATGAGGTGGACAGTCCAGTAAGCACCTTCCCTGATAGTGACGTCCTTTATACTGAGATTACGTATGTCAATTAGACTCAACACATGTGGACGTGGGTCAAAAGTGTTAACAGGTTCCAGCTCATAACTGTCACTCAGTTCCCTGCCCATGAACCTTATGCCGTTGCCATGTATAGTGCCTTTTCCGCTAATGGAAATGTTGTCAGCGTTTTTTGCCCATATCCACATCATTCCTTCTCCTTCGTTTTTACCGAAGGCACTTAGATGATAAATACTTTCATCAGGATTGGCCTTAAGAGTGGATGTGGCATCAATATGAATATTAACGTTGCTCTTAAGTTCTATAGGTCCGGATATAAATACATGATTACGGGGAAAAAGAACTGTTCCGCCTCCTTCTTCTGTGCATTTGTTTATAGCTCCCTGTATGGCTGCTGCATCATCCGACAGACCGTTGCCTTTTGCACCGAAATCCAGTACATTATAAATATGAGCATTCATACAAATTACAAATACTGACATTACAACCGAAAGAAACACTCTTTTATTTGTGTAGCTCATGGAGTTAATAATTAAGTTAAGCAAAGATAGTGAAAATTTCAATAAGTACAATGTTTTTTAGAAATATTTTTATTGTGCTCGCACACAATATGGATATTTGTTAAATATACGCCATAAGTATGTCCCAAACTGCAATAATATGGCATATACTGCCTGCAAGAACGAAGAAGTGAAATATGGTATGCATGTATTTCCTTTTATTGATACTGTAGAATACCGCACCGGTGATATAAGCAACTCCCTCGGCAATTATCCATATAAGAGCCGCTGTGGGAAGATAATCTATCAAAGGTTTGAAGGCTACAAATACGCTGAGCCCCATACCTACAAAACATACAGTTTCAAAATTGCTGTGGTCTTTAAGTTTGGCAAAACTCATTATTGTTCCTGCAATGGCGCATGCCCATATAAAAGTAAAGAATGTCCATCCCCAATAACCATGGTCGCGAAGAACAATAAGAGTAATGGGAGAGTAAGAACCTGCAATATGCCAATATATAGCTGCGTGATCCCATTTGCGCAGACGTTCCTTCCACTTGCTCCATGCCGAAAGAGAATGGTATGCTGTGGAAGCTATGTATGACATAAGCATTCCGAATAAATAGAGTATTACACCTGCTGTGGCCCATCCGTCATGTTCACGGAAGCACCATATAAGAAATATGGTTCCGAACACTAAGCCTAGTGCTATTCCTCCTGCATGGCTCCAGCTATTCCATAATTCTTCTTTGTGATTAAAATGAATCTTAAGTTTCATGTGTGCAAATATAATATTTTTTGCTGAATAAAACCGACTGTTTGCTGAAAAAAGTTCGTCACAGTTGAAACTTGATTTATCTTTGCGGAAAATTAGAATATAAACTGAAATTAAAAAAATGGTATGAAGAGATTAGTAATGACATTAATCGCTGCTTTGACACTAGGTGTTGCAGTAGCTCAGAATGAAGGAAAATGTAAAGGTAAGTGTCCTAAGCCTATGACAGCAGAGCAGATGACAACTCAGATGACAAGTAAATTAGGACTTGATAAATCTCAGGCTGCAAAAGTAAAGAAACTGAACAGCAAGTATTCTGCTTTGTTTCAGGGACCGGGAAAATGTAAAGGTGGTCAGCCTCCAAAAATGGATAATAACTCCGGGAATAATGAACGTCTGCAGATGACAGAGTCTATGAAGAAAGAGATGCAGCAGCGTCGCTCTCAGGAACAGGCCTACGAGAACGAATTGAAGACAATACTTACAGACAATCAATATACTTCTTATCAGAAGATGCGCCCACAGCATGGACCTAAAGGTCAGAAGAAAGATAAAGGTGAGTAAATCGCTATGATTAGCATGTAATATTAAAGGTGATTGCTTTTTTACAGGCAATCACCTTTTTTCGGTATCTGTTATTGTTTATCTTCTTCTTCTTTTTCCGGTTTTCTTGTTGTTTTTTTCAAACTTAGGTTTTGCTGCAGGGGCAGAATCATCGGCAAGAGTGAAGTCCAGTTGTTTCTTTTCCAGATTGGCTTGAGCCACTTTAATGTGGATAGGGTCACCTAATTGGTATTTGTTGTGATGGTGTCGGCCGACAAGGCAGAAGTTGCGCTCGTCAAAATCATAATAGTCATCGGCAATATCGCGCATAGGTATCATTCCTTCACAATGATTTTCATCTATTTCTGCATATATTCCATAGCTTGTTATTCCACTGATGTGGGCATCAAACTCTTCTCCAAGTTTGTCTCCCATGAATTCTACCATTTTATATTTTATGGAGTCACGCTCAGCATACTGTGCAATTTGTTCCATTTCAGAACAGTGTTCGCATAGTTCTTCGTAATGCTTTTCATTTGCACTTCTTCCACCATCGGCATAGCGCGTAAGCAGACGATGAACCATTGTGTCAGGGTAACGTCGTATAGGAGATGTGAAATGAGTGTAATAGTCAAAAGCAAGTCCGAAGTGACCAATGTTGTGGACACTGTATTTTGCTTTCATCATAGCGCGCAGGGCTACACTTTGAATGAGTTTTTGTTCCGGTTTGCCGCCACAGTCATCCATTAATTTATTTATGCTGCGTGCAGTTGCTCCCTTTGTCCCTTCTGTCTTTACTTTATATCCGAATTTGACAATAAATTCACGTAGAGTTTCCAGTTTTTGTGGGTCCGGATTATCATGAATACGATAAGGCAGAGTTTTTGCTTTTTTGCCATTTCTCACTTTACCAATGCTTTCGGCTACAGTCCGGTTGGCTAGCAACATGAATTCTTCTACCAACTTGTTGGCATCCTTTGAACGTTTGAAGTAGCAACTGGTAGGCTTACCTTTCTCGTCAACATCAAAGTGAAGTTCTTCTGAGTCGAATTTTACAGAACCGTTTTTGAATCTTTTGGCGCGTAAAATCTTTGCTATTCTGTCAAGTTGAATCAGTTGTTCTGCATTTTCGCCTTTATATCCTTCTGCCGGAGCTTTCGGAGCCGGTTCTCCAATGCCGTCTGTTACGCCATTATCTTCAAGAATCTGCTGAACTTCTTCGTATGCATACCGTCGGTTACTACGTATAATAGTGTGTACTATTCTGTATTTTTTAATGTTGGCATCATTGTCTAAATCAAAAATGACACTGTATGTAAGTTTATCTTCATCAGGACGAAGTGAACATACAAAATTACAGAGATGCTCAGGGAGCATTGGTATCGTCCGGTCTACGAGATATACACTTGTTGCACGCTTTACAGCTTCTTTGTCTATAATGCTACCTTCTGTAACGTAATGAGATACGTCGGCTATGTGCACACCTATCTGCCACAATCCGTTGTCTAGTTTCTTTATACTTAGCGCATCATCGAAATCCTTTGCATCACGAGGGTCAATGGTACAAGTAAAAGTATCACGGAAGTCCTCTCTTTCAGCTTCATCTTCCTTGGTTATCTCACCGGTTATCTTGTCAGCTGCATCTTCAACAGCCTTTGGATATTTATAAGGGAGACCGTATTGTGCAAGAATAGTATTCATTTCCACATCATTATCCCCGGTCTTACCCAGAATATCTGTTACTTCACCAATAGGGCTCTTGCTTTCTCCGTCAGGCCATTCAGTGACACGCACCACAGCTTTGTCATCCATTTTGCCACCTTTAAGTTTGCGCTTTGGTATGATGATGTTGTGTGCAAAGGTGTCACCTTGCGTTACAAGGTACGCAATGTCTTTGTCAACTTTGAGCCGACCCACAAATGTATCTTTGGCTCGTTCAATGATTTTGTTTATCTGAGCCTCTTTGATGTGATTTTTTCTGCGTGCCAAAAATGTAAATTCTACCAAATCTCCGTTTAATGCTCCCATGGAGTTGCGTTCAGAAACAAATATAGGTTTGTCGTTGTCGTTTGGCAATACAGAATTTTTTCCATTTGCCTTACGTACAAACTTACCCTGCATGACTTGTCCGCTTTGGTTGAGTTTATATGAAGTGTCACTTACGCGGGAAAGAAAATCATCCCATGTCATATCTTCCATAATATCTATTGCCAGCATCTTCAGAGGGTGAGTGTCAAGATGCAAAGCATGAAATATCTCTTTAAAACATAGTGTTTTACCTGGTTGTGAAGAAAAAAACTCCTCTAGTTTTTCCTGGAGTTGTTTTCTTGTCATGCGTTTTCCGCCTTTTTTTCCTTTTCCCATAGTAATACTTTTTAAATTATTTCTATACTGCAAAGTAACTAAAAAGAATTGATAAATACTAATTTCATTTGGAATATTTTGCAATTATGGTTTAAAATTGTAACTTTGCAGCCACATATTATAATATGAGTACAGAAAATAATTCAATTGTTCCCTTGCCCTCGGGTGAAGGAAGTAAGATTTTAGTTACAGGTGCCAGTGGTTTTATTGGCAGCTTTATAGTGGAAGAAGCTCTTTCCAAGGGTATGGAAGTGTGGGCTGCTGTAAGAAAAAGCAGTTCGCATAAGTATCTTAAAGATGAGCGTATTAAGTTTATTGAACTTAATTTGAACTCGGAAGAAGACTTGAAGTCGCAGCTTGCCGACAGAAAGTTTGATTATGTAGTACATGCAGCAGGAGCTACAAAATGTCTGCATAAGAATGATTTCTTCAAGACAAATACCGAGGGGACCAAGAATCTGGTAAAAGCTTTGCTTGATTTGCAGATGCCTATAAAGAGATTTGTTTATTTGAGCAGTTTGAGCATCTTTGGAGCAATAAAAGAGAAGTTGCCTTACGAGGAAATTGATGAAAATGACACTCCGCGTCCTAATACGGCATACGGTGAAAGTAAATTGGAAACAGAAAAGTATCTTGATACTATTGGGAATGATTTTCCATACGTAGTGCTGCGTCCGACAGGTGTATATGGTCCCAGGGAAAAAGATTATTTCCTAATGGCTAAAAGTATAAAAGAACATGTAGACTTTTCTGTAGGTTTTAAGCGTCAGGATATAACATTTGTTTATGTAAAAGATGTGGTTCAGGCTGTGTTTCTTGCATTGGACAGAGGTAAAGACGGAAGAAAGTATTTTCTCAGTGATGGAGATGTGTATCAGAGTTCTGCTTTCAGCAATTATATCCGTGAAGAGTTGGGGCGACCATGGTGGATTCGTATAAAGGCTCCAATATGGTTGCTGAGAATAATAACATTCTGCTGTGAATACGTGGGAAGACTAACTGGCAAGATTACTGCGTTGAACAACGATAAATACAATATACTGAAACAACGTAACTGGCGATGTAACATCGAACCTGCTGTAGACGAATTAGGGTATCATCCTCAATATAAGTTGAAAGAAGGTGTGCATCTTGCAATTCAGTGGTATAAAGACAATAAATGGTTATAAAGAAGATATTTGAAATAGAAAAGAAGCCTCAGAAAGGGCTTATGATTTTTGAGTGGGTGGTAATGGGATATGCTCTGGTCACTTTGCTCTTTATATTTTTTACTTACACAAAATCGGTACATCCGGAAGCAATGATTTTTGCGCGTGTAAGATTAGTGGCGTTGACACTTGCCATGTGGCTGGTGTATCGTTTCCTGCCTTGCAGATTCACAAAACTTGCAAGGGTGGCATTGCAGTTGATACTGCTTGCTGAATGGTATCCTGACACATACGAGTTGAATCGTGTGCTGCCTAATCTAGACCACGTGTTCGCTTCGGCAGAACAGTCGCTGATGGGATTCCAACCGGCACTTGTCTTTCATCAGGCTATGCCATGGCCTTGGTTTTCTGAGTTGATGGATATGAGCTATGTTTCATATTATCCCCTTATGGCACTGGTGATATTGTTTTATTTCTTTTATAGGTACAATGATTTTGAGAAGGCATCGGTAGTGTTGGTTTCTTCATTCTTTATTTATTATCTCATCTTTGATTTTATTCCTGTTACCGGTCCGCAATTTTATTATAAGGTGGCAGGACTTGACAATATAGCTCATGGAATATTTCCTAACGTTCATGATTATTTCTATAGTCATCAGGATGTTCTTGTTTCACCGGGGTGGAAGGATGGATTTTTCTATGATTTGGTTACAGATGCCCATAAAGCAGGCGAGCGACCTACTGCCGCATTCCCAAGCAGTCATGTTGGAGTAACAATGATTGTGGCATTGCTGGCATGGCACAGTAAAAACAGAAAACTCTTTTTCACTGTATTGCCATTCCTTATTCTTATGTGTTTTTCCACAGTTTATATTCAGGCACATTATGCTATAGATGTATTTGCCGGTTTGATAACAGGAATAATCATGTATGCTGCTCTTATCAGAGTGAAAATAAAAGCTAAATAGACAAAATTGAAATATATGGAAAAAAAATTATACATAGAAACATACGGCTGCCAGATGAATGTGGCGGACAGTGAGGTTGTGGCCTCTGTAATGAAAATGGCGGGATATGACGTTTGTGAGAACGAGGAAGATGCCGATGCCATTTTCATGAATACATGCAGTATACGTGAGAATGCTGAAAATAAAATATATAACAGACTTGATACTTTGCATGCTGAGCAGAAAAAAGGCAGAAAAGTAATCCTTGGTGTTCTTGGTTGCATGGCAGAACGTGTAAAAGATGATTTGATAGAAAATCATTTTGCTAATCTGGTTTGTGGTCCTGATTCATATCTTAATCTGCCTGATATGATTGCGCAGTGTGAGAATGGACAGAACGCGATGAATATAGAACTGTCTGTAACAGAAACCTATCGCAATATCATTCCTCAGCGCGTGGGCAGTAACAGGGTTAGTGGATTTGTAAGCATAATGCGCGGTTGCAATAATTTCTGTCACTATTGTATAGTTCCATATACTCGTGGACGAGAGCGCAGCAGAGACGTGGAAAGTATTCTGGCTGAAGTGCATGATTTGCATGAACGCGGATTCAAGGAAGTTACTCTGATAGGGCAAAATGTTAATTCTTATGGTCTGTTGCCAAACGGCAAGCGTCCTGAAAATGGAGTTTCTTTTGCGCAATTGCTTAAAATGGTGGCAGAGGCTGTGCCTGATATGCGTGTGCGTTTTACGACATCCAATCCGGAAGATATGTCTGAAGATATCCTGCACGCGATATCCGAAGAACCTAATCTGTGCCATCATATTCACTTTCCTGCTCAAAGTGGAAGCAACAAAATTCTGAAACTTATGAACAGAAAATATACCCGTGAGGAATATCTTGATAAAGTGGCTGCCATAAAACGTATAATACCAGATTGTGGAATTACCACAGATATCTTTGTGGGATATCATGATGAAACAGAGGAAGACCAACAGTTGACACTGAGTCTGGTTAAAGAGGTCGGTTACGACAGTGCTTTCATGTTTAAATATTCAGAACGTCCCGGTACATACGCAGCTAAACATTTGCCTGATAATGTATCTGAAGATGTGAAGATTGAGCGGCTTAACGAACTCATTAAACTACAGACAGAAATAAGTGCGCAACAAAATAAGAAAGACGAAGGCAAGGAGTTTGAAATACTTATAGAGCGATTCAGCAAGCGAAGTCACAATCAACTTATGGGGCGTACTCCGCAAAATAAGGCTGTGATTATGAATAAAGACAATCACCATATTGGTGAGTTCGTAAGGGTGCGTATCACAGATTCATCATCGGCAACGTTGTTTGGTGAAGAAATAAAATAAAAATAAGATGAAGGAATTTCTCCAGATATTAATACGCTTCGTTCCGCCATACAAGAAATATCTTATATTGTCGGTAATATTTAATATTCTTTCAGCGATATTGAATGTCTTTTCTTTTGCCACTCTAATTCCTATGTTGAATATATTGTTCAAAACTGGAGATGAAAAGAGTGCTACGTCTTTAATGCCATGGGACTGGGAACATCTGCAGGACGTGCTGATGAATAATATGAATTATTATGTAAATCAGCTCATTGCTGATTATGGTGCAACAAACACTCTGCTGGTTGTTGGTATAGCCTTGGCATTAATGACATTCCTTAAGACCGGGGCTTACTTCCTTAGCTCGGCAACTATTATTCCGATAAGAACCGGGGTAGTGCGTGACATTCGCAACCAACTTTATCAGAAAATCAATGCACTCTCTCTTGGTTTTTTCAGTGAAGAGCGCAAGGGAGATATTATTGCCCGTATGAGTGGTGATGTGCAGGAAATAGAAAACAGTATAATGTCCAGCATAGACATGCTGTTCAAGAATCCAGTCCTTATACTTGTCTATTTTGGAATGCTTCTCTTTATATCATGGCCACTTACCCTCTTTACACTGATTTTTGTACCGGTGTTCGGATGGTTTATGGGGCTTGTAGGGCGTAAACTGAAGGCTAAGAGTATAAAAGCACAGGCTTTATGGAGTGACACAATGAGCCAGGTGGAAGAAACACTTGGCGGACTCCGTATAATCAAGGCTTTCTGTGCGGAAGACAAAATGAATAAGCGTTTTGATAAAGTCAATTCTTCTTATCGCAGAGATATAATGCACGTTAATATCCGTCAGCAGGCAGCGCATCCAATGAGTGAATTTCTTGGTACAGTGATGATTGTTATTGTATTGTGGTTTGGCGGCATACTTGTGTTGAAGTCACACTCAATTACCGGACCTACCTTTATATATTATATGGTGATACTGTATAGCATCATCAATCCGCTTAAGGAATTTTCAAAGGCTGGTTATAATATACCCAAAGGACTTGCTTCAATGGAGCGTGTAGACAAAATTCTAATGGCAGAAGTAGAAATAAAGGAAAAGGAAGTTCCTGTGCAAATCAATAGTTTTGAACATGAAATAGAGTTTCGCAATGTTTCTTTTAAATATGACCAGCAATGGGTGTTGCGCAATATTAATCTCGTTATACCAAAAGGAAAGACCATAGCTCTTGTTGGTCAGAGCGGTGGCGGCAAGAGTACGCTTGTAGACCTTATTCCGCGTTATTATGACGTGCAGGAAGGTGAAGTGCTCATTGACGGTGTCAACGTAAAAGACATTGGAATTCACGATTTGCGCCAGTTGATAGGAAATGTGAATCAAGAAGCAATTCTCTTTAATGACACCTTCTATAACAACATTATATTCGGTGTGGATAATGCAAGTCGTGAAGATGTGGAGAGAGCTGCTAAAATAGCCAATGCATACGATTTCATAATGGAGTCTGAAAATGGATTTGATACTAATATCGGTGACCGTGGCGGACGATTGAGTGGTGGGCAGCGGCAGCGTGTAAGTATAGCTCGCGCTATATTAAAAAATCCACCGATTCTGATACTTGATGAGGCTACTTCTGCTCTTGATACAGAAAGTGAACGACTTGTACAGGATGCACTGGAAAAACTTATGAAGACCCGCACCACTGTGGCTATAGCTCATCGTCTGAGTACTATAAAGAATGCCGATGAAATTTGCGTGTTGCATGATGGGCAGATTGTAGAGCGTGGAACTCATGATGAACTTATAGCACAAGACGGATATTATAAGAAATTGCATGATATGCAGAGTTGATTTTTGCTGTTAGAATATAAAAGGTGTTTAATTGATGATTAAGAAACTGACGATAGGACTTTTCTATATAATTTCACTTTTGCCTCTTAGGATACTCTATTGTATAAGTGATATGGAATATCTGCTGATGTATTATGTTGTCAGATATCGCAGGAAGATTGTGCGAGATAATCTAGAGTCTTCATTCCCCGAAAAAACTGCCGATGAAATAAAACGGATAGAGCGTGGGTTTTATCACTGGTTTGCCGATTATTTCTTTGAAGCCATAAAACTGTTGAGTATCAGCGACAGAGAGTTGCGGCGAAGATTCAGAGTGTATAATAGCGAGGAAGTGGAAGACTGTTTCAAACATGGGCAGAATGTTGCTACCATATTAGGGCATTACTGCAATTGGGAATGGCTCTCTTGTGTGGGAATAGAATTGCCCAAGAGTCGCATGATGGGTTTGATATATCATCCTCTTCGTAATGCAGTTTTTGATGAATTATTTAAACGCATACGGTCACATGAGAAAAATGGGGTAACGGTACCCAAGAAAGATATTCTGAGATATCTTGTTAATTATAAGCGGCAGAACATAATGAGTATTTTCGGGTATATCAGTGACCAGGCACCTAAGTGGGAGAATATTCATTTATGGATACCATTTCTCAATCATCCCGAAACACCTGTTTTTACAGGCTCAGAGCGAATAATGCGTAAGATGAATGATGCCGTGTTTTATGTTGAGATGAGCCGACCTAGGCGTGGATATTACACAGCAACTTATAAACTAATCACAAAAAGCCCTAACTCATTCCCGGAGAATGAAATTATATGTGAATTCTTCCGAATGTTAGAGTCAACAATCAGTAGAGAGCCACAGTATTACCTCTGGACACATAACAGATGGAAACGGACCAAAGAAGAATTCAATAGGAAATTCAAGGTCGTAAATGGTAAAGTAGTTCCAAAAAACAATAAGTATTATGGCAATCAAAATAGTAAGATATAATAAAAGATATGAGAATATAAGAAAGTTCATAGAAGAACTTCCTGATAATTTTGATGCCAATGGTGAGTATGTATATGATGGTAGACGTAATCTGATAAAACTTTTCGTTGCTCCAGACGGAACACGTCTTAATGTAAAACGATATCATAAGCCAAGATTTCTAAATTCTCCTGTATACTCATTTGGGATACGCAAGCCCAAAGGACTTCGAGCTTTTGAATATCCTCAAGAATTATATAAAAGGGGATTTGATACTCCAGAACCGATTGCCTATATAGAGGAACGCCATATTGGTATTTTAGGCGCAAGCTATTTTATAAGCATTCAGTGTGATTATGAGCATAAAATGTATGAGTTTGGTGATGCTGGAGCTGGAACATACGAAGATTTCTGTAGTGCATTTGGCAGATATACGGCAAAAATGCATGATGCCGGTATTCTACATAGGGATTATTCTCCGGGTAACATTTTATGGACGGTTAAGGAAGATGGTAAATATCATTTTTCTCTGGTAGATATCAATCGCATGAAGTTTGGCCATATCAGTATGAATGAAGGTTGTGCCAACTTTGCGCGTTTATGGGGTCCTAAATGTTTTATTTTGCTTATTGCCCGTAGTTATGGCTCATCACGTGGAATGAACGTAAATGAATGTGAGCAACATGTATTAAAGTACAGAAAAAGGTTCTGGAAACATTATATGAAACATAAAGAAGTGGAATTTAAATTGGAATTATAAATAAAAACAAAATGTTTTTATAATAAGCAATTGTAATCTATAAATAAATGAATAAAAAATATTTTGTGAGTGTTATTATTCCGAATTTTAATCATGCTAAATATCTTGATGAACGGATACAAAGTGTATTAAATCAAACTTACCGGGATTTTGAAATAATAATATTGGACGATGCTTCTACTGACAATAGTCTTGATGTAATTGATAAATATAGAAATTCCAGTCAGGTGTCACAAATAATTGTAAACAAGCAAAATTCAGGCTCGCCATTTTTTCAATGGAATAAAGGTCTGAAATTCGCAAAAGGAGATTTGATATGGATAGCAGAAAGTGATGACTCATGCCATTTAGATATGCTTGAAAATCTTGTATCTTGTTTTGAAAAAGATGAAAAACTTAGTTTTGCTTTCTGTCGCTCTATTCAGATTGATGCTAAAAGTAAACAAGGAAATATATGTGGTGGACATAGATTCACCAAAGACTTCAATATAGACGGATATAAATTTAATCATAATTATATGATGAGTTGCAATAGAATCGGCAATGCCAGTTCTGTTGTTTTCAAAAAAGAGTATGCTTTGTCAATAGACCCTCAATACATCAAATACAAAGGTGCCGGAGATTGGCTATTTTGGATAGAAATGGCAGAAAGGGGGAGAGTTGCTTTATTGTCTAAGCCTATGAATTATTTTAGGAAACACAATACAAATACAACTGCCATAATGCAGGCAAATGGAATAGAAGATATAGAAGATAAAAAGATTTATGATTATTTCGTTGACCATTCGTATTGCTCTCTATGGACAAAGATTTCATTAAAGAAAAGAAATGTACGTAAAATTAAATATACCAATAGTTATAAGGATGAGCAGATACGTATGGAATCATTAAAACTATGGAATCCAAATATATTAATAATTTTTTTAGCATATTTGAGTTATAAAATAATTTCTTAGTTAAACCGACATCAAATATTGACAGTCATAATGAAATGTTATTTTGTCATGACTTGCAGAATCTATACATTTATTGCAGCTATAAGAATTATTTATTGTAATTTTGCAAAATAGAAATTCCACTAGACGCAATTGTGGATTATTAAGTATATAACAATTAGCATGAATATAGTCTGTTGTACTGATAAAACTTATTTGAAATATTGTTTGACCATGCTCGTATCATTGCTGGAAAATAACAAAAATGACAATATTTCCATTCATATTGTTGGCAACCATCTGTCTGAAAAAGATAGGCAAATTGCCAATACTACTTTAAGTAATTATTTTTGTTCTGTTTCTTTTTATACACTTGATGACGACATTCTAAAAGGATTGCCTTCTTGCTTTAATAAATATATTTCGCTTACTACTTATGGAAGATTGTTTCTGGCAAATATACTTCCTGCCACAGTGGAACGTGCCATATATTTAGACTGCGATATTATTGTTGTAGGTTCTTTAAAAAAGATGTGGAATTATGACATGAAGGATAATATGATAGCAGCTGTAGAAGATGTATGGAGTGGTAGAGACATTCATTACATTAGATTGGGAATAGACAAAAATAACAGTATATATGTTAACGCCGGTGTATTTATGGTTAATTTGAAGAAATGGCGAGAAGATAATGTTGAAGAACGTTGCATTGATTACATCAATAAAAATAAAGAAAAACTGGATTATGCAGATCAAGATGTATTAAACGGTGTTCTTGAAGGTGAAATCTGCTATCTCCCTCTTCGCTATAATCTTCAAGAAGGATTTCTTAGATCAAAGAATCAAGGAATTAGACCTGAAACATTTAATCATCTTGAGAAAGAACTGCATAATGCTGCTGTTATACACTTTACATACTACAAAAAACCATGGACATACAAATGTTTTCATCCTTATAGAAAAGAATTCTATTATTATTTCGACAAAACTCCTTGGAAGGGAGAACGCCCAGTCGTTTCTTTTAAACAGAAAATAGATAGAATGGGGTATAAATTATCAGCAATGATGCACTTGGTAAATAAATACTGCAAATAAAAACTGAATTAATAAATATATTATATATCCATTGATATAGTTATGATTTAATAGATTTAAGTAAATGAAGAGTTCAATAGACATAAAGCGTATTTTGGTGATAAGATTCCGTCAGATGGGTGATGCTGTTTTGGCTACAGCCATGTTAAATACACTTAGAAGAAATTATCCAGATGCCGTTATTGATTTTGTGCTTAACAGCAAAATTGCACCTTTGTTTGCAGGACATCCGTCTATTGACAATATCATAACATTCACAGAGGAAGAACGGCATCATTCATTGATGTATATTCGGAAAATTTTTCAAACAGTTCATCATCAGCATTATGATGTTATTATTGATATGCGCTCTACTTTCAATACCATGCTGTTCTGCTTACTTTCGCCTGCAACAAAATTTAGAATAGGTATCAGAAAGAGTTATACTCATTTGGCTTACAATTATCTTGTAGACAGCTGCAAGTCTAATGAGAACATGATAGCTCATAATATGAACTTATTATCTCCACTACCAAATATAAATATAGAAGATAAGAATATATCATTGTATATTACGAATGAGGAGAAAGAAGAGTTTAGGAGATATATGTCAGACAAGGGCATTGATTTTTCGCAACCTATTATACTGTGTGGTGTTACGGCAAAACTTGCAGAGAAGACTTGGCCTGAGGATAAAATGGCTGATATATTACATCGCACTATTACAGAGTATCCCAATCTGCAGATTATCTTAAATTATGCTCCGGGAAAGGAAGAAGACAGAGCTCGCAATATATACGAAAAGATAGGGTGTCCAGAAAATATATTTATTGACATCATGGCAAAAAGCAGCAGACAGCTTGCTGCTATGGCATCTTTCTGTACTTCTTATTTTGGCAATGAGGGCGGTGCCAGGCATATTGTACAAGCTATGGGAAAACCTTCTTTTGTTATATGTTCCCCAATGGCAAATAAAGCAACGTGGCTGCCGGAAGGCTGGAATATAAAAGCTGAAGGCATTGCCCCTTCTGATTTATCAACCGAAGAGCAGCTGAACACAATGGACTACAGGCAACAATATGATTTGATAACCGTAGATGTTGTGTGGAGTTCACTGTCGCATTTCTTAAATGCTATTTCTTGATTAACAGATATTTTATTATATGGTAATAATGCTTTACTGCAATTTCTATTTTCCTTCCAAATTTACGTGTACGCCAACTGCCACATATACGGTGTACACCTATGGCATTTGAATTATAAGGAAAATGATTTGCAGGTAACATAAATTCTCTGGGATATATCACCAAACCGTCAAGATGCTGCTCTGTGTTTTTATTATTATATCCATATTTAAAAGCTATCTCTGCCATTTTAAGAGGAGAAACTTCCAAATCCAAAGAACCGTCAGCCTGCTTAAAATGAATGTCTTTATAATAATCCATCATATTTTTGCAGAAACTGTTTCCCTTTTCGCCAATCATAAATGCTGCCTGTAAGCCAAGCGTGTTAATATTGTCAATATAAACTTCGGTGAATGTAGCAAAGCCAGAATCTACAATGAATTCGTCAAATCGTTTATATAAATATATATCACTGTCCATATAAACACCGCCCTCTTTATATAGAGCATAAAATCTAATTACATCTGCTGCAAATGCCCATTTTTTTAAAGCCAATGCTTCATTTACGAATTGATTGCCTATAGCTTTGGCATCTTCATAAGTCCATCTCCTGATGGTATAATCTGGCAGCAAACGTTTCCATGTATCTATACATACTTTTATTTCTACCGGAAATGGGTCGTTGCTGAACCAACATAGATGAATAACTTTTGGTATCATTAATTTTAATATATTTATTTAGAATTATTCATATTAAAGATATATCCTCATTATCATGTGCAAAGATAATATATTTTTTGTAATTATCAGAATTAACAGTATGTCTTTTGGTTTTACGTATATATATTTTCTTTTGTTTATCCTGCACGAGAATATGAGTGTTGGTAAGTCTGTAAAACAAGAAAATACTATACGTGTTTTTTTTCTTCAAAATATCTGTCAATCTGTTATAAATCTCTCAAACCACCTGTGTTTATAGGCGTTCCGCGTATAACAGATGATATAACAGATTGACAGATAAAGACTAAAAACACACTAAAAGTATAGTTTTTTGCCGATTTCCATGCTTTTTTGTGGTTTAAAAGTTGCGAATAACTGCGATTTTTGCAACATAAACACTAATCTGTCGCTAAAAACCGATGATTTTTGACGGTAAAATGGCTTATAAAATACGAAATGGTGATGCCAATGGCAGCTACATACTAAAAAAAAGAACAGTACAGAAAATAGTACACATATTTTGTATTCGTTGTCTAAAGGCTTTGTATTGTCAATATATAGCATAAATACTGTGAGTATTTAGCATAAAAACAACGAATACAAAGCCTTTATACTGTTCTTGTGACGAGTTTACTTGGCTCTTGTTGTGATGATGCAACTTGCTGTTTTACCCAATCTCTTGTCTTTAACCGCAACTTTTATCTCTCCGGCTTTGTCAGCAGCCTGAATTACAAGAACAAGTTTTCCACTGAAAAGTTTCATTTGTGGCAAGGTGAATGATTCCAGACTGGTGGCATCACCGTTGCATACAGCCTTGAAACTGCCTGCACCAGAAACATTGAATGTCAACTCGTCCGTGGCATCCGGAATTACATTGGCGTCTTTGTCGGTGAGGCTCACCGTGATGAAAGCCAGGTCATTGCCGTCTGCTTTCAGTTCCGTGCGGTCGGCATCCAACTGCAATCCAGCAGGTTTGCCTGTCGTGTGTAAAGTTTTCTCCATGGCTTTGTTGCCATTCTTGTCGTATGCTACAACACGAAGCTCCCTCGGTTGATATTTCACATTGTCCCATATCAGACGATAACGCTTCAATAGTTCTTTGGTTTCAAACATCGGCTTTTCTGTATTGGCATTCGCTGCTTCGATGCTGTAAGGCTGTTTGCTTATCTTACCCTGACTTTTTCCGTTAACAAAGAGCTCTGCGGTGGGATAGTCTGTATATACAAACACCGGTACGGTTTTGCCTTCGTGCCCCTTCCAGTTCCAGTGGGGCAGAATATGAAGAGTATGTTCTTGTTTGTTCCACATGCTGCGATACAGATAATATCTGTCTTTAGGAAGTCCGGCTAAATCACATATACCAAAATAACTGCTGCGGCTTGGCCAGTAAGTATCGTATGGAGTCGGTTCCCCCAGATAGTCGAAACCAGTCCACACAAACTGTCCTATTGTGTATTGTCTGTCATCCTGCATCAAAAAGTCGGCATCAGGCAGATTGCTCCAACTGCAATATTCAGTATCATAACCTGAACACTGTCCGTCTGAATATACACCGTTGTCTGTTATCTTGACCGGCAACTTGTATATTCCGCGGCTGCTTACGGTAGAAGCTGTTTCACTTCCCAGAATAAAGCCTTCAGGCAATTGCTTTATGTTGGTATCGTATTTCTGTACGCGGTAATTGAATCCCGGTATGTCCATCACTTGTGCAAAGCCACTTTTCAAAGCAGCCTCCGCACGATCCATTCCCTGTGTTACAGGTCGGGTAGGGTCCAGACGGTGACATAAGCCCTGTAGATGCTCAGATATATTTCTGCCTTCTTCGCTCCACTGTTCAGGTATTTCATTGCCAATGCTCCACATTATGATGCTGGGATGATTGCGATGGTTCAGCACCAGATTCGTAATATCCTTGTCAGCCCAGTCTTTGAAGAAACGTGCGTAACCGTTTTTGCACTTGGGATAAATCCACATATCAAAGCTCTCTGCCATTACCATCATGCCCATGGAGTCGCATACTTCCATCTGCATTGTTGACGGCATATTGTGCGAAGTTCTTATAGCGTCGCACCCCATGTCCTTGAGTATTCTTATCTGTCGTATCAGCGCAGCCTTGTTTACTTCCGCTCCCAAAGGCCCCAAATCATGATGCAGGCATACGCCTTGAATCTTGCGTGAAACTCCATTCAACTGAAATCCATTGTCTTTTGAAACCGATATGGTGCGAATACCGAACTTAATGTCCTTATGGTCTTCTTTGACGTTGTTGCCATACACGTCAATAGACAATGTATAGAGATAAGGTGCCTCAGGTGACCACAGTTTAGGGTTGTCTATAGGTATAGAGAATGCGCAGTCCCCTTCAGAATCACATAAATCGGCTTTGAGTCCGGCAATGATATTGCCGTTATTGTCTAATACGGAAGCCTTGATACTCTTTCCTTCGGTACAGCCATCCAACTTTGTTGTTACTTCAACATCAGCTTTTTCAGCATTAACTTTAGAGGTTCTTATAAATGTACCCCATTCATCAATACGTGTATTGCCGGAATAGATAAGTTTTACCGGGCGATACAGTCCGGCTCCCGGATACCAGCGGCTGCTTTCCTCACTGTTATTTAAGCTCACCTCAACAGTGTTTTCGCTGCCATCCTTATTGATATAGGGAGTTACGTCAATGCGGAAAGCATTATAACCATAAGCCCAGTATCCGGCTTTTACACCATTGATATAAACCACCGGTTCACTCATTGCACCGTCAAACAACAGTTCAGCATTGCTATATACAGAAGGAACACGGAACGTGGTTTTGTAAAAGCCGCGTCCTATCCAAGGCAAAGCACCGGAGCGACCGCTCTTTTCTGTCTTTTCCTTTTCGCCATTCTGCTCAATAGCAACATACTGCAAGTCCCATTTCTTGTCAAAAGGACCGCTTATAGCCCAGTCGTGAGGTATATTTACCTGCTGCCATGAAATGCTGTCACGGCTGAACTGCCATGTTTTCAAGTTTACTTCACGGCTTATCTGCGCATTGCAGATAGCCGCGAATATAAGAGATATTGCCAGAAGTTTAATTCTCATAGTCTACGTTATTAGTCTTATTTAAAAGCGTTGAATACAGATGTCGGTTTCCCGTTGTTGTCGAAAGCACCCTTTGTGTAGTCTTTCCATTGATTATAGCACTCCGGTTCCCAATAGAACACTCCAAGACATCCGTCAATAACTTTGCAGCCACTTACCATTTTTGTCATTGCTGCCTCTGCGTTCTCAGAGTCCCAAGGCATACCTATTTCTGATATGACAACTTCTGTATTATAACGTTCTTTCAGGGTATTTATGTTGCTTATACAGTCTTTTGTAAGAGTTTTCCAATTGGTATCATCAGGATAAAGGCTCATGCCTATTACATCCCATTTGCCGCCATTCTCCTTTAAACCGTCAAATAACCATGTGAATTTACCCAATTTATTGCCTTCATCAACATGCACAATCACTTTAGCGTTAGGATAAACAGCTTTAACAGCATTATATCCTGAAAGTTCCAGTTGGGCATAATTGCTCATGCTTTTTGTTGCGTCTCCCATAGGCCATAGCATCCCGGTTGTGGTTTCGTTGCCCACTTGTACCCATTCCACGTCTATGTCTTTGTCTTTAAGAGCCTGAAGAACTTCTGTGGTATGACTGGCTACGGCTGTTTTCATCTGTTCTAAGTCATAGTTTTGCCATGCTGCAGGAATGGTCTGTTTGCTTGGGTCTGCCCATGTGTCACTGTAATGGAAGTCTATCATGATGCGGAACCCCAGTTGCTTGGCTCTCCATGCCTTAGCAATAACATCTTCTTTTCCATTCCAGCCGTCAGATGGATTCACCCATACACGCATACGAATAGAGTTCACTCCTAGAGAACGTAGCAGTTTAAGACATTCTGTCTCTTTGCCGTTGTCATCATAAAATTTCACTCCACTGGCTTCCATCTCTGTAAGCCAGCCCACATCAGCACCTTTAGCGAAACCGGTCATGTCGTAAGTCGGTTCTGTCTGAGGTACTACATTATCATTATCACTGCACGCTGTCAGAGCTATAACACTGAACAGTGCTGAAAGAACGTATTTAAAAAAGTTAATTTTCATAGTTTTAAAAAATTATTTTGTTGTATAATTCCATGTCTTTGTATTTAGATTGACTGTAACCGTAACTGTTGTTCCGCTTGCTATGTCATCTTTAAACCATATATCCCATGCGCTTCCATCACTTGACAAAGTAAATAAATTTGAAGGGTCTGAACCATACCATATATTGTTTTCTGTATCAATAAATTTAAAGTTCTCCCATTGTGTGGCAACATAATCACAGGAATAAATTCCTTTTGAAGTCTGGCTGAGTGTAGCCTTTAGTGTTGTTCCAGTTTTGTCATACATACATAATGTTGTGGGCAGTTTAACTTCTTCATCCTCGTCAGATACAATTCCTTCAACTATCTTGTACTCATAATCAGCATGTTCATTAATAACCAAACTCACTGTATAAGTGCCGGCTTTGGTAATAGTTGTATCGGGCAATGCCAGAGTCTTGTCTACATAACTACTGGTTCTGGTTGTTGAGTTGTATTCCTTTGCTGTGGCCGTACCACCAATTACTGTATTTGCAGCAGTTGTAGTAATAACGGCAGTCCATGCAGATTTATTGCTTTTATATTCCATTGCTGTTCCGTCACTTAGAGTAACTCCCGTGATATTGGCACAGCTCCATATTTCGTTATTGGTGTCTACGGTTACATACCAGTCACCGCTACCATCGGCAAACCAACAGTTCCATGCATCACTTGCGTTAGAAAGTTCAAACTCATGATTGTCTGCGCCATAGTTACCCCATACGGTACCGTTATTTTCTACAAACCAGCAGTTTTGCCATCCGGTAGCTGTCATATAGCCTGTATATACTCCATTCTCGGAATCGGAATATAATTTAGTGATGGTATCTGTCTTTGCTTTGTTAATAACAGAAACGTAATTCATGTGAATGGTAAACGGAGTTACATTTACAGTGCATACGTTACTGTATTTAGGTTCCATGTTGGCACCTTCAGAACTTTTTATGCGGAAATATAGAGGAGATGATATGTCTGCATTCAGTCCAAGCTCCTTAGCCAGAGAGTTTAAATCGTCACCGGTGTAAACCTTGGAAAGATTGGTTACTGTGCTTGTATTTACACTGCTGTTGAAATCTTTATCAGAAGATACTTGCAGATAAGTGGTGAGGATGCTGTTTGTGGCAGCTTTGGAAGAGTCGCTGCTCAATAGCGTAGGATTGTTCCATGCCAGTGACAGTACGATTTTCTTGCTGTTGGATGCAGACAATGCCACGTCAGAAGAACTTGCCATAAGTTCCGAACTGTCGAAGCCGTTGAGATATATCAGGTCGCCATCCTTGTCACAGCTACTGAAAAGAGTAGCTGCGAAAAAGAACAGTAATATATTGTTTATGATTTTTTTCATAGTTGCGTTTATTAATAGTTCTCGTTATAGAGATTTGGATTTGCCGTGAGTTCTGTTGCCGGTATAGGGTATATATTGTATTTGCTGTCTACAGCCATGCCATTAAGTGAACCGCCTTTCCACTGCCAGAGATAGGCAGAAGTGGTGAATTTGCCGAAACGTATAAGGTCGGTGCGGCGGTTACATTCCAGATATAGTTCGCGTGCACGCTCATTAAGAATATAGTCCTTTGTGAGTTTGCTTTGCTTCATGTCATCCAGTCCGGCACGCTCACGAAGTGCATTAGTATATGCTAGAGCCTGAGTTTCACGGCCTCCCTGACCACCACGTAGCACAGCTTCTGCATACATCAGATAAACATCAGCCAAGCGGAACATCGGATAATCGGTGTTTACACCGCCATCAGCAGTATTAGATGCTGCTTCTCCGGCATCAGTAAGATTAGTCCACTTTGTCATGAAGTAGCCATTGCTTTGGTCATCTATAACCGGCAGATACTGAGTCTGGTTGGTTGTGAAGAACATATAACGCTTGTCTTTTGAATCCGAATTTCCGTCTTCATCATTGAACATCTGAGGCAGTTCGCCACGGGCACGGAACATGCCCCATGCACTTTGTACTCCATAATCAGAAATGTTAAGAACTGTAGAGCTATTGCCTAGTTCACCGCAGATGATATATGTAGTTGCTCCCCAGGAAACAGTATGCTCTGCATCTACAGGCAGTGCGAAGATGATTTCATTGGTACGCTTGTCGTTGTCGGCATTGAACAGTTTGCTGTAATCACTTTCAAGACTATAACCTTGAGCTATCGCATTGTTGCAGGCCGTGATACAGTCTGTGTACTTGTCCTCTCCGGTATAGACTTCAGAATTCAAATACAATTTTGCCAAAAGTGTATAAGCTGCGCCCTGAGAAGCTCTACCGTAAGGACAGGTGCTTGCGGGATACAGGTCGTCTACGATATCCTTAAGTTCACTCTCGATGAAAGAGAATGTCTGTGCCGGTGTATAGCGTGGAGGTGTGAAGCTGCCCACAGGGTCGTTCTCGTCTACAAAAGGAATGTAGCGGAACAAATCCAGTGCATGATAATAGAACAAAGCACGCATGAAACGAGCCTCTGCGCGATAATGGCGCATTTCAGTCTGTTCGTTGCCACTGAAGCTGCTTATCTTATCTTCTGTACAGTTGCGTAGAAATTCATTGGCAAGAGTGATGTTGTAATATATGCGGTAGTACATATCAGAAACCCAAGGGTCATTGGCATCCCATGAAAGATAGGTTATGTCTGCAGTCTTGTCACCTGATAGCCATGTACTGGCAACTTCATCAGTTCCACATTCCTGCAGATTGAAAAAGCAGCGCATATAGTCATAACCGCTATTTGAAGTCAAGTCGGCATTGTCACCGCCTTTACCCTGACCGGTAGTTACCATAGAGTTATATATTTTTCCGAGAACAGCCTCATAGTTGGCTATGGAATCACCATATATCTGAGCAGAAGTGGTTTCTGTATGAGGATATTGGTCAAGGTCGGCTGTACATGAAGCCATGGACAAGACCAAGGCTGCCTCTGCCAATATATTTAATGTTGTCTTTTTATATTTCATGATTCGTAAGATTTAGAATTGAAGACCAATACTGAGTGAATAAGTACGTGGGCGAGGATAGAATGAATTGTCTATGCCATTAGGTATTTCCGGGTCTACGCCTGTATATTTTGTAATTGTGAATACATTCTGCACCATTGCAGAGAGTGTGAGTCCGGAAATATATCTGCCCACTTTGCCGAAGTCGTAACTTAGACTGAGGTTGTCAAGTTTGAGGAATGAAGCATTCTCTACATAGTAATCGCTGAGATACTGACGTGTATGGAAGCCTGTCTTAAGATAACTGCGGTTCAGGTTGTTCAGCTGGTATGAGTTATAGCTAACAGTTTCCCATGCTCCGGTGCTCATGGCCATTGCGTTGTATACGTAGTTGCCTATGTTGGCACGGAAACTGGCACCGAGAGTAAACTTCTTCCAACGTAGAGAGGTGCTCATGCCCATGATGAAATCAGGGGTTCTTGACTTGTAATGATACAAGTCTGAAGAGTTTATCACTCCGTCACCGTTGATGTCGGCGTATGCGCCCTCAATAGGCTTGCCTGTTTTCTCATCATACAGTTGATGATATACATAGAACATATATGGCTCATAACCTTCTGTGAGTACTTGTACCTGATAAGAATCAAGATAAGAACCTACAAGAACATTTGTTGCCGTAGTGCCCTTTACGAGTGAAAGATTCTTTACTTTCATTTTCTGCCAAGTAAAGTTATAGCTCAGATTCCATTCCCAGTCTTTTGTCTGTATGGGAGTTGCGTTTACAGAGAACTCTATACCGTGACTGTCTACATTACCCACATTGGTAAGAATACTCTTTGCAAAGTTAGTTCCTGCTGCTGAAGGAACTGTAGCCAGAAGGTCTTTGGTCTTACGTGTATAATAATCAAAACTTCCTGTAATTCTATTATTAAGGAAACCGAAATCAAAACCAAAGTCCCATGATGATGTTGTTTCCCATTTCAGGTTTGATACATAAGCCTCCGGACGGTAAGTATAAATATACTGTCCGTTCATAAGAGCTTGGGCACCGTCTACACTCTGTGTGTATACCGGCAGATAGCTGTAGTTGTCTATACCTTCCTGTTGACCGGTGATACCAAAACTTGCACGAAGTTTCAAATTGCTCAGCACCGGATTGTTCTTGAGCCAGTTTTCCTGAGTAAGTGTCCAGCCTAGAGCTACAGAAGGAAATGTTCCCCAGCGTGTATCTTTAGAGAAACGTGATGTTCCGTCACGACGCATAGTTGCCGTTACGAGGTATTTGCCATCGTAAGAATAATTCAATCTTCCATAATAAGAGAGGAGCACATGGCGATAATCACTGGCTTTTACCTGTGACAGTACATCACCGTTGGCATTGAGATTAGCGTATGCCGGAGTTGTGCTCTTCCAATATTGGTAATCATAACCGGCTGTAGCTTCTACATTGCTCTTTATGCTTTCAAAATATTTACTGTAATTGGCATATAATGTGAGTAGTCTGTTTGTGTTTTTCTGTGGTCCGTAACCATAGTTGCAGCCGTATGTGGTGTAATTGGATGCAGCTGTAAGAGGGATGTAAGTTGTACCCTTGCCTTCGGCAATGTCAGTACCGAGGGTAGCGTGCAACTTAACATCCGGGAAGAAATGGAGCTTGTAATCAAGGTCTACGCTGCCAATGAAGCGCTTGACCGTACTTTTAGAGTCATATTGTTCTACAAGACCGAGCGGATTCTTTACACTTCCATTCACAGGAAGACCTGAAGCATCAAGTGCTTCGTTGTAACCGCCGTAAGTCTGGTTATCCATATAAATAGGTATAGTAGGATTATATGTGGCCGCTGCCCATATTGCGCTACTGTTGTAAAAAGAGTTGTCATTGTATGTACCTTTGGCATTTACTGTAACTTTCAGGTGGTCCTGAAAGAAACTTGGGCTTAATACCACATTGCCGGTCCAGCGCTTTGCGTTGTCATTCTTTACGAGTCCACTCTGGTTCATGTATCCCACTGATACTCTGAAAGGGAGAAAACCTGCTTTGCCGCTCAGACTGAGATTGTTGTCTGTACCGAAAGCATTATGGTACACCTGGTCATTCCAATTGGTGCTCTCATCACCAAGAAGAGCCTGTTGGGCTGATGTTCCTTCACTCTTTATAGTATTGTAGAATTCATCGCGGCTCATCATGTCCACCATCTTCGTGCGTGTCTGGATGCTGTTGGTGGTATTGAAAGCAATTTTCAGTTTGCCTTCTGCGCCTTTCTTTGTTGTGATGATAATGACACCGTTAGATGCACGTGAACCATATATTGCAGTACTTGACGCATCCTTTAACACGGTCATACTCTCTATGTCATTAGGATTTATCATGCTCAGAAAGTTACTGGAGTTACCGGATATGCCGCCATTCTCCAATGGCACACCGTCGAGAACAATCAGAGGGTCATTACTGGCGTTTAGAGATGCGCCTCCACGAATTCTGATAGTGCTTCCTGCTGTGGCAGAACCACTGTTGCTCATTATCTGCACTCCGGAAACCTTGCCGTTGATAAGTTGTTCCGGACTGCTTACAACACCTTTATTGAAGTCTTTTGCCTGAACTGTAGACACACTTCCCGTGAGGTCGCTTCTGCGAGCAGTACCGTAACCGATTACCACAACTTCATTGAGTGATTTCTGGTCGGCTTTCATTTTCACGCTCAGATTACTGCCACTGATGGCCACCGTCTGAGATACATATCCCACATAACTAATAGTAAGTTGGCGGGCATTCTGTGGAACGGACATCTTGAAGTTTCCGTCAAAGTCAGTTACCGCACCGGCGGTACCGCCCGGCAAGGACACCGTGGCTCCTATTAACGGTTCTCCGTCATCTGCGTCGGTGACGTTACCCGTAATGGTTTTGTTTTGTGCTGCTGCCGACAGACTAAAGGAGAGCAGCAACGCCAGAAGAGGTAGTAATACTCGTGTTCTGGATAGGTTTTTAAAGTTACTCATATTAAATACTAGGTATTAATTTGATTGATTGTTTGTTGATTCGGTAGCAAAGATACATCTTAAAGAAAAGCCCCAAAGATACAAAATGGACAAATGGAATAACAAAATAGACAAATTATCTTAATGCGACAACAAAATAGACAAAGCGGAGTCTAAAATGTGTATCTTTGCCATAAAATCTATATAAAGACACTATGATATTGAGTATGAAATCAAAACAATTTATATTGCTGCTGATAGTCTGGCTGCTATGTTCAATGCCGGTATCGGCTGTAAGATTCCACAATATACATATTGACGGAGCTTCAACAGTGTGCAGTTTTGTTCAGGATAAATATGGCATTATATGGATTGGAACAGAAAATGGTCTTTACAGTTATGACGGATATATGTGCTATCCTAAGTTCTCATCGCACACCAGAAACAATACCAGAATACATTCTATGCTTATGGCAGACCGCAATGTCATAATACTTGGCACAGAGAATGGTATTATGGAATATAACATAGAAAAAGACAAATATACATATCTAGGTAATGGTAATCTGAAGGATGTCAGAGCTATAGCCAGAATGGGAAACAAAATAATACTCGGAGCCTCAAACGGCGTATATGTGCTTGATGTTAAAACAAGGAAAATATCAGATTTAGGTATTCATCATACAGTATATTCTCTGCTGAATACAAAAGAGGGATTGCTTGCAGGAACCTTAAACGGTCTTTTCATTGCTGAGAAGGGGAAAATTAGAAGAATCGTGTTACCCGGCGAAAGGCAGCCTCTCGTAAATTCTCTTTTATTTGATAAACGAAGACATACTGTATGGATAGGTTGTGAAGGTGCCTTATATAATAGTAATCTGAAACAGCATTTACCTATTCCGCTACTTGCGGGAAACTCTGTCAAAGCCATGACCTTTGATAAAGATAACAACCTGCTTATAGGTACAGACAACGGACTGTATGTATATTCCACATTGGGGAAGGCAGAGAGAATGATTCATGACGCACGAGACAATTATTCTTTATCCAACAATATTGTGTGGTCGGTATTCCGTGACCGGTGGAATAATATATGGGCAGGCACAGATAACGGACTGTCCATGTATTATGGTTCATCCTATTACTCATATATTTCAATTGCAGACATAACTCAGAGTGGTGAGGGGAATTGTCTGC
Source organism: uncultured Prevotella sp. (assembly GCA_964433895.1). Lineage (GTDB taxonomy): Bacteria > Bacteroidota > Bacteroidia > Bacteroidales > Bacteroidaceae > Prevotella. Next base: position 27,160 of record CAYSSU010000020.1, read on the forward strand.
ATAATATATTCCGTGACAGAATGGACAGAATGTGGCTTGGAGGAACCAACGGACTTCTTTGCTATCGGAATATCGGAAGTTCTTATAATGATATATTATGGTATCGGCAGAATTCTGCTAAAACTCCACTGTCTCATAACAGAATAAGAAATATCTATGAAGACTGTGACGGTGATATATGGGTGGCAACAGATCATGGCATTAACTGGTTTGATAATTCAATCGGTAAATTCCGCAACTTTATAATAACAGACAAGACGGGCAAGTATTCATGCAGTTGGGCATACGATATTCTGCTTGACAATAAACACAGACTATGGGTGGCTGCTTATATGGGCGGTATCTTCATAATAGACAAAAAAAGACTTCTGGCTTCAAATGGCATTATTACTGCTGACTTTCATCTGGATGATGCAAAAGGCAGACTAGGTAGCATACACATTGGACAGATGGCAATGGACAGCAACGGATATGTATGGGCTATGGCTTATGGCAAAAGTATTGATGCTATAGATACGAAAACATTCAAAGTTATCAGTCGTACCACAGATAAAAGCATAAACTATCTGACTTCTGACAGGAAGGGACGAATATGGGCAGGATATGACGGGGGCGTAATCATGTTCACATCTCCCAAAAGCAAACCTATAGAACATGATTTCCATGACAACATGCCTTCATCCAGAATAATCTCACTGATAGACGTTGGTGGCAATATATGGGCAATTGGTGAAGATATTTGCAGAATTATAAATTTAGATGGGAGAGATATACATTTCAAAATTCCGGTGATAAATGCCATAACAGCTTATTATTCCATTAAAGAAAAAATGGTATATATAGGGGGTAATGACGGATTTGTAACTATAAATCCCAGGGCTGTATCCAATTATAAATCGAACAAGCAATTATGGTTATCGTCTTTGCTTGTCAACGGAAAAGAATACTGCAGTGAGAACAACAGTGTTTCATTATTGCATGATATAGTGTTGAATCACGATGAAAACAATCTTACATTCAGACTATCTGATTTACCCTATGACAATATTCCTCAAGCCATATATGCATATAAACTGGAAGGTAGCGATGCTGACTGGCAATATCTGAAAGGTGGAAATGCAGAGATATCTTACAATGCCTTGCCATACGGCAAATATACGTTGCTGGTAAAAAACATTGATTCAGCCAACGCTGACATTTACAAATTGGATATAAACATAAATGCTCCATGGTATCTGTCAATATGGGCGAAACTGATATACCTTATTATAATAATACTGGCTGTAAGATGGGTGATGCATTTCTATGCTGTGAAGAAGAATTTGCAACAGGAACAGTTGGCACGGCGAAGGATAATGGAACAGAGTGAGGCTAGAGTGAGATTCTTTGTGCATCTGAGCAACGAAATAAAGAAATCTCTGGTTCATATAATCTCTCCTATATATGCATTGCTGGACAATGGAAATGAAGACAACCGGCAGATGGAAGAAATCAGAAACCACTCTGTTGCCCTAAATGCGCTGATATTCAATTCTCTGGATTATGATGGAGCCAGCAGTGAAGATGAAACCGTAAAACCGGAACTGTCTGCTGTTGATATTGTGAGATATATGAAATATACGGTAAACGACATAAAGAACAAGTATTCACATGCCATTAAACTTGACAGTGATGTGTCTTCGCTCACCACAGAAATAGATATTGTAAGATGGGACATTGCCGTTAATTCTTTACTGGCTTTTATAATACGCCATTCTAAAGAAGATTCAGAAACAGTAGTAACCTTACATAGTGATATAGCAGACAAGCGGATGGAAGTGGTTATGTCTGATCGTAATATGAACATAAAAGACCCGGAGAGACAGTTCGTATTTCAGAAATACGGACCTGACAGTAATGATGCCGACAATATATCTTCCGGTCTTTTCATAGCCAAAAAATATATAGAAATGCACAGAGGCAGCATTAGTCTTGAAAAGACTGCCATAGGAACATTTGTATTCAAAATATCACTTCCGCTTGACAATGCCGCATCTGTAAATAGTAGTTCTGACAGTAACACAGAAGACAGACTTTTCTCTAAGGCAATGGCTGCCATTGAGGAACATATCAGCGATAGCGACTTCAACGTTACAAGTCTGCAGACTGAACTGGGGGTTGGTAATAAACTGCTATACCGTAAGATAAAGCAAGTTACCGGTATGACTCCTGTGGAATATATCAGAGATATAAGGATGAAAAAAGCTGCATTGCTGCTAAGAGAAGGCAAGTTCACTGTGTCTGAAGTAATGTTTATGGTGGGATTCTCTAACTCTGGTTATTTCTCCAAGTGTTTCCAACGTACATTTGGCATGACACCGACTGAATATAGCAAAAAAACAAAATAATTCTTTGTTTTTCCACCCATTTCAATTACCTTTGCAAAGAATATAAGAGAAAGATTATGGAACAGAACTTTTTAATCTACAATACACTTACGCGTCGTAAGGAGTTGTTCAAACCATTGCATGCTCCTAACGTAGGTATGTATGTATGTGGACCAACTGTTTATGGCGATCCGCATTTGGGACATGCCCGTCCGGCAATTACATTCGACTTGGTGTTTCGCTATCTGAAGCATTTGGGCTATAAAGTACGCTATGTGCGTAATATCACTGATGTTGGTCATCTTGAGCATGATGCAGATGAGGGGGATGACAAGATTGAAAAGAAGGCGCGGCTGGAGCAGCTTGAACCTATGGAGATTGCGCAATATTATACCAATCGTTATCATGCTGCTATGGAGGCGCTTAATGTGCTCCCGCCAAGTATTGAGCCACATGCCACTGGACATATCATAGAACAGGAAGAACTGGTAAAGGAAATTCTTGATAACGGATATGCTTATGTAAGCAATGGAAGTGTTTACTTTGATGTTGAGAAATACAACAATGATCATAAATATGGTATTCTCTCCGGTCGCAATCTGGAAGATGTGATAAATCACAGTCGTGCTCTTGCGGGTACCGATGAGAAACATAATCAGGTGGATTTCGCTTTATGGAAGAAAGCACAACCTGAACACATTATGCGCTGGCCTAGTCCATGGAGTGACGGCTTCCCAGGATGGCACTGCGAATGTACTGCTATGGGACGAAAATATCTAGGTAACCACTTTGATATTCATGGTGGCGGTATGGATTTGATATTCCCTCATCATGAGTGTGAAATAGCTCAGGCTGTTGCCAGTCAGGGTGACCAGATGGTACATTATTGGATGCATAACAATATGATTACCATCAACGGACAGAAGATGGGTAAGAGCCTTGGCAACTTTATCACACTGGAACAGTTCTTTACTGGTAACCACAAGACTCTGGAACAGGCTTATACGCCAATGACAATACGTTTCTTCATTCTTTCGGCTCATTATCGTGGAACCGTGGATTTCTCCAATGAGGCTCTACAGGCTGCCCAAAAGGGTTATGAAAGACTGATGAATGGCATAAATGACTTGAGCCGTATTCAGGTTTCCGATGAAAGCGATGCAGATACAAAGAAGTTTACAAGTGAACTTTGTCAGCGTTGTTATGATGCCATGAACGATGATTTGCAGACACCTCTTGTGATAAGCTATCTTTTTGAGGCTTGTCATCTTATCAATACATTGCTGGACCATAAGGCAAAGATAAATGCAGAAGACCTTAAGACTCTGTCTGAGACTATGAGTCTCTTCACATTCGACCTTCTTGGCTTGAAGAGTGAGAAGGGTGCCAATAATGATGCGCGTGAAGATGCTTATGGAAAAGTTGTAGATATGGTGCTGAATCTTCGTGCCAAGGCAAAGGCTGATAAAGACTGGGCTACAAGCGACCAGATTAGAGATGCGCTTGCTGATGCCGGTTTTGAGGTGAAAGATACCAAAGACGGTGTAACCTGGAAACTGAATAAATAGTTTGAAAGAATAAATAAAAAAGAAGCAGGATTTTTATCCTGCTTCTTTTTTATTACATATAGTCGCTGTATTTGTTTACTCTACTATCCATGGTAAACAATCATTGGAATTAAGTTCGCAGTCGAGTTTAGCTTCAGAGTTCTTGAAAGATAAGCTTTTATGACTAACAGTATTATGTTCTGATATTGACCAAAATTCACCTTCTGTGTAATTATATGTACTACCATTTGAACATTTAATTGCCGGTAAAAAGAAATATTGCCCATTAGTGCGAATCTCTGCATTTGATTGTTTGATTTGAGTAGGAACAATAGTTTCTACCTTCTTAGAAGAGTTTTCATTAAATCCATCTATATATTGCTTTTTCTTTATCCAAAGTCCGGCATGGTATTCTTCATTCTCAACTTTATATGTTTTTAAGCCATTACCTGTAATAGTGCCGTCATCCCAATATACACCTGCTCCTAAATACATTTGTATTTGATCTGCTGTTGGACAGTTTGCACATTTTGTTTTATCCCACATAATGAAATCAGAAGTAGTATACGTGTCTTTTAAATTACTATCGCTTGATGATTGTTGGTCTTTATTACTGGTATTAGAAGAAGATGTATTATCGTCTACATTTGTTTCTCCATTAGTAATATCATCACCTGTCCAGTCTGTTATGTTTCCTGATTTTAACGAAACATTTGTTCCATTTACTTGTAAGTCGAAAGTATATTTCTTGCCTTCTTCAAATGACTTTTCGCTCGGCAAGGTATAATAGAATACTGTGCCACCATTTTCAGGAGTAAGTTTTATCTCGATGAATTTTGTAGAAGCAGCTATAGTTTGTGGAATAATGATAGCAAAACATTCATTAGAACTGGTATTAAGACTGGCTGTAATAATGTTTGTAGTATTACCGGTTGCTTCTGTTATTGTACCATCATTTGGTTTAAATGTAGTGCTGTTTTTTGTATTCAAAATACTTACCGTAGCACCATCACAACCGGTAACATTGATAAATGTCAGCTTTATATCTATCTTTGTCAGTTTATGACAGAATTGCATTGCTATCTCATCTGAAATCTTTTTTTGAGCCGCTTTTTCTGAATATAGTAAATCACTCTTCAAATAATTCTCGTCAGTTCTTTGGTCTGCGGCTACACTGAAAGGGTTTGTCTTTGCAAATTGCCATGTTGAACTATAAGGCGCATAAGCATATATATCAGCCTGTTCGTTATCTCCCCATTTCATGTCACTGTTGGTTGTAAAACTTCCGGAACCGTCAGCTGTTATTTCATGATTGCTAATAAATGTATTATCATTATTTACTGCAAACACACCGACATTCACGTCTTTAGCAATTTGCGTTGTTTGCAAATTGCTTATACAACGTGTGGGAGTTACATTACTCATAAGTCTTAGCACATCAGCATCTTCGCTGTCTTCGCCTTCGATGGCAGTACAAGCTGTAAGTGAAGATATGGCAATTGTTGCCATTAAAATCTTTTTAAAATTCATTTCTGTTTTATTTTAATATTGTCGTAATATAAAAACATACAATTCTAACTATCCACAATCATATTGCATGATTATGAATAGGTAAATTAATAAAGTAAGATGTTGTTTATGAAATTATGAAGACATCTGTGCCATTTCGGTTATTACCGATAAAAGGATGATAAAAATTAGATATAAATTCTTCATTTTAATTGATTATATTTCTTCAAATGCAAAGATAATAAGAATTTTAGAATATAGTTAATATAAAAGAGATAAATTCACACTATTGCTATTTCCTTTACATTATTCAGATAATTTTCATAGTTGTTGTCATTTATTCTTTGCCATATATCACCTAACATGGCAATGCCACCAAAATGCAGTTGTCTTAAGATAGAAATGTTTTTTAAAGTTACTCCCCCTAATGCAATAACCTTGTTATCTATGATTTTATGTGCTTCTATAAGTTGTTCTGTAGAAAATCCTGAATTATATCCGCATTTGGATATACTATTGAATATAGGACTTAGAAAAAGATAATCCATTTCTGTTTTATATCTTTCCACCTCCTCCAGAGAATGGCAGGAACAAGATAGACTTCCTGCGAAATCTACAGGTATTATGTGATTCCTTCGGTTAAGGTGTATGCCTCTTAGACCGTAGTATGAAAACAATTCAAAGTAATCGTGAATAACAATTCTACCGTGATATTGGCATGGTATATTCTTAATTAACTCCTCATACTTTTTTATGTCCCATTCCGGTTTGCGTAGATGTATAATGTCTACTCCTACATCCAGCAAATGCATTATATGCGATACTTCTCCCGGAAAATCTCCGGGAGAAGTGATTACTATCCATTTCATAATTATATGAAACTATTTTTTGAGTTTATCAATTATCATTTCAGCTACCTTTTTTCCAGACATGAGCATTCCTCCAAAGATAGGTCCCATGCGAGGTGTTCCGGACACAGCAGAAGAAGCCATACCGCAGACGTAAAGTCCTGGATATATTTCCTTTGTACCTTCTACAACTAGACGTTCGCCCTCTATTACGTCAAGGGAACGCTCACCGATTACCCCACCTGTTGCTGTTGCAAGTTTAATACCATTTTTATTGGCAACGACTTTACACATTTCGCTGTCATGTCCTGTTCCGTCTATCACGCATTTAGCATAAATGTTCAGTGGGTCTACATGAAGTCCTTCGCGTAATACAGGAGTCCAGTTTACTACAACTCCACTTACAATATCATCTTTGAATATCACATCCTCCACAGAGTAGCAGTTGAATATTGTAGCTCCGGCATGAACAGCATGGTAAAGCAGAGAAGATGTGCTCTCTACAGAATCTATAGTATAAAGTCCATCTTCAAATGGTGTTGAATTTATATCGAAGTCTTTTATAATATCCATAGCCTCTTGCTGTATCACCACCTGGTTGAACATCATTGCACCTCCCCACATTCCGCCTCCGGGAGACAGTTTGCGGTCAAACTGAGCTACCCTTAGTCCGGCTTTTGCCAGATAGTAAGCTGCAACAATACCGGATGGACCGCCACCAACGATGGCTACGTCCAGTGATAAATTTTTCTCCAACTTGTCAAAATAGGTCTTGATGATGCCTTTTGATACTTGTGTTTCTATCATTTTCTTATATATTAAATTGATTGAATAACTTTATTCTTCGTTGCAGTCCTTTAGGGAATGACTGATTCTTGCAGCACAGAAATTAGGTCCGCACATGGTACAGTAATTACCGTCTACATTATTTGATGTCTTGTAATATTCCAATGCTCTGTCCGGATCAAGAGAAAGATTAAACTGGTCTTTCCATCTGAAGTCGTATCGCGCTTTGCTCAGAGCATTGTCTCTGACTGTAGCTCCAGGGTGTCCTTTTGCTATATCAGCAGCATGAGCAGCTATCTTATATGCAATCACGCCATTGCGTACATCTTCTTTTTCTGGCAATGCAAGATGTTCCTTGGGAGTGACGTAACATAGCATTGCGGTGCCATACCATCCTATCATCGCGGCACCTATGGCACTTGTTATGTGGTCATAACCTGGGGCTATGTCTGTAACGAGAGGTCCAAGCGTATAGAATGGTGCTCCATGACATTTATCTATCTGGCGATCCATGTTCTCACGTATTTTCTGCATGGGAACATGCCCCGGACCTTCTATAAATGCCTGTACATTCTTAGCCCATGCTCTTTCTACTAATTCGCCCATGGTATCGAGTTCTGCAAATTGAGCCCTGTCATTGGCATCGTGCGTGCAGCCGGGGCGCAGACCGTCGCCAAGTGATATTGCCACATCATATTTTGCGCAAATGTCGCAAATGTCGTCAAAGTGTTCATATAGAAAACTTTCCCGATTATGCACCAGGCACCATTTGGATATTATACTTCCGCCACGGCTTACCATGCCGGTAAGTCTGTCTTTGGCAAGATGTACATTCTGAAGTCTTATGCCACAGTGAATAGTAAAATAATCAACTCCCTGTTCACATTGTTCTATAAGGGTGTCACGGAATACTTCCCAATTGAGTTTTTCAGCTTTTTCGCCAACTTTCTCAAATGCCTGATACATAGGAACTGTGCCTACCGGAACCGGACAGTTTCTGATTATCCATTCTCTCGTTTCGTGAATATTGTCTCCTGTTGATAAATCCATTAAGGTGTCACCGCCCCATTTACAACTCCATATTGCTTTTTCTACCTCTTTTTTTATACCGGAAGTGGTGGCTGAATTGCCAATGTTAGTATTTATTTTAACAAGGAATTTAGAACCTATAATCATAGGTTCTGATTCAGGATGATTTATATTGGATGGTATTACGGCACGTCCGGCTGCAATCTCGTCTCTTATAAATTCCGGAGTTATATGACTTTTAATGCCCAATTCTTCACAGTTCATGTTTTCACGTATTGCAACATATTCCATTTCATGTGTTACAATGCCCTGCTTAGCGCAAAACATCTGTGTGCCTTTACGACTTTCTATCCATTTAGAACGTAATTTAGGTAGTCCCTTCTCCAAATCAGTTTTTATGCAGGGGTCACTGTATGGACCGCTGGTATCATAGATATAGATCGGAGCATTCTCTTCTACATTTTTTTTACCATTGCTGAATGTCACAGTGGGTGTCTGTATCACCTTGCGCATTCCTACTCTAAGTTCAGGGTGCAGAATTCCTTTCATGTACACCTTCTCAGAGGCTGGATAAGAAATTTTAATGTTGTTGTTCATATTCTTAAAATCATTATTCATAGTTCATTATTCTTTTCATTTCAGCTATTGGATTTTCCGCATTCAGTATGGCTCCGCTTAAAGCAATGCCATTTATTCCGGTCTGCATTATCTGGTGTATATCTTCATTTTCAATACCGCCAATTGCGACAACCGGTGTGGTGATGCCGGCTACTTTCATTCTGTTCACGATATTTTCATATCCTGACAGTCCTAATATAGGCGACAGATTTTTCTTTGTTGTGGTGAATCTGAAAGGTCCGCACCCAATATAATCCACTCCGTCACAATATAATCTTTCTATATCTTCAAAGGTATTTGCTGTTCCGCCTATGATGAATCCATTGCCGAGAATGTTGCGGGCTTCGTCTGCAGGTATATCATTTTTACCGAGATGTACACCATCTGCTTTTATTTTCAACGCTATGTCTACACGGTCGTCTATTATAAATACAGCATTATATTTTCTGCAAAGGGATTGCGTTGTTTCTGCAATATTCAGAAATTCCTTATCAGAAACATCTTTCATTCTCAACTGTATCCATCGGCATCCACCTTTAAGAGCAAGCATAGCACTATCCAAATAAGAATAATGTTCATTATGATGAGTTATAAACTGTACAGAAAGAGAACGTGGAATGACTTTCTCCGGTTTGAAAAAATGGCAAACAGGACCTTTGCCTTTGCCTATCTTGAATTCAGCTCCTGTATGCAGAGCTTCATACATAAATTCTTTTGCTTTTCCAATAGCGCTGACTACGGTTAACCCACGAGCTATATATGAAGTAATTGCTGATGACATGGTGCAGCCTGTACCATGAGTGTTTGATGTATTTACGGTTGGTGTAGAGTATTTTTTAATTAATACCCCTTTGTCCCCGTTCAATGTATACAGATAATCTGTTTTTATATCACCTTCTATATGCCCGCCTTTAATTAATACATACCGGCATCCTGTCTTGAGAATCCTGGTTGCTGCTACATATATGCTTTCTTCGTCTGTTATTTTTATATCAGACAATACTTCAGCTTCAGGGATATTGGGTGTAAGCAATAAAGCATGGCAAACTAATTTATCACAGAATATTTTTATGGTGTCTTTGTTCATTAGGCTGACACCTGAACTTGAAACCATAATAGGGTCTATAATCAGATTTCTGACTTTGTAATGGTATAAAGAGTCAGCTATGGCTTTTACTGAATCAGAATCATTGACCATGCCAATCTTTACAGCCATAGGTCTGATGTCATCCATTACCGACTTAATCTGACTGATTATAGCTGCAGATGGAACATTATATATTCCATATATGCCGGAAGTATTTTGAGAAGTAACAGATGTTATTACTGAAGCCGCATAACATCCTAATGCAGACATTGTCTTAATGTCTGCCTGTATGCCGGCTCCGCCACTACAGTCTGACCCGGCAATTGTTAATGTTGTAATATAAAACATACCCCACTTAATTTAAATTCAATTAAGAGGGGTATATCTTTAGTTGTATACAAAAGGTAAATACGACAAAAAATATATTCGCAATCCCTACGGCGGCATTATCCGCGTCAGGTTATACGGGTATAATCTCAGCCTTCTCTTATTAACGAGTCAGCACCCCTCTTCCCGGTATTCCGGGATTTACCGTTTGCAAAGATATAAAAAATATCCTAATATCCCAAATTATTTTTATCTTTAGAGATTAATATCTTATATAATATTTATTCTGACCAGCTTAAATTCAGAAAGCCGGCATTGGCACCCCAATCCAAATTCTTGTAATAGTTAAGCCAGGTGGAACTCTCTGTAGAATAAGGTATATAGACTGTTATACCACTATAATCATCAGTTATATTTTTGTATAAATCATTTTTGGAATAATAAATTTCATCCGTACTTAAAGGATATAATACGGCTTTAGTCAATGCTTGATACCAAGTATTATAGTCATCGGTGGAAAGCAAAGATTTCATAACCGAATTGAAATCAAAATAATATGGATCAATATCATAATAATAAAATACGGAATTTAAACTTACAGTTTGGGGTGACGTAAGTTTAGTCAACATGCTTTTAGTTGTTGTAAGCAGATTGTCTAGCTCTGAAGTTTTTACTGCAGATATAGATGCCCAATCTCCACTATTAGAAGTCTTTTCGTAATAATTATATACTCCTTCTGTAATAGCTTTTATGTCCAAAGTTTTTGCCATCATTAATGGTATCTCTATATCGTATGGTGCTCCAAAGGCTGATGTCAATCCCGGTGAAGCAATAATATAGTCAGTACAGTTACGCAGTTCGTAATCAACCTCTACGCTCTGCATATTGCAAGCATCAAAGTAAATGAAATCAAATTTGTTAGAATCTGTGGCAATAAAGTCTTCCAATGTTGAACGTAAATCAGTTATATCCATTTCCGGACCGGAATTTGCAGAAGAGTTTTTGCCATTGTCAATGCCAATAGACCTTGTGTTCTGCTTTTTATCAGCTGGTAGCCATCCGCTACCGTGAGACCAAAGAACCAAACCATAACTTTCTGCAGGATATTCTGTTCTGACGGTAGTCAGTACATCGTATAGCGTTTTAGGGTCTGTAGAACATAAATTGGTAGAATATTTTGTAATAGTGTCACAAACAGCACTTCCATTTTTTGCGTAATAGTGTAGTAAATATGGATTACTGGTCCCATCTACATATACCAGCAGATTACTATTTGGATTGGCAGACTTTATGCTGGTTTCCATTTCGTCAAGATCACTGTTTATATAACTGCTCAATGAATTTTCGCCTATGATATAAACTAATATGGTGCGATTAGCTAATACAGTGTTCTTAGCTTTTGTGGCTGCATTCTCACTGTTATAGCCATCATCTGAACATGCCGAAAATAATATGCATATAACAGATATTGATATAATATAAAAAAAGTTTTTTATCATTTTCCTATTTCTGATTATCAGAACTTGCTATTCTTTATACTTTCTAAAAGTATACAAATTTAAAAAAATAAATTCAAATCATCTTTTCTTTTAGTTGAATTTATTTATAATTACGTAGTTTTTTGTTTATTTTAGAAAATTCTACTAAGAATACTGTATAGGTTTATGGTCATACTTTATAGCTTCTTTTTACAATGACTATGCTCATCTCATAAAGAAGCCATATCGGCAGTGACACTATTAATAATGTGAATGCGTCTGCTGTCGGAGTTATTATTGCGGCTATTATTACAATTATCACAATGGCATGTCTGCGATACCGTGTCATCCATTCAGGGCGCAGAAGACCGAAACGTGCAAGTAGCCAACTTAGCACCGGAAGTTCAAAAATAATTCCAAATACCAGACTTAGTAATAAGAATGTGTCTATGTATGACTGTAGCGACAGCATATTGCTTACATCACTGCTTACACTGTATGTGCCAAGAAAACGGACGGTAAGCGGAAAGACTAGCAGATAGCATAATAAGGTTCCTGTTAAAAACATAACATATCCGGCACTTACAAGCTTTACGGCAAAGTGACGCTCGTTATTATATAGCGCAGGAGAAATAAAACCATACAGCAGATACAGTACGTAGGGGGATGCAATGAGCAGACCGAAATAGAAAGCCGTTTTAAGATGAATCATAAACTGTTCTGTCAGTCCTATATTCACGAGGTGTATCTTGAAAGGTTCAACGCCAAGCAACTTATAGGTCCAGAAAGAACTGTCTGCCGGTGCCAGAACAATATTAAACAGCCAGTCTTTCATAAAGAAAGCTGCGCATGCAAAAAGAGTTACAGTTATAAGCATCTTGATAATGCAATTGCGCATCACATCAAGATGGTCCCAGAAAGTCTGCTCTTCTGCCATGTTCTGTTTAGACTTTATTTATCTGACGGCTTGTCTTCCTGAGTCTTTTCAGAAGAATTTTCTTTCTTCTTGTCAGTGTTGATTTCCTCTTCAAGTCCGTTTACACCGTCCTTAAAACTTTTAACGCCTTTCCCCAGCCCCTTCATAAGCTCAGGTATTTTCTTGCCACCGAAAAGCAGCAGTATTATTAGCGCGATAATTAAAATTTCAGAAAATCCTAAATTCATAATAGTTAGTGTTATATGGTTATAAAAAATCTTTTGGCAAAGATATATAAATATTTTGAGTTATAAAACTTTTTATCTAATTTTGTAGCAAATTGATATAATACAAAACATTTATGAAAGTCTTATTGGTTAATGGGAGTGCTATTAAACAGGGAAATACGTTTATAGCTCTGAGTGAAGTGTCAAAGGCATTAAAGGAAGATGGCATCGACAGTGAAATCTTTCAGTTGGAAAATAAACCCGTGCGTGGCTGCATTGCTTGTAATACATGCAAAAACAAGCAGAACGGCAAGTGCGCATTTGATGATGATGTATGTAATAAACTGATAGCAAAAGCTGCTGAGGCTGATGCTTTTGTATTTGGAAGCCCAGTCTATTATGGTCAGCCGAATGGAGCTCTGCTTGCTGTGGTTCAGCGTGCGCTTTATGCCGGTGGTGCCAATTTCGTTTATAAACCATTTGCCAATGTGGCTGTATGCCGTCGTGGAGGAGCCAGTGCTGCATTCTCAACCATGAACATGGCTTTTCAAATGCTTAATATGCCTCAGGTAACTTCTCAATATTGGAATATAGCATACGGGCGTGAACCGGGACAAACGGCTCTGGATGTTGAGGGGATGCAGATTATGCGCACTCTGGCTCATAACATGAGCTGGATGCTGAAGAAATTCAAGGGAGCAGATGTTGCTGAACGTCCTGAAAGAGAAGACTGGACTCCTATGAATTTTATCAGATAACAAAAGATAAGGTGTCATAATCTGACTTATTTCCTGTTTGTAAGTGTACTTACCGGGAAATTGAAGTAGGTGTCAGGATAAGGCTCATTCTTTAGTGTGAAATGCCACCATTCTGTAACAAGAGGTTTAAACCCATGGCGTATGTTCCAAGATAAATCAGCATGATGAAAACCTTGGCTAAACTTTTAAGGTTTTGTGTGATAGTAGAGTGCTTCATGATTTTTTATGTATTTTATTTGTAACTATAATCGAGCTATTACAGGAACAGAGCAAAAACAGATGCGCCTATAACTGTAAGAATACCACATACAACGATAGATAATCCACTGATGGCACCTTCTATAGCTCCCATTTCCATAGCCTTGGCTGTGCCGACGGCATGCGAAGAACATCCTATGGCGATGCCTTTGGCTATTGGTTCTTTGATATGCAGTAATTTAAGAAACCCTTCTGCAAATATGTTTCCCAGAACTCCTGTAATGATGATTACAACAACTGATATGGATACATATCCACCTAGTTCTTCAGATATTCCCATACCAATGGCTGTGGTAATTGATTTTGGTAGAAATGTGACGTAAGTGTTGTGGTCAAAAGAAAAAAGCAATGCCAGCAATAATATAGATAACAGACTGGACAAAACTCCGGACAATATGCCGAAAAGAATAGCGCGGCTATTTTTCTTTAAAAGTTCTATCTGTTGGTAAAGAGGCACTGCAAGACATATTGTTGCTGGAGTAAGCAGATAACTTATCCATGAAGCACCGGATGAATATGATTTATAGCTGACACCGGAAATAAGCAGAAAACAGATTGTGATGACTATGGCTATTAGAAGTGGGTTCATATATGATAGTCTTGTCTTCCTTTTTATCCATAAGCCAAGAATGTAACTGCCAAGACTAATTATAACACCGAAATATACTGAATCTTGAAATAATTCTTTCATTTTTTCTCTCCTTTCATCTTGTCTCTACGTATAACGTATTGGGCTACTAGACCGCTTGCTCCCATAACAACAAAGGTACTTATTACTGTTACAATGATATATTTCAACCAATGGCTTCCTATTATAGACCATGAGTCTACCAGTCCCACTGCTGCCGGAATAAACATCATTGGCATTACGGCAATTAACAATGTACTTACTTCTCTCACTTGACTCACTCTTATCCATTTCATCATTAGAGCTGTGAACAATAGCAAAATGCCATATATGCTAGCCGGTATTGGCAATGGAATGAAAAAATGAAATACTTCTCCCAAAAATGAGAATGCAATGATAATCAGGAACTGTAGAATATACTTCATGTTGACTTTATGCTATTTTAATACGTAGTCTATATACTGCTCAATATATTTTGCTGAATTCACCGGTCCCATTCGCATACAGTCGAAGCAGATGTCATAATCTTCAGCGTTGCCCCATGTTAGACCAGTATAGTATTTATGATATCTTATTCTGCTGTTGTCCATTTCCTCTACGAATTCTGTGGCATCAGATTTGTCCAACTGCTGTTCTTTGGCTATGGCATTTATACGACTGTTAACATTACCCTTCAAGAATACGGAAACAAGATCTTTTCTGTTTCTGAAAATATAATTCCCGCAGCGTCCGATGATAATGCAGTCTTTGTTGCCTATCATGTCAACTAATAAACTAAATGCTTTCTCAGACATTTTTGCAGGATATTCTATAGTTTCAGAAATGGCAAACATAAGTTCATCAGCAGGTCGTTCTTCGAAAAAATTATTCATTTCATCAAGAACACCTCTTTCCAGAGCCATTTCCAATAGATTCTGGCGTGTATAAAAAGGAATATTATAATGAGCGGCAAGCATTTTTCCTATGCTCAGAGCTCCACATCCACACTGCCGTGCAATTGAAATTATCATTTTGCTATGTTATTTGGGTACAAAGGTAATGATTTTATATTAGAATAAATAGCTTTTTTCATTTTTAAGTTGTACCTTTGCTGCCGTGTGAAATGCTATATCTATCAATAATGTTGTCGTATATAAGTAAAAAACGAACTATCCTAAAAAGCGTTTGGTTAATTTTGCCTGTCTTGTTTTTCTTTTGTGGTTGCAAAGGTGGTATGACGGGAACAGCACATCATCATGTTGGTGATTCTGCTGTAAGTGGTAATGTATCTCTGTCTTTGCCGGTGGAACTGAATACAGAAAAATTAACTGCTAATGAGGGGCTGCCTGATAATACAGTTCATGATATATATCAGGATAAGAGAGGCTTTGTCTGGTTTTGTACTTTGAATGGTCTTTCCAGATATGACGGTAACAGTTTCGTTCATTTTAAAAAGCGAGATGGAGTTATGTCGCTATGCGATAATCGTGTAAAGTCTGTTAGTGAAGATAAAAATGGCTGCCTATGGATTTCCACAGCCGCTGAATTATATAGTTGTCTGGATTTAAAGACAGATCGTTTTGTTGACTATACTGGAAATGGGGATTTGTTATGTAATTACAGAAAGATAATGTTTGCCGAGAATGGTGATGTCTGGTTGTGGGGAACTTCAGACGGTTGTAGATGCTGTTCTTCAAGTGACGGAGTTTTTAGTTCTCAAAAATTTGATAAAAAGACAATAGGTTCAGATGTTGTGAACTTCGTGTATGAGTTGTCATGTCATAAAGTACTTATATCTACAGATAAATCACTATATTATTATGTAGGAGGTAAAATTTTCCGCATAAAAGATAATTGTAATTTTGTAAAAATAAGAATACTGAACAAACATATATATTTGCTTACGGACAAGGGAGACTGCTATGAAATGGATGCAAGGTTTAAACTTACAAGAAAGATAATTAGTCAGGTTAATTGCCGGATATCTTATAATGGCGGTGATTTTGCAATTGGCAGCAGATGGATGGTATTTACCAGAGATGGAGGTTATTCTTATGATTTATCTTCTTTTGTCCGGAGTAGACTTACCGGAGATTTGGATATACCCAATGGTAAGGTCCTCAGGGATAATAAAGGTAATGTATGGATATATAATAAGACAGGTTGCCTGCGGTTGGTTAACAAGAATGGTGTTAAAACATTACAGTTGATTCCGAAGGAGAAGATGGGATATATCGATTATGAAAGATATCATGTGGTGGAAGATTCCAATGGACTGGTGTGGATTTCTACTTATGGTAACGGGTTGTTTGCCTATGACAGAAAGACCGGTGATATACAGCATTTTGTTGCAGACACTAATTCAGATTCACCGATAGCTTCAGATTATTTACTGTCAATAATGGAAGACAGGTCTGGTGGAATCTGGGCGAGCAGTGAATTTTCCGGTGTCTCTCATTCTTGGAAAGTCACTCCAAACGGCAAACAGATATTTCCGATAGCTTCAGATAGAGTGGGGCGTGCCAATACTATAAGGATGATAAAGAAATTGTCTGATGGTAGTGTGGCTGTAGCAACCCGCAATGGTTGGCAATTCAGATATAATAAAGATATTTCTGAATTAGAGGAAAAACATCATTATGAGAGGAATCTCTATTCTATGTTGGAAAATGGTGGCGAACTCTGGAGAGGAACTAAGGGAGACGGGCTTTTTGTCGGTACCAGGCAATATATCAAGTCTGGTAATAAAGGTGATTATTCTGATGATGATGTCTATTGTATGTTGAAAGATAGAAAGGGCAATGTATGGCTTGGCTCTTTTGGTGGAGGATTGAATCTTGCTGTCAAAACCAAGGATGGTTATCGCTTTCGCAATTTCTTTTCGGATAAAATAGGACTTCAGGAAGTGCGTTGTATGTTTGAGGATAAGCATGGGAAAATATGGTTGGGGACTAGTGGTGGACTTATTACATTCAATCCGCAGCAACTTATTGCAGATGGCAGTAATTATCAGTGCTATAATTCCAAGAACAGTAACTTGCCTTCAGATGAAATAAAGTGTATAATACAGGATCGCAAGGGGCGTCTGTGGTTAGCCGTGACCGGTTCTGGTATTGCATGGTGTAATGACGTGACAGGTCGAAGGGTTAAATTCAACATTTTAGATACCGATAATGGTTTGGTTAATGATAAGGTTCAGTCTATAATAGAAGACCGGCAAGGTGATTTGTGGATAGCCACAGAATATGGAATATCCCGTTTGTTTACAGAGAACTTACGATTTGAAAATTTCTTCTTTTCACGTTTTGTCCTTGGTAATGTATGCAGTGAAAGTTCGTCTGTATGTCTGGATAATGGTAACATACTGTTCGGAACCAATTATGGTTTGGTAATGATAAATCCACTTAAAGTGAAGTGTGATAATAAAAAGTATTCTGTGACTTATACCGGACTTCGCATAAATGGAATTGATGCCGGTCCTCAAGAAGCAAATTCTCCATTGTCAAAGACTTTGACTTATGTAAACGAAATAGATTTGAAGTATAATCAGAATAATTTTTCTGTAGATTTTTCAACATTGGACTTTCCCGAAAAGAATGCTGTGAAATATTCTTATAGACTATCCGGATATGATGATGAATGGAGCAAGACTTCTTCGTTGGCATTTGCTTCATATAAGAATTTACCTTCCGGGACGTATTGTCTTCATGTTAAGGCATGTGGTTCTTCCGGAGCATGGGGAGATGAAGCTCTTTTGAAAATAACAGTTGAAAGTCCATGGTATCTTACGTGGTGGGCTATTGCTTTGTATTTAGTTCTTATAATGTGTGTGGCATATTTTGTACTGAGGATAGTTGAAAATATGAATAATCTGAGGAATGCCGTAAAGGTAGAGAAAGAAATGACGAAGTACAAAATGGTATTCTTTACAAATATGTCACATGAGTTCAGAACACCGCTTACATTGATAAGAGCGTCTTTAGAACGGCTGAAAAACCTGATGTCGGATGATGACTCTAAGGAGACTGCAGGTTCTCTGAAGATTATGGAAAAGAATGTTGCCCGGATGATGAGGCTTATAGAACAGTTGCTTGAATATAGAAAAATGGAAAGCAATAAACTTACATTGTCATTGGAACTTGTAGATGTTTCAAAAATGATAAAGGACATCTGTTCTACGTTTGTTGATACGGCAAAGTCAAATGATATAGATTTTTATTTTATCAATGACGACTCTTTAAAATCTTTTTATGTAGACAGGGGACATCTTGATAAGATAACTTATAATTTGTTGTCCAACGCATTCAAGTATACACCTGCCGGTGGAAAAATAACAGTTAATGTCACATTGGATGATGTGAATAAGATGTTTCATCTTGTTGTTGCTGATAATGGAACAGGAGTACAAAAGGACAAACAAGATAAAATCTTTGACAGTTATATGTGTGACAATAAATATAATGATAGTTTTGGAATAGGACTTAGTCTTACCAAAAGTCTTGTTGTTGTTAGCAAGGGCGTAATATCATATAATGAAAATATAGGCGGAGGCTCTGTGTTTACAGTGGAGTTACCTACAGACAGCAGTGTGTTTGAGGAAAAAGATTTCCTAATGCCGACAGAAAAAGGTGATGTTTCGCATGTGGCAGACGATGCCACAGAAGACGATACAATGGAGATTGACAAGGACTTGGTTGAAGGAATAAAACCGTATAACAAAAAGAAGATTCTCATTGTAGAGGATAATGATGAAGTCAGAGATTTAGTTACCGAGTTGTTTGGACGATATTTTGAAGTGATGTCTGAAAAAAATGGAACGGATGGTTTCACAAAGGCTAAATCCAGTGATGTGGATTTGATAATAAGTGATGTCATGATGCCTGGCAAGAATGGCTTTGAACTGACAAAACGTTTGAAAAATGATTTTGAGACCAGTCATATTCCAATAATACTTCTTACGGCATTGGATGATGAGGATAGTCAGCTTGAGGGAACTCAGTCTGGAGCTGATGCCTATGTAACAAAGCCGTTCAGTATGAAACTTCTTTTGGCTAGGACTTTCCAACTTCTGAATCAAAGAGAAAAACTAAGGCAGAAATTTACAAATGACATAAATGCTGCTGATACCTCATTATATTCAAGTGAACAGGATCAAGTGTTTATGAGAAGAATGAATGCCATAGTAGAAAAACAGATGGGAGATGTACAGTTTTCGGTAGAGAGATTGGCTGAAATGTTGAATATAGGAAGAACTACATTCTATAAAAAAGTACGGGGTGTTACCGGATATACTCCAAATGAATATATCCGTATAGTCAGACTTAAAAAGGCAGCCGAGTTATTGTCGGAAGGTACTTACAATGTATCTGAGGTTTCATATAAGGTCGGATTTGATAATCCTTTCTATTTCAGCAAATGCTTCAAAGCGCAGTTTGGGGTAGCACCTTCACAATATAATAAATAAGAATTTTAGCTGCTGCTTGTTAATATTATCTAATGAACGAATTTACATGAATGCGTACATTATTACATGTATGCTATAGCATCTTTTTCATACTTTTGTGCTTTGTAAACTTAAGTAATATTAACTAAAACAATCTTGAATGAAAAGATCTAGTACTAAGTTGTATATTCTAATAACGCTGTTGTTGTATATACCATTAGTAATTAATGCACAGAATATTACCATTACTGGTAATGTGAGTGATGGAACTGAGGCTGTTATTGGAGCCACGATTCAGCCTAAGGGTTCTAAAGGTGGTACTGTTACCGACATTGATGGTAATTTTAAATTGTCAGTGCCAACAGGAACAAAGTTTCTTACTGTTTCTTATATTGGATATGATACGCAGACGTTGAATATCAACGGTCGTACTAATATAAGTATTAGGTTGAAAGAGTCTGACCACATGTTGGATGAAGTAGTAGCCATAGGGTATGCAAAAGTCAAGAGAAAAGACTTGACGGGAGCAATTTCTTCTGTACAGGGAGATGAATTGGCCAATGTGCCTGTGACTTCTGCTGCACAAGCATTGCAAGGCAAAGTGTCAGGAGTAAATATTATTACCAATAGTGGTGCTCCGGGGGCAGGTGCTAAGATTACGGTCCGTGGAGGAATGTCTCTCACCCAAGGTTCTACACCTCTTTATATAGTAGATGGATTTGAAATGAGTGATGCACTTGAAAATATAGATATAAATGATATTGAAACTATAGATGTTATGAAGGATGCTTCTTCGACTGCAATCTATGGTGCACGTGGATCTAATGGTATTATTCTCATTACAACAAAGTCTGGTAAGAAGGGTAAAACTCAGATTTCATATAATACATATTATTCTTTTGAACGTTTGTCAAAGAAATTAAGTATGATGAATAATGCAGAGGATTTTGTGAAATATCAATATGAAATGGCTGAACTGCAAGGTAAGACCGCATCGTGGAGTAGTATTTTTGATAATAATAAAGCCACAGATGAATCTGATTTCTATACTGGTGCCTATGGTAGAATTGAACAGAACTATGCCAATTCTTATGGAGTGGACTGGCAGGATGAAGTATTTGGTGGCTCTGCATTGAAACAGAGTCACAATGTCAATGTGCAGACGGGTTCTGAAAAGACACAGGTAATGCTGAGTTATAATTATTATGACCAGGACGGATTACTTGTGAATCATAACGACAAGAAGAATTCTTTCCGTGCAAAAATAAATTCAGAATTATGGAAAGGGGTGCGTCTTGACGTGAATGCTATGTTCAGTGGACGCAGCACTATGGGAGGAGGAGCATACTCAGGCATGAAGAATGTTTTGTTGCAGCCTATCAATGGTGGTACTACGTTTACAGAGGATGAACTTATAAATACTCAGACTTATCTGGATTACTCAAGCCTTGATTCCAGTTTTGATACGGCTAATCCCCTTGTGCAGAACCAGGCTTCAACAAGTAAAAAGCATGCTCGTCTCTTCACGGTAAATGGCGGAATAGAGTTCGATTTCCTGAAACATTTTACATGGCGTACTGCCGGTAGTTATACATGGTCTGATTCTAAGTCAAAGTCTTTTTCTGATGAAAATTCCACGGCTTATCTCACAGATCCGGTGAATACAGGTATCAATGGGAGTATATCCAATAGTGAAAGCTATCGCTACCAGATTACAAATACATTGAATTATAATCAGACTTTTGCAAAGAAACATAAGATCAGTGCGATGTTAGGTCAGGAAACTACATATTCAGAATCTGAAGATAATTCCATAACACTGAATCAGTTTCCTTATCCAAATCATGGACTTGATGATATTTCAATCGCAAATGTAAAGGACAAGTCTTCCGGTCACTCTCACAGCGGTATTGTTTCTTTGTTTGGCCGTGCCAATTATACTTATGATGAGCGTTATTTGCTTACAGCTTCTTTCCGTGCTGATGGTTCCTCAAAGTTTGCAAAGGGACATCAATGGGGCTATTTCCCTTCTGCTTCTGCCGCATGGAGAATTTCTGAAGAGAAGTTCTTTAAAAACAGTAGTCTGTCTAATGTGATGAATAATTTGAAATTACGTGTAGGTTACGGTTCTACAGGTAACAATGATATATCAAGTTACCTGTATCGTACAAATGTGGCTACTACCATTTATCCGATTAATAACAGTACTACCAATCCGGCTTATGTACTTAGCAACACTCTTGGTAATAGCAGCCTGAAATGGGAAACTCTTGCTTCAACAAATATCGGTTTGGATATTTCTTTTTTTGACAGTCGTATTAATCTTACTGCGGAATGGTATAATAATCAGGCTAATAACTTGCTTATGCAGTCTGTAATTCCAAGTTCAACCGGTTATACGTCTCAATATCAGAATATAGGCAAACTTCGCAATCGTGGTTGGGAATTTACCGTAAATACAGTTAATGTGCGTACAAAGAATTTCAGATGGACTTCTGATTTGAACTTGTCATTCAATAAATCCAAGGTCGTTGCGCTTGAAGATGGAATAACCACCAAGACTTTCAGCGCAGGAGGTAATCGCAGTGGCTCGGTTAATTATTATGCTGTAGTAGGAGAGGCTTTGGGTGACATGTACGGATATAAATATGAAGGTATTTATACTACAGATGATTTTAATGAGGTGAATGGCAAGTTTGTCTTAAAAGAAGGTGTCGTGGCTCCAAGTTCAGGTACGGTTCAGCCTGGTGATATCAAATTTGCTGCAGATAATGAAGATGGAACAAAGTTCACTCGTAAAGCTGTGAAGATTGGCAATGGGGCACCAGACTGTACCGGTGGTTTCAACAATACATTTACATATAAACAGTTTGATTTGACCTGTTTTGCGAAATTCTCTTTGGGTAACGACATATATAATGCTACAAAACATAGTATGAGTCCTTATGCAATGTTCCAGAATGTTCCATCGGAGTTTGGCAGTAATTATTATCATCTGATAGATCCCGTCACGGGAAAGAAAGCCACGACTTTGGCTCGCATTAAGGAATTGAACACAAATGAGTCTTCAAATACCTGGAGTCTGAGTACATTTAATTCTAATTGTATTACGTATCCTTCTTCTTATTATGTGGAAGATGGTTCTTATCTGCGCATAGCACAGCTCACATTGGGTTATACATTCCCTAAGGCTCTGATAAGCAAGGCGTATATCTCCAACTTACGCTTATATTTCACGATATATAATCTTGCCACGATAACAGGATATGACGGTTACGACCCGGAAGTCTCAGCTTCCGGAAATGTCGCAACTACACCGGGTTATGACAGTTCTACTTATCCTCGCTCAAGAAGTTTCGTGTTTGGATTGAACCTTACATTTTAATCAATTTAATTAAGAAATTATGAAGAAATATAATTTAGTCATTGCCGTAGCTTTGGCTTTCGGAGCAACATCATGTTCTGATTGGCTAAACATGGAACCATATACATCAGATGATACCGAGACTGTTTTTAAGAATGAGTCAAAGGCTGAAATATTTGTTGAGGGATGTTATCGTGGTGCCATAAATACAGAGTTCTATTATCAAATGGGTATGGGTGATGGAGTGATGCACTCATCGGAAGATGGATCTACAAACAATTCCAAATATAACATATGTAACTATAAATATGACGCGACCACTCCAACTACATTGACCGGTGTGTATAATGAACAGTATAGCACTATAGAACAGGCTAATGTCGCTATCAAGAAATTAAGCGATATGACGGAAAGCACCAAGCGCAATCAACTTTTGGGTGAGGCTCTTTCTTTAAGAGCGTTCAGTTATCTGAATCTTATCCGTATCTATGGTGACGTGCCGGCACGTTGGATACCAATGGAAGATATAAGCGATAAGAACGAAGCCCTTTATCCAAAGCGTGTTCAGCGTGACACTATATACGACCATATTATTGCAGACTTGCAGAAGGCAGCAGAATATGTTCCATGGTATTCAGAGAGTGGCTATACTACACCGGAACGTTTTTCCAAGCAAGCTGTTTATGCTCTTTTGGCAAGAACGGCATTATATGCCGGAGGTTATTCTCTGCGCTGGAATCTGGAAACAAATGATGAAAATACCATGCAGGTTAAACGCCGTGATGATGCAGCACGTGTCAAAGAGTTATATGGAATTGCCGACAAGGCCTGCAAGGCAGTTATAGACAAAGGTGAAAATTCCCTTACACAAGGTGCAGACAAGATGAGCGGATATGAATATTTCTGGTACAATCACTGTCAGCGTAACTTTAAAGCTACTAACTCTGAAATGTTGTGGGAACTGGCTCAATATGGGGCTGAAACGAATTCCGCGTTCGATGTTTATGCTCATCCTGGTTCTCGCGGAGGTACATTCGGTTCACGCAAAGCCATGCAATTCATGTTGCCTACATATTATCTTTCATTTGATAAGAATGATACTCGAAGAGATGTAAACTGTACTTCTTATAGTATATATTTTCTTAACAAAGGTGCTGCCACAGATACTTGGGTAGATGTTGGCACTACATATTCATGTATCATGCCTGGTAAGTTCCGCCTGTCGTGGTGTGTTGAGCCTAATTCTGCATCAGACCGAAATCTGGATATACCCGTGCTTCGTTATTCTGATGTTCTTTTAATGTATGCTGAGGCTGAAAATTATTTGAATAACGGTCCTACGGCAGCTGGTGAAAATGCGTTGAAAGAAGTTCGTACCCGTGCAGGAATAGGCAATATGGCAGTACCGGCAAGTCAGTCTGGTTTTGATGATGCCATTGCTCAGGAACGCAAATGGGAGTTTGCCAATGAGTTTATGCTTCGTACTGATTTAATCAGAATGGGACGTCTGGCTAAGGAACTGAATACTACAAAGCAGGATATGAAAAATTTGTCTGACCACAAGGGCGATTATGCGAATGTGGCTAAATATAGACTTTACAAGTTTCATCAGGATGCGCAAGTCTATGGAGATACATTCCTTGGCGTGGATTATATTGATATTACAGACGCAAATGAAATTGGTGTCTTGGAAACAGTGCCAGGCAGTTCTGCTGGTTATGCTGCCTTTCAGACAAAACTGGCAGCTATAGTTGCTGCTCATGGAATTACGGTTGCTTCCGGAGATAAGTGGTATCCGGTAAAGATGTTTGAGGCTTACACTAGTTCTTTCAATCAGAAAGGACGTAAGGCTGTAGGCTTTACAAAGGGTTATAACGCTTTGCAGATAGGTGCAATAATTTATAAAAATCCTACAGGCAGCGCAGAAAATGGCGGAAAATATCCTAACTGGATTGAAGCTGCCGATGGAAGTGACGGTTTGTATTATGGTTATAGAGAAAACCACTGTGAACTTCTGCCTTTTGCCAATAAGTCTGCCGGTCATCCAATGGTGGATAATCCAAACTTAACGCAATTACCTGGATATTAATAATTTATTATTCTATAAAAGGGTCTGACTATAAAAAGTCAGACCTTATATTATAGGAAACTAACCTTAATATAATATGAAACAATTAAATATAATAGCGGTCTTATTTTTATTATCTTTATGTACTTCATGTTCTAAAGAAGTAATTACAGAAAACATTTATGTAAAAAAAGATAGTATACCATTTCCTGATTATGGAGATGTGTTGGCGTTCCCTGGTGCAGAAGGCTTTGGACGATATACCACTGGAGGACGTGGTGGGGAAATTATACATGTTACAAATCTTAACGATGATGGAGAAGGTTCATTGCGGGATGCTATAAGTAAACCCAACAGAATCGTTGTATTTGATGTGAGTGGTGTAATTAACCTTAAATCTGTATTAGTATTCTCTAAGAATCTTACAATCGCAGGTCAGACAGCTCCGGGAGAAGGAGTCGTGCTTTATGGTAATAGGGTGTCTTTTTCTGGAGCAGATAACTTGATTTGCCGTTACTTGCGGGTGCGAATGGGAACTCAGGGTACAAATGGAAAAGATGCAGCTGGTGTAGCCAATGGTGATAATATGATATTTGATCATCTGTCTGTGACGTGGGGAAGGGATGAAAATTTCTCTATAAACAGTACCACATCATGCAATATTACAATTCAAAATTCAATCATAGGACAGGGATTGCAAAATCATTCATGTGGAGGATTGATGCAAACTGGTATTGAAAACGGCATTACTCTTTTCCGTAATCTCTATATAGACAATAAAACACGTAATCCCAAAGTTAAGGGACTTAATCAGTTTGTTAACAATGTATTATATAATTGGGGAGACGGCGCGGCTTATAATATGAGTGGAGATTCTGAAGGGTCATCATTGACAGATATAGAAGATAATTACTTCGTAGTAGGACCTATATTGCATAATTGGAAGAATGACGGAAAAGGAAATATTGTTGATTCACCTGTTAATCCAGCAAAACCATTCATTGGTGGTAATGAATTGTTTAGTACATATTGTATTAGAAACTTCTATGATTACAATAAAGATGGTGCATTAAATGGTATAGAGATAAAGTCTTCTACAAACTGGAATGATTTTTGCTCAGGTAATCCTACATTTCTTAATGAAACACCTAATGTATTCGTGAAAATAAGTCAACAGAAAGATGCTACTGAAGCATACAACTGGATTGTGAAGAATGTTGGAGCCTGTTTGCCAGCAAGAGACCAAGTGGATACATATCTTATAGATGAGTTGACATCTTTGGGTACTAAAGGTAATATAATACAGAATGAAAGAGACACCAACCAATTTCCATTGGGAGGACCAGGTGAGGTTAAAACTGCAGAGAAAGAGTTGGACAGTGACAATGATGGTATACCTGATACATTTGAAGACAAATACGGATTGGATAAGAATAATCCTGATGACGCTTCAAAGATTGCAGCTAATGGATATACAAATATAGAAAACTACATCTTTACCTTAGATGCCAAACTTAATTAATGCTAATATAATGAAACTTAAATCATATATAAAATGTATTCTGTTTGCTGTCATCACTATAATTTGTGGTTGTACAGATGAAACTACAGAACAAATTAGGGTAGAACAGCCTAATTCATTTCACTTGGAAACTGATGGAGATGAATCATTTGCATTGGATGTATCTGCTGGAGACAAAATCTCTATAAACGGATATAAAATACCTGTGTTGTCTAATGGACTGGTAAGCCTGCATGATGTACCTGCAGCAGAAAACTATTTTATCTGTTACCCTGACAGTTTTAATTCCGATGAAGACAAAATATCATATTCTATGCCTCAGGAACAGACTTATAAAGCAGATGGTATTGATGTTGCTTCATGTCCTTTTTCTACATTAACTGATAATAAAGGATTGGATAGTGTGAAGTTAAAACCGATAATGGGTGCACTGAAAATGACGATACCGGCGAATGCTGATTTTGGCACTGTATCTTCAATTTCAATAGAATCAGAGTCTGATGTGTTGAATGGAAAGTTGCAGATAGATTCAGAGACCGGTAAAATTACAAATATGCGAGACAAGTCAGGAAAGGTAATAATCAATGGTCCTATAGATATTTCAGAAAACAGAGATGTTTATTTGGCTTTGCCTCCACAAAAGTGTACAGGCAAATTCAACATTAAGTTTTTTTCACCTAAAGGATATGGTACATATACACTTGACTTGACCGATAAGACAATAGAGCAGGCTAAGACTCTTGCTGTAACTTTGGACAATATAGATTGGCATTATGCAACATATTATTATGGTATAGCCAATTCCGTTTTGGTAAAGCCTGGACAAACTTCTGTGACTGTAGATTGTGGCGCTTATTATACGGCAAGCAAAGTTTATGCTTATGAAAATAATATTGCTGATAACAGCAGATTGGCTTTTTCTGTGCGTCAGTTGTGGAATGATGTGTCTGCGGATTTTGTAAAAGGTGTGACATTGGCTGGAGATAGAAAGTCTTTTACCGTAAATCTAAATGGAGAAACCGGTAATGCCGTTATAGCCATTTATGACAAGAAGAATCCTGATGATAGTGATACAAAGATATTGTGGTCATTTCATATATGGGTCACAGATGTTAATGAACAACAGTTAGGTGTGAATGTAAAGGGTAATGATTATACTATTCTTGACAGAAATATAGGAGCTACATCTGCAACATCAAATGATGTTCATTCTATAGGTATGTTATATCAGTGGGGGAGAAAAGACCCATTTGTAAGTACAGGTACTTATGGACAAAATGGTAATGCGAAGATGTATAATGAAAATGGAGAAGTTACATTTTCTACAGTAAAAGGTGGTGCAACAAGTGGTACCGTGCAATATGCAATAGAACATCCAGATAAGTTCATTTTATATTCACGTAGTAGCAGCAATAAGACTACATATCCTTATTATAGTGCTTATGATTGGCTTTATTATGCAGATTGTGCATTATGGGGCAATCCAGAGGGATATAATTATCCATTGGCATCAACAATCCAGAAATCAATATATGATCCTAGCCCTGCTGGTTATATGGTTGCACCTTCTGATACTTGGCTGGGAACAACTGAAGGATTTGATAAGACCAACAGTATATTCGCTAATTATGTATGGAAAGACGGATATATAAAGATTGAGACAGACGAAAAGCAGCGTTGGTATCCTATGGGAGGATGGCGTAGCCGTAAGAATGGAAGTCTTGCTACTGCCAATACCAATGGATATTATTGGTATAGTTGTATTGATGGAAAGAATACTCCAAATGCTTTACTGATGACAATATCTAAAGATGCTGTAAAGACTAATTCTGTAAACTGTAGGGCTAATTCTAGCTCTGTAAGATGTGTCAAGATTATAAAATAAAGTATGGTAAATAAAAAAAATAGAAGATTTAAAGTCATTGCATTGTTTATTTTTATTAGTGTTTCCGCTATAGCTAAAAACTTTGCAATAGACCGTTATGCTTTAGTTAACAGAAATAATCCCAGAGTGACGATGATGGATA
>CAYSSU010000021.1:0-51528 GCA_964433895.1 uncultured Prevotella sp.
ATTTCTGCTCCGTACGTTATGGGGTATATCATTAATGGCAACCGGTTTCACGTTTTTGGAATTGTCTTCCACGTTAGCTGCAGCCTTGATTGGACTTCTGTATTTATTTGGCGGAATTAGATATGTGCGGAGCAATGGAACTGTATAGCTTAGAATATACAGACGGCAATGACAGCAGGTTTATTGAATTGTGCCGGCAGTTGGATTTGTTCTTGACGAAAATGATTGGCTGCGAAAAGCAAGAAACACAATATGCGCAATACAATACACTTGCCGACATTCACGATGTAGTACTTATCATGGAGGGTGATGAGGCTGTAGGTTGTGGGGCAATTAAGCAATATGACGCACATACCATGGAGATGAAACGCGTATTCGTGAAAGATGAGTATCGTCATCATGGCTATGGTCGCATCATCATAAAGGCTCTTGAAACATTGGCAAAGGGTAAAGGCTTTGATAAACTGATACTTGAAACCGGTGCCCCTCTGATTCCTGCTCAGAAAATGTATGCCTCCTGTGGTTTTAAACCAATGAATAACTATGGGCAATATGAATGTATGGGCTGTTCTGTCTGCATGTGCAAAAATATCTGATGGAAAACCGTAAAAGTATATATTGATACGTTTTTACAATAGAATTAAGGATGAAAGTAAATTATAAAGTAATAGACATAGACAAATATTATCGCAAGGGTGTATATCGCCATTTTACAGATGACTGCAAATGCTCAATCTCGATAACAAACAAGATAGACGTGACCGCATTACAGGAATATTCCAAACGTACGGGCACGAAGTTTTACATCAACTTTCTGTATTGTCTTGGCAAGGTGATAAACTCGCGTGATGATTACAAAATGGGGTATCTGTGGAAAGAGGACAAGGTGGTGGTATTTAACAAAATGAATATCACGCATTATGTTTTCCATGAAGATACAGAAACCTGTACGCCTGTATATACAGAGTTCAGTGATGATTATGAAACGTTTTACAATTGTTGCCAGCAAGACATAGAAGCAGCGAAACAGACAAGAGCGTATATGCTTGATGAGGCTAACCACGCAAATTATTTTGATGCCTCATACATCTCGTGGATAAGTTATGAATCGTTAGATTTAGAATTGCCGGACGGTTATCTGTATTACCAGCCGTTAATTAATTTCGGACGATACAAAGAAGAGAACGGACAGCTGATGATGCCGGTAACAGTACGCATGAATCATGCAGTGGCAGACGGTTATTTAGTTTCAAAAGTATTTCTGCTGTTGGCAGAAGAAATAAAAACATTAGTATTATGAATGAAAAAGAAATTACTATTCGCAAGGCAAGTTATGATGATGCGGAGGAATTATTGAAGATTTATACTCCTTATGTAAATAACACGGCAATATCATTTGAATATAAAGTGCCCAGCTTGGAAGAGTTCAGAGGTCGCATTGCCAATACACTCAAACGTTATCCGTATCTTGTGGCAGAATATGAGGGCGAGATTGTCGGCTATGCTTATGCCGGAGCTTTCAAGTCTAGAGCTGCATACGACTGGGCTGTAGAGACAACGGTCTACGTCAGGCAAGATGAAAGGCGGAATGGTATTGGCAGAAAACTATATGCTGCACTGGAAGAAATCTTGAAAAAACAGGGAATACTCAATATGAACGCCTGCATTGCCGTGCCAGAGGGCAAAGACGAGCATTTGACGAAAGACAGTCCGGCGTTTCATGAGAAAATGGGATTCCGAATGGTAGGAACATTCCATAAGTGCGGGTACAAGTTCAACCATTGGTATGACATGGTGTGGATGGAAAAAAAAATCGGTGAGCATCTAGGCAACCAGCCTCCAATAATATCATTCAGAGAACTAAAATAATGATATGATACGAATGAAAATATCATTCGCTGTTCTTGTCTTTACCGTTTTTGCCAATTGCGTGAATGCAAGGAACATGCGAAAAGAAATTCAGAAAGTCATCAATGACAAAAATGCAATTGTCGGCATTGCAGTCTATGATTACAGTAAAGATAAAATGCTGCAGATAAATGGCAGCAAGCATTTTCCAATGCAAAGTGTTTTTAAGTTTCCTGTTGTCTTGAAAGTGCTGGATGAAGTGGATAGAGGTAATATAAGACTTTCTGATTCTGTGTTTGTCAGACGTGAAGAACTGTATGACAATACATGGAGTCCCATACGTGATAAATATCCCGATGGAAATGTCAGTATTGCTCTGAGAGATATCATCTATTATACGATTGCCCAAAGTGACAACAATGGATGTGATATTCTTCTGCGACTTGCAGGTGGAGCCTCTTCTGTTGAAGCATATCTGCTCTCGCAAGGAATCAGTGATATGAGAGTGGAAAAGACAGAAGCAGAACAACATGAAAATCCTGATATGCAATATGAAAATTGGACTACACCTCTATGTGCAATAAAGTTGTTGAAGATGTTTGATGACAAACAACTGCTTACCCATAATTCTCACGATTTTCTTTGGAATACGATGTCAAATACATCTACCGGTTCAATACAGAATGAATTGCCGGACAAAGTGATTGTTGCACATAAGACCGGATCGGCATTTCAGTCAGGACATTATGTTACTAACGACATAGGCATTATGCGTTTGTCAGATAAAGATGTCATATATGCAATATTTATCATGGACTCCCAAGAAAGCAAGGAGACTAATTATAAAATCATATCAGACATAGGAAAGATTATATACGATTATCAATATGGAAAGAATAGAAACTGAACGTTTGATATTGCGGAGCATCACGGAAGACGATGCCGCAGACATATATGAATATGGCAAAGAACTGAATGTAGGAATAAATGCAGGATGGCCGCCACACAAGGATATAGAGGACACTCGGAAGATAATGAAGGAAATCTTTATTGGACAGACTGGTGTATTCGGAATGGTACTGAAATGCAATAGCAAGATGATTGGCTCTGTGGGACTACTGAAAGATACTAAGCGGGAAAATCCTGATGCTAGAATGTTAGGATATGCAATGTCTGAACAATATTGGGGACAGGGGCTGACGACAGAAGCTGCAAAGGCTGTAATTGACTATGGCTTACATAACTCTGATGTCAGTATCATTACCTGTTGCTGCTATACATATAATAAACGTTCGCGAAGAGTGATGGAGAAATGCGGTTTCCAGTATGAAGGTTGCATGAGACAAACCGAGAAACGATTCGATGGACAGGTATTAGACATGGATTGCTTTTCAATGACGAGAACAGAATATGAACAAACAAAGGAATAAACACTGATGACAGAATCAAAAATAGAAAAGAGAACGATTTTCAGTAAATCTCTGAATAAAGAGATGCAAATGACGGTTTACCTGCCGTATTCTTATAACTCTGCGGCTGGTTTCCCTGTCTTGTATTTTATGCACGGCAGAAGTGGAGATGAAAATATTATATATAGTATAGACATCAAGAATGTAGCAGACCGGTTGATAAAGGCAAAGATTATAAAACCGCTAATTGTTGTTTGTCCAAATATGGAAAACAGCAGAGGCTTAAATTCTTCAGCAGATACCGGAGTAATAACCAATAGTATAAAGACTCTTAAGCCTATCAACATCGGGCGTTACGAAGACTATTTTATTAAAGAGATTATTCCCTTTATAGATAAGGAATACAAGACTGCTGCCATAAGGGAATATCGTTTCGTAGGTGGTGCGTCTGCAGGTGGGTATGCAGCTTTGAATTATGGTTTACGCTATCAGTATCTATTCTCAAGAATAGGAGGTCACATGCCGGCTCTGGAATTACAACTTGATGAAGAAGATATTCCATATTTTCCTACAATGGAATTCTGGGCAGACAATAATCCATTACTGATAGCTGATAAAGTCAGCATTATTGCTGACATGCACATATATCTGGACTCCGGTGATAATGATGAAGGTGAATTCTACAAAGGGTGCAGAAAGTTGTATGATATATTATGTACTAGGGGTGTTGATGTTCAGAATTATGTATTTTCCGGGCATCATAATCTGGAATATATAAAACAGAACTTCGTTGAATACCTGAAATTCTATGTCGGAATACAACTGTAATTAAAGAATTCTGCCAATATGGATTGTATTTTAAGTTTTTTATCTTTATCTTTGCATTATATTTATAATTATATTAGCAATATTTGATGAGTAAAGATAATTGTTCTGTATTTCGTAAAAGACATGAGCTGTTGGCAACTTCTGTATATGTCTTTATATCTTGCACCATAATAATGATGTTGCTCCAGCCATTTGGACTGGATAGAGTGGAACATTACAAATATCCTATAATAATAGGATATGGTGTGATTGCAGTTGTGGCTTATCTGCTTGTAGAGTTATTCACTACTTATATATTGAAGATGCCAATGCAAAAGAGATGGGATAATAGGCGGAATATAATTGTGGCTATACTTATGTGTCCCATTATGGGAGCATTTGTAAGTTGCTATGCCGGTTATATCTATGGTGGAAGTATAGTAACAGGATGGTTTAATCCTGCCGGGGAATTAGAATTGCGTGCTTTTTTCATTAATACGGTATATGCAGCTATAATTTCTTTTTTCATCACAATATTTGCCTATATGCAATCACGTACCAAAGAGTTGTCACAAAGGTTGAAAGAAGAAATAGAACTAAATCGTATTTTGGAAAAAAAGACAAATAATAGGAAGTTGGCAGATATAGAAGCTGATGAAACCGGAGAACATGTAATTACCTTGCAGGGAAATACGAAAGAAAGCATAATGCTTTGCCCGGCTGATTTGTTATATATAGAATCAGAAGGCAATTATCTTGATGCGCATTTTATCAAGAATGGGACTGCTGTGAAAAAGACACTACGCTGCACTATGAAGCAGATGGAGTCTGCTTTCGATGAATATCCGGAGATTACACGCTGTCATCGTGCCTTTATTGTCAATACGATGCGAATATCACATGTAGATGGTAATGCACAGGGGTATAGACTGCATTTCAAGGAAGTGGCGGAGACAGTACCTGTATCCCGTGCCTACGCATCGGTCATCTATGACAAAATAGAGGAAACAAAGAATTGATTTTCAGAATTTAGTTCTTTGTTTCTTCAATTGAAAAAATTGCCAATAGTTTTGTCATGTCTATAAAATGATATTGTAAATATACCCTAGAAGTATGATGAATAGAGCAATAATGCCGAAAAACATACCTACAAGTCTCCAGGTCATTACCTTTTTTAGCATAGTTGCCTCTGGCAGAGACAGTCCCACAACAGCCATCATGAATGCAAGTGCAGTGCCGATGGGTACACCCTTAGCTACGAATACCTCTACGATTGGTACAATGCCAGCAGCATTGGCATACATTGGTATGCCGAGAATGACCGATACTGGCACGGCAAGCCAGCCACTTTCTGACATGTATTCTTGGAAGAAGTCTTCGGGTACATAGCCGTGAATTGCTGCTCCGATGGCGATGCCTATCAACACATAGAGCAATATACCGCGCACGATGCGCCAAGTCTCACCGATAATGGACGGTAATCGCTTGGTGAATGGTGTGTGCTCATGTTCCCACGTTTCTGTTTCAAAGGATGAATTTTGTTGTATCTGCTTTACCCAGTCACTCAAATAAGGCTCAAGATGTAGTCGCCCCAAAATGAAACCACCTATTATGCCTAATAATATTCCACTGATGACATAAATTAATGTTATGCGTAGTCCGAATGTACCGAGAAACATTGCTACTGCCACCTCATTGACTAATGGTGAGGTAATAAGAAAGGCAAATGTCGCGCCGAGTGGAATTCCACCTTTCACGAATCCTATGAATAGCGGAATGGAAGAGCATGAACAGAATGGGGTTATTGCTCCGAACAGGGAAGCCATTAAATACTGTAAGCCATAGAGTTTGTGCGTAGTGAGATAATTACGCAGTCTGTCTATAGGAAAGTAGGCATTGACAATGCCCATGACGATACTGATAAGAAACAGCAATATGAGTATCTTGATACTATCGTAAAAGAAGAAGTTGACTGCAATGCCAAAGTTGCTTTCTGATTCTAGTCCTAAAAGAGAATATACCAGCCAGTCTGCAAATGTTTGTATCATCTTACTATATTCGGTCAAATATTCTTATTTATTATCATTCCATTTTATTTGCTTAATATATTTTTGACTTCGGCAAGTGACAACTTCCCTTTTGCAACCACCTTGCCGTCAATGACCAATGCTGGCAATGTCATTACATTGAACTCCATGATTTTCATCAAATCCTCTTCTTTTACCAATGTCGCATCAAGATTCAATTCTTTGATGGCTGTTTCTACATTAGCATACAAGGTCTTGCATCCTATGCAACCTGTTCCTAATACTTTAATTTCCATAATTGTATATTGTTTATATGTTATTTGTAATTCGCAAAACAACGAAAGTTGTAGGTAAAAAATATATGCCACACTCAGCAGCATTTATTTTTTTTGCATGCACAACTGCATAAAAGATTGTCAAGCATTGTCTTAGCCAACTTCCAGTTTTCTTTGTTGATACAGTATTTCACCTTAGGAGTTTCTATTTCTCCTTGTATCAACCCTGAATCTTTCAGTTCCTTGAGATGTTGTGACACTGTAGCCTTAGCAATGGGCAACTCCTCATGAATATCACCGAAGTAACACGTTTCCTGCTTGGCAAGAAATTCAAGGATAGCTATTCTTGCCGGATGTCCCAGTGCCTTGGCAAAACGTGCAAGTTGTTCTTGCTGTTGCGTATATTTCTTATTGTCCATAGCTTTATAATTCTATTGTTCGCAAAGATACGAACATTATTTTTTACTTGCAAATTTTTCAATTAAAATATTCTTTTCTTTATGCAGAAGCCTTTGTCATTCATCCCATTTCCGTCCCATTCGTCCCGCTTAGCTTACAAATATCACATTTCAGTGTCTTCTGTCACACTTATTTGCAGACATCACTTTTCATGATTAGTTTTGCATCGGTTTCAATAATGGAACCAGATAAAAGCTAAATTATTTTATGAAAAGTATTACATTGATTTCTGCCATTACATTTGTCTTATTTGCTTCCACAGCAAAAGCAGACGAACTGCCATCTGACTCAGCGTCGGCTTCTTCTGGGAATGATAGTATATTTGCCAATATCAATCTAAAAGAAGTGGTGGTAACGGCTGCCGAGTTTATTCAGAGAGGAGACCGTAAGGTGTATTTCCCTACTTTACAGCAGAGAAAACTATCTAGCAACGGACTGAGTTTGCTTGAAAAAATGCAACTGAACGGACTGCAAGTAAACAGTCTGTTTAATACTGTAGATGTGTCAGGCGGTGGAACTCCGTTGTTCTGTATTAACGGCAGACCGGTAGAACTGCAAGATATTCTGGCATTGAAGCCTGATGAGGTGGCTAAAGTGGAATATAACGACAATCCGGGAGCACGCTATAAGGATGCAGCCTTGGTGATAAATTATAAGTTGAGAAATGCACTTCAGGGCGGAGGATTTTCCACCGACTTGATGGAGGCTGTAAATACTGTATATGGAGTCAATAGGCTGTCGGGTAAGTACGATTACAAGAATTCAGAATGGAGCTTGAATTACAATATGCAGCATGCAGCTTTCAAGGAATTCTACAATCAGAACGAAGAAACATATCTATATGACAACAATCAGGAAGTGACGCAGACAGAGACCGGTATTCCCGGACGGCTACACTATAATCACCATTGGCTGACATTGAACTATAATTATCTGAAACAGGAAAAATATATGTTGAATTTGGCTTTTCGTGGCAAATCTCTCAATACGCCTACTCAGGAACTGACTAGTTTGTTGCAGCAGTCCGGTTCTTCCGATACATGGTCGCTGTATAATTTCAGCAAGAATAGAGCCAACACTGCGTCATTGGACATCTATTTTCAAAGAATGTTCCGTAATGGTCAGACTCTTATTTTCGACATCGTTGGCGGTTACACATCAACCAACAATAAGTTAGACTATAATATCAGTACCGTTGGAAACAACTTATATTCAATCACCAATGACGTAGACGGAAATAAATATTCTCTCATAGCAGAGGGACTGTATGAGAAATCTTCCGGTTCAAGCAAATGGAGTATCGGACTTAAACATTCTTTAGGATATGCCAACAACAGATATTCTGGCACAGAAACTACAGACAACCGGCTACACAATTCCAACACTTATGGCTATACAGAGTGGAGTCATACACTTGGACCATGGAACTATTCTGTAAGTATAGGAGCTGACTATCTTTGGTTCAGTCAGAAAGACAAAGGTTATGACCGTTTTTATTTCCAGCCAATGTTGCGTATGGGATTCACTCCCTCTGACAATTTCTTCATCCGTTATCGTGGCAGTATGGAAAGCCTATCGCCGAGTCTTTCTGAATTGAGCGAAACCAGACAGACACTTGACAATTTCCAAATACGCCAGGGAAATCCGTCTTTGCGCCCGTCAACAGAATATAAGAATCAGATTACATTCGATTACCATCGCAAAAGCTGGAGCACGTGCCTAAATGTAAACTATCAGTATATAGACAATGTTATCATGGAGACCACCTCACAAGACGGAGACTGGTTTGTGCGCAGCATGGCGAATCAGAATTGCTGGCAGAAATTCAATGTCGAATATGAACTTAGGTTGAGATTGCTGAAAGGCATGCTTTCTTTTCGCGGAGCATTGGGCATGGACTGTTTTGACAGTCGCGCTTCCGATTACCATCATTCCTATTCTAACATATATGGTATAGTGAATGCAGAAATAGCTTATAGATTCATAGCCCTGACTTTCAATCTCCGTACTCACCGTCCTACACTCTATGGTGAAACTCTTACTTTAGGTGAAGATTTGCACGACATAGCTCTGACTTATTTCAAGAAGCGTTTTACCATTACTCTGGCTATGAACAATCCTTTTATGAACAATTATAAAGTAGGTAGCGAAAATTGGAACAGAAATGCACATAATAATACATATCAATATGTAAATGAGACATCACGCATGCTGTTGGTAAAACTGACATACGTACTTGATTTTGGAAACAAACACAAGAATATCAGACAGCAAATACAAAATGAGGATAATGATACTGGAGTTGTCAAAGGCAGTAAATAAATCTGTTTTTAGCCTTGTTTAATATGTCATTCACCGACTTTTTATGTTACATTCACCGAAAACATATTGCACATTTATATAATAATCCGTATATTTGCATAGATTAATTAACCGAATTATTGAAAATAACTTTATATCAAACAAAATGAATAAGGATTCAGAATGGCGCAATAGCTTATCTCCAACCTGGTGGCGGTGGACCTATAGAGCCACATATTTGAATATAGCAAGATAGGAAAACATACTTGCAAAATATCATACTATCTTTGCACCGGATTAAGAAATAAAATGAAATGAACGAAAACGAGACAATTCTGGAAAGTTATCGCAGACGTATCAACCTTATGATTGTTTATATCTGCCAGCATCTGGATGAAAATCCTAATCTGGAGACTCTGGCAAGCGCAGCCGGATTTTCACCTTATCATTTTCATCGCATTGCAAAGGCTTTCCTTGGCGAAACCATCGGTAACTTCATTGTGAGAAAAAGAGTTGAGACTGCAGCCCGACTACTGAAAGACACAGACCTTACGGTTTGCGAAATCGCATATAAAGTGGGATATGATGTTCCGTCTTCGCTGTCAAAGGCGTTCAAATTGTTTTATGGAATATCTCCAAATGATTTTCGTAACAATAAAAACAATTTAATTATGAAAGAAGTAAAAATCAATCCGGCATTGCAACTTGAAGAACGTATAGAAGTATTGAATTCCAAAAAAGCTATCAGTTATAGTCTTCAAGGCAAAGATTATCTTACCCTAGACTACAATGGAGCCTGGAAGGTTTTAATGACATACGCCGGGAAGATGAAAATAAATCCTGCTAAAGCTGAATATATCAGTATTTATTATGATGATCCTTGTGATGAGTTATCGGCAACTATGCATGCAGATGTATGCCTGGTAACTGACCGACCGCTTGAACCATCCGAAAATTTGCAGGTTAAGGAAATTGCCGGAGGACGTTATGCCATATACCTGTATAAGGGTACTTATCAGCAATTAGGATCAGTGTATGATACAATATTCGGTAAATATATTCCGGAGGGCGGGTATAAACCGGATGCAAGACCTTTGTTTGAAAAATATCTCAATGATCCTGCAACGACAAAGCCGGAGAATCTACTTACGGAGATTTACGTGCCAATAGAATAATCTGTATTGCCATGCCGAGCAAATATCGACATGGCATTAACTTGAATCTTATGAATAATATAACTCTCACAAATGATTTGTTAAAATAAAAAGATGGCATGGGTTAGCTTATAAAGAAAGATATTAAAAGTTTGAAAATTATGATTAAAGATAGCAATGTCAACCGTGCCTCAGAAAAGGATTTGACCGAAATCCTTATGGTGCAGCAAAAAGCATTTGGTGAAGTTGCAAAAATGCTAGGAAAGAAGACTCTGCCTCCTATAGAACAGACCATTGATGAAATAAAGGAAGAATATCTGAATGGCATTATTTTGAAATATGTTTCTGAAGATGGGAAAATAGTTGGCTCTGTAAGAGGAGCAGAATCTGAAAAGGGAATTTGCAGTGTGGGGAAACTTATAGTGTTGCCAGAATATCAGAATAAAGGTATCGGAAAATTACTCATGACAGAATTGGAAAAGCAATTTCCGTCATGCTCTTATTTCATATTGTTTACATCTCCTGATACGCCAAACACTGTTCGCCTCTATAGTTCCTTGGGTTATCAGGTGACAAATGAAGATGCAGATAACGGCATGAAGATGATTAATATGAGAAAATGCAGATAAATACAAAAATATAGTTGCTATGGCAAATAATTATAGAATAATAGATGAGCAGAAATGGGGAAGAGCTATGCACTGTATGGTTTTCCGAAACAGTGTGGAACCTGCGTTCTGTGTTACATTTGAGGTTGATGTAACAGAATTTTTACGTATGACGAAAGCAAAGGGATATTCTTTTACGATAGCCTTCGTTTATGCTGTATGCCGATGTGCCAATAATGTTGAGGCTTTCAGGTATCGTTTTCTTGATGGTAATGTGGTACTATATGACAGAATTGATACAGCTTTCACCTATTTAAATAAAGAGACGGAGTTGTTCAAGGTGGTAAATGTGCCGATGCAGAACTCTATAGAAGATTATGTAGCTTTGGCTACAAGAACTGCAGAGAACCAGAAAGAATATTTTACCGGTCCTCTGGGTAATGACGTGTTCCAGTGTTCCCCTATGCCTTGGATTACATATAAGCACATCTCTCATACAAATTCTGGGAAAAAAGACAATGCCACACCATTGTTTGACTGGGGCAAATATTATGAGAAAGACGGCAGAATATTGATGCCTGTCTCTGTACAGGTACATCATTCCTTTGCAGATGGCATACATGTGGGTAAATTTGCAGATGAACTGCAAAGATATTTATTGGAATAATCAGAGATACAATGTGTTTAAGTTGTTTAGAATTTAGAAACCGATAATACTTATTAAATATA
The DNA here is from genome assembly GCA_964433895.1 of uncultured Prevotella sp. Classification (GTDB taxonomy): domain Bacteria; phylum Bacteroidota; class Bacteroidia; order Bacteroidales; family Bacteroidaceae; genus Prevotella. Next base: position 11,618 of record CAYSSU010000021.1, read on the forward strand.
TATATAGTTATGGATGAAAAAGAGTTTTTGAATATTTTAGAGGAGGGAATAGCCGGGTTACCACAGAATGAACGTGGCAAAGCATTCCGTTGCTGCGCAGAGAAATGTGCAAATGGTTTTGTAATGAAAGAGATGCGTCGACAGTTTGATGAGTGTGGAGGGAGTCTTGATGAACAGTATAAGAAATATGGCAATACGGAATATTTCTTTGCGCGGATTATCGAACCTGGACATGTTTATGAAATGGGTTATCCCCGTTGTTTCTGCCCAATGGTTGCTTCAGGTTTTGCCAAGTCTGTTGTGCATTGTGAGTGCTCACGTCAGAGTATTTTCTATGTGCTTAACAATTTGCTGCCCGACAAAGAGATAGAAGTTCAAATGTTGGGCACGGTATTGTCCGGGGCAGAGAAATGTACATTTAGAGTAACAGTAAAATAAGGAAATATGAAACAACAAGTATTATTTATCATTCTCAATGATTATTCTGCGTGGGAGGCTGCGTATCTGGCAACGAACATGATGGGAGGGGTGATGCCCGGAAGTCCTATAAAATATGAAGTGAAAACCGTTGCCCCGACACTTGATGCGGTGGTTTCGTTGGGAGGTTTCCGCACGATTCCCGACTATTCGTTTGAGAACATGCCGGAAGATTATGCCGCAATCGTACTTGTAGGAGGCATGAAGTTGAATGCACCGGAAGCAAATCCTATAGAGAATATTGTGAGAAAGGCAATATCACAGCATCGCATAGTTGGAGCTATTTGCAATGGCGCGTCTTTCCTTGCATCCAGAGGGTTTCTGAACAACATCAAACACACAGGCAATGGATTGGAACAATTAAAGTTGTGGGGTGGCAAGAACTACACGAATGAGACTGGATTTGTGGAACGTCAGGCCGTGAGAGACGGCAACATCGTTACCGCCAATGGCACGGCAACATTGGAGTTTACAAGAGAAATGTCATTGGCTCTTGAGGCGGACACAAAAGAGCATATAGAACAGGCTTATGCGTATTGGAAGAACGGATTTTATAAAGAATAATATATGAGAGCAATAGTATTATTGTGCTTTGTGCTGTTACATTGTATATGCGCATATTCGCAATTATTGAAACAGACCGAATCCAAAACTGTTATACTGGATAGCATAAAAATATGTTATAAGGTTGCAGGCAGCGGACAGAGAAGCATGGTATTCATTCATGGCTTTGGGTGTGATATGAATGCATGGCGGGAACAGTTTGGCTATTTCAATGACAAAGCAAAGATGATATTTATAGATTTACCGGGATATGGTAAAAGTGACAAACCACGAACTGAATATACGCTTGACTTGTTTGCCAGTGCAGTAAAATCGGTGATGGATAAGGAAGATATCAAGGATGCAGTATTTATAGGTCACAGTCTCGGCACGCCTGTTTGCCGTCAAGTGATTTACAAGTATCCAAGACTTGTCTCAAAGCTAGTGGATGTGGATGGAGTTTATTGTTTTTATCCAGCTGATTCTGAAATGAAAGCAGCCTATACTGCTTTTGCCGAGAGTTTTAATAGCGATAGTGTACGGCAAATTATTTCAGGTTTTGTGGAGAGCCTTTGTGTGCCACAGACATCTTCGGAAATCAAGAATTATGCTATGTCCGTAATGCCGCAAACATCACGCCGCATCGCATACAGTACGATGAAAAATTTGATTAAAGAGAAATATTGGATTAATGGTAAGATAGATATTCCGGCATTGGTCATAGCTTCTAAAAACTCGCAAATACCATCCGATTATAAACAAATTATGGGCAAGTTGTATCTTAACATGGAATATCATGAGCTTGACAGCATTGGGCATTTTATAATGATGGAACAGCCGCAAATGTTTAATAAGATGTTGGATGAATTTATTAATAAATAAAATAAAACATACATATAATTATGGAAGAAACAAATAATGTCGCATATTGCGGATTGTATTGCCGCAACTGCGGTAAATACAAGAAAGGCAAATGTCCAGGATGTCAAAAAAATGAAAAGGCAGCATGGTGTAAAATACGCAAATGTTGCATGGAACATGATTATGCTACATGTGCAGACTGCAAGGATATGACTCCGCGCCAATGCAAGAACTACAACAACATATTTGCAAAGTTCTTCGAGATAGTATTTAAGTCAGACCGTAAAGGCGCTGTTGAATATATCAAGATACATGGTGCTGAATCATATATCCACCTGATGGACGAAAAGCAAAGTATGGTTTTGAAGAAAACAAAAAAGAACATCTGATTATAATACATATATATATTCATTAATAATCAAGTATCACCATGCTAAGACATATAATTATACTTTTTATTACATTGTTAGCATCAGGGTCTCTTGTGGGAGCACAGAATCTGCTGCCGACATCTCTTCATGCCTATTTTTCTGATAAAGCATCTGTTGAATCACGTGGCGCAAAGATGGAAACAGACTTGTCTACATTGCTTTCATGGGAACGGCAGGGATATTTTGCCGGTGACGGCAACTGTACGTTATCTTCTGAATTCAGAGTTCAGAATCCCGGTCTAAGATATTCCCTGAAAGTGCGCCTGCAGTGCGATGTAAAGAAACTGTATATAAACGGTAGACTATTGGCTGAAAATCTTGAGAAACAATATTGGAATGGCAAAGATGAATATGCTGAATTCCTCATTTCCGATAAAATTCTGCGCAAGGGTATAAATAGTATTAAGGCTGAATGTTGTAATCTCGGTTATACGGGAGGCATAAGTCATACTTTATTTTCACTATCTACTGTTGCCGGCAATAATGATGAATATGTAAAGATTATCATTTTTTCATCTGACCATGTATGCCATAAAGGAAAATTATCAGCAAGGATACAGACATCATCATCTGTAAAGTCAGATATACATCTGCATATTGAAAATGATTTTCACAGAATGTGTCTTGACACAGTACTGCATATAAACAGAAATGATTCTTTGTCAGAAATAAATCTCAATAATATTTGCAAATATCCGGGATTCTATCAGATAACAGCCACATTGCACGGCAAAGGATATAGCGGTGATGCGCAATGGATTGCCGTAGAACCGGAACTTGTAGAATGTAACAATCTAGCACCGGTCTTATTTGCTGATTATTGGAAAAAAACATTGAAAGAATTATCGTCTGTAGCCCCTTTCTTCAGAATCCATAAAGTAGATTCTTTATGCAGAAAGAGTTTCAGAGATGTGTATATTGCCGAAATGCAGTCAATGGGGAATATCACCATTCGCGGATATTATTTTGTGCCTAGAACAGGTGGCAGACATCATGCGGTATTGCAGGTACCCGGATATGGATGGGGATTCGAGAATATTGACGGTATGCTTAACGACAATGCCGACCGTGCGGAACTTGCCCTATGTGTTAGAGGGCATGGCATAAGTGCAGATGTTTTCAATCCCGGATTCGGTGTTCCCGGTATATGGGGATATAAGCTTTACGAAAAAGACAGTATGGCATATCGGGCTATATATATGGAATGTGTGCGGGCTGTGGAATTTCTATGCAGCCGCCCGGAAATAGATTCCACTAAGATAGCTGTGAAAGGTGGCAGCCAGGGTGGCGGATTGGCATTGGCCACAGCTGCATTATGCAGTGATAAGATTGCCGCTTGTGCCTATTTTGATCCGTTCCCATGTGACATACGTCACCAGATACGGATTAGGACAACATGCGAAACAGAACTGAAAAACGACCTTACATACTACGGCAGCCCATGCAGTTTCAGTGAAGTAATGGATAATCAAGACTTTACCGACACTCATTTCTTCGCATCTTGGATAAAATGCCCGATACTTTACACAGCAGCATTGTTGGATGACGACTGTCCTGTTCATGGCGGTTTTACCACTTACAATATGATTGAATCTCCAAAACAGTATGTCGTTTTCCCCCATGACGGACATATAGAAGGCTTCTCTCATGATGCGATGATAATGAAATGGATAGATGATATTATAAAAGAATAAAATGTAATTGACCTCTTGGTAAAAAAAGGTTATTTATTTAATATACTGTTTACCATTTAGTTTGTTTTGTTGTATATTAGCAGCGAAAAAAAGGAGGTTATATGAAAAATCTAGTTTTTGCTGCCTTCTTGGCAGTATCATTAATGTTTGGATATAGTACTTTGGCTGATGCACAAAGTAATAAAAAGTTATCCAAAACCGAAAAATGTCAGAAACAGGCTACGGATGTGAAAGATTCTATTGCCTGCCGGCATTTCACCATTGATGTGAATATGGCTTATCCGCAGTCACACAGTGCTGTTAATCTAAACACTACTTACTCTCTGCGGCTTATCGGAGACAGCGTAGTTTCTTATCTTCCTTATTATGGAAGAGCTTACAATGTGCCTTATGGTGGTGGTAATGCTCTTAACTTTTCAGGAAAGGCAAAGAACTATAGCGTTTCTTACCCTAAGAAAGACATGACGCGTATTTTGTTTAATGTTACCAATGAGGAGGATACATATAAATTCACTCTGGAAATATTCGACAATGGCAGTTCTACAATAAATGTTATTTCCAATAATCGTGAGCCTATCAGTTTCAGTGGACAACTGGATACGGAAAACTAAACAACAATTTTAAAATGTTAAGTGACAAAGAAGTAAATATCAGATTTGCGAGAGAAGAAGAATGTGGAATTATTCTTGAATTGATAAAAGGTCTGGCTAGGCATGAGAAAAAAGAATATGAGGTTACAGCCACGGAAGAATTGATTCGGCAGTCAGTATTCAAAGACAAAGAGGCTGAGGTTCTTCTGGCAGAGTATAAAGAAGATGTCATAGGATTTGCATTGTTCTTTCATTCTTATTCTACGTATCTTGGCAAACCGGGATTATATCTTGAAGACTTGTTCGTAATAGAAGAGATGCGTGGCAAAGGTATTGGAACTTTGTTTTTCAAGACTCTTGCAGCTATAGCCATAAAGAGAAAATATGGAAGAATGGAATGGTGTTGTCTTGATTGGAATCGGAAATCCATAGACTTCTATTTTCATATTGGTGCCAAGATGATTGACGATAAAAGAATATACCGTATCACAGAAGACCAGTTTGGTCTGATATAGCCATTCAGAATGTTAGTCTTGTGGCTTTAAATTGTAAATTACATTACATGTTTCACTGTAAAATACTGATATCTAATATTTTACGGTGAAATATGTTGTGCCGGAGCTCTGTGTGAAATGGCTTGTTTCAGGTTGCGTTTCAATACATACTATAAACGGATATGGTTCATAATACAAGACGAAATGAACAATATTGTAAAACCGGTGACTGATATTGCCGTGCCCGACTGTTTCACTATAAAATATCAGATATCAGTATCTTATGGTGAAACAGTAAACTGCTAAACTGAAATTAAATCCGTCAGCAGACTGCTCACGCTGATAGATAAATGGAAAGTATATCAGTAAACATTATGCAATTTGCCATATTTTTACTAATTTTGCCCTCATGAACAATCAAAGGAAAACAGACGAATTGTATATGCGCCGCTGTCTGCAACTGGCAAAAAACGGCAGACAGAATGCCAAACCTAATCCTATGGTAGGAGCGGTGATTGTGGCGGCTGACGGAAAAATTATAGGCGAAGGCTATCATGCACGTTGTGGAGAATGGCATGCCGAGGTGAATGCCTTTGCTTCCGTGAAACCGACGGATGAGGCTCTTCTGCATGAGTCAACAATATATGTGAGTCTGGAGCCATGCAGTCATTATGGTAAGACTCCTCCCTGTGCCGACCTCATAATAAAGAAAGGTGTAAAGAGATGTGTGTGTGGTTGTATAGACCCATTTGCCAAAGTGCAGGGACGCGGCATCAGAAAAATTCAGGATGCAGGCATAGAGGTCACCGTGGGTGTAATGGAACAGGAATGTATGGAACTAAACAAACGGTTCATGACCTATAACACCCATAACCGACCATATATAATCTTGAAATGGGCACAGACTGAAAACGGATTTATTGATAACAACGGCAAGGCTTTGGCAATTTCAACGCCATTTACAAAAATGCTGGTACATAAACTGAGGGCTGAGAATGACTCTATATTAGTGGGCAACACCACTTATATGCGTGAACATCCACAGTTGAATGTAAGGGAATGGAATGGTAAAGACCCTGAGCGGATAGTGCTTAGTCATGATAAAAATATAAACGATATATTGCAGCATCTGTATGATGAAAAAAAACAGTCACTTATCGTGGAGGGCGGAACTGCGACTATTAACAGTTTCTTGAATCTCGGACTGTGGGATGAAATAAGAGTGGAAACCGCATCGATGACGGTACCATGTGGTACTCACGCTCCAGTATTGCCGGAGGGAATAAAACTTGTTGATAAAGAAGAATATGATGGCAATATTATAAAGTGTTATCATAAATTTTAAACTTATTCTAATCAGTAAAAAAGCAGTTTGCAACTTAGTTGCAGAGAAAAGTAAATACCTTTGCATCCGAAATAAATAAAAATAAAATCATTTTGTTATGAAGACAAAAATAATCAGAATTGTTTCGGCTGCGGTATTACTTGTTATAGCAGCTATTATTGAGCATTATATGGATTTGCCGGTTTGGCAACTTCTTTGTATCTATCTCATTCCTTATATTTTGGTTGGTTATGATGTCATAGCAGAGGCTGCAGAAGGGATAATGGAAAAAGACATGTTCAATGAAGATTTCCTTATGGTCGTGGCAACTGTTGGCGCTTTATGTATAGGCTTTCTGCCTGATGCCGAGAGCCAGTTTCCTGAGGCTGTCTTTGTGATGCTGTTCTTTCAGGTGGGCGAGGTGTTTGAAGACTATGCTGAAGATCGCAGCCGGAAATCGATATCTGATATGATGGATATTCGTCCGGATTCTGCCAATGTGCTGCGTAACGGGACGGTAATTGTTGTTGTTCCAGATACCGTGAGTGTTGGTGAGACCATAATTGTCAAGCCCGGTGAAAAGGTACCTATGGACGGAACCGTATTGAAGGGTACTTCCAGTCTTGACACCGTTGCCCTTACCGGTGAAAGTGTACCGCGTGATGTTGCTCAGGGCGATGAAATAGTCTCAGGCTGCGTGAACCTAAGTGGAGTTCTTGAGGTAAAGGTTGAAAAATCATTTGGCGAATCCACAGCGTCCAAGATAATAGATTTGGTTGAAAATGCCGGTGAAAATAAATCAAAGAGTGAAACGTTCATAGCTAAGTTTGCCCATATATATACTCCGATAGTAGTGTTTGCTGCCATAGCCGTGGCTTTCATCCCGCCATTTTTTTACCAGAGTTATGCGGATGCGTTTTCTACGTGGCTTTATCGTGCGCTGACATTCCTCGTTGTGTCATGTCCGTGTGCGCTGGTTATTTCTGTTCCTCTTACATTCTTTGGCGGTATAGGTGGTGCCTCACGTAAAGGCATTCTTGTCAAGGGTAGTAATTATATGGATACTCTTGCAAAAGTCGGAACTGTGGTCTTTGACAAGACCGGAACGTTGACAAAAGGTGTGTTCTCTGTTACAGCCATTCATCCGGAAGTTCTTGATGAAAAGGAATTGCTTCATCTTGCAGCCCACGTAGAACGTTATTCCACTCATCCTATAGCTGTTTCTCTGAAAGAAGCTTTTGGAAAAGAGGCTGACGGATGTATGGTGGAGGATGTGCATGAAATTGCCGGACATGGCATTAAGGCTGTCGTAAACGGTAAAACTGTATGTGTGGGCAATGACAAAATGATGGAGAATATGGGCATAGCGATACATAAGTGCAGACGCTGTACTATGGTCGGAACAGTTGTGCATGTTTTGATAGAAGGTGAATATGCCGGGCATATAGTAATATCTGATAAGATAAAGGATGACGCCAAAGAGGCTATAAGGGCTTTAAAACTCAATGGCATCGACAAGACGGTAATGTTGACCGGTGACCGTAAAGATGTGAGTGAGTATGTTGCCGGTGAATTACAGTTGGATGAGTATCATGCAGAACTGTTGCCGGCAGATAAAGTTGCGCAGATGGAACGGTTGATAAAAGAGAAATCAGAGGGCAGAAGTCTGGTTTTTGTGGGCGACGGCATAAATGATGCTCCTGTACTGGCGCGTGCCGATATTGGCATAGCCATGGGTGCCATGGGCTCTGACGCAGCTATAGAAGCTGCCGACGTAGTGCTTATGGATGACAAGCCGTCAAAGATAGCCTTGGCAATAAAGATAGCCCGCCGAACAATAAAGATAGCTCGTCAGAATGTAATCTTTGCAATTGGAATAAAGGTTCTGGTATTGATACTTGCCACTCTTGGTGTGGCAAATTTGTGGATGGCAGTATTTGCTGATGTCGGAGTAATGGTATTGGCTGTGCTCAATGCAACTAGAGCTCTGTCTGTTCAATATGATTTATCAGCTGCTTGAATATCATATTGTTGCACAGAATATCTTTGTTGCCTGTCAGTATAAGCTGTTTCCTGGCTCTTGTAATTGCGACATTTAGTTTGCGGTCTATAATATGTCCGTCTTCTTCAAAACTATTACTTGTAAGAAAGTCTAGTTGCCAGATATTCTGAATAGTAAAAGAATAGATTATTACATCCCGCTGACTGCCTTGATAGCGTTCTACGGTGTCTATGCTTATATTTTCCAATTGCGTGATACCCAGTTTCTCTATGTTCTTGCGTATCATCGCAATTTGGTTGCGATAGGGCACGATGACTCCCACGGTTTTGTCGGGATTGAATTTATTTCCGTAAAAGCGGTATATGCGGCGTAACACTTCTGCCACTATTGCCGCTTCTTCTGTGTTTACCTTATCTGATATGCCAGTTGATTTGCAGAAGTGAGAAGGGATAAATAGCAGGCGGTTTTGCTTCAGACTCTTATCCAAATCATCATAAGGAGGCAATGTATATGTTAATTCCTTTTCCAGTTGGTGTTTCAAAGGGACAGGTTTCAGATTCTCATTGAAATAAAACATCTTGTTGGGAAAGTCTGCTATCTCCGGATGCATTCTGCCCTGGCGACGGAGAATACCGATGCAGTCTTTGCGACCTTGTCTTTTTTCCCAGTGAAAAAGACGCTCAAAGAGTGAGTTACGGCAGTTGTCAAGGCAAATGTCATTGAGTATATGTTCTTTGACGGCAGATTCTGACGGAGACTGCTGTACAACGGCAGGCAGTTGCTTGTAGTCACCTATAAGAATAAAAGGAGACTGTGCCAGAGACAGTAAGCCTATAAGGTTAGGTTCTAGTATCTGACTGGCTTCGTCTATGATTATTCTGGAAAAATGTTTTAATTTAAAAAGATACGATTTGCTGTGTATTGTTGATGTGGTGCCGACAATAATCTTACAGTCTAGCAGGCGCTGTCTGATAACATTGAGTTTCGGACATTCTTCTATAAGAGAAGACAGTAGATTATTGCGGTAATGTTCATCGCAAGTATATTCATTGCCTATTCTTATATATTCAAGACCGTTGCTGCCTAGCATTTCGCATATTTCATCTATGGCACGATTGGTATATGACATAATCAGTATGGAACTTTTCTCAGCACAAAACTCCCGTGCCATGTATTGCAGGGCCATACTGGTTTTGCCTGTTCCCGGAGGTCCCACAAGCAGAAAATAATCCTGAGCCTGCTTGGCTTTTAAAATTATGTCATCATATGTGGGGTTGTATTTATTATTTAGCGTGATGTTGGTGTCTGTGCGTGGTTGCCGCTGGCAGAGCAATAGGTCTTTGAAACTTTTGCAGGCAGATGCAAATTCGTGAAGAGAACGCAGTGCACTTGTGGCTGATGCATCGCTGCCACTGTGTTCTATGGCAAACATATATTCGGCTTTTTCCTCAAATATTGCCGGATTTTGCTGACCATCGGTGAGATGCACTGTTATTTTCTTGCTGTGTATGTCTGTCAGGTTACCTTTGAACAGCAGAGCCTTTCTTACGTCAGGTTCTTCATTAATATGATATGAATATAGGTATATCATATCTCCGAGGCGGAAATTAGGCAGAAAGTCGAAGCCCTGATTGGGCACGCTTAATGTAATAGTGTCATATCCGTTAAATTCGTTGCTCTTGTCCTTATTTATAATATGCAGACCGGTATAGATGTTGCCGGTTTCTTTCTTCTCGGCAAGTGGCATGTTCCACAGGTCGGCAATACTGCTGCTGGTTCCTTCCCGTGTTCCTACTTTGTTTGCCAGTTGTTCGCGGTATATGAAAGTCATCATCCTGTTGAAATAAGTCTTTTCCAGACTAGACATGGAATGCAGTGGTTGAAAGACTTTGTTTAGCTGAGGTTGTATCCAGTTGCAGAAGAAATTGGATTTTAAGTTATTTTCGTTGATGTTGTCAGGGGTGAGCTGTTCAATAACGCCATCGAATCCGTCAATGGCATAACTATATTCATTGGCAACGAGAATATTGCGGAATCTAATAGCCTCGCGGAATAGTTTCTGGTAAAAGTTTACGGCAACCAAACCACCGGGCAGAGGATATTTTGAATAAAGAAGTCGGATGTCTATTTTATTGCTGCCGACATGAAAGTTCTGTTTAAGTATTCCGTAGTAAAGTAACAACTGTACATAGTGGTCTTCTTTCTGGAAACTGCCGAATTCATTAGGTATGTTTCGTTGAATATTATAATTGGTTCCGGATTTCTGCTCTACAAGTAGAGAGAAGTCGGTAGTCATAAGGTCTACACGTCCCTGAAGCCCTAACTGTTCACATACAAAAGAGGGTTCAAGAATAGCTTTTGACCTGTCGTACGTCAGCTTATTGTCTGGTTTTGCAAGGCTGCCGTTGTATTCTCCGAAAAGAGAAGCTGCAATCTGCCTGATGTTCTGAGTCTGTACTATTGCCGCAGTTCTGAAGTCACCATTTTTGTTAAGGTCTTCACAAGTGCAGTATTCCAGAGCTTTGTCTTTGAAATTGTTTTTGAAAGTTTCAGTCCAGTTGTATTTTCCTTTGTTGTTGATAATATCATCAAGAGCCTGTCCGGCAAAGTTACCTATAAGAATGGCCTGACTGTTGGCTGCGGGGCTCATACTGTTGGTGATGTAAGCCAGATGACTGTGCCCATAATCAGTGAAACATCGTGCAATGCTGCTTATGTCGATAAGGAAATCAGGCTCAATGATTATCAGCAGTGGTATAACAGTGCAGCCGGCATCTTCTGCGCTGCAGTCTATAAGATTAAGTTGCATTTGCGGTTTGATGATATTTTGGATATATCTCAGATGTTCGGCTGTATAATCAATCTTTATAATTTTGTTGGTTGATTCCTGATCTATTTCCGCTGTGATGAATTTGTCGTCAAAGTCTTGCACTATGCACCTGATATAGCGATAGTCTATGTGCCTGTATTCGCTGTTGGGCTTGTCGGTAACAGGAAGTCTTCCGACAAGAAAAGAAGGAATGTCTGTTTCAAAGACGGCAGATATGAATTTGGCAAGTGCACGGCAATCGTATGCCGCGTCGTCATGATTATGTTCTTCTGTATGATTACTGTTGCGGCGCATACGCTGTATGGCGATGGTGTCAGGAGTGCTGACATTATGCAATTTGCATAGAAAGTCTACCTGAGAAAATAAGTTGCCGAAAGCCATGTTGCTTCCTGCCAGTCCTTCATTACAGGTCAGCACCAATGCGTCATGCATCATTTTGCATGTTGGCATGTCTGATGAAGCACGGGTTATTTCAAGTACGCGTCTGAACAGTTCTTCTGCAGTGATGTAGCTTGCCATCTTCTATTTGTCTGCCAACTTGTTTTTTTCCCAGTCGAGCAACTGGCGTTTAATCTCTGAGCCCCAATGATATTCTCCAAGTGTTCCGTCCTTATGGATAATTCTGTGGCAGGGAATTATTACAGCAATAGGATTTTGGGCTACGGCCGTGGCTACAGCACGAACGGCATTTGGATTGCTTAGTCTTCCTGCCAGTTCCTGATATGATATGGTTTTGCCTAAAGGTATGGTGAGCAATTCTTTCCATACTTTAATTTGGAATTCAGTGCCCTTGAGGTCAAGGTCAATATTCCGGTTGTTTTCTTCAAATACAGTATGCTCTATGCGTTTAGCCATATCATCATCCTGAGTGGTGGGGGTGTAGACGCCCCAGTGCATGGCAAGCTCATGGATTACCCCCATGCGATTGAAACCAAGAAACTGAAGGTCGCACACTCCGTCTTTTGTACGTGCGACAACAATAGGTCCGAAAGGACTCTCTGCGAAACCATAGACTATTTCTTTTCCCATATTTTGCAAAGATACAGATTTTTTCTTATCTTTGCAAATTGGCTGAAATAAATATTAATGATAGCAGCTTATAGCGTAAAAAGATAAAATACATATATGACAAAAGAGGAATTGATGCGCCGTGCCATACAGTTGGCAGACAACAGTGTGAAAAATGGGGGAGGACCCTTTGGAGCGGTTATAGCCAGAGACGGAATTATTGTAGGTGAAGCCAGCAATAGTGTAACAGCAGACAATGATCCGACAGCTCATGCCGAAGTTAACGCAATACGTATGGCGACACGTGCCTTGAAAACGTTTGATCTTACCGGGTGTGAGGTCTATACAAGTTGTGAACCTTGTCCAATGTGTCTGGGTGCAATTTATTGGGCTCATCTGGATAGAATTTATTATGGCAACAACCGTAAGGATGCTGCCGGTATAGGCTTTGATGATGATTTCATTTATAAGGAAATATCACTGAATCCTGATGAACGTGAAAAAGAAATGCTCCCATTGATGCGTGAAGAGGCTATACATACCTTTGAGGCATGGCAGAACAAGAGTGACAAAACTGAATATTAAAAAGTTATGGAAAATCCGTATATAAAGCAGTTCCCTGATTTGATGAAAGGAAAGAAAATTATGTATGTGCATGGTTTTCTTTCTTCCGGTCAGAGTGGAACGGTGAAGATGTTGCAGGAACTGATGCCGAATGCTTCTATGGTGGCTGGGGATATACCAATTCATCCGGAGGAGGCTGTGGATATGCTGCAAAATATGGTAGCCGGAGAAAAGCCGGATCTTATCATCGGAACTTCAATGGGAGGTATGTATGCCGAAATGCTGACAGGCATAGACAGAATACTTGTGAACCCTGCTTTCGAAATGGGTAACACAATGAAGAGTATGACAGGTAAGCAGGAGTTTCAGAACCACCGGAAAGATGGCATTCAGGAAGTTATGGTGACCAAGGGACTTATAAGTGAATATAAAGATGTATGCACGAAATGTTTTACTGATGTTACAGAAGAAGAACAGCAGAGGGTATATGGTCTCTTTGGCGACAAAGATCCTGTGGTGCATACTTTTGATATATTTCATGATAAATATCCTAATGCCATACGTTTTCATGGAGAACATCGCCTGATAGACAAGATTGCGTTCCATTATGTGGCTCCGGTCATAAGATGGATAGATGACAGGCAGAATGGCAGTGAACGGCAAATATTGTATATTGACTATGATGCCATGCACGATAGTTATGGTAAAGCCGTAAGCAGTATGCATAAGGCATACGAGATGCTGATAGAGAAATATAATGTGTACATTGTTGCCGCTGCTCCGACAAATAATCATGCATATATGGAAAAGGTGCAGCAATGGGTTGAAGAATATATTTCGACTCCTGCATACGACCGTGTGATATTTGCCAACAGGAAGAATCTGCTTTATGGCGATTTCTTTGTAACACCAACTCCGAGTGAAGAATTTCTTGGTACAAATATAGAATATGGCAGTGATGAATTTAAGACGTGGGAAGAAATAATCACATATTTTGAGAGATTAGGATGAAAATCCTAATCTTTTTTGTATCTTTGCAAGCAGACAAACTATCTACTTAATAACCAGAAAATGCGAGTAAAGACATTAACTTTAGTATTTCTATTAGTGACAAATCTATTATCTGTCAAATCTCAGCCATATTGTGATGTACGCCTGTTCAATATGCGTGATGGTTTGGCAGCCAATACTATATCCGGTATAGAGCAGACTCCCGATGAATTGGTGTGGTTTGCCACATGGAACGGTTTGTGCTGTTATGACGGCTATCACTTCTCTACATTTCGTGATCATCCTACAGATGGTGAAGAAGTGCTGTCAACCAATCGTATTAAAAGCATTCGTTCCAATGCTTATGGCAACGTGTGGTGTTGCACTTTTGATAACCGTGTATTCCTTTTTAATACTAAGACTTGTCAGTATGTCAATGTCAATAAGATGTTGAGAGACAAATGTGGATTGGATTTTCATGTACGTGCGGTATATTCTCTTGCCAATGGTTTTTCCTGGCTTGTGAGCCATGATGCCGATGTCAATATTCGTATAGATGACAGTAAAATACTTGATGGAGAAGGCATAGAGGTATATAGCAGTAAAAACGGTAAATTGAAAGGTGATGTAGTGAACAAGGTGCTCATGGATGAGAGACGTCATGAATGGGTGTTTTCAAATCACGGAGTGACACTTGTCGGCGGCAAGTTTAACAGCAACATAGAGTTTGAATTTATGGAACAGGTTGCCGGAAAGGTTTATTTTGCTTCCAAAGACGGTAAACTTGGTTTCTTTCAGCAGGGATTTTCTGCTCCAAAAATTTTGCGCCTGCCTTATGATATTAAGAACATAAGCTGTCTGCTATCTATTCATGACCGTATTTTATATATAGGTACCAATGCCGGAATAATAGCTTATGATGTAAAAAATGGTTTCATGAAGCGAATCTCAGCGCAGCATCCGGCATCTCCGTCTCCTGAAGTTAAGAAAATGTTTAAAGACTCAAAATATAGGATATGGGCTTTTACCGGCAGCGATGGTATAATGCTTATATCTCCGGATCAAGGGACATCTCAATGGTTGCAGTCCAAGACTGATGCTGGTGCAATGACCAGTAGTAATTTGCCATTTATGTATGAAGACCGAAATCATACAATATGGGTTGTGCCTAAAGGTGGAACTTACAGTTATTATGATGAAAGTACTCAGCATCTGGAACCTTTTATTCTTAAGGCAGATGGTTTCGATTATGCCAATTTGCCGAACATAGATATTGATTATATAGACAAACAGGGAAATATGTGGTTTAATTGTACTCATGACCTGATATTGGTAAATTTCAAATACCGCCATTTCCAACAGTTGCCGGTAGAAAAAAATAAAGAGGTAAGGGCATTGCTCTGTGATTCAAAACATAATATATGGGTGGGGGATTCTTACGGTATTGTGATGAAATATGATATGTCCGGCAGACTTATTGGATATATTAATGCTCAAGGACAGTTGCAGCAGCAGCCGGCGCGTTTTGCCAATAAAATATATTCTATTTATGAAGATCGTCGTAATCGTATGTGGATTGGTACAAAGGGAGATGGTATCTTCTTGATTTCAAATGGTAAACTGAGACATTTCCTGCATAATTCTGATGACAGGTATTCTATAAGTAATGATGATGTGTATAGTATAACAGAAGATACCAAAGGACGAATATATGTGGGTACTCATGGCGGAGGACTCAACATAATAAGAGAAAAAACTGATGGAACAATAGATTTTCTGAGTGCATTGAATGTTCTCAAAGGATATCCTGCCGGCAGATGCGATAAGGTAAGGAGAATACTTGTAGCGGATAATGGTACAGTACTTATTTCTACAACCAGCGGATTGTTGGTTTCAAATGATAGATTTGGTAATCCAGGTGATATGAAATTTAATATTCATGTACATCAGCCTAACGACACAACATCACTTTTTGCCAGTGACGTGATGCAGTCTTATATAACTCATGATGGCAAGGTGCTTTTTACAACATTGAGTGGAGGAATACAGTATACGACAATGAAAGAAATTACGGATAAGAAAATATGTTTCCATCAATTGGAAGGCATAAATATAAATGACGGTATCATTCATGGCGTGCTGGAAGACAATAATAATAAACTGTGGATTCTCCGTGAAGCCAGTGTTGAGGAGTATGATCCTGCTATTTGCAGAACTCATCAGTATGGTCCTAATGAATTGGGTGATAAACTTGAATTTTCAGAGGCAGAACCGGCTTTCGATACCAAAACTAACCGTATTATATTAGGGGCAATGGGGGAGGCGCTTGCGTTTCTGCCGCAGAAATTGCGGAAGAGCAATTATAAACCAAGTCTTGTATTTACCAGCATACAGTTTCAAGGAGAACAGGAAGCGTGTCCGGTACTGGGAACAGCTCTTCTTGATATACCGTCTGACAAACGTAATGTGACAATAAATTTTGCAGCATTGGATTATACCAACAATTATCTTATAAGGTATGCATACAAGATAGAAGGCAAAGATGCAGACTGGACTTATCTGCAGCCGGGCAGTCATAGTGCTTCTTTTAGTCATATTCCTAATGGTAAATACCGTCTGTTAGTAAAAAGTACAAATGCGGACGGAGTATGGATGGACAATGTAAAAGCACTTAACATTTATGCTCATCCTACATTTTTTGAAAGCGTATTGGGGCGTTTGTTTTTGTTGCTTATTGTAGGTGGCATAGGCTATGCTTCATTTTATGTGTATAATCTGAGGAAAAATGCTTCTTTGGAAAAGCAGATGGGCGAAATGAAGACTAAATTCTTTACAGATTTAGGTCATAAACTGCGCACCCCTCTCACTCTTATAGGAGGACCTGTTACAGAGGTGTTGTCATCAGAAAAACTGTCTGATATGGCTCATGAACATCTGGCGATGGTGCAACGTAATTCCCGTAATATGCTGGCTCTGGTAAATAAAATGCTGAATTATGACAGTAGTAGAAATTTCTTTGTGGATGATGAAAATGCACCGGTGTTCGCAAATCAAGAAAACTCAAACCTGTCAGTGTCTTCGGCCGTTTCTGATAATAATTCAGTGAAACTGTTGATTGTGGAAGATAATGATGATTTGCGGGCATTCCTTGTCGGTATTCTGCACCGTGAGTATGATGTTTTGGAAGCTGAGAATGGCAAGGTCGGTCTTGAAAAGGCTGAGAAAGAAATGCCTGATTTTATAATCACAGATGTTATGATGCCGGTGATGGACGGATTGGTGATGGTGCATCAGATAAAGCAAAACAAGGATATCTGTCATATTCCTATAATCGTACTTTCTGCCAAGGCTTCACTTGATGATCGTCTGCAGGGGTTGAAAGAAGGTATTGATGATTATATAACCAAGCCATTCAGTGCTACATACCTTAAACAGCGTGTTGAAAATATCATAGCTCAACGTCGGATGTTGCAGCAAAATTATCTGGAACATTTACAGGTAGAAACTTCATCAGAAGATAATAGGGATAAGTATAAACTTGAAGAACCTAGAATTGTAGATGCTGATGATGAGATGATGAAACAGCTTATGATATTTCTAAATGAGAATATCAGCGATTCTAGTCTACGTATTGAAGATATGGCGACGGCTGTAAATTTGGGCAGAACGGTATTCTATGAGAAAATAAGAAGTGTAGTGGGGATGAAACCTGTTGATTTTCTCCGACATATAAGAATTCAGAGATCTGAAGAGCTGATAACAAAGACAAAATCCCCTTTCTCTCAGATAGCATACGCTGTAGGATTTGGCGACGCAAAATACTTCAGCACAAGCTTTAAGAAAGAAACGGGTATGACTCCTTCAGAATATCGTCAGAAGTCTAAAGAGTAATATAGATAGTCTGCAAGTCTGAGTCGGAACTAGAACTTCCTGTCATGATTTTGTATTTGCCAGATACCACACGCATAGTGTTAGTGTCGGCATCCCAACCTTCAAAACTTTGTTTAGGCATGTCTATTTCTACAGTCTTACTCTCTCCTGCTTTTATACTTATGCGCTTGAAAGCTTTCAGAGTTTTTATCGGACCCTCTGTGTCGGCAATACGCTTGATGTAAACCTGAACAGTTTCGTCTCCGTCTTTTTTACCTGTATTCTTTACGTTTACAGTTATTTTACCGTTATTATACTTAGGCTTGCCGAATTTGAATGTAGTATAACTTAGTCCGTATCCGAAAGGATATAGTGCTTCATCTTTGAAATAACGGTAAGTGCGGCCTTTCATGTTATAATCAAGAAAGTCGGGCAACTGTTCCGTGCTCTTGTAGAAAGTTACAGGCAGTTTACCGGCAGGATTATAGTCACCGAACAGCACGTCGGCAATGGCTTTTCCTCCAGCTTCTCCTGCATACCATGCCTGAAGTATAGCATCAGCATTGTTGCTTTCCGGCAGCAGAGCCATGGCTCCTCCGGAACAGTTTATGAATACAACCTTTTTCCCGGCTTTGTGAAGAGCCGCGATAATATTGCGCTGAGATTGTGGCAATTCAATGCTGGTGCGGTCACCGCCCTTGAATCCCGGTTCACTTACCTTCATCTCCTCGCCTTCAAGATAAGGTGAAATGCCGCCGGCAAATACCACTACATCTGCATCTTTGGCAGTGTTTACTATTTGTTGAATATTGTTGTTAGTACGGTGTACGATGTCAAAATTCATAACGGCCATGTCCGTGTTTTGCAGATATTCAATTGTTATATGATATTTCTTCCCGGCAACAGCATTTAGTTTATAGTTACCTTTCCACACGCGTGCTCTAGGTTTCCAGTATTCATATACAGTGTCACCGTTGATAATGAGGCGTGCACAATCGTCAAATCCAAGACACATCTCTACCTCTTCATTATGTTGAGGCTGATATGTACCTTCAAATCTGGCAGAGAAATTTTCTAAGTTTACACCTGGACAGAATACGGTGTTGCCACCGTTGCTCAGATTAAGTCCGTTAGCAAGATTTGCTGTTGCGGCAGGATTTTCTTCCATTTTTGTATTGTTCCAATAGGTAGCTGTCAATCCCTTATTGCCATTCAAATCACTAATCTCGTCAAATCGACTTTCCAGTACTTCGTTTTTGGTGAGTCCGCAAGCCTGTGCATATTTTATGTCTTGTCCGGCTTTATTACGGATACCTTTCAGAATCGTTGTCGTATTTGTTGGATAACCTGTGTAATTGCCCCATAGCATGATGGAGTCATTGGCATTAGATCCCATGACAATAATACGCTGTCCTTGTTTCTTTAAAGGCAATATACCGTTATTCTTAAGAAGAGTCATACTTTCCTGAGCCATTTTGTATGCCAGAGCTTTATGTTGCTTGCTGGCAACAACGTCTTTACTGATTTTAGTCCATGGCACAATGGAGTCAGGGTCAAGGTCACCAACTTTTATTCGTTCAACCAGTAGACGTTTTACACTTTCGTTGATTTTCTCTTCTGTTATGATACCTGCCTTCAAAGCTTCCGGCAGATTTTTGTAATTTGCTCCACATTCTACATCTGTTCCTGCAATTACACCTTTGGCTGCAGCAGATTTAGCATCTGGACTTACCTCATGTCTGCCTTTAATCCAGAAATCACCAATGGCGCCACAGTCACTTACCACCATACCGTTGAATTTCCATTCGTTGCGTAGTATCTGCTGTAACAGTTTGTTGCTTCCGCAGCAAGGTTCACCTTCGAATCTCTGATAAGCACACATCACCTCTCTTACGTCACCTTCCTGTACAAGAGCCTTGAATGCCGGCAGATATGTTTCCCATAAATCCCGTGCAGGCAAATCTTCGATATTGAAAGTATGGCGGTTCCATTCCGGTCCGGAATGAACGGCAAAATGTTTTGCGCATGCAAGCAGTTTGTAGTATTTAGGATATCTCCATCCTTTGCCTGAAGCAAGAGGGTATGCTCCCTGTAGACCTCTTACGACAGCTAGTCCCATTCTTTCCGTAAGATAAGGGTCTTCACCGTAAGTCTCCTGTCCGCGTCCCCAACGAGGGTCTCGGAATATATTTATGTTAGGTGTCCAGAAAGACAGTCCCTGGTACCTTCCGATGCTGCCATCTTTTTTAGCGAGATTATTCTTTGCTCTTCCTTCATCACTTATGGCAGAGAATACCTGATATAATAAGGTGTCATCCCATGAGGCAGCCATGGCTGTAGTGATTGGAAATACTGTTGCGAATCCATTTCTGCCAATCCCGTGCAGAGCTTCGCTCCACCATTCAAACTGCGGTATTCCAAGTCTGTCTATGGCTTTTGAGCCATTCATCATGATTTCAGCCTTTTCATTTATCGTAAGGCGGTTGCAGAGATCTGCAGCACGTTCTTCTGCGTTTAGTTTCGTATTCTGATAAGGAAATTGCTGGGCTGAAACAGTTAGCGATAAGGATATAACTGCAGCGATGGTAAATAATTTTCTTTTCATATTTATTTCTTTTCTGTTATTATACTCAGTTTAAAGTTGCATCCGTTTCCATGGCTTTCATTGTCGGCAATAAGTGAGGCTAGAGTTCCGTCAGTTTCCCAAACAGCAAGTTGGTGATTACCGTTGGAGTGGTACATATCTGTATCATCGACGTTGAATTCTTCTTCTTTAGGATTTCCGTATGTAGAGTTCAGTATTCTGATAACGTGCTCTATCTTAGCATTATTATTTAATTCAACTTTTCTTATTTCATTTTTTTCCTCATCAGTATAGTCACTCTGTTCGCCGATAACAAAAGTATGGAACTTCATTCTTACTTTTACCAGATGATTGTCTTTGTCAAACTCGGCATTTAGTCCTTCGTTGGTAATAGGTATACCACCAAATACTGCGTTTCCGTTATCAGATATTTCTTTTATCCATTTTTCAGAAGCCGAGCTATAGCCGTTCTGGGTTATATTCCATGGCATATCACCTATGGCTCGGTTCCTGTTTTGAGAATTATCAATAATGGTGTTTCCAGCCTGACATTCAGAACCACAATCTGAAGTTCTTTTCTTGTTGTTTGCACAACTTACAATGTTGATACAGATAAGTATGTATAGTATATATAATTTCATTCTTTTTTATAAAAGGCAGACTTTTTTGCTAGAGAAAAAGTCTGCCTTCTGTTTGATAGTATTAAATACTTTTATTTACTACGCCATTTAGAAGCACCAATACCTAATTTATAGATGTTGCTGTTCTTTACAGCATCTGTGTTCTTATAATATAAACCGTTCAAGTTGTCAACATGATGATCCATGTGGTTCATAGTGCTACCTACATGGTTCTTGTTGTTTGGTTGTTCCATAAGTTCTGTAGCAGAGATGTTATCTACATGAACTACCAGCTCATCTACGCCTTGTGGGAAGTTACAATTTGTCTTAAACTTACCAAATGAGTTAGATGTTGCAGAGAATGCAGCCTTTGTGAATATCTGACCGTTTGTCAAGTTGTTGTTTGTTGACCAGTTGTTACCAATATCAAATGTACATTTACCAGAACCGTCACCGCCTTGGATGTTTCTAACGTCACTACCTGCGCAGTTTAGTGTACGTTCATCGCCAGCTTCTTTAGTTACTGTTATGAAGTTGTTCTTAATTGCAATCGTAGAACCACCTGGCATGTAACGCAAGTTGATTATTGGCGAAGCTCCACTCATAGTTTGGAAGTTAATAAACGAGTTGTTCTCTATATTAATGTTCCATCTCACAGAAGCATCCCAGTTAAGGTTACGGTTTTGGTCTGTGATAAGTGAACCTAATGGTGCATCGTAGAATGTATTGTTTATAATCTGTACATTCTCAAGGATGTTACTCTTTGGCTTGCCATTATGGTCGGCAAATATTATTTGATAACCAGAACCAGAGTTACTATAGTATCCACTATTATAGAACTCACAGTTCTTCATAGAGATGTTGTGAATATTGAAGTCGTTAGAACCCTTGATACGGAAGAATCCACGAATTAGTCCGTTAAATGTACAGTTGTTCCACTCTAGCAAGTTCACGTTAATACCCATGCCGTTAGAGTACATGTTCATAAAGTAGTTGCCGCAAGCACTGAAGCCTGAACCATCCTGCCTATGACCGTAATTCTTTGCTAATGGTACGTCTACATTTAAGTCCATAAAGCGTACCGAGTCAATATCAAGTGCAATGGTTGCATTTTCACCAACCTGTGGCTGTCTGCCTAACATAAAGTTACTGGTATTAATACTGCTACCAGTCTGTGTCATACCGCTTAAATAAAGTGTTGCCTTTCCTTTACCTGCAGCTATATCTTCCGGATTAGTACGTAGTGTAAGTCCTTTATAGATAGACACATTAGATGTACAGTGGTAGTTCTTGCCGCCTTCAAGATAGAATACTTGGTTTTCTGCTAGTGTGTTACTTGCACAATAGTCACTCAATATGTTATCCAACTTCATTGACTGATATTTAGAAATATCGTAGTAGTTTGTCTCTCCAATTGTATCTTGAGCTGTTACTATATGCTTAATAAGTATTGGAGGTCCAGGATTTCCCTTTGTACGTTTCATCAATGGGTTGTAGCTAGCATCAATTTTTACAGGAATGTCTTTGTCCCATACATCAATGTTGTATACAGAACTCTCAGAGAGTCCGGTTATCTCTACGTAACCTCTGTTCCAATCTTCGTCTGTAAGGTTGTACTTGACAAACTTTTCTGGTACTACGGCTGTAGGAGAAGATACACTTGTTTTAACTGTTAGGTAGTCAACTTTAAAGTTGTCGCCTTCTATAGAGAAGTGTTCTCTGTATCCTGTCATCTCGTCTTCAGTATAACCTTTTGTAGAACGGTTAAGATTAATGCGGATAGATGTCTTTGTAATGTCGCTTGCCTGGATAATAGAAGGAACATCATAACGCATAGATGTTTCTAGACCAAGCCATTCTGCCCACTGACGTCCGTCACCATATCCATACCACTTAGAGTTCTTTGGATCATTCTTATCCAATGAGTTAAGTGTCTGAATAGCAAAACGATAACTTGTCTGGTAGTTAAGGTCTTTTATTACTAGGTCGTATTTACTTGGATCTGCAATAATAGTATCACCAACAAGTAATCCGTTAGTCTCAGTTTCTTCCCAAGAAGTTTGACCGCCGGATACATTTGGTTGCAAAGCCCATTTAATACGGTAACCTGCAGCGTTGTCCACAGTGTACCAGTAGAGGTGGATATCGTTAAGGTCAACAACTCGACAGTTGTAAGGGTCATCATCACCCTTGCTTGTATTGTTGTCGCAGCGGAACATTGCCATAAACATGCGTTCTGCTGCTGTAATGTCGTCTTTGTCTGTACAGCTGGAGAAGTTCAGACATGCGAGCAAACAGATCGAATATATAAATAATTTCTTCATTTCATTCAGTTTTAAGTGTGTTTAATAACCATAGTGCTGTGTATAAACACCAGATGAACGTGTAATAGCTTCTTGTGGAATAGGCAATAGGTAACGTACAACAGGCAGTTCTTTAACATTAAATCCTAGTGGGTCTATTGTTTGTGGAACTCCATTGTTTATTATTACAAAGCTTCCTGTATCAGTACCACGGATATATCCGTATAGAGAATAAAGAATCTGTGCTTTTGCAGTACCATCATCATTCATCCAATTGTAGAATTGTGTATCGGTCCATCCTTTTGTGGCACTGGATGTCTCAAGACCGGTAATGTCACGCTCAGATATTACTGTGTACCCTTTTGATAGGATACCAGGATAGTTCTCCGGTGTTACTGTTGGCATTGCCATAGCACTGTCTGGGTTAGCTATGAAACGTACAGCAAGATTCTTGTTCTGATAGTATACACCATCGCCTGGGTTCTTGATAAAGCAAGAGAATACATCGTATGGTAATATTTCTGTCCACTTGATACCATCGTGCACTTCCACCATGTCGGTATATGGAGAGCCTGTTGATGCATTTGCTGCAACAATGTAGTAACGTAAGAATGTGTAATACAATGTCTCAGCGTACTTATTGTTACGTACCAGGTCTTTCCAACGTGAGTTCTCACCTGCAAATTCCCACTTGCGTTCATTAAGTACAGCGTTAAGAAATTCTTCTTTATTGTTAATTCCGTCAGCATAGTGTACTTTAGCGGCATCGGTAAATGCGCGCTGACGAACTTTCGATAATGCAGCTTTTGCTTCTGCAGTAGGACCGTTCAGTTCGTTCTCTGCTTCTGCAAATATTAATAATACATCTGCATAACGAATATATGCAAAGTTAATACCTGTAGAACCTGTAGTTGTTGCTCCAAGTCCGGTCTCGTTCCAAAGCTTAGACCATTTGCCGTTATGACAACTGTAGTCGGCACGCATTGATGGAACTCCTGTTGCGGTGTAGTACCATGCGCTATTTACAACGTTTCTACGTGTATCGTTTTTGTCAAATGTGTAACGGTAGAAAGCTTCTGTACGTACACCGCCATTAGCTTCACCCCATACGTGTGAAGTTTTTCCTTCGTTACTTGATACTGTAGGACCTTGGTGATATCCCCAACCACCAGATGTCTCTCTTGTGAAAGGAATCTCGAATATTGCATCATCTGAGTTGTTTACTACAAAGTTACACTCGTCTGCAAATACTTTCTTATATGGTAATGTAAGTGAGTGTGTACCAGAAGTAATAACAGAATCGGCAAAATCGCGTGCTGTAGCATAGAATTCTTTTGAGTTCGCAGGACGCTCCATCTTACCATAGCTTGTGCTTGTACCTTCTACAGGACGAAGTGAGTAACCGCCTGCCTGAAGAGCCATTCTTGCTATCATTGCCCAACAAGCTTCTTTTGATATACGCTCAACACCATCGGTAATATTCTTTATACTCTTCATCTTTTGTGCAGCTTGCTTCAAATCGTCAATAATCTTTGCGTAGACTTCGTCTCTGCTTGTCATTGGTGGCAAGAAACTCTTTGATGCTGATGTAGCTTCGAAGGTAAATGGAATATCTCCATAGTAACATAGCAATTCATAGTATGCCATAGCGCGAATAACCTTTGTTTCTCCTACCATTTGTGTTAATGTAGAAATGTCTGGGTTACTTGCATAATACAAACTGCTGTTTTCTGTGTTATAGATAAACTCATTTGCTGTTTCTATAGTGCTGTATAGTGTGTTCCAAAGTGTAGATGTTGCTCCACCGGCAGGGGTAATATCAAATCGCTTTGGTGCATTTGACTGTGATGTTTCGTTAGAGTTTGCAGAAAAGTCAACGTCACTGTTCAACATTAAGTCATTATATAGATATTTTCCAAACGAGTTGTCTGAAAGTATCGTCGCGTAGACACCATTCAAGGCTGTATTTATCTCAGTCGTTGAATTGTATACTTTGTCTACAGTATATTGTGATGGCGCATCGACATCTAGGAAGTCGTTGCATGATGTAGTCAAAGCGAGAACACCAATACCACCTATTAATATATTCTTTATTTTCATAAATGTATTCTGTTTAAGATGTTAGAATGTTAGGTTAACACCAAGTGAGAACTGTCTGCTACGTGGGTAACGGTTGTAGTCCATAGATGGAGTCAATCCAGACTGTACGTCAACTTCTGGGTCAAAGCCGGAATAACTTGTAATAATGAATGGATTGCTTGCAGAAGCATAAACGCGTAGTTTGCTAAATCCCCAACGACTAATTAGTTTGTTTGGTATTGTATAGCCAATAGTGATGTCAGTACAACGAAGGAAAGAACCATCCTCTACAAAGTTAGAAATCATCTGATTGTTAACGAGGTCAGCCGGATTCCAAAGTGTTGCACCTGCGTTCATTGCAAGATAAGCATCTAAAGCTCCATCCATATAATAGTTCTTATATAAACACTCGCCACTTGTTGGGTCTGTATATCTCCAACGTTGTGAACCAAACTTATCTAATACATTATAGAAGTTGTACTGTGATGTAGTTGAACTTGATAGTGCGTATGCTGTTGCATTGTACACATCGAAGCCTACCATGTATGTGAAGTTGGCTGTAAAGTCAAAGTTCTTGTATTGTCCTGATATACCGAAACCACCTTGGAAGTCCGGATTGGTATTACCAATTACAGTTTTGTCTTTATTGTCTATAATACCATCGTCGTTTAAGTCTTTCAACTTAATCTTACCAGGCATTGTTGCTTCACCTGAGTTACTTGACTTAAGTACAGTGTTTATAACTGTGCCTTCTTTAGGAACTGCAAGATAGTTCTGTGTAGGGTCAAAATCAAACTCGTCTGGAGAGTAAAGTCCGTCATATACGTAACCATACAGTTGACCAAGTTGACCACCTACCTCTAATAGATAGTCGGCGCCATCGTCTGAGCTCCATCTACCTGACTTGTTATAAAGTATACCATCGGTAGCGTTCAATTGCTTAATGGTCATTTTATTTAAACCGAATGTGAGGTTTCCAGACAACACATAGTCTTTACCTCTTAAGATGTCACCATTAATTGTTAACTCGAAACCTTTATTAGATACTTTACCAATATTCTGCATCTGTGAAGCGTAACCTGATGTTGTTGCAATTGTAGATGCATATAGCAAGTCGCGTGTTGTATTGAAGTATACTTCTGGTGTAATTGTTAGTCTGTTGCCAAATAAGGCAATGTCTAATGCAAAGTTCCTTGTAATTGTTGTCTCCCATTTGATGTCTGCATTTGGGAATTTACTAGGGCTGGCAAAATATAGTTCGCCATTCTTACTTGCTTCACCAAAACCAGGACCACCTGATGTTGATGAATAATACATATAACGCCATAGGTCACTGTGAATGTTGTTGTTACCTGCAAGACCGTATGCAGCACGCAACTTCAATTGGTCAATCCAGTTCACGTTCTTCAAGAAACTTTCTTGCTTAATGTCCCAAGCACCGGAAATTGATGGAAAATAACCCCACTGATTACCCGGAGCAAATTTTGTAGAACCATCGGCACGGAATGTGGCTGATACGAGGTACTTGTGATTGTAGTTGTATGATGCCTGTCCGAAGAATGATGCCATTCTGTTTGCTGTAGACAATGATGATGTTGATGTGTATGGAGTTGCTAGTCCCATGTTGTTCCATGCCTCATCTGCATTTACCGTACGTGCAAAAAGATGGTTTGTCTGGTCTTGTGATCTAGTTTGTGAATTATAAATTTCCTGACCGAGTAAGAAACTTAAGTTATGTGCATCTTTTAATGTAATAGAGTAGTTTGCTGTGTTAGTCCATGTGTATGACTCTTTGTGGTCTTCACTTGTAGATGCAACTGGCAAACCTTGGTGTACAGCACTCTGACCTGTCTTTGTTAATGGTCCATAGTACTGATCTTCATTAATGAATGATATTGAGTAGTTACCGTCAGAACGCAAAACTAGGTTCTTTATTGGTGTCCACTGCAATGATATTTGATTGTTAATAGAATATGAATGTTTTTTCTTTTGGTTTGTTTCAATATCAGACTTAGGGTTTGTATATGAAAAGTTTGCTTCTTCATCTGCATCTACCATCTCTGGCGCCCATGTGCCAAACTCACGAAGTCCGTTTGTTGGGCGGTAGCGCAATACATCTATAATACCACCAGAACCAATATGGTCGCCACCTGCGCCTATGTCTCTGCGGTATGTCATACGTGGATTGTATGTCAACTCAAGATTCTTTGTTAGTTTAGCGGCAATCTTAACGTTAATATTGGTTCTGCGTACCCCTGAACCCATAATGATACCGCGGTCATCAGTCTGCGTAAGAGAAGTGTTGAATCTTAATTTATCGGTACCGCCGCCTACAGTTACGTTTGCGGAGTAATTAATTGGAGATTCACCCATAACTTCGTTCTGCCACTTGTGTGTTGGCAGACTGCTGTATAGGTCTAGGTCTTGTGGGTTACCAAAGTTACCACGGAATGATTTTGCCCATGATGAACGTGTACCGTTAGCAGCAGCACGGTCATATTGATAATCAGCAAAGTCACGGGTGTCCATCAAATCCATTTTCTTTGAAATGTGTGAAACTGATAGACGACCGTTGAAGCCAACCTTAATTTTACCTTCTGTAGCACTCTTTGTTGTTACGATAATTACACCGTTACCACCCTTTGCACCATAGATGGCTGTAAGAGATGCGTCTTTCAATACATCGATGCTAGCGATATCTGATGGTGGGATATCATTAATATTTGATTGTTGGAAACCGTCAACGATAAACAATGGGTCATTGCTCTGTGTTACAGACGTAGCTCCACGAACTCTGATGTTAATATCAGCACCTGGCTGACCATCTACTGTTGTTACCTGTACACCGGCAATCTTACCTTGTAGGGCTTCGGCTGCAGATGCAACTGGTACTTGTGCCAGCTTTGCACCTGATACAGAACCTACAGAACCGGTTAAGTCTTTTCTGGCGCGGCTAGTGTAACCTAGTACTACGACTTCGCCTATTTCATCAGCGTTGTCTTTAAGTACAATCTTTAGTCCTTCACCGGGATTTACTTCCTGTGATTCCATACCAATATAAGAAATCACAGCTTTCTTGCCTGATTGCAGTTTTAGAGTGAAATTACCGTCAAGATCAGTAACAGTACCATTTTTAGTGTTTCCTTTTTCTAATACAGAAGCACCTATAATTGGCTCACCGCTCTGGTCTGTAACAGTTCCTTTCACTGTTTGCGCTTTTATTGTGCTGACAATCATAGTCAGCATAATAAATAGCAACATTCGGAAGATTTTTGTTTTTCCAGACATAGTTTTTAAATTATTGTTAAACATTATGTATATATTAGGTTTCTTTCGGTTTCGTTTTGTCCTTCCCGATGTCACATCGGGAAGGATCAACTAGTGAATTTTTACTAATCTAACAATCTTCTCTCATGAAGAATCTTTTCCTGAGATTGTTTTTAAGTATTTGCTGTATATGTTTATGCCAGTGTTATCTTCTGGAATATTATTCCTGAGTATAACAATAGCGTATGGATTTGCTATAATAGATTTAATTCTCATTGTATTTTTCATTATATAAGTAGGTTGTAAAAACTTATCTAGTTATTTGATATCGGTTGCAAAATTAGGATTTTATATTTTATTGGCAAGTGTTGAATGCCCTTAAATAAGGCGGTTGGTAAAAATCAAACCATTTCTGGAAAAAAACAAACTATTGATGGGTGCAGGTATAGCAGATGATATATTGTACTTTTGATAATTTTATTTAGTAATTTACTAAAATTCCCAAAAATGATACGCTATTGTTTGCTATTTCAATAGTAAATTCTTATCTTCGCAAATAATTTTAAACGACTGTTCATTATGTCAGCAAACAATGAAATTGATGATTATAGAGTAGCGGTGCTGCAAGAGATGCTTGCTACTACAGACAAAGACGGGACGCTTTTGACAACGGAAACGGAAGCAAAAAATATCCTTGAGTCTTTTACTGATGATGATATTAAATTCGGTATGCCGTTCAATACTCCTAGAGAAACAGCTCTTATGTTACTAGGGGATTGATATCATAATTCTTTTTGGACAAAAAAATCGGCGAAGATCACTCTCCTCCGACATCCTTGGTGGGCCGCCTTTCGGCTCCACCCTCTTTACTTACAATCTTTAACCTCAAACTAATAACTAAAAACCTAAAAACTTAAATCAACAAAAACAAATTTCCTGAACAATCTTTATCATTACCTAAACTAATACCAATCCTAAACTTACAATCTTTTTTTTTCTACCTTATTTAATTCCTATTGAGAATCCTTTAAATCAATCTTTTTTTACCTTACTAAAACCTATCCTTTTGTCTTTTGACATTGCAAAGGTAGGTATTATTTCAATTCCCGCAATAGTTTAATATGCTTTTTATCTGCAAAATGCTATTTTCTTGATACATATCAACTCGTTGTGTGCGTACACAATATGTTTTTAAGCATTATTATCAAGATTATCCTTTATTCGTTTAATGTATGTGGATGGGATTTCTCCATATTCGTCTTTAAAGCATTTTCTGAAATACGGCACAGAGTTCATTCCCACCATATATGCAATCTGGCTTATGGAATACTTACCTTGTAAGAGGAGGTGCTCTGCATATTGCATCTTTAATCTGCGAACATATTCATTTGCGGATATGCCGGAAGTCTTCTTTAATTTTCTGTATAGAGTACTGCTGCTGACCCCCATTGCTTCAGAAAGGTAGAGTATATCTATGTCGCCACTTATGTTTTCTTCAATTTTTTTATTTAGTTTGTCAAAGAAATCATGGTCGGTCTTGTCCATAGACTTAACCAGCAGACCATGTTTTTGTGCAGTTTCTATAGATACAGTTTCTCTATCAATATTTTGCATTCTGTTTCTCTGTTTTAATAGGTTGTTTATCAGACTTCTAAGTAAACTGTTTGTGAAAGGTTTGGTAATATAAGCATCAGCTCCAGAGTCGAAACCTTTTTCTGCAGATTTCTCTGAGTCTTTTGCCGTCAACAGGATAATTGGAATATCTCTAGTATCCAAGTTGTTCTTTAGACGTGTACACATTTCGTACCCATCCATTTCCGGCATCATCACATCACATATAATAATGTTTGGTTTTGTAGTCTTTATGGCTGCCAGACCTTGCTTACCATTGCTTGCTGTTATTATATTGAATTTTTGTTTGAAATAATCAGCAATATAGTTACATATATCATTGTTGTCATCCACAATGAGTAATGTGTACTTATCTTGATCCTTGTTTCTGTTTCCATTTCCGTTAGATTCTGTAACGTTTATATCTTTTTCTTCGCCGGTTTCAGTTTTCGGCTGTTGGGGAACATCGTCATGAATCGCATCCGGATATGTATATTCATAGTTCAGTGTCAAGATGAATTTACTGCCGATTCCAACTTTACTTAAGGCTTCAATTTCGCCTTTATGCATTTCTGCAAGGTCTTTAACAAGAGCAAGTCCAATACCTGTTCCCGAAGCCTGATGCTTGTTGTTCTCTTGATAGTATCTTTCAAAAATATGTGGAAGTGCTTCTGGCGAAATTCCATATCCTGTATCAGAAACACAGATTTTCACTTTGTTGCTTCCATTTTCCTGTAGTTGTTCTATCTTAATGCCTATGTATCCGCTTGGCGTATATTTCGTGGCGTTTGTAAGTAGGTTATCTATTATTATGATTATGGCTTCTTTATCATAATACATGCAGATATTTCTTTCTGTAGTGCGAAAAGCAAATGACAGATTATCATTTTTATTTGCTTGTTCGAACTTTATGTATTCTTTGTATATTGTATCTACAATATCTCCGTGTGTTATATATAATTTCCTTCTGTCTGTTCTTACTTTTCGGTATTCCAGAATCTGTTCTACCAGCGAACGTAGTCTTTGTACATTCTGATTAATTATAACCATTTTCTTTCGGGTATTGTCTGGAAGAGACTTAGAACCGGCAATATCCTCCAATGGACCTGCTATAAGGGTTAAAAGCGTGCGCAGTTCATGGGTTATGTTAGTAAAGAAACGCATACGTTCAGCGTTTATTTCCTTTTGAAGACTACTGTGCTGTTTCTCGGAATTATACATGTATTCCAATCTTATATGTCTGTTGTATATCATGTACACAGCATATATTATTCCTATTGATACTGTCAGATATAACAGGCGTGCCCACCACGTCTGCCATAGATGAGGTTCAATATACAGTTCTATAGAGTATATGTTGTGATTCCATTCCTGGTTTGACAGCCTTGCACGTACATATAAGTTGTAGTTCCCTGGAGTCATGTCCCTTAAGGTTATGCTGCTTCCGTGTGTTGAACTCCATTCGTTGCTCAGACCGTCAATCTTGTAACTATATTCCACACGATTTGCGAGAGCCTGATTTTCAACATTGAAGTTTATAGTGAAGATATTATGTTCAGGCCAGACTTCTATACATTCAAGTCCGGCTATATTTATCATGTAATATTTGTCTTCATTATTATTGTCGTATATAATCACTGATGACACTCTGGCTTGCGGTGACCGTAATTTGTATGTTATGTTTTTAGGATTGAAGTAAATCAGTCCGGCTCCAATTGTACCATATAGTATTTTCCCGTCTTGCGTGTAGTCAACTGCTCCTGTGGCAAAGTTATTCAGCGGTATGTTTTCTTTTTGCCCATAATTATGAAATTTATGGTCTCTTGCATAATATGCTGTTATGCCTTTGTCTGTACTCATCCAGATGTTCCCGTCTTTATCCTGAGCCATAGCCTGAATATGATTGTTACCCAATCCACTTTCGGTATCAAAGATTTTAAAGTCATGGCTGTTGGTGCTTTTGAATTTTACCAATCCTTCTTGAGTAGCAATCCACATTGCTCCGAATTTATCCATCAGAATATCGGTGATGTTATTATTTGGAAATCCATTGCTTTTTGAGAAACGTTTTATCTTTTTGAAATTCCTGTCAGTAATCAATAATCCACCGTCAAAGGTCCCTATCCAGTAATTTCCATTTGGGGCTTCATATATTGTCTGTATCTGGTTATATTTCAAATTATAGCGCTTAAGTATTTTAAAGGTTTTCATGTCAACCTTATATATACTGTTATCAGTGCCTATCAGTACTTCTTTTTTGTTCCTATTTTCGTGTATGCATTTTACATTTATTTCTGCCGGTTTGGGGAATATCTGTTTGAAACTGTTACTTTTAGGATTGTATATAGTAGTTCCATTCCAGAAACTTCCAATCCATATATTGTCGTCTGATGTTCTGAGAATGCATTGTATAGTTTTTCCTGCTTCGGTAGGAAAATCTTTAAGCCTTTTCATATCCTTGGAAAATACCTCTATGCCGTGTTCATCTGTACCCATCCATATATTTCCCATGTTGTCGTGGCTCAGGGCATGTATAGTCTTGTCTTTCAGATGTTCTTTGTATTCGTATTCTGAAAAAGAAAGCTGGTGAAATGGGGGCAGATTATATGTTAGGAAATCTATTCCTGCTCCATATACTCCAATCCATACATTGTTAAACTTGTCAAAGTCTATTGTTCTTACAGTTGCTCCAGAAAGACCATTTGATATATCGTCATCTTTTATATAGTTTATTTCGTAATCATTGTTAATGGGTTTTCTGGATATGTTTAGGATGGCAATTCCTCCTTGTTCCAATCCCAACCATAGTTTCCCGTCTTTAGCTTCTCTTATGGCGAATATTCTATGGCTTTGCAGTTCTTTTCTGTTGATGTGCCTGAATACTTTCTTATTTATGTCAAACAAATCCAAGCCATGATCTGTTGCCACCCATATATGTCCTTCTTTGTCTTTACAGATACTGTAAACCCAGTTGCCGCTTATGGCATTAGGCTGAATTTCATTATGCTGGAAATTTGTTGCGGTTAGTTTACTGATATTCATTAAGGACATTCCGTTTTTTGCATGTCCCACCAGCATCATGTTTTTATTCAGTTTTTCAAAACATAATATGAAATCACCTCCGAGTCCTTTTACATTTTTTTTGTTATAATGAATGAAACGATTGTTGTCTTGGTCGAAGTAATCTATTCCGCGTCCGAAGAATGAAATCCATGGATTTTTACCTCCGGTGAATCGTACATTGGTCACGTTATTTGATGCCAGACTGTGAACATCTTTACTGTCATGTCTGTAACTTTTGAATATACTGTTTTTGTAATCATAAATATTCAGTCCGTCTCTCAGATTTCCTATCCAGACCTGTGATTTATTGGGGTCGTCTACAACGCAGGATAGTTCATTGCTGTTAAGTTTATTATTGCCTTTGAACTTATAATATGTAAAGAATCTATTGCCGTCAAATCTGTTGAGACCGTCTTCTGTGGCTACCCACAGGTATCCGTATTTGTCTATGGTGGTGTCAAATATGTAAGTGTTGGAGAGTCCGTAATCCAATCCCAGATGACGAACTTCATACTTCTTGCCTTTGACTTGCATACAGCAAAGAATCATTATACATAAAAATGCAATTTCTTTTTTCATTGGGTGCAAAGATAATAAAAAACGCCCAAAAACAATCACAAATCGTTCATTGATTGATTTGTGTACCTGCATTGACTGAATTTTGACCAATAAAAAAGAAAAATAGACCTAATTTTGCATCTGTTTGAGAAAATATTATAATCTACAAGTTAATTTATTTTTATCAAGTTAATTTATTAGTCGTGTAAAAAGAGGTTGTTAATCAGGTAATGTTTAATGTTTAATGCGAATAAGAGAGGTTCGAAGTGATTCGAGTCTCTTTTTTTGTTTTATTGACTTTATAAGTTTGGAACTTGGAATTTATTTCATTATATTTGCACCTGTAACATGAAAAATTTAAGTTAACTATATGAAAAAGATTCTTTTTGCTGCGGCTGTTGTTTGCTGTACTTCAGCTGTGGCTGCAAATGGTTCGTATCAACCTACATTCACAGAATGGCATGACTTGTCTGTCAATGAGACTAACCGCTTTCCTCTTCACGCTAATTTTTTTGCCTTTGAAAATGCAGAAGCTGCAAAAAATGGTGTAAAAGCCAATTCTGCCAATTATCTGTCTCTTGATGGAACATGGAAATTCAATTGGGTTGAAAATGCAGACCAGCGTCCTGCTGAGTTCTATAAACAGGATTTTAATGATTCTTCGTGGAAGGGTATAAGTGTTCCCGGAGTGTGGGAACTTAATGGTTATGGTAATCCGGAATATGTGAATATAGGTTTTGCCTGGCGTGGGCATTTCAAGAATAATCCGCCGGAGGTGCCGGTAAAGGATAATCATGTGGGCAGTTATCGTCGGGTGATAGATATTCCGGCAGACTGGGACGGTAAACAGATTGTTGCACATTTCGGTTCGGTTACTTCAAATATGTATCTGTGGGTAAATGGACAGTATGTGGGATATACCGAAGACAGCAAGATTGCCGCTGAGTTTGATATAACAAAATATCTTAAACCTGGAAAAAATCTCATAGCTTTTCAGACTTTCCGCTGGTGTGACGGTTCTTATAGTGAGGATCAGGATTTCTGGCGTTTAAGTGGTGTCGCGCGTGAGAGCTATCTTTATGCCCGCTGCAAGGATGTGCATGTAGACAATATTCGCATAACTCCGGATCTTACTGATAATTATGAAGATGGAGAGGCTCTGATTAATGTTGATGTCAAAGGTAATCCTATTATTGACTTTGAGTTGCGGAATGCCAATGGCATACGACTGATAAAGACAGAGTCCGATTTCCGTAACCGCACTTCTGGCACAGCACGTTTTGTGCTTCGCAATGTCAAGCCATGGACAGCAGAAACGCCTTATCTGTATACTGTCGTAGCTACAGTGATGGACCGTAAGCGCAATGTGCGTGAGGTTATCACTCAGAAAGTAGGTTTCCGCAAGATAGAAATAAAAAATTCTCAATTGCTGGTTAATGGCAAACCTATATTGATAAAGGGTGCTGACCGCCATGAGATGGATCCAGACGGTGGTTATGTGGTGAGTCTTGACCGTATGATTCAAGACATAAAAATAATGAAACGCCTGAATATCAATGCTGTGCGCACATGTCATTATCCGGATGACCCTCGTTGGTATGATCTTTGTGACAAGTATGGACTGTATCTTGTTGCCGAGGCTAATCAGGAAAGTCATGGTTTCGGATATGGTGCTAATTCGATGATGCTTGATCCTCGTTTCGCCACACCTGTACTTCAGCGTAATCAGCATAATGTGCAGACACTTTATAATCATCCGTCTGTAATAATATGGAGTCTTGGCAATGAAAGTAAGAATTGTGACAGTTTTGTGAAAGCTTATGACTGGATAAAGAACTATGATAAAAGTCGTCCCGTGCAATATGAACGTGCCATCTGGGATGGTGGTAAGGCTACTGATATTTACTGTCCTATGTATTATGCTGTTAGGGATTGCGAGAAGTATGCCAAGGATTCTACACGTGATATGCCTTTAATCCAATGTGAGTATAATCACACAATGGGCAATTCCGGAGGTAACTTGAAGGAGTATTGGGAGCTTTTCCGCAAATATCCTAAACTTCAGGGTGGTTTCGATTGGGATTTTGTTGATCAGGGCTTGCATCGCAAAACAGTGAAAGCTATGAGTATAGATGGTGGGCACATGAGTAATTCTGAGCTTCGCAAGATAGAATATACCTATGGAGGTGACTATAATAATTATGACCCAAGTGACAACAATTTCAACTGTAATGGAATCATAGGACCAGACCGTCAGCTTAATCCTCATGCATACGAATTGGCTTATCAGTATCAGAACATCTGGGCTTCAGCCAAGAACCTTAATAAGGGAGAGATAAATGTTCATAATGAGAACTTCTTCCGTGATTTGAGTAACTATTATTTGGAATGGACATTGCTTGATGACGGTAAGGCTGTACAGAGTGGTAAGGTTGAAAATCTTAATGTTGCCCCTCAGCAGACTCAGACGTTAGTATTGCCGCTGGATGCTGATAAGGTGAAAGGCGAAGGTTTCCTTAATATTGACTTTAAGTTGAAGGTCGCTGAACCGCTGATGTCGGTGGGGCAGACTGTAGCATACGCACAGTTGCCTTATAATTCTAAGGCATATATGGCTTCTAATGCAGAAGGAAACAATAAGATTAAGGTGAGAGATAAGAGTAAAGAGCCTGCCATTGTTGTTACTTCAGGCAATGTAGTTCTTAAGGTGAATCGTGTTGACGGTCTTATTTCAGAATATACCGCAGACGGAAAATCTCTTCTGGGGCAGAATGGAACGATAAAGCCTAATTTCTGGCGTGCTCCTACAGATAATGATATGGGAGCAGGTTTGCAGAAAAAATTTGTCGCATGGAAAGCTCCGGAGATGAAACTTGTCAGTCTTTCTTCTGAAGATGTCAAGGATGCCGGTGCTGTAGTTACTGCTTTATACGATATGCCTGCTGTAAGTGGTAAACTTACTCTTATGTATATGCTGCAGCCTTCCGGACAATTAAAGATTACCGAAAAGTTTGAGGCTTCAGACAGTGCAAAAGTCAGTGACCAGTTCCGTTTCGGTATGTTGCTGCAGTTGCCTTATCAGATGGATAAGAGTGAATATTATGGTCGTGGTCCGATAGAAAATTACATTGACCGTAAAGACTGTATGCGTATAGGTGTATATAGTCAGACTGCCGATAATCAGTATTATCCTTATATCCGTCCGCAGGAAAGCGGTACGAAGAGTGATATTCGCTGGTGGAAACAGACTGATGCAGCCGGATTTGGTTTCCGGGTAGACGGAGACAGATTCTACGCTTCAGCCTTGCATTTCGACCAGAGTGAACTTGATGGTGGAATGGATAAAGAACAGCGTCACAGTTATCAGCTGAATAAGAGCAAATACACTAATCTGTTTGTTGATGGAGCTTATTATGGCGTAGGTGGAACTGACAGTTGGGGTGCATGGCCATTGGAGAAATATCGTATTAACTATGGTAATAAATCATTCACTTTTACCATTACTCCATTGAAATAATCCCATTAAGTGTAAAAATCCACCTTATATTATTTAAAATCCACCTTTTAAAGGGTGGATTTTTGTATTTTTGCACGTATAAAAAGAATTAATACCATAAACAATTTGTATAATCAGTTATGAAAAAACTTAGATTAATTTCTGCGTTACTTCTTGCTGCAGCCGGAACTCTCAGTGCCGGTGCGCAGCGTCAGTTATCCGTAAATACTCATCCCGGTGCCCCCATACAGTCTACTATGTATGGTATCTTCTTTGAGGATATTAATTTCGGTGCCGATGGTGGACTATATGCGGAAATGGTGGAAAACCGTTCTTTTGAATTTCCAAATCGTCTCATGGGATGGAATGCTTTTGGAAATGTAATTGTAAATGATGAGAAGCCCGCCTTTGAGCGTAATCCTCATTATGTAACTCTTCTTAATGCCGGTCATGACCAGAAGTTCACAGGACTTGAAAATCGCGGGTTCTTTGGTATGGGATTGAAGAAAGGTATGAAATATGACTTTTCTGTATATGCACGCCTTAACAGTCTTCAGGCAGGCAAAGCTACATTCCGTGTGGAGATTGTTGGTGATGATGATGTTCCTATTGACCGTGACACTATTACCGTTACAAACAATAAATGGCAAAAGTACACGGCAACTCTTACGTCAAACAAGACTGTTGAGAAGGGGCTTATGCGCATATTCCTTATGAGTGCTGATGGAGTAGACTTGGATCATGTAAGTTTGTTCCCAGAAGATAACTGGCATGGTTTGCGGGCAGATCTTGTTAAAGATTTGGAAGACCTGCACCCCGGCATATTCCGTTTCCCCGGCGGATGTATAGTTGAAGGCACTGATCTTGAAACGCGCTATCAATGGAAAAATTCTGTGGGTGACGTGGAAAACCGTCCGTTGAACGAAAATCGCTGGAACTATACATTCCCTCATCGTCTGTATCCTAATTACTATCAAACATACGGACTGGGCTTTTATGAGTTCTTCTTGCTTTCAGAGAAGATTGGTGCACAACCGCTTCCTGTAGTAAGTTGTGGTCTCGCGTGCCAGTTCCAGAATAAGGATAATGACAATAATGCCCATGTTGCAGTTAAGAATCTTCAGCCATATATAGACGATGCCCTGGATCTTATAGAGTTTGCCAATGGAGGTGTTAATACCAAGTGGGGAAAATTACGTGCTGATATGGGACATCCTGCATCTTTTAATCTAAAGCAGATAGGTGTGGGTAATGAACAGTGGGGAAAATTATATCCGGAACGCTTGGCAGAATTTGTAAAACAGATTCGCGCAAAGTATCCTAATATTAAAATATGTGGAACATCAGGACCGTCAGCGTCAGGTAAAGACTTTGACTATGGCTGGGAACAGATGCGCAAGTTGAAAGTCGACCTCGTTGATGAACATTATTATATGAAACCTCAGTGGTTCTTTGACAATGCTGCCCGTTATGACAAGTATGACCGTAAAGGTCCTAAGGTCTTTGCCGGAGAATATGCTGCACATGCCCAGCATGAGCCTAATTCTTTTGAGGCAGCTTTGTCTGAAGCCTGCTTCATGACCGGTCTTGAACGTAATGCAGATGTTGTCTATCAGGCGACATACGCTCCTCTTTTTGCCCATGTAGAAGGATGGCAATGGCGTCCGGATCTTATCTGGTTTAATAATCTTACCTCTGTGCGTTCTGTAAACTGGTATGTTCAGATGCTTTATGGCACAAATAAGGGTACTAATATTCTTAATATTACAGAAAAAGGCAAGGCTCTTACCGGACAGGATGGCATTTATGCCAGTGCAGTTTATGATAAGCCGTCAAAGAATTATATTGTGAAAATAGGCAATAATTCTGATAAGGCTCAGCAGATAATACTTACGTTCAATGGCGCAAAACTCAATGGAGGTAAGGCTACAACATTGCATGCTGATGATAAACTCATAGAGAATACCATAGGTAATAAGAATGCTGTTGTTCCTCAGATTTCAGATATTCAGGCTAGTGGCAATAGCGTAACAGTTACTGTTCCCGCAAAAACCTTTGGCGTATATCGTTTCTGATTTTTATTTATAATAATATGTTTCACGGTAAAGTGCTGCTATATAGTGCTTTACCGTGAAATGTGTAAGTACGTTGATACGGCAAATAATGTTGTCACAATTGTCAACTTGCAAAGTAGGCTATATTGCCTTCTATTATGTATTGGAATGCAAGACAATATATGCTGTTTTACCCGATAAAACAGCACATTTTAATTAAGTATTAAAAATTAAAAATTAAGAAAAATATATGTGCTATTTTAGGTTGGGGCTTTATGCCCCGACATGAATTTATTTGCATATTATCCCCGTGTAGATCCGTATTTTAATATGTTTTGTGGCACTGTCGGGGCATGAAGCCCCAACCTACGCATTCACCATAAATTATTAATCTTAATTCTTAATTTTTAATCGCCCTCGTTCACCATAAATTGCGCTATATCAATGCTTTATGGTGAAACCATATTCTTGCGTCTTTATTTTCTAGGATTAACTGTTAAAATATTTGGAATCTGTATCAAAATTTATTATCTTTGCATTTCACAGGTAAGCGTATCCGCGATGCAGCCTTTTGATTCCGTAAAAGTATGTTTACCTT
>CAYSSU010000022.1:0-17359 GCA_964433895.1 uncultured Prevotella sp.
GAAAATTCGACAAACTGTTATTTTTCCATCTATTTATTAGGGTGGGAAACTTTAGATAATAATAAACAAATTAAGAAACAAGTATTATGAAAGAAAATCAGATGTTTTGTTTCCAATGTCAGGAAACAGCAAAAGGCACAGGTTGTACGCTAAAGGGTGTTTGCGGAAAGAATAGCAGTACATCAAAATATATGGACTTATTACTCTTCATAACCCGCGGGGTAAGTATAACGGCCAATTTATTGCGTAACAATGACAAAAGTGTGACTAAAGATGTAAATACATTCGTAATAGATGCACTGTTCTCAACGATTACCAATGCTAACTTCGATGATGAAAGTATCCTCAGAAGAGTACGGAATGGTATTGTTCTGAGAAACCAATTAACTGACAAATTAAAGAACTATCATATCAACATACCTGATGTTTATGAAACAACATGGAATGGCAATGAAGATACTTTTGATAAAACGGCTGCTCTTGTTGGAGTATTAAGAGAGAAAGATGAAGACTTGCGTTCACTCAAAGAACTTATCGTATATGGACTAAAAGGAATGGCAGCCTATATGGAACACGCTATGCGTCTCGGATTTGATGATGACAACTTACATATTTTCATGCAAAAGACACTTTCTACGATTGCAACAGAACAGCTGGCTGTTGACGAATGGGTTGCACTTGTTCTTGAAACAGGTAATATGGGGGTTAAAGCTATGGAGATGCTTGATCGTGCAAACACTACATCATATGGCAATCCTGAAATAACAAAGGTGAATATTGGTGTGGGCAATAAACCGGGTATATTGATTAGCGGTCATGATTTACACGATATAGAGGACCTTCTGAAACAAACAGAAGGTACAGGTGTAGATGTATACACTCACGGCGAAATGCTACCGGCACACTACTATCCTGCTTTCAAAAAATACAGTCATTTCATAGGTAACTATGGCAATGCATGGTGGAAACAACGTGAAGAATTTGAATATTTCAATGGTCCGATAGTATTCACGACCAACTGTATTGTACCTCCATCTACTAATTCTTCATACAAGCAACGTATGTTTACATCCAATTCTACTGGATTCCCCGGATGCAAACATATTTATGCAAACAAAGATGGGCACAAGGATTACAGTGAAGTGATCTCTATGGCTAAAAGGTGCAAAGCTCCTGACGAAATAGAGACAGGCGAGATTGTCGGTGGATTTGCTCACAATCAAGTTTTGGCTTTGGCAGACAAGATAGTTGATGCGGTAAAGAGTGGTGCTATCAGAAAGTTCGTTGTAATGGCCGGATGTGATGGTCGTATGAAGAACAGAAATTATTATACAGATTTTGCAGATGCACTACCTAAGGATACAGTGATCCTAACAGCCGGATGCGCTAAATACAGATACAACAAACTGGCTCTTGGTGATATCGGCGGTATTCCTCGTGTACTTGATGCCGGCCAGTGCAACGACAGTTACTCTTTGGCTGTGATAGCTCTTAAGTTGAAAGAAGTATTTGGTCTTGATGATGTCAACAAACTACCTATCGTATACAATATCGCATGGTATGAGCAGAAGGCCGTTATCGTATTGTTAGCTCTGCTTGCACTGGGTGTAAAGAATATTCATCTCGGGCCGACATTGCCTGCATTCTTATCTCCTAATGTTGCAAAGGTGCTTGTTGATAATTTCGGCATTGGAGGAATCACTGATGTGGAAAGCGATTTGAAATCTATGGACTTGAATAATTAATTTTGGACATATGGTATTAAATACTGATATTAAGAACTGGCCACTCGACTTGCTCGTTGATTATGTGCTTAAAATTTATCATCGCAATGCACTTGAGATGATGCCGATTATACAGAAACTCTTGGATAGTGTAGGAAATACTCACCCGGAGATAGATGAGGTAAAAGAATTGTTCGCTGCCTCTGTGTACGATTTGGATGTTCACTTCCAAAAAGAGGAAAATGTATTATACCCTTACATCATAGATATGTATAACGCAGTAGCCAACGGCAGAACTCCAGAACCTATTCATTGCGGATCTGTGGCCCACCCGATAAGTGTCATGGTAAACGACCACGAAGGTGAAACCGAAAGGTACAAAAGAATATCAAGCTTAACCGGCAACTATGCCACATCAGATAATAACAGCGATAGCTACAATATATTAATGAATAATTTACAGTTGTTCAATAAAGCCTTGCTAGAGCATATATATCTTGAGAACGAAATAATATTTCCTAAGGCTGTTGAGTTCGAGAGCAAATATATCGAATAATTTATGGGTAAAGTGATTAAGGTAAAAAGTAAAAGTGTATCCGACCCGTCAGAAATATCTGACGGGCTTCGGATACTTGTTGATCGTTTCTGGCCTCGTGGTATAAGAAAAAGCGATCTCCACTATGATCTTTGGGCTAAAGATATTACACCTTCAGACGAATTGAGAAAGTTTTTTCACAGCGATCCCGTCAGCAACTGGATATCGTTTAAGGCCCAGTATGAAAAACAGTTGCTTAACTCTGGCAGCCTGGACAGGTTAGCATGCGATATACGTGAAGCGAATCCTGAATGTATAACTTTGCTTTACGCTTACAACAACAAAATTAAGAATCATGCGTTAATATTAAAAGATATCTTAGATAAAAAATTGAATACAGAGATATAATGGAATATACAAACAAAGATGTAAGACGCGTTCCCACGTCAATGAATCATTTCCACTTCTGATTCTATGGAAATCAGATACTGAATTTTCTGTAATATAGGCATCCTGGGGCTCTATCTTTGACCAAAGAGTTGTAGCTATTAATTCTGAATCTTCCGCAAGTGGGACAACAACGTTATACAGACATTTCACATTCTCTCTGATGTTATATTCCCAGCCATTATACAATTGTTCTATATTGAACTGCTTATAGAATTCATGATTACCAGGAATGACGATGACCCTCTCGAAGTTGTCCGAAGCCCAAGACCAAAACGGATGCTTGTCATAGTTGTCATCTCCAATATAACCTATATCGCCGGCAAGCAACAGAATATCTCCTACCACTTTCAGTGGATGGCGCTTGAGATAACTGCTGTTTTCAGCGAACTCGAGATGTAGGTCCGATGCATATTGAATTTTTATCATGATAATATAAAACAGTTTTTGAGTTGCTGTATGAGTTTCTCTCCTGTAGTGCGTCCTAAACCAGCAGCTTTGATAAAATCCGCATTTGGCAGATCGCTACTTACCTCTTTGCAAAAACGTTCTATGTCATTTGACAATTGCTTAGGGACCACAAATGATTCTGCTGTTCCAAGCATTGCCGCAAGTCGAAACACATCTTTCTTGTGTTTCGCTATCTGTTTACTGTCAATCTGCTCGCCGCGAGTTTTACGCTCTGACATTTCCAAATATGCTTTGCATTTCAGGCATATTAGACTTTCAATATTGGCAATATTAATGCCATCAGTCAAACGACTGTGATCAATTGTGAAATGATAATAATCATCATTCATTAGAATTGCAGAAAGACTTGATAGGTCTTCACAGACAGGAATAGGTGTTATATAAGCATCCTCTGGAAAGTCAATTAAACCTAAGTTCCTGGAAAACAATTCCACTTGGTACGGATATTCTTGATTAGCTGGTTTCATAAACCTGTAGTATTCATGTTTTGTGTGTTGTCTCTCAACGGTCCCTTTATTCTGTTCACCGTATTGGGCTGCTTTGACAAAGTTCCAAAAATGGACTACAAATTCTTTTGATAGTGCTTCTACAATCAGAATTATATCGATATCCTTTGTGGCACGTGGTGTCTGTGCATATATTTCTTCATGGATTTCACATGCTGTTCCACCTAT
This sequence comes from uncultured Prevotella sp., assembly GCA_964433895.1. Classification (GTDB taxonomy): domain Bacteria; phylum Bacteroidota; class Bacteroidia; order Bacteroidales; family Bacteroidaceae; genus Prevotella. The sequence continues at coordinate 3,852 of CAYSSU010000022.1, forward strand.
TATGACATAATTATCTTCAAATCCAGCAAAGAATGCTTTAAATTGTTCTATACCTCTTACCCTTTGATTTCGTTTATCATATTATCCAATTCAATTTGGATACGTTCATCCTTGTTATCCTTTAATGTCAAATACAGTGATAACTTATCTACCGTCTTGTCACTACTTAGCAAATGTGGATTGTAACGCCAAATTTCCAGGGCGTTGTTACCATACTTTTTATCCGTCTGAATACCTGATGATTTCAAGGCTTCCTCACTAATAGCATAGCACATATTTGCTTCGCCATTTATCATAGTGTATTCTGCCAAGGCATTAATGCCACTTAATAAAGTATTACCGACAGTGTTGTCAGAGTAGATCACACGTTCTATGGGATTTACCAGCAATGAAAGGGCCTTTTCCCATAGAGATTTACCAGTATTAGTAAATATATATTTTTTCTCTTTTCCACCTTCAACTGATAAGATATTATTGGTGGATAGCCATCTCAAGGTCCGGTTGGCGGTAGCGTAGGAAACGCCAAATTTTTCAGCTATGTCTTGCGTTTTTAAACAGTCATCCATATCGTCATTCTCTAACTTATACAAGATGACACATTGTGCAAGAGGAGGAATGGTGGCGTATGTGTGTCCGTCATAATTCCCTTGTCTTTTCAACTCAATGAGTAAATCAGGAATAAACATCTGTTTCTGCGGAATAATGAAATTCACCCGTTGGTTGACAAGTCGTTGTAAATTATACGAAGCTATTTTGTCAAACACAAAAACTGGAATCATTTCCATCTTGTTTGCTATCAGAGTATTTTGTTTATTCAATTTTGCAGGAGTGATGTCTGTGCTGTCAAGGCAGAAACAGAACAAAACTTGATGCTGAAGTATAAAAGTGTGGAAAAACTCATATTCACTGGAGACGGCAATAGGTAAGTGCCCAATTGTATTATTTGCAAGTGGAGTTAATTTCACTTGCTCATTCAGCATTGTACTAACATACAATGTGGTCTTATTTATGTAATCATTAATATTGCACATATTCATGCGAATCTGATTTTGTGCAAAAATAGTGATTATATTCTGAACATCAAAATTTTCTGATTAAAAATTTAATATAGACGAAAAGAAAAATTCCATTGTTGAGATTCCTTTTCGTTTTATTAATCGTTTGGGGCCATGGAATAAAATCTTTATACTTTTGAACTCACAAAAGAACAGCAATATAACTTCCATCATTATCATAAATAATATTATGGGCTGAAGTAAAAATTCATGCTTATTAGTTTAATCTATCTTAACTAATTAGTTGCCTCTTAAATATGTTCTTAAGAGACAACTACATAGAATAGTAAAAGTTAATTTTTATAAATACACTTCTAGCTCATTATCTTTTACCTTACTTTTTTTTCTTTGGCCAGTGACGAAATAGTCTCCATTGAGATTTACTTCTCTTTTGAGGACAACTCTTATGATGATATAGTCTATCATCATGGCACCATACTACGCAATTGGAAACTATAAAATAATGTGAATGACATGGTATTTCAAAGTTTCCGATAGAAGGAGTTAGTGACACTTTACCGTCATATACCATTTTCCACGAGTTAGGAGAAATTGGTGTATAAACCATATTTACGCGAGTTCGGGATAAGAAATTAATAAAATATTTCCAATTGCTTAGATTCATCAAGTTGTACAGGTAATGCCTCCGGCTTATTATCAAAAAAGGAATAGGCTGTAAGAGCTGCACACAGATTCATAATGAAGTTGTGTATTGATCTGTGTCTGGAATGTACAAGATTAGCCTTGTTCTTAAGTAGCTCATTAATACACTCTATAATATATCTTTTTCTTAATAGGATTTTATCCCATATTGGCATTAGTTTGTTCTTCATTTTAGTTTTCAGTCCATGCACGAGATGTATGCCCTGCCCGAAGAGGTCGTCGAAAAGTTCTTGCTTGATGTATCCTCTGTCGGCAAAGACCTTTCCATAAAGTTCCTTAGTAAACACCTTCCATACTCTTTCGTCTCTGTCATCCACGTTAGCGCCTGTGAGACAAAAAGTTATTATTTCTCCTGAATCATTGCAAATAAGGTGTAGCTTGAATCCGTGGCACCATCCCATTGTTCCCTTTCCATTTCTCGCAAATCCGTCAAAGACCTTATTGAAATAGCGTCTGACATTGTGACAAACCGGGATCATCGTACTGTCGACAAAGCTGATGCCTGAACATTTCGAAAAGGCATGCAGTTTCATGAAGACCATCATCTTAAAAAATACACGGGGCATGAGTTCTACGAAACGATTATAAGATAAGGCATCCGGAAAATCTTGACGGAGATGTCCTTTAATATAGAACAGATAGTAATGCTTAAAATTACGATATGAACCGAAATGGTAACAGACTAAAATTGTCATGATTTCACTTTCTGACATCCGCCACTTACGGTTTCTTCTACAGGGAGAAGCAGGATCTTTTGACTCTATTTTCAGGTTTTTCTGTAATTCGGTATCTAAATTCTTCGAAAATTCATCGATTATACAATAAATTTCGGTAACTTTGTCATTGGTAATCATCGTTTATATATTTTATAACTTGTTGTTTTTCAGATATAAAGATATAAAATATTGGCGAGATTACCAACTTTTTTGACCTATTTCTTATCCCGAACTCGCGTATATTTCCACAGCCGCATGGACATAGGTGCAGAGTAATAGTATGCAGCATAGAAATATACAGTACACCTTCCTTAGGCTTATAAGGAAGTTCATTGACAAACTGTGGTGTCAGCTCAATTATCTTCATTGTACAGAATTTTATTTAAGTTGATATCATACGCGAGATTATACTCATATCCAGAGTTTCCTAAATATCCAATCATCTTCAGCCATTTGATTACTGAGAGATCAGCAGCAAGCGAATTGAGGACGGCAATTTGGATATTCGAATGATAAATGTCATCATCTACGGTACCATCACCAAATATATCTTTTAAATGATCATATTTTTTCGGTGTGGCTGTCGTTACCCTAATAGAACCGCTAAGTTTACCATCTTCTTCTTTTATAATACCTAAACCTGAATCAACAAATGGAATGCTTTTAGAAATCAGATAGTCCGCTATCATATTCTTAGGTCTAACAGCATCTATAGCAAGGAATGCAAAATCACATCCATCGAGGATTTCTAGATTCTGATGTGACAACATCACATCATGAATTACGATGCCCTTGTGCATTCTTCCGTAAATTTTCCCAAAGTAGGACACTTTAGAAATTTATTAGTGTCCGCTAAAACATAAAATATCGAGTCCAACCCCTTTAAATTCAAGGGTTGGACTTGTTTATTCTATTAGACAAGCCCCCATATCAAATTTCCAGTTCTAAAGGAGGAGATTCGGCAGTTTCTTGGAGTATTTTTTTGAGGTCTTCGTCAGGACTTTCAAAGAATGTATTAAGATTAATGTAATACATCAGTACAATTCTCACCATTGTTGCCAATCCTGAGAAACTCCATGGCCGTTTCAGGCGTCTTTGTAACAAGGTCATGAGAAGGTTGGCAATCAATGTAACCCAAATTTGTATTTTGATTGCGTTGGCACTCTCACCATAAAAGTAACGAAGTGGAAAATTCTGCTTTATTTGCTTGAAGAGCGACTCAATAAGCCACCTTCTACGGTAAATGAGAACAATATCCTCTAAACTCATATCAAAATCATTAGTAAGCAGTCTGATAAGTTTTGGCTGTTTGCCTTTCTTTATATCCACATAGGTAATAATGCGGGCGATATGGCTAATATCCCCCTTCCTAAACACCACGACTTGCTCACGATACTGCATGAGCCCATCTTCATTCATATCCATACATCCATCAAGTACCTCATAGGTGAGGCTTTTCTTCATTTTGGTCACATAAACCACATTACGCAGAGTCAGTTCCTCAAATTTCTCGTAGTTGATATATGCACGATCTAAGGCAACAAGCTCTCCATTGGAATAGGATGTTGGTGCAAGCATAAAAGAATCGTGAGTAGCAGCCGACGTGAACTTCACATCGCAAGGCACGCACTCATTGGCATTGATGATAGTATGCACCTTTATGCCGCCTTTCTTCCGGCCAGTCTTAGGATGCCTTCCAACACCCTTGAAGATAACATTGGAAAATAGTGATATAGTAGTGGAATCAATGATTCGGAGCTTCTTCATCCAGGCTTCACTACCTTTATTTCGGCTGTCCGAGCAAAGTGTTGCTTTGTTAGTCTCGTATAAGTCACGGTAGACCTCTTCAAAGAATGACTCTGAACGTCTTGCATTTGCATCTGATAATGTACTGCGGCGTGGAAGACTCTTAAGACCGATATGTCCCAATTTCCTAATCTCTGCCAGCATTGAAGTTTCTATTTCACGTAATGAATCAAAGCGCATAATGACAGCATAAAGCATTGTAAGAAGGTGATGCCATCCATCAAAGGACTTCACATACCGTTCTCCATCATGTTTTCGGCTTGTCTCTAAAATTTTTTCTCGATCAAGACATTTTATTAGCTGTCCATAAACCGGCTGTCCGAAGAAATGTGTACTTTTGCTCATAATATTACTATTTGGTTTGTTGCAAAAGCAAAAGTAATACTGAGGGCTGAAACCAACTAATGGAATCAGCCCTTTTATTTTTTTTCTTTAATGTTTAGCGGACACTAATATTAGAAATTCTACTTATCCAATCTTCTTGCATCGGAACACCCGGTGCACGATAGGCATTATGTGTGTTAAAGTCATCCCCATCAATTAGAATGATTTCTTTGACAGGCATTTTGGCTACTTTATCCAATATATAGGATCCTGTTCCACCTAAACCGATGATTGCTATTTTCTGTCCATCAAAGACTCTGTCAAGATTTGTCAGATTAGCTCTACTTGAGTTAGTATCTGGGAATCTTAGGACGCTATCCTCTTCTTGGACGAGAAATGGCTTCTCGAAGACGGTCTTTGCAGCATTCTTATCGATAGAATAAGCAGGAGCGGAAATATAATTCACATGATCTCTTACGTATTCATAGAATGAAGGATAGTTGCCAAAAGGCGGATATATAGATCTCTCTGGCATAAAAGAGAACATATAGTCGCTCTTTAATCCTTTACATAAGCTAAACTCCTGTCTTCGGTTCTGATTAACCAGTGCGACAAGATTCTCTCCACTCTTATCACAAGGCCAATCTCCTATCCAGTAAGCCACATGATCATTTGGCTTAAGAGTTTTATTGTCTGTAGACAAAAGTAACTTTATATATAATTGCCCCTCTTGTACCTGACATCTGGCATTAAGATATGGAATTCTGTAAGTGATTAACCATCCACCTACAATTTCAATTGAATAGCCCTCCGCCTGTAAATGGCGGAGGTCATTGTTAAGAGATATGAGCTTCTGTGACATGAAATTCCATATTATATTGAACATATACGGTATCTCCTTTAGACATAAGACCTTCAGGATTTTGTAATGGCCCATGCCCATATGTAACGGTGTATCCCTTACATGGATCATAGTTGCAAAGCGCTAGTCTGACGACCTCCTCATAAGTAATCAAATCCTTATCGTATTCATGAGAATGGCTATTAGTCCAAATAATTACCTTGCGACCTCGGGTTATGAATTTCTCAATACCTGGTCTGGCAAGGTCAACCTGCTCGTCATTATCAATTTTGTTATCATTCCAATTGCCAGGAACGTCAAGATACAAGTCCAGATTGTCAGGTATATGTGCATACTGACGGATTTCTAGTCCAGTGATAAACTGTTTACGAGAGTAGTACTGCTTACCGTTTACCGTGTAGTGCAGTGGTTTCTTCGTATAGAACTCTTCGATACCTGGTAGCGCAAGGTCAACTTGCTGATCATTGCCAATCAACTCATCGTTATAAGGTTCTTTAATATGAAGGTACAGTTCTACATCATGAGGTATACCAACAAGGTTTTTGACTTCAGCACCAGTAATATACTGATTTGCTGATTTAAACGACTTTCCTTCTACCTTGAAGTGAAGTTCTTTCCCACTGTATGGGATAAAAGATTCTTTTTCCATTTTTTTATCTTTTAAATCGACAACTATTTCGATGTCAATTATGTCGTGTGTTGACACCTACAAACTTAAGTTTTTTTGAAAAGCTTAAAAAAACAATAAAAAAATGTCGATTTTAAAGGATTGTTTGCAATTCAGGTTGAATTTATCTACCTTTACAACCCGTATATGGTCCATCACCCTTATACAACTTGGGGACATTGGCCTATAATCGACAAGTTCAACCAATACAAATCCCTATGTCCTCCGCCAAGATTACATGGGGATTTTTTCGTCCCTTACTCTGTTATATTTTCATGTTATCTAGTTTTATTAAATTAAATCCTTTGAGTTATACGTGCTGCCGTTTGAATATCAGAAATATTAGCACCTGTACTTTTTACAATATATCTCATTTCATCATAGACTGGAGCCTCACCATTAGGATCTGAGATTGTTACAATAACAGTAAATGGAAGACCTGTGGATAATGGGCTCACATTATCTCTGAATGAATATTTTACATCAAGGAACCAATTTATAGAGCCTGTTATTCCTCTATCGCTGATGTTTTTTTTGTAAATTTTTATGGGGCTCCATTCCATCTTATCATCTATTAAATCCCATTTGTATGTACTTATCTCCTCTGCTTCATTCTCTGTCGTATTCTGGAACTTAAATAATGGCTTAACCTTATTGACATGCTTTCCTTCACTATCTATCATTCCGAATAATACGTTAATATTTTCCCGTATCATTTCATCGCCAAACCTATAGTCTAATTGGGGTGTACTAACAAGAGTTATCTTTATATTTCCATAGCATTTCCCATTTTTAACAAGACATTGGGGCCAGGTAAAAGTAAATTCCAAATGCTTTTTTGGCATAATTCGGCTTGCAAATATCAATGTTATAGAATGAATATCGCCATTTAATATCTGAGAAGCATTTTGGGGCATGCCATAGCCTATACAATCTTTTAAAAATGATTGATATTCTTTAGGCTTAAATGCAGGTGGAATAATGCTGTTGTGGATCAACAGCGCAATAAGTGTCTCTTTTGAAACATCCCCCTCTATTTGTTGATCTAACGAAGCTAGTGTTTTTGCGACTAAGGGCGCAGCAAAACTTGTGCCACTCTTCATTATAACGCGTCCATCAACATCAGTAGAGATTAGTCCTGGATGCTCTGGAGTATTATCACCCCCATAGTGAACGACATCAGGTTTGACACATTTATTGGAACCTTCACCTTTGCAACTGTAGCAAGCGAGCCCATCATTGGATGGATTTATAGCTGCCACACTAATATTACGAAGACTCTCTGCTGGTGCATACGCATTATCATTATTACGAGATGATAGCTCTGCAATATTCACAGTTGGGTCACAAGACCAGAAATGCCTTGGAGCTATTCCATCAATATAGCCAAGGTTTCCAGCAGATATTACAAAAATTACATTTAATTCTTCGGATATCTGATCAAGAGCTTTAGCTAGGTCACTATACATATCAGATGATCTGTATACATATTGGTTAATACTCAAATTTACTATCCTTATAGGAAATTCTCCTAAAAGGACCTTCAGACCCATTTTCAGTTCTTCAATAAATCCTTCCAACCCATTAGGATATTCAACCGGTAAAAATTCCGACTTCGGCATTAGGCAGATATCAACAAGTCTACACCCATTAGCCTCTGTTATATTAGGATTAGAATCGCCACCGTTAACCAATAGCCCAGAAATAAAGGTTGCATGCGAATTATCTCTATGTTCAGGTCTTATTGGTTCCCATTTTCCGACTACCCAATTTTTAAAAATATCTGAAATCCCCGAATCAGCCACTGCTACAAGGGGGTATTGATTTATATCTGATGGAGTTGGTATAAGATAATCTTTTCCAGAACTACTTGATGGGCTTATTGGTGCTACACCAATTCTTGGCACTAATGATATTCACCTTACTAAAGTACTGGCAATTAAGATATTTAAGAGCCTCTCATATTTTTCTATATTTTTTGTGGAATTTTCCCATTCAGTTGGCTTGGCAATTGAATGATAGAAATTACATATGGTCTGCTCTGTATCCGTTAAACGGATATACATTATATTGCCTGAACGTAAAGCCTGGGATTTGCTTAACCTAATACCCTGAATATTGTTTAGCGAGCTTAAAAATGTCTTATATAAAGATAAGCGTTGAGGAGTAAACAAATCCCAATCTTGTCGTGGTGCTGGCACATCAAACAACTCAACATAAAAGCCTAAACCTGAATCGACAAGGCTTTCGGCAACTAGATGAACATCCAAATCAGTTTTATCATGGCTATCATATAGCTCAATCTTATCAATAACACCTACTTCACAACGACATGCTGATGCCTCTTCTACAGTCTCACCTTTTCTGTTAGTTCGCGGAATAATTTCAACTTCTGCCGAATCAGATATAATAGTCATAATCTTATCTATCGAAGATGGCCCCAACTCAACTACCAATTCACCATACCTGCCTCCTCCGACAATTCTGCAGTCATTGGCGTTTGTGAATATCTTGGTAACAGGTCTATGACTTTTAGCCCGTGCTGCCTGCTTAATAAGTTTAACCTTTGCATAACTATATTTGCCCTCAACATCTTTATTATTATGTAAGGATTCTAACTGACACAGGACATTCTGCTTATGCTCAGCAAAAAAAGCATTTTTACCGTGATAAAAGTCTTTTTTTCCACCATATCCTTTGGGTGGTATAACTTCTTTTACAAATTGGTTACTATTTAAAACGACTTGTACAGGACTGTTTGGCATAATTAATCCTCCTTGTTTAATTTTGCTAATTGTTTACTTACAGATGACTGTGACACCTGAAATATCTCAGCTATATCTTTTTGTCTGAAGTTCAAATCATTATCTTTTAACCATGTTATCATAGATTCATTTGTTCCATTTAGGACAGACTTAACTTTTTCTGAAATCCTGCCGGCATTAAGAATTGAATAGCGTCTCATTAGGTCAACAACATTTTCTTTTGAATAGTCTGGCAATATTTTTATACGTTTAAGCCAATTTGACAGTTTCTGGACATCAGCTCCAGATGATCCCTGGATACACCAAGAAAGAAATCTATTTTCAGTATCATTAAGTTCAATAGGCTCCATATATTTTTTTAGCAGCAAGTTGATAACAGTACTCGAAGGTTTTGGTATTTCTATTTGAATATCAAATCTTCTCCACACTGCAGAATCAAGCAATTGTTCGTGATTTGTAACACCAATAGTAAATCCGCATTTATCACGTTCATCTAGTTTTGGTAGCAATGTATTCACAATCCTTTTAACCTCACCAACCTCTTGAGGATCATCACGGAGTTTGGCAATCGCATCAAACTCATCTAAAAGAAGCACACATCTGTATCTATTTGCAAAAGAGAATAATATGCCTATATTACGAGCGCTTGTGCCAAGAAAAGAAGACATTATACCATCTAATCTAGCTAGTACTACTGGAAGACCTACTTGTTGTGCAATCCATTCTGCCAGATGTGTCTTACCTGTACCAGGCTCTCCAAATATCAAACAAGAGCGAGACGGCTCTGCATTTAAAGAAAGCAGCTGTGAATAATTCTCCCATTCCAAAATTACAGAATTAACTGCTTCCTGGATATTATCATCAAACATCGGTGCATAAGTGGGTAGGTCCTCAGAATAAATCACCTCCAATAAAGGGGATGCAGTCTCTTTATCAACAGGAATAGGAACCTGACGTGTTAACTCCTCTCCTGAGATTTTATTTTCGGAAGACGTTTTTAACACTGAACTATGAAGAGGCTGTTTCTTATGTAATTGGCCAAGTAAAGATTGTAAAGATCTAGATTCAGCATCGCAACCTTTTTTCTTATAAGCATCAGCCAAACGTTTTATCTGATAATTTGTGCTCTCAGAATCACCGGAGTAAACAGTTCTACATAAAGTTAATATTATTCCAAAAATAGCGTCCATATTTCTTGCTTTACATTTTTTATTCTGCAAAATTAAAATATTATTCTCAAAACTCCAAATAAATTTCTATTTTTCTTCAAAATATTCCTTACTTTGATGTTTATTTTACACTTATCAAACTTAACATTTTTCATCTACGCACTTTTTATGCATAAGCGATGCTACGAACCAAATATATATCAAATATGGATAGTGTCGATTTCTATCATGTTTTATTATCTCCGTTGTACCTAGGTCGAGATAGGAGTCTGAGATTTTTCGCACTTTATCGATTTTTTTGTGCATTCTGCAGACGCCGTTGCATAATCTTTCATTCAGGAGTAAGGCTTGATATTTTTCTTAAATCGGGAATATTAAAAATGAGTTATTGGTTGTTTTAGTTTTATGAAAATAAATTAATAAGAGATTATCTTGTGTCATTTTCAACCACTGAGGATGACAATACAATTTAAGTTATCGAATTATATGTATATTTCTTGCATTTTATCGGATTTCAGACAAGATTTTTCTGTCAATTATATGTCTGCCATAATCATAATAAACGCTCTTTTTATACTCTCCAATCATCTGACCACGCCGTCATTCCCTTTAGAAAACGCTCAATAGCGTTAAAATGTTAGTAAGTAAGTAGTTTTAGCATGAAAACCTTTTAGAATTCCCATTTTTTCAGTATATTTTTGTAGCAAGAAATTCTCGAGTACGCCTAAAGTATCAGTGTAATATAGGTTCCACCAGATCTGATTGGAGTGGTTTTAGAGGTCTCGAATAGTAATCATCAAAAATGATAAAGGGATTGAAGAATTCTTGCTTGATATATCATTTTAATATACAATTGAAAATAGACTTGGCGCTTTTTTCGAGTTTTTGTATTGTAATAGACCATATATAACAATTTTAAACAGTTAGATTATGAGTAAATTACAATCAATTCAGAACATGTCCGGTTGGATCCAAAAATCAGTTCCAGGACAAGTAAAAGTGGGAATACTTCCATTGCAGTATAGAAACAGTTTTGGAATTTTAGCCAGTAGGTATAATACAACTTACGGCCGCACCATCGGAAGGTATGTACATTACAGCTATAATTATTACAAGCAAGTGGTGGTTATTGTTGTGGAAAAATTAGAAAAACATGAACAATTATGTAAAACCAAAGGAAATGAAAGAAAGTGGAGAGAACTTATTCCCCAGTGGTGCCTTGGTAAGGAACCGCTCGATGAAGGAACTGAATATGAATTCTGATTCCAGTAGCAAGGTCATACTCAATGCCTCTGACACGGTATATACCGTTAGAGACGTAGCGAGCATGCTTGGTAGGAAGGAATGCACCATACGCAGACGTATTGAGAACGGCCTGCTGCCTGCCCATAAAGTCGGTCGCTGTTGGTATATTCTCAAATCAGAGTTTGTTGATGGTCTCAGAAATATTTAACTATCCCTCTAAATAGCAAGGTAGTTAATCAAGTCCCTGGCTGGTACCCTGTGAAGAATATCAGTCAGGGCAATTTATTTGTTGAATATTTGAATCTTATGATGATATGATTTCTCGTTCTATAATTGAAAGAATTCTCGATGCAACCAAAATCGAAGATGTAATCGGAGAATTTGTCACGCTTCACAGAAGTGGCCACTTTTATAAAGGTCTTTGTCCGTTCCATGAAGAACGTACACCTTCGTTCACTGTTACTCCTCATCGAAATATGTTTTATTGTTTTGGTTGTAAGAAAGGAGGTGATGCTATCACTTTTTTGATGGAACACGAGAATATGACCTATCCAGAAGCAGTCAAATGGCTTGGTCGTAAATATGGAATAGAGGTAGATGAACAGGAAGAAGGCATTGAAGAGAAGAAGCAACGATTAGAAATAGAATCTCTGCAGATTGTGAATGATGCCGTACACAAGTTTTACAGAGAACAGTTCTTGCTCAACAAAGAAGCTCAGAAATATACCTATGCAAGGTGGAGTAAAAAATACTGTGATGAGATTGAAATAGGTTATGCTCCCAAAGACGGAAAGGCTCTCGCGGTTCTTCCCAATCAAAAAGACTTGATGATGAAATTGGGACTGATTAATAAAAGTGGTTACGATTTCTATCAGAATCGTATTGTCATTCCCATACGTTCCCGCTTTCAGAAAGTTATTGGATTTACTGCACGTGCTTTAGATGATATACAGCCCAAATACCTTAATAGTAAGGAATCTCTTCTTTATAGCAAGCATAATTCATTGTTCGGCCTTGATGTAGCATGGCGTGCAACCGGTAAAGATAAGAAGTTATATCTTGTAGAAGGTGCACCCGATTGCATGAGAATGCATCTCCTCGGTCTGGAAAACACGATGGCATCTCTCGGTTCGGCATGGACTGATGAGCAGTTTCAACTGATATCAAGAGCAGCGAACAAAGTTTGTTTTCTTCCCGATGATGACCCACCCAAAGATGGTCAATCATTCGGCACTGGAATTGAGACAGTTATGAAAGCAGGAAAATCGGCTATGGAACATCATTTGTCTGTTTCCATCAAAGAAATACCGGATGATGAACATCAGGGAAAGAAAGATCCGGATTCCTATTATACGGATATGGATATTTTCAGAAAAACCGAAGAAGTCGATTATGTGCTTTGGATGGCCGATAAATTATTTCCCTTATGCGAAAACACGGAACAGAAAAGCGACGTCATCAAACAGTTGGCCTATCTGCTTTCTCTCATAGATGATGATACTAAGGTATCTTTGTATATCAATTCTCTTACCCAATATAACAAGTCGAAAATAATCTGGAAGAAAGCCATAGAATATGCTTGTGAACAAAAAGACAAGAGCAGTAATGAAAAGCATGAAATAGACCTGAACAAGAAGTATGGCTTTTGGATCGAACATGGTAAATATTTTTCTTCTTCGGAGAAAAATGGTATTTATGAATGGTCTAACTTCACCATGAAGCCGCTCTTTCATATCAAAGATTCCATTATGGCCAAACGTATTTACACCTTCAAAAATGAACTCGGAGTAGAAGAATTAGTGGAAATGCGCCAGGAGGACCTTATTTCTCTCCAAAAGTTCAAACAGAAAATAGAAAGTCTCGGAAACTTTATTTGGAAGACTGGTGATAGAGAACTGACGAAGCTTAAATGTTATTTATATGAGAACACAGAAACAGCCCTAGAAATCAAGCAACTTGGATGGAATCGAAAAGAATTTTATGCTTTTGGGAACGGAGTCTTCTACGATGGACGTTTCATTCCGGTGGATGACTATGGTATCGTTCGTTTAGGAGAAAAAGGGAATTATTATTTACCTGCCTATTCAAAGATATACAAAGATAAAGTAGATTTATTCAAGTTTGAAAGGCGTTTTGTTCACCTCAATTTTTCCACGACGCCATTAAGAGATTTCACTGCACAAATATTTAAAGTCTTTGGCAACAATGGCAAAATAGCGTTCTGCTTCTACCTGGC
>CAYSSU010000022.1:17459-51504 GCA_964433895.1 uncultured Prevotella sp.
AAATATTTAAAGTCTTTGGCAACAATGGCAAAATAGCGTTCTGCTTCTACCTGGCTACTTTGTTTCGTGATATTATTACGATGACGACACGTTCATTCCCCATTTTAAATTTGTTCGGTCCCAAAGGTTCAGGCAAAACTGAATTGGGACATACGCTACTGTCGTTTTTTATGATAGAAAATATTCCTCCAAATATACAGAACTCGACTATTCCCGCATTGAACGACACCGTAGCAGCAGTTTCAGACGGTCTTGTACATATTGACGAATATAAGAATGGAGTCGATCCGTTGAAAATTGAATTTCTTAAAGGAATGTGGGATGGAACAGGCCGCACGCGTATGAATATGGATTTAGATAAGAAAAAGGAAACTACGGCTGTGGATGCAGGTATTATCCTTTCTGGACAGGAAATGCCAACGGCAGATATAGCGTTATTCAGCCGCCTTATTTTTCTATCTTTCTCCAAATCTGAATTTGATACAGAAGAAAAAGCATCTTATCAGCATTTACTTCAAATGCGTTCAAAAGGAATGACACACTTAACGGTTGAAATATTGGCCAGACGCAAAGAGATAGCAACCACTTTTTTCGATACATTCCATTCCACATGCAAAGACGTAAATGATAAGTTTATAGATATTCCCGTTATGGATAGGATTGTGCAGAATTGGGCAATACCACTTGCTGCTTATCGTTGTCTTGAAAAGCCAATAGATGTTCCTCTTTCTTACAAAGAAATGTTTGACATCACTGTAGAAGGCATCAGAAAGCAGAATGCCGAATGCAGAGTCTCCGATGAAATTGGAGCCTTTTGGCGTGTCGTTCAGTTCCTTGTCAGTGAAGGAGAAATCATTGAAGATGGCGATTTCAAAATACGTGTCCTTGCCCGTTTCCATTCTGATCGATTCAAAGATATACACTGGAATGAACCAAGAAAAGTTCTTTATCTTCAAAAGACCAGAATCTTCATGTTATACAAACAGAATTGCCACAAAATAGGAGATAAAATCTTACCAGAAGAAACGCTTAAGTATTATCTGGAGAATAGCAAATGTTTTCTTGGAGAACAGAGAATGACCTATCATGTCTTCAAAAAAGGAGTACAGGTTATTGACTATGAACATCACAATGGAGTAAATGAACCAATAAAGATGAGTGTTCAACAAAGGTCGTATTGTTTCGATTACCAGTTGTTGGCAGAGACCTTTGAAATTAATCTTGAATTGGGAAACACTGAAACTCCAGAAGAATAACAAACAGAGGAAAATCATATCAACATAGATTTTTACTGCCGTGTAGCTGTGAAGTTGTGTGGCAGTTTTTCTTTAAAAAATAATTTATTCCTAAAAAGTCACTATTTCTTTGTCTTGTTTGTCTTACTTGTCTTTTATATGAAAATCAATGAATTAACCATTTTCCCTTTAGTCAAATGTTGTCATCACTTGTCACAATTTGATCGGAAACTATTCGCTCCCTTTTTTAGACTTTGTCATAAAAGCTATACTTTTGTCACTTATAAAAGAATGATTGTTATAATTATATTTTGCCATAAATTGTTGGTAATTAGTATGTTGTACAGCATTGTCTGGCTTTATGACAACAAAGACAAACAAGACAAGAAAAATATATCCTATTGAGAATAATTTATTCTGTTAGTGAATTATTCCCAAACAGGGTGGGAAGTGAAGCAGTCATAAACAGCCGGCCAAACTTTTTGACGAATGGACTTGCAACTGCAGACAGCAAGATAATCGTGATGGTCGTTTTAGGTCATCACATTCTTACTGTCCGTAGTGTAAAGTCGTTTCGTGTTTGGCCTTTGACTGAGTGTCTTTGATGCGTAGAGGAACCATGTTCCCCTAAGTCAGTAAAGTTTCTTAGTCAAACTGTTTTAAGACGCTTCGCTTGGGTGGGGAAATAAGACTAATGATTAACAAGAATGCTAATACGTTCAGGTTTCGATTTTTTCAAATCTCAAATAATGGACATAAACATGATTTTTCCCTTATATATTAACCTGAATTAGTGAAACGTCGTCATCAGGTTTGATGATAGCCTTTCTAATCTCGGTGATGGATTTATTGCTTAGCATAGATTTTGCAATATTGTAGAAGTCATCAGTACAGAAGAAAATGTTGTCATTGCGAGTTAGTCTTGAAACTTTCACTGGTATATTTTCACGAAGTCCTGTACCTTTGATTCCTCTTGTAATTCTCGTCTTACCATAACTCACATTTAATATTTGGTCAGAAGTCAATATCGGAAGTCTATTGGCTTTTTTAAGGTAGATACGCACATTTCCTTGCTAGGTATAGAATACCTGGTAGTCGGAAACAAAAACTACTGGTACTTCGTGTAGCTGTTGGATGTGTAGGGGTATGGAATACGACCGCAAGGAGTATAAGAAAGAAACTCAACGGATTATTCGGGAATCAATGGAGTAGTGTGAAAAAACAGAAACTGAATCTGTGCGTTATTTGCATAAATTCAGTTTCTGATTCTATATGAGTGGGAGTTTTTAGATTCAGCTACTAATCATATTTTCCGACCCCGTGATTACCATCACTACATATTTGATTCACATCTCTGTTGTGACTTCTTTAGTTACTATAATTCTACTAATTTAAGATTCACATTACTGCCGTTACGAATAGCCCATTGTTACCATGTATCATCTGCACAAAAGGTAAATCCTGCGACTGCTGTTCTTCCCACAGTTCTTCAAACTGCTTCTTGTCTGTGCGGCTCGGAGTATTAGGCATGTTGGGGTGTGAATGCCATTCACCTAAATAACGTACCTGATGATACGTGAGTTTAGTTATCCGCTCATATTCCGTCGTTAAACCTTTAAAGCCACGAACAAACGATACGGGGGTGTGAATACTGTCTTCTGGGGCTGGTACCATATAATATAAATAAATGCTATTGTTGTCCTGGTCATAACTGCCAAACAAGCAACCTCCAGTTTCCTTATCTGGCGAAGCGTCTGCCATTGTTTGTATATCTTTTTCTACAGCATCAGAAATATAAACCTGAATTTCCCCCAACGTTTCGAGATGCCAGTTTGTTATGGTCATTGGCAAACTTGATACTGTCCCATTTTCAGCATCAAAGTGCCAGATACTCAAACAAGCTTGTCCCTGTGCGTAATATTTCCTGATTTGCTTGGAAACGATGGCTGACAAAACCCGTACGTTCTCGTAATTAAGGATCATTGACTCCGACCTACAGCTGAAGCTATTTGTACGTATGGTTTCCGTCTGTTCTAAATGGTGGGTAAATCTTGTGTCTACTATCAGATTACGATAATAATCCATTTCTAGCATGTCAAGTTTAAAATGTCTTTTCTCGTCTTCCATTAGTAAAACAATATCATCACCCTTAGGATTCAGGAAGGATGTGCACCTACGATAAGCCAGTCCTTCTTTTGCAAGTTTCCTTTCAACTGCTATAGATGTGCTAAAATCTATTACCAACTCCGTACTTTCAAATAGTCGTTCTCTGTCATTTCGATTTAGCGCAAGAAAGTTCCCCTCAATGGCATTTATTTTCTGAAACAATATGCCATTATAGGCTTCTTTGATGGAACGAACCTTTGACGTCATCACTTTGTCAGTAGTAAGCGTATGGCGGCTAAGATTGTGTGGTAACAATATGTCACAATCAATTATGTTAACTTCCTCTGCGCACCCTTGTCTCACAAAATGATCGATTACAGCAGATCCGAGTGTGCCAGTCCCAACAACGCTCACTTTCTTGAACCAATCCTTGATTCCATTATTAATAGCATTTTCATCACGTGAAGTCATGAATTCCAATAGCACAACCTTTACAGACAACTCATAAAACCATTGTTCAAATGCATTCTGGCTTAGAATCCTCTTCTGTTGTACTATTTCCTTCGGAGAGCAGTTTGTCTTGATAAGAAACAAATTATGTAGAATTTTTTCATTACCTTCGCTTGTCTGAGTGATAAAGACCAAAAAAGCTACAGGCAGTGTAGACTTGCCTGCGACAGTCTTTGTCAGAATAGCCAAAAGACTACCCGTTATAGAGAATTGGTCGGTTGACTGGACTGATTTCAAATCTCCCATTGTTTGAGGTATCCGTACAAAATTTCCTGCATATATTTTTTTAGTAGGAATACTAACCAAATAATGGGTTGCTTTGTTTTTCTCCACGAACTCCAATGTGGAAGAAAACTTTGTCTTCTTTGAATACTTCACGTACGGATTGGCGTCGGAACGCTTATTCAACATGCAACAAACTTCGTGAAATCCGAAAAACACCTCTAAGGGACGATTTTCCTCATGCAACTTGTTTATACTATTCAAGGCAAACCAACGTCTTATGTAATCTATAAAGTCCCGTGCATTAAATTGTGGTCGAATATCAGTAAATGCCACATCTGACACACACAGCGATACCGGCCGTACAAACGGCTTTGCATTTGAATGGGGTAATTCCGTTGGAAAATCTTTTCGTAACGCATATACTTCTGGCATATTGATGTCTTCTGGGTGGCAGATAACTGCTACTTCCTCTGCATCGTATATTTCAAAAACAGGCTCGTCAGGGATTTCAAGATGTGTCAAACACATTCTGATAATTACGTCCCCCTTGCTATTTACATAGCATTGTATATCCTTTGCATATGGATGTCCCATGGCGGCCCTATAAATAGCCTTAGCCCTCGCAAGTTTCAGGTATTCGCCTCGAATCGGAGAACCCTTGGTTATTTTATGATTATATTCTATCATATGCCGGCACGTGGTGCTGGATTTGAAATAGATGATGTTCCAGCCTCTGTAGCATTCTCCATAAGTGTCTTCCCGCTTTCGTTAATTTTAAAAACAATAGGCTGTGGTATGCTTCCCACTTTGCTATGCGTAGCAGTATTAAGGAAATGTGAAGAACCAGCCTTCAGTTTCTTGATGTATTGTTGTTTAGCCTCATAGCAAGGAGGATTATTATCATCGTTCTTTATTTCATTTGAAGAAGCCACAACATGAGCATAATTGCCTATCTGCTTATTAAGTATAGTTTCAGCCGATGGCTTAATTTCCTTCTTATTATCTGATTCATTAAAGAACGACCAAGAGCAATGGTGAGGTGCAAGGAAGATGTTCCACTTCAAATTCTCTTCGTCTGTGTTGTTGTCCAGAATGTGCTGCCATATTTCGTATTCAGCATCACCTCCCATCAGCACTTTGCTTTTGTATCCATTGTATCCTTCAATTTTGAATCCAAACTGTAAGACAATAGAAGTTGCATTCTTATCATCATCTTTTTTGCTGGTTTCAACATCTTCCTTGAACGGCGCATGAATGAATATTTCCAGCCAAGATAGACTAGAACTGTGGACACTTGTCACAAGTTTACCTGGAACATAGCAATATCGACCATTGAATTCTCTGTCTTTATCGTATCCGATAATTCTTAGATAATTACCTTTTGATCCTTTGAAGTCTGCATCGTCATCGTAAAGTTGTCGACGACGTTTAGCCTCCTTACGCACATCTTCTGCTGGTGCGGCCAAATTGTTCTTTATTCCACGAGGTGTAATCCAAAGCTCTTCGATGATAATCTCGTCTTTGTTTTTATCCTTATCATAGTCAGTCACATCTCCATGATAGAAGTTGCCGGAAAATCCTTTGCAATGATCATCATGAGGGTGCGTACTGATAAATAGGTCTACAAAAGGACGTCCCGAGCCATCCTTTTTCAATTCTCTTAGCAAATCAGCTTTTACATCAAACATTACTTGCTTTCCCTGACCATTGGTCAAATCCTCCAGTATTTGGCAATCCACAATTATGGTCTTGTCATTATCTAACTTAATCAGCGTGCAATCAGCATTGCCCACTGGATAATATTTAATAATATGTTCCATTTCTATGTTCTTTAATAATTATTTTTATCTTCATCCAAATTCATGAACACATCATACACCTTCTTAGCGAAGACGCGTCCATTGCTGTATGCTACTATGGTGGTTAAAATTGTCAACAATAGCACTGCAAAACCAATCCATACCAGCGCATTTCCAAATGGTAATGTGTAAAGCCACTTATTTACCACAGCCAATCCAAAAATAAACAATGCATCTACCAATAACGCTCCTGTCAGGTTACGCCAAAAACCATATATGCAGTTATATTCGAAAAGAATATCATCAAAACGGGTAACATCCAAAAGCCAGACTACTACCTCGTCAACCCGCTTGACGTATTTCTTGTTCCGATACGTTTTTAACTTGTATTTTTGTAAATCAATATTCTTTTTTGACTTAATTTTCTTTCTAATATCAGTCTTCTGCTCTTCTGTATAGGTTGAGTCATTGCTGTATAGTAGTTTCGTTGTTGGCTTCAAACGGTCGCAAAACAATATTTTTCCAGGATAGAGCTTAGAAATGTCACGAAGGGTAAATCTAAGCAAGAAGAACAAGGCCGCACTAATAGTTGATATTGATATAAGATAAATAAGTGCTTTACCCCACAATTTTGTTGCCAGATAATCATTGATACCCATAGTTACCCCAAGCACAATGGGGATTGCCAAAAATATATAAGCAGGGAAAGTCCTTGCCCAGTCATTATACTGCTTATTTCTTTTCTCTTTTGTATCTTTATCAATCTGTTTCATCTTTAATATTATTTTGTCTCATAATAGAATAAATGCCAATAACCCGGGTTTTTTATATTTTTAACTGCACCTTCTTTCTTGAAGTATTCTTTTCTATAGGCAGCGGCAAATGTTTCATTCGAACAACTCATATGCATCTCACCATCATAAATATCTATCAAGATATTACCGCCTTGATTATTTTGAATATGCTTAAGATTCCTCGAATTCCATTTATCGTATGCCAAATGTTGGCATTTCGCGTTACCAATCAGTGTGAGTTTAGGCTTCATTATATCTAGGAACGTAAAATCCTTGTCACTATCTCGACCATGATGAGGAGCTATTAGCACGTCAAGATTCGATACATCGTCTTTATGGCATTCAAGTAGATGTGTTATCGTACCCATATCTGCATCTCCACAGAACAAAATTTTTCGTCCTTGGACACAGTATAAGATAACGTACGAACTATCATTCCAGTTTTGAGCCTCCTCAGCAGCTTTCAGCAAATCCTTTGTTGGTGCAAGTATCTTAATATAATCATCCTTCAATTTGCCGCTATCATCTTCTGCATAATATTTATTGGTACTACCATCATAATAGAACAAAGCCTTTGGATTACTACCACTCTTTCTGAGCTTCATGTAGCAGTCCCAGTCTTTTTTCCAAAATCTTCCTGATTGACCGTTTTCATCAAAATCCTGTTTTTTCGTATTTTCAGTGTCCCAGAAATTCAAGATAGGCAATGTATCACTCAAATTTTGCAACCCATCCATATGATCCATGTCAGGATGGGTTTGGATGTATCTGAAAATACTGCTAATATTGTGCCTCTTCAAATACTCAACAGGATTAGTTGGATGTGCTTTCTGATTATAATTACCTTGAACTCGGTTGACGGAATCTGCACTAAACATTTCTGTCACAAGTACTCTTTCTTCAATATTACCGCAACAGATATCAATCATAGTTACATTGCCGTTATCATGCTCTATAATTGAGCAGTCACCTTCATCTACGTTTAAAAAATGTATTTTTGCCATAGGCTATATGTTTTTATCGGTAGCAACATTACTCCAATATAATCAACATCAAATCTTATACCAAAAGATTATTGCATAAGGAGGTCTGTAAAATTGACATATCTAAAGCTAACATTATGTCAATTTGACACGATTAATATCAGTTCAAATGTTATACATAGGGATTTTTTTAGATTTCAACGACGAAGAATAGAGCACTAAGATTTTTTAGACTTTTTATAATGTTTATCTATCAATCGATTTACTTCATCCATTGATATTTTTCCCACTATATGTTTACGTGCAGTTTTGATGAGAAAAATAGATACGCGTAGATTATCGACAGTTTGCAGCCCTATAGATGCTCGCCAAAGTTTCGCTCGCTCACTTTTCTCAATGTTTTCGTCATTCAGATATTCATCAAATATATTATTGCTGTCCGGTAAAAACAAATTGAAAGTTCTAAAGTCCTTTATTTATGAGGAGCTCAAGCGTTTTCCTAACTAAGGGGCTTACTTTTTCTTTTGAATAGTAAACAAGAGTAAATTGCTTTATATTACCATATATTAGGTATAAAAGCCTTGGAAAAGCACAAATATATTCGTTTTAGAGTACTTTTAGCAATAACTAATTTTCGACAAAAGTTTTACCGGACAGCAATACAAATATATGCATGTCTGATTTCTTTGTAATATAGGTTTCTTTTTCTCAATGTGCAAAAATTGCAATTTTGCGTATTCTTACAGACATTATAAATGCCGATGGAAGAATTGATGAACGAGAGACACTTCTATTTGGAAAGTTGAAAAAAGATTTCAATTTGAGTGAAAAGGGCCATAAAGTTGCTCTTGAGAAGAATTCACTTCTTACCTTAGTACAGATAAAAAATCTGAATGAAGAGCAGAAAAAAAATGGCTACAAGGATGAGTCAGATGATTATTGTAGATGAAGATATCAATGTTAACGAAGTGGACATCTATAATATTGTCAAGGATGTGTGTGGTATCAAAAAAATCGAGGATATGATAGCTTTAGATAAACATAGGAAATATTCTAAACCTAGTAGTTTTGAAATGGAAGTCACATGATAAATCAACTATATATTGATTTAGAATTCCTTAGCATACAAACATCGAGTTTGACTGTTTCGAAGCCAATAACTATTGGCTACGGTAGAAATAAACGTTGATTGACGAATGCGCTGAAGTCATGGGTTCAAATGGGTTCAAATTTTCAAAGATAGATAGTACATAAATTTTTGAGCACTGCAAAGAAAGTGAACATTTTTAGGACTGCCAAGCTATTTGTTCAAAAAATAATGATAGTTCATAGATTTATGAACAATACCAAAATACTGAACAGAAAACTTACGGTATTTTTTGTCAAATAGAAATAGGTTCCCACTGCTGATATAACTTAAGAATAAGTGCTCTGACTGCTGATAACTCAACAGAAATAGCTATTTCACCCTAATTAGATCACAAAGGCTCTGTCAAAAGTACCTTGAAAAGTTGGCCTTTATCAGGATGTTTGGGATGTACTTGCCTTATACTCTATGATTAATAACCATTGATAATAAGAAATAATAATATCTATTTTATAATCAAAAAGAACCCACATCAATCATTAAACTAATGTGGGATACAATAAACATTTATTGATTTAACAGGAAGTTTTTCAAGATTCAATCCTTTGCTGTGTACCTACTTGTACGTCATAAGCACGGTTACTTGCAAACCAAAGACCTTTACTTTCTCGAGCATTAGGCTCAAACTGTATGATAACCTCGTCATCCATCTGGATATTAAACTTCTGAAGTTTCTCATCACCAAAAACCTCGAAAAGTAACCGATGAGGAAATTGCCCTTCAGATTCAGCTACGAACTGCTGCATTTTCCATGTACCTCTTGCAGTTGTCCCGGATTTAGGTTCCACTACTGCGATAATTTTTCCTTTAAATTCCATATTTCTATTGTTTTAAACGGTTGAGTAAGCAATTCTATGATTAAAGATCAGGGCAATGGCAATTCCAATGTTTTGATGACTTGTGAAGCATCCTTATTGATGAAATACCATCGTTCGGCTTTATATTCCAGTCCGGTATGATTAATAGCTTGGAAATCTACCTTTACTTTCCATCCTGTCCATTCCTGATTGTTGGTTTGGTTCAGCAATAATTCACGAATCTCCGAGTTGGCTCGCATCTGGCGACTAGCCAAGTCCATGACATAAGCATCATTAGCATTGAAACTCTCGAAGTTGTTTGTACGTTTCATAATGCTTTGGGTTACTTGTGCCATAATGCCCATGATATTTTTCTGCTCTTGTTCTGTAAAATAGATGGTACCAAAGACAGAATCAGGATCTGAAACACTGATAATTCTCAACTTTCCAGAGTCATTGATCGATTGTTCCAAATGAGCTTCCGCCAGCTCGATGACTTTATGCTGTCTGTTAGTACAAGATGAGACGGACAGTAACAAAACCGTTCCTATTAAAAGGCTAATGTATTTCTTCATTTTCATATTTTGATGATTTTAGTTTTATCCGGACTTAATGCAAGTCGTTTGTAATAAGCGGTTCCATCTTCCTTATACATTTCAATCACTTCATGCGTAATACCGTCTTCACAAATCTGTTGTGCTTCCTTTTTTGTTACGGCATGACCGCCAATATGACGCCAAATAGAAAAATTGCACGGATGCACTGTGTCTTTGTAATTACTGCAATTATAAGCTTTCAGCCCCACATGGATGTCACCGCCACAACACGGGCACTTGGTTATTTTAGAATCCAACGTTACTTTCCTATCATTACCTATGACCAAAGTTGATGAAAACATCTTCCAATCGTTTGTGGCAAAGCCATCCAATACGCCAAGTTTTCCAGATAAAAAAAGTTCGACTTCTTCTTCGGTAATTTTACGATTGCAGATAATGCCTGGAATGAAGAACCCACAAGTCGGTTTTGTTCCAATACCATTTTTACAAATGTAACCTTTGCATGTTTTTACCATTGTAGCGCCACATAATGGGCATTTCCCCTCAAGATTGTGAATGTCATGCAACACATCCACCTTGCCGTTGATAATGGCAAAGTGTGCACGAAAAGACTGACCGTCTTTGTTTTTCATAGTCAGTACATCCGTCTGACCATCTTCTATCAATTTTTTGCATAACTCTTCAGTCATTTCTACGCCATGCATTACCCGGTAAAGAATGAATCCGCATTGCTTTCCACTTTGGGAAATATTGTTGCAGTGCCATCCATAATCACTGTTGACTATTTCGCCTTTACCACATACGGGACACTTGCCCAAAAATGGATACTTATCTTCCATACTAAAAATCGTTAATTTTTTATTTTATATCAATTGTTCGCTGAAAACACCGACTTTTGACTTCAATTTACCCTTCAATGAGAAAACAGATAGCTCAAATCGAGTTTAATGTTCTGTCACTTTTATTCCTTTTCGTTATTTTTTGCTCCTTGTAAATATGTTATTAACATGCTGAATATTAACTATATACAGCTTAAATATAATAATTTATTTCCATATGAGCAAATGTTGATTTCTTATGTATCACAGATATTTCCATTCATAAATCAATTGTTCCGCTATGGCTTTTCCCGACATAAAAGAAGCCCATCCTTCTGGATCCAGTCCAAACCAAAGGTCATTCCAAGACATCGTTCTTATCTGCCATGCCAGTAACCATAGGTCTGTATTGATACTTTCCAGTTTGGTTACGACTTCATTGGCTACATAATAGCGCTCGGCAGAGTTCAGCAGATTCACCTTATTCTTTTGATTAATGGGTTTTCCGTTTGCATCATAATCAGAGGTCGTATATGATCCGCTTGTTACCAATTGTTTCATGAATGGATAGAGACTCGCCATCTGAGTGGCAGCATCCGTCAGTTCGTCTGAAACGAGCAGTGCAATGGCAGTACCTTTAAGATGTCCTGGAAGAGATTTTTTGAGAAGTGACATATTCCTTGGTATCTCCGTGGTTGTCAGTTCTGTTGCCCGCTTTACCTGATACAGATTTTGCATCGCTCCCTGTACGTTGCTGAGATAATCCAGCATTTGATCTTCCACTTTGTGCATCCGTTCCATTGCAGCCGTTACAGTTGTCTCGGCTGCAATAATTTTGTTCTGTGTTTTCTCGCGGTTATTGAATATTTTCTTCAACATCTCACTTTGGGCTATTACTGCCCCCGTCAATGTCGGATCGGTCTGTTGTGCATAACTGGCTATACCTACAGAAGTACAGAATATCGTTAATAGGATAAATTTCTTCATGATTCAAATATTGGTTATAGTTTGAAACAATTCTTTCTATTTTCGGCCAGTTTCTCATCCCGCTGGTATTTCGACTTCCCCTGAATGATGCCCATCGGTTTATTCATGATCTGGTCATTCCAATCTTTAAAAGCAGGAGCTGCTTTCCATTGTCCGACTTTATATCGTAAATGTATGTGCTTGCCCAGTTCTGCAATGGAAACGTTATCCGAAGACATGGAAAACTCTTTGCCTCCGGTTTTGATAATGACTGCACTGTCTGATTTGATGATATCAAGATGCAGACCTTCCAGCAGCCCGGCCATTCTCACGCCATAAATCCGGCCCGGCAGGTCATTGTCGAAACAGTCCATGGCGCGGGCTTCCGAATAATGATTCATGATGTCTGTAATCTGGCGGTCCGAGAATGTGCCACCAAGAGAAACGAATACCGAACTGTCCTTGTCTATCTTTAACCGGTTGGCCTGATAAAACGACATGATATCATATCCGCTTTCAGCAAAGTATACATTGCGAATATCTAAAGGATTCGCCTTATTCGACAAATCGACAATCCATGCGGCAGACGATGAGTTTGTCCCCGCCGCTTTGCTCTTATAGCCATTATATCCACGTATTTCATAACCTAAAACCTTTACGGCCCCCGGCTCGGTATAGGGAAATCCCAGGTTATAGTTGGCATAGGCTTTCGCATTCAAATCCTTGATACGACATAGGAAAGGAGAAAATACGCGGACGGTTTCTTCTGTAATTCCCCGTCTGGAGAAGTATGACATCATGTGCTTTAAGTGTTCTTCTGCAGGTTGTGTCTCATATCGTTTCGGGTCGAACACGTGACTTTCATTATAGCCGGTCTTTTCCAGATACTTGTTGCCTCCGTAATCAGAAATCGGTTCATTGGCAAAACGAGCCATCACTTTTGCGACGATTTCCCATGTGTCACATCCGCTTTCTCCGAAACTATTGATGTTTTCCAGAATAAGGTTCACCACGTCACCACCTTTGGCTCCGTTTCTGTGGAAATAAGTCTGAGAGGATTTGTCATTTGGATTCTTGATGACAAGTTTGTCGCGATTGATACCACCGTTATCCAGTACCATCTCAATGTATCTGCCCACACCCGCAGAACGGTCCAGACGATAACCGAGATAATAGGCTATGTCATCCACACCGACTTTTGCCTTGAGGTCTTTGAAATTGACGTTGATTGCCATTACTTTATGCTTATCCTATTTTTAACGATTGCTCTTTGTTTACTCCAACTTTCGGAAGAACATTTGCAAAATTCTTGTTGAGTGTTTGTGTCAGCAAACGCTGTTTGTCTTCGGTCCTATCAAGAGAGAAATAGAGTGTGGCTACATTGCTTTCAATTTTCTTTATTCCAAGGTCAACGCCATTATAAGAGGCTCGCACAGCATAGTTTCCATTTTTTAGTTTAAAGATGGATGCATCCTTGAATGGCACTTCTTCGTCAGTCGAAGCTATTTCAAAAGACATACTCTTTGAACGGTTCTTTTCCAACAGAGGTGGTTCACCGAGTGCCAGTTTCTGCTCGTCTATTTTTTCCAATACCATATTGGCCGCCTTGTTTACATCCGCCATTACCGAAACGATAAATTTGGAGTTTTCTTTTAGTGCCCCAATCCAGTTATCCAGATAAGCGGCATTGTTATTAAGAATGCGTTTGTCAAAACCCATGGAGTTGCCAATCATAGCCGATGTCAATTCCGCTACCAGTTCCTCCTTGGCATATTTCGGATCACCGAAATTGTCGCCACTCAACCTGTTCAAACGTTGAACAGTGCCTGTGGAGTGGGCCATCTCATGAAGCGCTGTGGAATAGAATTCCATACCATCCTTATAGATTTCTTCGTTCGAATTCCCCTTGTTGAACTGAGCCTTCATTGGAAGGACAATCTCGTCACTTGAAGGACGGTAAAAGGCGCTGCCGGATGGTTTGTCACAGTGAATGGGACAAATCCAACTCTGCCGTTCAAACATTTTGTCAAGGGCAGCGTTAGAAAACATACCATTCGTATCTCTGATCTCAGGAAGAGTAAAACGTTTCAAAAGGCTCTGGTATTTATTCGGATTGACCTCCGGTAGATTTGTTTGTTCCAGATTGAAAACACTGTAGGCACGAAGAAACGGAATGACATTCATCATGGACTGCTGATCTTTAGGCATCTGTTTGAAATCATCGTAATCGACTTTTCTCCCGTTCCGGTCATGTACCACAACATCCCAGTATAGTACAGGCATCGACTTTTCACCTTGCAGAATATGGGCTTTGAGGTCACGTGCCTGTATGAAGGTTAGATAGACCGGTGTCTTGTAACCTTTCAGGGCCGTATTCAATTCCAGGAAAAAGGAGTTGCTGCCTGAATAGTTCCTTCCCGTAACATTCTGAGGTAGTCCTCCAACGGTATTTCCTGCAATCCATCCTTTTTTCCAATCCTCCGACTTCATCGCCTCCATGCGTTCAATCATCATACCGGTAAACAGGTCAACGGCTTTCTCACTTTGTGATTTTGCATTGTTTTCAGTACCATTCTTCATTATCGTCATCTTCAAGAATCTGATGATCAAACATCTTTCTATCGGTCATGTCCACATAGAATTCTGCTGCATCTTCACACGGTTTTGTTCCATGGTCCTCACACCATTGTTTGAAGTCATCGGAGTTTTCGCCTCTGAGTACAAAGTCGAGCCAACCGATTTTCCCTTCCTGCTTAAGCTGTACCAGCTTTTCATAAGTTTCTGCCATCATAATTATTTATTTAAATAGATTTATTCCACAAAAATCCTGTCGATGAGAAAGACCTTACCGACAGGGAAAGACACGGAACTTCAAACTTTCAGTCCACGGTTTTGTGTTTCCGCAGGATGATGGTTTAACAGAGAAGTCATCTCATTCATCAGATATTTGGCTGCCAGTTGTCCACGATCAGCTGTCTTTGCAGAAAACAGGGAATATCCGTCATCGAAGGACAAGGCTTTCTTATCCGTCTTACCAACTTCGCCCATGTTGACGAAAATGTTCCATTTGCCATTTTGCTTATCTTTAGACACACGCACATCACTCATTTTGATTCCTTCCGGTAATTTATATTTTTCATAAGCGGAAGCCAGATGCAACCGTTCTCCAAAGTTTTTCTCAACCAACTTAGCCGGTGTCGTTACACGGTCAAAATAAGCATTCAAGTCTTTCCAGGACATTAGTTGTGACATTTTCTGCTCACCGACCTGTGTATAGAGTTTGTATTTACCGAAATCCTGTTTCGTTTCATCTTTTTCCTTATAGACATTCATCTTGTCGATGGTTCGCCCGTCTGAAAGTTGCCTGTCAGCCTTGAATTGTTCCGGAGTTACTTGTTTGGCTACTTTAGTTGGATAATACTTTTCCATCATTTTTTCCACAGAGATTTCTTTCTTTTGGTAGGCTGTTACATCTTCCTTCGACATCTTTATCGGATGTAATTGAATACCATCCAATCTGGCAGTATAATACCAGTCTTCGGGTTTATCCTTGGAAGGAAAGGCATGGGCATGAGTCACTTTTCCACCGTTCACCGTAATCATCTGCGGTTCACGATATTCTTTCTGCACCTTTTCCATCTCTTTCTTGGCAGGCTCATTCTTAACATGGGATCTTTCTCCGGTTTTCACTTCGGTAGTCTTTTCAGCGGTCTGCTCTTTTGTTGCAGTCTGCTCGGCTCTTTGCTGCTTCACCGTCTTCTTTTTCTTTGTGACCATAATGATTCATTCTTTTGAGAATTCTATAATGACGTACAAAGAAAAGGACATGAAGATTCGTCCTTATCCAAATAAGAATAAGGCTGAAAAATGATCTGTTGTCGCTTGTTCTTTGACATGTCTTTTTATCTGAATGCGCCTTTAACCAATGCCCTCCAGAAAACTGTTGGGTGGAAATTTGAATTAAAGGCCTCACTCTGTCTGACTATGCCAAAGCTGTGTGATTGAATATTAAAGATACTCCTATGGAGCGCTGTTGTTTATATTAACAACGGATTTTTTATCGTTTTAGTCCGCTGAATTGTTTTTCTTCTTTATTTTCTTTTATTTGATAAGATAGCTTATCAACGACTTGTTGGTATTGCCAACGATTCTCATCGGTCATTACGTAACCCATGAAATCTTCATTTGCGATGTCATACCTTATTTTCTGTTGCTTTTCCCATTCCTTCATATCCCCGTTGACTACTTTGAAACCTTGCGGTTCGCGCAAGTCAACCCCGACAGACACTTTACTTTCGCCGATACTCAGTTCAATAGGCTTGCCGTCGAGAGCAGCCTGCTTCTGATTCTGTCCCAGTTCAATATCGTTTATCTTTTCCATCTCGCGGAGTTTTTCCGTCAGTCTTACCTGTGTGACATTCTTTTGTATCAAAGATTTTGTCTCCCGGTCCAATTGCACATATTTTTTCATGCGGATAGCACTTTCGTTTGTCTCCTTTTGAATGACCTCGCCATGACTGACACGCTCCAGTTCGGTAGCATTCAGTTTCATGTCATTGGCAATGGTTCTGCGAATAGGATAAGCCATTAGTAAAATGGCTCCGGTTTGATCCCTCACCATTTGTAACTTGAGTGGTAGGCCGATGACCTTGCCATTTTCTGTCTGAATCTGTGCTTGAATAAAAGGAGATACCTTACCGTCCATGAGCGTATTTCTCAGGCTTTCAGGCATAGAGCGGAGTTTCTACTCGCTGATACCCAGTTTGGCTAATTTGCCATAAGGTATCTGTTCATTTGAAAACATTGTTTGTCCGTCCATAAGGAATGATGCTTTATATATCTTTGTGATTGTAAATCAGTTTATTGTTACAAATGTATACGAAAAATCTCATTTTTAGGTGCTATCGGGTTCTGTTCTTTACCCTTTATTTTCTTTCGCTTCCCGCTCTGAAAGTGACAGCGCAGTTTTACACGCTTGAACCCGAAACAAGGAAGATATCTAAAACGCTGTTATCCAAAGGGGACAGCATACCTCAGAGGACACTTCCTAAAGAAGTATCTGAGGAAAAACTTGTTTCCATGGGCAAGGGGTATAAAGTCACGATAAGCAGGGATGTGCCGGTGTTTGTCAATCTGACGGACAGTCTACTTTCTGGTCTTATTAAGGAACGGATGAATGTTTGTCTGCCATTGGATTTATTGAACGTCAATTCAGCATTCGGGATAAGACGTGATCCGATTAGTCTTTGCCGCAAATTTCATGACGGTATTGACTTTCAATGTAGATATCAGCGGGTTTATTCCATGCTACCAGGGATTGTAAGGGAGATACATCATGGAAAAAAGGAATATGGTAATTTTGTTCTTCTTGATTATGGTAACCTACAATGTCTGTATGGACATCTATCCCATATAACTGTAAAACAGAATGAGATCGTTGAAGCCGGGACTATTATTGGAATCTCAGGAAGTACAGGAAAGTCAACGGGTCCACATCTACATCTCAGAATTAAAAAAGACGGGAAAAACATCGATCCTGAGCCCTTCATTGCCTACTTGAATCACTACATTACAATGCTGCAAGATAGAATTCGCTATTTGCAAGATGGCATCCTGCCAGATTCCGGATTAAATATGGACCGTCTTTATGCAACATTACAAAAATATGGCATTCGCTATCCGAAGATAGTTCTGGCTCAGGCCATACTGGAGACCGGTTATTTCACATCCAGAGTATGTCTGGATAAGAATAATCTCTTTGGGTTGCGCAGTCCTACGGACGGAAGTTATTATAATTTTGATACATGGGAAGAGTCCGCCAAGGCCTATCGTGACTATGTGCAATACAAGTACCGCAATGGTGATTACTATACATTTCTGAACCGTATTGGTTATGCCGAAGATAGAACATATACGCTGAAATTGAGAAAGATTGTTGATAGCCTTTAATCCCTTCCACTGATATCAGTTTTCTTTGGATATTGAGTAGGAACTATAAAGTTTTGATTTTGAATACAATGGTATCAACCAGAGAATAGGATTATAGATTATAATTGGGTTCTGGCATCAGTTATCGTTTAATTGACTATTAGAAAAAGCAGTGATAAATTGCTAATAAAAGGCATCTCAATCTGACTGAACACCGTATATTTTAGATGCAAGCATATACTTATTATGTCATTGCATAATGACCAATATAATGTTTTCCCGCAAATCTATTATCCATTAAATGCTATTTTCCCGCAAATCTTTTGTTTCAAAATGATATGTTCCCCGCGAATCTTTATTATACAGTCTGTCTTCAAAACGTTAAATATCTACGGATTTATTCTAAAATGTTTGTTGTAGTGAACATTTTTATTTATCTTTGTGCCGTACAATAAACATTTAGTATGAGTAGAAAGACATTTGGTAAGGTTATGCCAAAACCCGTGACTCAGAATTTGGAGTTAATGGGCGAGCAGATTATGCTGGCACGTAAACGAAGGCATTTCACCATGCAAGATATTGCAGACAGGGCAACCGTGACACGTCTTACGGTGTCGAAGGTGGAGCATGGCGACCCCTCGGTGGCAATGGGTATTTATGCCCGCGTGCTTTATGCACTCAATCTTGAAAACGACATCAAACTGATTGCCGGTGACGATGCCCTGGGTCGTGACCTTCAGGATGCGGAGCTTAAAAAATAGAATAGTATGGAGAAGATATATGTATATGCTGATTTTGACTTTCTGGAGCAGACAGAGGAGATAGGCGTACTCTCTTATGAGCGTGTAAGGGGCAACGATCACTTTGCCTTTGAATTCTCACGTGAGTGGTTGTCCCGTCATGGGGGCGTGATTCTTAGTGGTGATGTGATGAACGTCAGAGGAATGCAATATCCCAGGCAGGGTAACTCTGTGTTTGGTTTCGTTAAAGATTCTTTCCCTGACAGATGGGGCCGGGCTCTTCTGGACAGAAGGGAACGACTGGCAGCGCAGGAAGAGCATAGACCCGTGAGGACGTTAAGCAATTATGACTATTTGGTGGGTATAGAAGATCTGACGAGGATGGGTGGAATTCGGTATCGTACAGAGAACAATGGCGCATTCATCAACTCAAACTCGCGATACAGTATACCGCCACTTGAGAGTCTTAGAGCATTGTGTGATGCCTGTCAAGAGATCGAATCGGCTGAAGAACGTAATGAACTTCCCCAGCAGCGTTGGCTTGACCAACTTGTTGACCCAGGTTCTTCACTCGGTGGTGCCCGGCCAAAGGCCAATGTAGTGGACACAGATGGACGGCTTTATGTTGCCAAATTCCCATCGAAAAAAGACCTTGAAGATACCGAATTGATAGAGCATTTCTCTCATATTCTGGCACGTAAAGCGGGTATCGATGTGGCTAACACTCGTGTCATTCCCATTTCAAAGGACAGGCATCTGCTGTTATCTGAGCGATTCGATAGAACTCCAGAGGGCAAGCGCAGGCATTTCGCATCAGCCATGTCACTGCTTGGTCTAGACGATGGAAGTGGTGCCGGCACGGGTAATGGCTATCTTGACATTGTAGATTTTATCGTGCGAAATTGCACAGATGTTCAACAGAACCTACATGAGCTCTATCGTCGCGTGGCCTTCAATGTTCTCTTTGGAAACACTGACGACCATTTCCGCAATCATGGCTTCATACTCACCCCGAAAGGTTGGACGCTCTCGCCTGCCTACGATATCAATCCGGCCACAAAGATTCATCAGTGTCTGCTGATCAATGAAAATACCGAGTTATCAGACATCAATGCTCTGCGAGATTCGAGCGAGAGCTATATGCTTGACAGAGGAGACGCTTCTGATATTATTAATGAAGTAACCAGTGTCATTAGTGATTGGCAAAGAGTAGCCACAGAGAATCAAATCCCCGTTAAAGTGCTGGAGCAATATGAAGATAGATGGACTCATTACACATCATAGACTAACTTTTGTACCGTCAAACAATAACGCCAGGAATTGTATAGTTCTTTGGTTTGCAGTATATAATCTGTCTCTGAACGTTTATACAACTAATAATAATGCCCAAATCACCATCAAATGACAAGGATAGAAAGCATAGAAAAGGAACTTTGAATAAGCTTCTTTGATAAAACCTCGCTCTCCGTTGTACAAACTTATCAAACCGAAAGATGCCAAAATACCCAAAGGATAGAAGTCATAAAACAAAGGCAAGGCAAAAAGCAATTGAAGTAGTGGTTTATCCTTGAATACATAGAAAATCAACACCAACGCTACACCTTGTATTCCATAATCTGTATTTAAGGCGGAGGTGGCAAGGGCGATAACCAGTACAACTAGAAGAGGTAATATTTTATGGCTTTTCAACTTGTCCAGAATAGCTGTGCCGCAAAGGCCGGCCAACAAGGTAAACAACACGTTGTGCGATCCATCGGTGTGAAGCAGCATCCATGGTATTTCAGAAATGAATGCGAATATCAGCAGATTGCGCCCATAATCCCATTTCCTGCGAGTATGCCGATAACCTTCCGCGATGAGAAAGGCAAAGATGGGAAAGGCTATGCGTCCAATGCCTCGCATACATTCATATTCCCATCCGTCACTTACGAAATAACAGGCTGTATGGTCAATAACCATTGTCACCATTGCAATGACCTTCAGACTGCTGCCGGATAAACACTGACCTCTCATTCCTTATTTTCAATTTCTTTCCCTGAAAGTTCTGCTATCAAGGTATCTATCTCGTCATTCACTCGTTTGAAATTACGGTTAAGCATGATCTCCTTTTCTCTGGCCGAAGAAAACTTATAAATTTTGGGGAGTTCCTGATAGTTATTTTCTTCTCTCTTAATTTTATCCATATCAAAATGTGTCTTGCAGAAATACTTGGTTGTCTTAAACTCTTCTGATTCTTCAATGTCAAAACAGGAAAGCATGTTCTTGTCCGTCGGCGTAAAGTCTCTGGCAGCCTGCCCCGCCAACCAACCGGTAGCCATGTCTGCAATTTTGGCGGCAGGCACCAGATAATCCATCTTCTCCGATATAGAAGTGGAGACCTTCTGATCGTTGATGGTGATGGATTTGGAGGTCTGCTTGGCCTTACCGAACACATCATTCTGTGCCCATTCCAGCGTTTCCTTATTGCGGGCAGCCCCCATGAAAATGTTACCGCATGTGGTGATAATCTTCAGCATACCGTTCTTGCCATAGTCCGCCTCCAATTGTGGCAATTCCTGAAATCCGAGCGTGACGGCGACCTTGTTACTGCGTGCCGTACCAATCAGTCGGTCTATCTTGTGGAAGTATAGCGTCGGCAGCTCGTCTACAATGATGAAGATGGGGATGTTTCCCTTGCTGTTGACTCTGGTTACCAGCCGATTTAAGATGAGGGCATTCAGAGATCCGATAACCTGTTCCTTCTCGGGATCATTGGCAATGACAAGATAGGAGGGATGATTCCTATCCGATATTTTTAAATCGAAATCATCACCTGTAAATACCCAGTAAGCTTCCGGCGAAACTAAACGTGCCGCATTCACCCTCAAGGTACCTACCATGCCTTCCAACTGATCCATCGCCTTGTTTTGCCAAGCCGATTGGAAGGGTGCCATCAGTGACATGATTTTCTCATCCTGCATCAGAATGTCAAACACCTCTCCGTAAGGCTTACCCAGAAAGGATAATACATGCGGCATATCCGAATATTCGCCTGTAATGGTATCGGGTTCCACTTCATTACCTGCATCATTTTCGTACCATGACCTGGTAATGACAACAAGGTTGCCGTTTCTGTCTTCATAACTGAATCCATCCAAATCCACGAACATATCATCCTCATCCGTCGAGACATTGCATCCCCGGCTGTCTGTAAAATCAAGGATCGTATGACCTTTCTCATCGATGGCGTTATAGTCCATCCAATTCTTAATGACAAGACGAAGTTTTCTATCATTGTAGAGCACGTAGCGTTGCAGCTTTCTTCCTTTCTTGAATCCTGCAGGGTGAAAATTCACAAAGAAATAGATGATGGATGCTAAAAAATTCTCTGCCGAATTCTGAAAGAAAGCTTCGCTGCCACCTCTCTTGTCGCCACCTTTATTTAGGGATTCCAGTAGTGTTGCTGCCGTTTCCGAGGCACCTGCCAGGTCGGGAATGTATTTTCGTTGAATGGGATTGATACGGTTGGAATATTCTACATCCGTAAAGTTCACAAGGTGAAAACCGCATCCTTTGGGTAAATGTCCATACCGTTTGTTTTTGCAATATTGGTAAAAAAGCGTTTTTGCCAGTGTCGGGAACTTGTAATCATAAACCATCATGGCAAAACCCTTGGCCGCATGCTGTCTGATGAACGGATCAATGATTCCGAAGGACTTTCCGGACCCCGGTGTTCCCAGTACAATCGTACCACGGAAAGGGTTGATGATGTTGATCCAACCTTTGTGCATCTTCTGCTGATAATAATAGATCATCGGAATATTGACGGAATATTCGTTTTCATTGAGTTCCTCCGATTGTTGGAATGACTCATTTTCGAAATTAAATCGATCTTCACCTACACGATAGTTGTAGTATTTGGCAATACCATCCAATCCTTGGTGGATGAGCATTGTTCCGACAACAGATAGTATAGCATACAAAATTCGATTGGTAGGCAAACCGAACGACTCTCCTCCCCACGAACCGTCATATACCATCATGCAAGCCGCCGTCAATGTGATGCCTACACAGATGGGATAGATTACCATTGTCCGAAGGTTAAACTTCAGTGCTTTCTTTGCCCGCGTTCCGATGCAAGTGACTCCTATACATATCAGTTCGATGACCTTACAGGAAGCGACACTGTTGAACACCCTGAAACGTTCCAGCAGTTGCAGAAGAAAAGCCGTCAGTCGATTATCCGTACCAATAGGCAGGTTCATCACCAGCTCAATAATGAGAAAAATATAGATGCAACTGCGAAAGGTGCCATATAGTTGCTGCTGTTCCTTGGTCTCTTCTACAGGCATAGATACTGATGTTTAATGAAGTCTGAGAATAGGCCGTACCAGTCCGGACATAGTCTTGATCGTTGAAGTCACATAGCTACTTTGGAGACTCACACTATAATAATACATCTGTTCGCTTCCTGATGATGTTCCGTCCCCAGAGGAACTGACATACTGCCCGCTTTGAAAGTCATCACCTCCGATGAGTTTCATGGTACGGCTAACGATAGGTAGAGAAGCAGACAAGGCTCTCAACTCTCCGGCCGAAGGCAGAGCCCAACTGGAAAAATACGTGGTGTATTTGTTAACCGCATTCACAGCGGGAGAAGCAATGCCCGATGCCATGATGGCCGCCGTGTTCTCTGTGCCGCAAAGCGAGGTGTAGTCATTCGTCACTCCGGATATAGTAACCAGTGAATCGGCATAGGCATAACTTCCCAACTCCTTCGTACCGACTACCAGAATCGTGTCCCTCCTGACATAGAAAATAACGCCCACTGCTGACATACCATCAGCTTTGAAGCTTTCTGATGATACCACCGTTCCGTCTGAAAGCAGAATGCTTCCCACTTTTGGACTGTTGTCAAATTCGTCCGTATGATTCTCACAAGAGATCAGTCCCAACCAAACGGTCAAGTTCACTGCAACAAACAACAAAATCTTTTTCATCGTCAAAAAGGTATTTTAATTCCTATCAACAATCCGTTTCTAAACGTATCGCCATGCAGGAAGTTCACATTGTTCTTTTGGACTAGGGAGAACTGTACACCGCTTGGAAAGATATAATTATATTCAAAACCTCCTTCGAGGCCGAAAAAGTATTCTCCTTTGTCGGCGCCGAACTGTGGACCCAGACGAAAGCGAAGCAAGCCGTTCTTATAACGAACCAATCGCTGCTTATATAATAAGCCGCCATCCCAATAATAGCCTTTCCAAAACACGTCCTTGCATACCTTTCCGCATACAGGATCTTTGTGCCAACGGTTTCCAACCTCACCAAAGAGTTCTACCGCATTTCCGTATTCCAGTTCCCGTTCATAGCCCAATGTAGCATTCAGTGTATTGGGGAAGAGAAAACCGGCATTCAAGGTGAAATAATGATCTCCGTCTCCTGCGAAGCCTTTAACGGAAAAGACGGTGCATACAAGTATCAATAATATCTTTTTCATTGTTACAACTATTTATTTGGATAAGATGTCAGATGTTTTAGCATTTTCTCGCTGAAGCCGTCAGCATGAAGGATATCCGCATACTCAATCGAGAGATAGATCACACGACCTGAAATCTGATTTTCGGAGATTTCCAGCTTCAGTACTTTTTCATCCGGGAACGTCAGTTTCTCAATGACCATCACATTGCGATAGGCTCCTTTGAAACTACGGGTTTTATTGAGCATATAGACAGGTGTCAGTTCAATCGTTTGCGAATTGGTTGCCTTCACTTCCTTCTTGTCGGTCAACTTGATGCGCAGCTCATCGATGTCATACTTGATATTCGTATTATTATATAGCGAATAGTCAATAAAGAAGTAGTCACCGATGGTATAGATGTTATTTACTACCGCCTGAATTCCACTGGCTGTATACCGGATATTGTTAAATTTTCGTTTGCTGCTGTAGATAGCCCAGGCGCAAGCTGCCATGTCCTGTTCAGGCATGAGCACGTTCGGGTTGTCGTATCGACTTAATTCCTCCTGTGAAATCACATACGATGACCTGGCTTTTGTAGGTATGCCCGTATAGACCATTTCATACTGAGCCAAATGGCGTTCACCGATGAGAGTCACCGTACCTGCCAGTTCATTTTCACTCATTCTGCCACGGGGTTTGATGCGTACCATGTTGTCGGCACACTGGTTACCCACCATCTTTGCGGTGGAGATATCCACCAGTTTAATGTTCTCCGGCATAATGATATGGGTTGTCACATCTTCATTTACGTAAATAACGTGCTTGGCAGTTTCCATATCCTTAGGGGAAAGGATATAATGGGTTACAATCGTGTCCTTATTCGCTACAAATACCGTATCCTGCTGCGCCAGCATTCTTGTCCCCGGCATTAAGGTCATTACCAGAATGACCGCTGTTTTAGTCCTTGTCTTCATATGATTATTCATTTACTTCTTTATTAATCAGATAAACGATGGTATTATATTTGATTTTGGCCTTATTCTTCCGAATGTTGGCCGATACGGCACTCGAAGCCGATTGATAGGCATTTTGCAGTGCTTGTAGAGCAATGGCTTCACCGGACAGTTCACTGCCTGCCCCGGCATCCAAATTGATGTTGTTTTGCAAAACTTGTGCTCCGGCATCCTTTATCATATCTCGAAAAGCGGACTGAGGCACATAAAAGCCCTCCATACCGTCATTATCAAAGACAGAGAGATTGACGCGAATGAACTTGTTACCGACCAGAATACTTGTGATGTCGGCTTGTACCCGCTGTCCGACAAATCCGGTCACAAGGCCATATAGGTAAGTGCCTCGTTTCAGCTTTACATTCTTGATGCAGACGTCATCCAGTAACTTGAACCTCAATCGTGTTCCTTCGTGCGCCCGAGTGGTTTTATCAATCATCGCCCTGATAAGAAGTGCATCAACGGCAGTTTCATCCGTGATCGTATTGAATTTATCCTGATTGTCGTTCTCCATCTTTTTTACGACTTCAGTTTTTTCAACAGCTTTCGTAGAAGCCTTGTTTCTGTTTCTATTTATAGCGAGTCCATCCTTTCTCTTATTTTCTTTGTCTTCCGAGATGTTTAAACCCTGCTCCAATGCTTTCTGCCGTTCCCTGCTACGTTTTTGTATATTTTCAATCTCTTTGGCGTAATCGTCCATTTCCTGTTTTCTATTGGAGGAGCTTCCGTTATTGTCATATCCATAACGATTGATGTGTCTTCGAGACTGAGCCAGGCTTTGTTCCAAGTCGTCCATTTCTTTCTGACGCTTCAACCGTTGTGCATTTTCGGCATCGATATTCTTCAGTTCCTTACCAGAATAACCGCTCCCCGTACTGTCTTTTACTTCTTTCTCGTCACCGAGGGCACCGACAGCCGTATAGGCATCATCCTCTCCGAAATGTTTGTTCATCTCTGTCATTTTATCGCCCATCTCTTCATTTTGGGCTTCGGGTAATGTCATATTGATATTGTCAGTGGCTACCGTATGAGCCTTCGTACTACTTCCACCAAGCAGATTAGCCACCTCATAGCCAAGAAAAACCATTGGCAGGAAGACAATGAGAGGAAAGACGTACTTTGGTTGTTTGAAATTTATCTTCTTCATACGTATATTGTATTTTAATTACCGTTCTTCAATTCAACCACGATGGTTTCGAGTTGTTTGTACCGGATAATAATGCGAGCAGAATCCTCATGGCTTTTCTCCGGCAGTTTCACCAATGAATCCAGTTCCTCTTTTATCAGCTGTCCACGGGCTGCCAGTCCTTCCATTTGCCTTATCTGATAAGTCTTTCGGTCTTGGATGCTTTGCAGCCCGTCAAACATCGGTTTAACCTTTTCAATACCCGTCAAAGGGTTTTGTTCAGCCTCTTCGGTTTGGCATAGTGAGAGTATGAATCCGACAAAGAGAGATGAAAAGAGAAGTCCTACCGTCCATCCCAAAGTCTTGCCCTTATGTCTGAGAGCCCATCTGTTGGCATAGTCAATTCGTTCTCTCAGTCTCCATTTTGTGAATAATTTATGGATCAAACCTTCAGCCTGTCTACGAGTTTCTTTTTCAACAGACATTTTCCATCTTTTGATTTTCTTTTTCATATTGTCGATTTTAATAATCCAAGTCTTTGTTTTCCAATGTACGCCAGTTTGTTATCAGCAGTCCGTGCGGGTTGTTCTGGGTGCGTGGCACATTCTCTAAATATCCTGTCGTGATGATGGAACGCTTCATGTCTCTTGACCTTCGTTTGATGATCTGTGTTCCATAATAAACGAACTTCCGCTGGTGCTCATCCAGATGGATGGAATCGCAGATGATGGTGCAGACTGAAGATGAAGAAACGATATCGGAATAGAATCCATTTTCATCCATGGCTTGTTTCTGCTTCATAGCTGTTCCGTCAGCCATGTACATGGCCTTGCCCAGTGTCCATTTGATATAATCGTTGTCAGGCGGCAGATTGAAGAAGTAGTAGTGGAACAGTTGTATATGGGCTTTGGCTTCCATCACAAAATTGGCTTCCTGCTTGCTGCGCTGGGCAAGAAAAGGAATATCTCCATCCAGTATGTATATCTGACTGCGTTCGTCCGTAATGAGCTTTGCACAGTAGTATGCACAGAAAGAGCATGTCATGGTGCTTCCGACGATAGTCAGCAACACTGTAAAAAGTGCAAGTCTTGTCTTTTGTTCCAAATTCTGAATCAGCATATGGGTATGTTATCTTTATCGTTTTTTATTCTTTCTTTTCGTCTTTGTCACTGCCGTGTCTGCCCGAATACTGTCTTGCAAGATTCGCTGCAGCACCGATGGCACTACTTCCTCCCGAAGCGGAGAGGCTGGCCACTGTGGCAGCAGTACCGGCCGCATTTGAAGCTGCACCTGTTACGGCACCTGAAACGACACCACCCGCTGCACTTCCGGCACTGGAACTGATGCCACCGGGTATCAACCAGGATGCCACCTCAGGAACATAACGGATGATATAGGCACCGATGAGCATTCCCATGGCATACATACAGTTCGAACCGATGCCCTGCAGTCCTAATGCTCCGATTTGATTCCAGGAACTTACACTGCCTTTCAGCAAATGACTGTAAGCCTGAATATCCTCCTGTAAGTTGTACAATAGAATAAAATCAATGTAATACAGGCACATATATGTGACAAAGCCCCATAATGTGAGCGATAGGAATTTTGAAATCCATTGCGACCATGCATTCCTCCATGGAGGTACGATGGAGAGTGCAAACATGATGGGTGCAAAGACCGCCATGATCGTAATGAATATGCGTTGCGCTACAAGTATTCCGTAATAGCTCATCTGAAAGATCAGTTCACCGATAAAGCGTATGATGTCATTTATCCATTCCGAAGCTTTTGTCTCTGCCGCCACTGCCGCTCGTTGGGCATAGTTGTTGATGGTGGAAGAGAGGTTTTCCATATTGTAGATAAGCTTGTCCCACCAATGAGCATCCTGCCCGATAGCCTGCACTTGTTTGGCCGTCTCGATACTGTCTTGGACGGCACGCAGTCTGCTGAGATAATCGGCCTGTTTCTGTGCCACTTTCAATTCCAGTGCCGCCACTTCTTTGTTTTTAGCTCGGGCCATCTGCTTGGTCGTATTTTCCAAAGCTTTACCCGGAACTTGTAATTCACTGACAATCCAACTGCTGGAAGAGATACACATCGAGAGGCCTATGATGCGAAGCAACTTCATAACATCCATTCCCCGTCGTCCAAGCATCATCATCCAACACTCGTAGGAACCCACACAGAGTGCCAGACATAAGCCTAAGATACGGGCATAAGCCACCGTATCGCCCAGAATCGCCGATTTAGGGAAAGTCTCCATGGCGACCAGCAGCTTATCAAGGCTCTCATCGATCGAAGGCAGCCCGATGGTAAGCAGTATTCCCTGCATATTCAATAACAAATCCGTCATCTGATCTACTTTTTATTATTTTTCTTCAGTAATATACTTGTGCCATACCTACAAGATGTGCCGTACGGCTTACCAGTGTCTCCATACGTTTTTTCATCTCCAGGTAGGCTTTCTTTCTTTTGCTATTTTCCAGTTCATAACCTACACCCGTTTTGTGGATATAGGCAATATCAGCGCAAAGGACTTCATTCTCTTTGGAAAGTTGATCTACCTGGAACTTCATTTTCCCCTTACTCTTTTTCAGACAGAAAAGCAGTCCGTCCGAAATGGATTCCTGCATCCGGTTGAAGTCACCCTTGAATGAAGAATAGGTCAGGTCCACATTACGGTCGGCCGTTCTTGTTACTTCTTCTTTGTAAAGCTCTTCAATGTAAGCCCGTTCCGATTCCGCTTTCTTCATTTTCTGATTCTGAGTTTCCTCTGAGGTCATACGTGTCGGCATGATGCGTTTGACATCCGACTTGTTTTCTTTGAAACGAATATGATATCCGGACTTGAAACCTCTCCATTTCCAGTATTTCTCCGCACCGCTGTAGTCCTTGTGTAAAAAGTAATAATACCAGTCAGGAGAGAAGTCCCATGGACCGTTTTCCATCGATTTCCATTGTTTCTCCTTTTGTTCGTCATGTACGGACTTCTGCGCCTGAGCAGGAGACATTGTAAAAAGGAGCATTCCCAATAGTCCGATGAGTATCTTATTTATTTTCATTTGATTCAAATTTGATTCCACTTATTAATTACCTCTTTTGCTATTTCTCTGGTGACGTCACTGTTTAGAATATCCCAGATATGATCGTAACGGAAGCCGTCTTCCGTGATAATGCTACACCATGTCCAAGCACTGTCGATGATACTGCGCATGTTATCTATGGAAGCTTTCAGGGAGAATAGAATATCCATCTTCTCATCCATGGAGGCTTTCATTACATTCATCCCGCTGGCCGTGAGAGAGACATACAGAGCTTTTATATTCTTGATTTCTCTGGCACAGGCGTAATTGGCTTCCGTATAGTACCAGCCGACGACAGGTTTTTTAGTCACATACCGAAAGGCCTGCCCGGTGAATTTGGAGTATTCGTCTATTAATTTGTACAGGCTCGCAGCTGTCGTGCTCAGTGAAGAGGCCAGCAGTAGGTAGGAATAGGTATTGCTGAGCTTTGTGTTAAGTGTGGTCCGCACATCATTGAATTTCCCGGCACCCTTCGTCACAAGAGACTGCTCACCAAAACTGGTAGCCACCCTTTCCATCGCTTTGTCCTCGTCGTGCTTGATTAGTTTGTGAAGACTGATTAAGGCCTCTATGGTAGGTAGATCGCCCGGAAGAGGTATGACATCGGCTAGACTCTTTTCTGTAAACAGAAAAAGAAAGAGGATTGTTAAAGCCTTTATACGGATGCCATTCATACGCCAAGTCCTTTCCAGTCATTGATGATGCCGTCAACCATGTTTATTCCCGTAAAATAAGCCGCCCATGATGCCGGATCGATGGCGAAGAACAGTTCGTTTGTACCGGAGTATTGGCACATCATGGTCATCACCTCCAATTTATAGCGTATCTCCATCAAATGCATATATATACGATTGGCCAGTGTCAACCGTTCATAACGGTCCAGAAAGTTGTACCCGTCATTTTTAGAATCCTCGTTTTTAGAAAGGAACTTATTCATATACTTGTTGCCGGGCAGAGTGATACGCCCATTGTTTACAATGTCCACAAATGCAGAGATGAGTCCCTGCGTTTCTACGACCATATCCGTCATTTCATTTAAGCATAGTAAATGGTTCTTGACCGGTGCCTTGCTTAGGAACTTGATCATAACGGGTATGTCTTTGAATATCTCTGCCGTTGTATTGAATATCTCCACGTAGTATTTACTTTCTTCACCAAATCCCGTAATATTCTGCATCGACAGTTTATAAAGTTCCTTGAAACTCTCCATGGCAGCCGTATATTTCATCAGTTTCTGCTGTTTGGAGGATATGGAATCCAAGCGTTGATTATGCCGGTCCTCAATAACTTTCTGTGAGGCGGCATTTGCTGCGACGGCTTTTGTCGTCTTCTGATCGATGACCACTCTCCAACCTGCATTTACGTGGGTGGAAAAGCATGCCATCAGGAGGTATAGAAGTAATCTTATGCCTGCAAACTTATTTTTAGTTATTCCTGCGCTTCCCATAATTCCATGATATTTTGATGCTTGTTGACCTCTCTTGCAAAGTCGAGATACTTGTTTATCTTTGCTTTTTTCCGGTCTTTTTCTATTTCCACGATGGCACGTTGTATATCTCCATCATAATGTCTTTCGTATATTTTGAGTGCTTCCTTTTCCACCCGTTCTGTCGTATAAGCCCAATAGCATTCCGGCGGTTCTTCTACACCGTACACATCGGAATACTGTCCGCGACAGATCCATACTTCCTTGAAATAGTTGCGCCCTTCGTGATTGTTGAGATTGTTAATGGTGAAGATTTGTTGACGCTGAATGGGTGTGAGTCCAAGAATGGCGGAAATCTGGTCATAGCGGTCCTTAAATTTGGACTGATCAAGTAGTATCTTCACATCGGAATTATTGATGATGGCTTCTTTAACGATAGGCGAGTCGATGACATCATTCAGTTCCTGGGTGACCACACCTGCAATACCGTGGAATTTTCGTACGGTCTTATAAAGGTATTTGATGTATTCCGCCATGGTTGGCGATGCTATTGCTTTCCATGCT
Organism: uncultured Prevotella sp.; assembly: GCA_964433895.1. Lineage (GTDB taxonomy): Bacteria > Bacteroidota > Bacteroidia > Bacteroidales > Bacteroidaceae > Prevotella. Next base: position 48,714 of record CAYSSU010000022.1, read on the forward strand.
TCCTCGATAATGAGCGCCTTTCGCCCCCTCTTGATACGCATTTTCTGGAGGAATACATCCATAATGATGAGTACGACAATAGGGAAAAGAACAGGATCGTCCTTTATCTTGTCCACCTCAAATACGATGAATCGCTCCTCGAAAAGTGATCGGTCTGTATCATTATTGAGTGTCGTTTCCAGCTCCCCGCCACGATAGAACTGTTCCAGAATCGCTGCAAAGGTATTAATATTGAATTCTATCTTCTTTTCACCCGTTATCTGCGGTATCCGTTCCAGTGAAAACTCATAAAAGCTATTGAAAGACAGCTCGTGCACGTTGAGCTTACGTTTTTGTTCTTCCATGTGGTCTATCTTTTTCTCAATGCGCTGGAGATAACGTCCTTCCATGACTTCTGACATCAACCGTACCAGGAGAGAGCCGGCAACTTTCTTTTCACCTTCGGATGCAGCCTTGTCATTGATCAGGTTATGCAGCTTTTCAACTCGGCGTTCCACCTTTTTATAATGGATGTTTTCGTCTGCGGTAAATTTGAAACCGCCTTGATCCGACTCCCTGTCATTATGGCTTTTCTCAAAATCTTCTTCAAATTTCTCATAAACGCCATTCTTCTTATCTTCCAGAAGCAGACGCTTACGTATTTTTTCCTTTTCTTCGTCTGTAAATCCATTAAAAGGATGGAAGAAAGCTTCGTAGTATTCTACCAATGTTTGGTTAATTACCATGTCTTCTATCTTGGTAGGAGCCGTGGCACCTTTGAAGATGAGAAAAATCAAGGATTTCAGGAAGTTTTTCTTTTCACCGAAGTTTTGTGAATATTCCGTTTCTGTTATTTTGAACGGGTTCATGGAGATGGGATGTTCTTTTGAGTAGGAGATATAGGTACCATGGAAGTAACCGCAAATCCCTTCATATGAATCACCCGTATCAACCATCACGACATCTGTCTCCTGTTCCAACAGTTGACGGACAACACTGTTCATATGGAAGCTCTTTTCGCTGCCACTCGGGCCGATACAGAAGAAGTTGGCATTGTCCGTATATTTTCTTTTGCCTTCCTTGCCGGTGATGTCGATAGCGATGGGCAGACCTTGCCGGTCTGTATAAAAGGTCGTCAGAGGTGTATCCTCCGAATGTTTGAGATGCTCTTTGAAGAACAGGCATAAGGCTGCATCAGAGAGTGTCAGAAAGAGATCATAGTCCGGATTGAAGCTGTAAGCGTTGCCCGGAAAGCTGCAAGTGAACAGTTCCAACTGATTATAGGCAGAGCGTGAAGGCATGATGCCGCACTCGTATAGTTTTGTTTCTATAAAGGAGGTGACAGGCGTCAGTTTGTCCTGTGGACAACTGACAATAATGTTGAAGTTGGTGTTGACAAGCAGTTTACTGTCGGTAGCCAGAATATCAAGCACGGTTTCGATATCTGCTTTTGCAATCTTGTTTGATGGATCCGGCATGGAACCATGTCGTTTGGCCTTAGCCTGCAGTTTACGTAGTAATTTGCGTTGTGCCGGTATCTGCACCACCTGATTATAAATCACACAATCTAAGAAAGGTATCTCCGCAAGAAAGGCCAACAGGTCGGTGGCGATATGAAAGCCTCCTACGGTTGCAGGGAGATAGGGACGAATAAAATTGGGCAGGTCAATTTCATCCACGTCCACAAGAGGGAAAGACTTGACCACGCGGTCTCCAATTCTCAAGTATTCATCCGTCGCTTTGAAATTCTGCATGGAGAATGGTCCTTTCTTGAAGCATACGGCCATGAAACGGTGAAGATATTCGTTCACTTCATTTTTGGAAAGCTTACGGTGCCGGATGCCTTTCTCCGTTAAGATGTCAGAGATTTTGCTGACTTTTTCATGAAAGTCCATCCAGCGTTTAGGATCATATTTGATGAAAGAGCTATGGATCGCTTCTTGGGTGATGATCAGAAAGGTTCGTATCTCGGTATATTCCCGTCCTTCAAAGAACTTGAAATAGCTGCGGGATAGAAACTCCATGTTATCGGTCATCTCATGGTGATACCACTGCCGGCTGAATACATCCTGTTTCTGGATGGCATAGCCTTCGCCGAGTGTTTGAACTATATTAGCCAGAACATCCTGAAAAGCCGCATATTGATCGGCATCCGTACACCACTGTTGTACGGGATTCTCCATTTCGAAGATAACGGAGCATTCGCCGGTCTTGGAAAAAAGCACCGTGTTAAGGTGTTTCCCCCGGCCGTCCTGCACGTCCTGCAATTGAGCAAAGAGTCCGTCAAATTGTTTTCGTTTTTGAACCATCATCATTCTTTTTCAATGGGTAAACAGATTGTTGTATATGATAATACCGTGATATCGATGTTTGGCATGAAGTCCTCCCCGCTGTTTGATATAAATGGTGATGAGCCCAATCAGCGCCATGGCTATCATAGCAATGAATCCTGCCAATTTCCCAATCAAGATGGAAAACACGATAAAGCCGATGAACGACACACCAATGGCTCCGGCAGCCAATGTCAGGAATCTGCCTCTGATGCCCATCAGTTCCAATGGCTTTTGAAGTCCTTTGAAAACAGGATAACCTTCACGATAGATGTCCATAAAATCGTATTAAAAAGGAAGACGCCATACTCTTTTGCAGAGAGCCTGAAATCTTCCTTTGATCTGTTACTTGAAAAACAGGGGTAATGCTTCGGACATGGCGATGAAAGCCACACAGCCGCCGATAGTAAGCATGATGGTTTTCTTTAGAATCTGCTTCCGAATTGTAAAGTGCTGAATATCAACACTCCCAAAAAGCAAAA